>NZ_BSVC01000001.1:0-600000 GCF_030269905.1 Pelosinus sp. IPA-1 | reverse complement strand
GAAACCATACACCCAATTTTAAATTCAGGATTTATTTCATGCCCAGCCTTAACTGCCAGTGCGCTGGCAACCAATTCATGGTGAACAGCCTGGTACATCACTTCTTCCCTGTTTTCACCTTCTTGAAAAAGAAGTCCAGAACAAGTCCATCCGAAAATTTCATTAACAGTATTCTTCTGGTTATTAATTTCATTAAAAGTCATCCAATACTTTACTTTATGCTGATATCTGGCAAAAACAACCTTTGCAAATCGTACAAAGAATTCTATAATCTTTCTGTTTCTCCATCCACCATATTCTTTAGCTAAATGATACGGCATTTCAAAATGGCTTAATGTAATAACAGGCTCAATTCCATGCTTTATCATTTCATCAAACATATCATCATAAAATTGTAACCCCTCTTCATTTGGAGTTAATTCATCACCTTTAGGGAAAATACGTGTCCATGCAATACTTGTTCTAAAACATTTAAAGCCCATTTCTGCAAATAAAGCAATATCCTCTTTATAGTGGCCATAAAAATCAATTGCTTCATGGTTAGGATAATTTTCACCTTCAACTACTCCATTCGTAATAACTCTTGGTACACCATGTGCACCAGCAGTCATCACATCTGCTACGCTAGGTCCTTTTCCGCCTTTATCCCACCCACCTTCTAATTGATGCGCAGCAACTGCTCCACCCCATAAAAACTCCTTACCAAAAGCCATTTAAATATCCCCCTAGTTTCAAATATAAAAGTACTCAACATATAGAATGCAGCAAGTGGTCCTCTTATGTAGTATCATTTGTTTTATCTTCTTAGATTATTATAGTGGTCATACACATATCACTACAATTGGAAAAAACCAAACTGTATTGGTACAGTTTGGTTTCCTACCTCTTAAAATAAAACTCCTGCAAAGCCAAACTTTGCAGGAGTTTTCGTTCTTATAAATAATACAACGTCTTTTGATTCATTAATTAGTTTTAAATTTCACACTAACCACGCGATAAATAAATGTGGCAAGCACTGCGATAAATACCAGCAATCCAAGCCAATCCGCAGTGGGACCAAATTCCTTGCCTACGAGTACCAATGGCGCATCACTACCACCGCTTGTTACTGAAAATACAATGATGATGGCAATGATAACCCCCATTAAACTTTCACCAACAATAAGCCCAGATGCAAACAGTACGCCGTGGCGGTTACAAACTTCTACATCTTCTTCAATGTTTTTCGGACTCCGCTCAATCGCCCGATTACGCAGATAACGATTGACAAAGTAACCCATGACAGCACCTATGATAAGCGGAACTTCCAATGTAGGCGGCAAATAAATTCCCATGCCTACAGCTAACGGCGGCAGGTAGTATTTTGTTGAGTTCTTTTTCAATAGTAAATCTACAATAATGATTATAATTCCGACTCCCACGCCGAAAAGAATATAATTCCAATCTAGATTATGACTAAAAATCCCTTTGGCTATCGTAGTCATCAAAGTCGCCTGCGGTGCAGACAGAACTTGACTTTCGTCCATTCCAGCGCGCGGCATAGCTCCGACAAAACCATATGCTTCATATAATAAATTCAAAACTGGTGCAATAGCAAAAGCTCCGATAAGGCAGCCCAACAATAAGGACACTTGCTGTCTCCATGGCGTAGCACCGACGAGATAACCAGTCTTTAAATCTTGCAAATTATCGTTGGAAATAGCAGCAATGCTGACAATAACACTCGTCATGAAAATAGCTAACGCAGTAGCAAATTTACTTCCTGCTTCCGTGTCAAAAAGACTGACTGCTGTACCGATGCCTAATACAACAAGTGAGGATACAATAATCCCCAGAATGCCGATCCCTGAAATCGGGCTAGCCGATGTACCAATTAATCCGGCCATGTAGCCACACGCAGCAGCTACAAAAAATCCCATTAGGATTGCAACGGCAACACCTGCAATAATAAACATCCAGGTGGCACCTGCTGACAAATTCCCATCAGCAATAAAGGAATAAAACGTTCCCAGTAAACCGATAACAATAATGCCCAAAACCATCGCTGTCGTTTTAGGAGACAAATCTGTATCCATACGGTGCAAACCTTTGCCTGTTTCAGAACTCCTCATAGCTTGTATCGAAATGCGCATACCCTCTATGATAGGTTTTACCAATGTGATCAGCGTCCATATTGCAGCAATGCCAATCGCCCCAGCACCGATAAGGCGTACCTTTTGTGCCCATACAGCGGATGCAAACGCACTGGCGCTCTGCCCAGCTGCCGGTGACATCACAGATGTAAGATACGGCACAAGTACACCCCACGCCAAAATAGTACCCACTAACATTGCCATACCACTGGCAATGCCAATCAAATAACCAGCTCCCAATAAAGCAGAAGAAAAGCCGAGAGGCAGCTGAGAAGTAGATTTGCCAAAAGTGAACCAATAGTGTACTCCCGATGAAATAACTTGAAAACCATCCGCGCACAAACTGACAATAGCCGAAACAATACCACCAGCCATAATATCCTTTATGCCATTTTCTTTGGCTCCAGCAGCGTCACCACTACCTACTTTCAAAATTTCTGCAGCTGCCAGCCCCTCAGGATAAGGCAAATCACTATTGACAATCATTGCACGGCGCAATGGAATCGTGAACAACACGCCGAGGCAGCCGCCACAAGCACAAACCATCAAGGTCTGCCAGAAATGAAATCCCTGCCAGTACCCTAGCATTAACAAGCCGGGAATAATAAATATAACTGCTGAAAGAGTACCCGCAGCCGATGCCTGGGTCTGAACCATATTATTTTCCAAGACATTGGAATCTTTAAACATTTTTAAAACTGCCATAGAAATAACTGCTGCAGGAATAGAAGACGAAAACGTAAGCCCTACCTTTAAGCCCAAATAAACATTGGATGCTGTAAAAAGAACTGTAATTATCATTCCTAGCAACATTCCCCGAAGTGTTAGTTCAGGCACTTCCAGGTCATGACTCATAAAATCTACCTTTTTCATATGCACACTCCTCGTTAATAAATTTTACTACTGGCTTGCCCAACTCTTTTTACAAACTTTTCAACCTCCTCCTATCTCTAATGCATTATAAGTATATGCTCCTTTTTGAATATCAGCAGTAAACTGGGTAATATTTGAAAGGATTATATTGGTAAATTTCTATATTTTTACGCAAAGTCCTTTGTCTATTCCGTGTATACATACAACTTCACGTAAAAGTGCGTTTTAAATTTCTTCAAACCTAAGTCTGAGGAAACCTAAAATCCCTCATTCGTCGTTTTATTTTCCTACGAATGAGGGGTTTTCATTTTCCATTAAAACTGATTCAATTCACTTCTTATACCTATCTTCAATTAGCTTATTATGTACGGATAAAGAATGTGGGAAAATTTTACATTACTGGTTGAATTCTAATCTGCGCAAGAATGTAGTAAGTATATCATATTTAAAAGGAGGAATTTAAAATGGATTTTGTAAGGCAAACGAAAGAAAAGGTAATGAGAACAAAAGCCAACTCTTACCCGATCGTGCTCGTCCATGGATTTATGGGTTGGGGTAGAAACGAGGTGCTGGGACTAAAATATTGGGGCGGCGTAACTGATTATGAGCAGGAACTCGCCTCAAGCGGTTACACGACTTATACTGCAACGGTAGGTCCTGTATCTAGCAACTGGGACAGAGCGTGTGAATTGTATGCTTATATCAAGGGTGGTACAGTAGACTACGGTCAAGCACATTCTACACAGAAAGGGCATAACAGGTATGGGAGAACATATCCTGGTCTTTATCCTGAATGGGGCAATCTGACAACAGAAGGTAAAATAAATAAAATTCATCTTGTAGCCCATAGTATGGGTGGTCAAACAGTGCGAACCCTTGTTCAATTACTGAAGGAAGGAAGTGCAGAGGAACGGTCTGCAACCTCGACTCACTTGAGTCCACTCTTTGCTGGCGGTAAATCCTGGGTTCACAGTGTTACGACTATTGCTTCTACTCATGATGGTACTACCCTTGCAGACGGAATCAATCTATTTGATGATTTCGCCAAGAATTTTGTAGCCTCTCTTGCTTCCTTTACCGGTGCAGGGGAAGCACTTATCTATGATTTTAAGCTTGATCAGTGGGGCTTGAATAGAAAGCCAGGGGAAAGTCTTACAGACTATACAAATAGGGTGTTTAACAGCAACATCTGGAATCGTACGAATGATCTTGCAAATTGGGATTTAAGTACTGATGGCGCTCGCGTGCTGAATTCATGGGTTAAGGCACAATCTGATGTATATTATTTTTCTTATTCTACCTGTGCAACTGTTCCAAGTATTCTGACGAACAATGAGCTTCCCCATGTAATTAATATGACTCCGCTGCTATATCCATTTGGAACATTCATAGGAAGTTATACGCGTAATGAAGAAGGGCGCGTTATTATTGATGACAGTTGGAAACCCAATGATGGCGTGGTCAATACCATTTCTCAAAATGGTCCAAAAAACTGGTCTTCCGATAGAATCGTCAACTATAATGGAGTACCACAAATAGGAAAGTGGAATTCCATGCCCTTGTTAGATACGATTGATCATATGGATGCATGCGGTATTGGTACAAATGTATTAACTTCTTCCTGGTATAAGAATCTTGCTGAAAGACTAGTTGAACTAACAATAAGTAATTAATGTAAAACATAAAAAGTAAAGCATATAAGAAATAGGTATCTCTTATTACAAAAAAAGATCCTGCATCACTTACTAAAAGTAATGCAGGATCTTTTGACTCTTTATTAGCAATTATTTATTCTACAGCTACTCCCATTGCTTTTATTAAGTTAGCTTTACTAGTGTTAAAATCATACATAGCTTGGATATAGTTGTTTTTTGCTTGAGTCAAGGCTACTTGTGCATCAATAACATCTGTATTTGTACCGACTCCAGCACTATAGCGAACTTGGGAAATTTTAAAATCCTCTTCTGCTTTTTCAACTGCCACTTGTGTTGTATCAATACGTTTTTCTGCTTCATTCATACTTAAATAAGCCTGACGTACATCTAATTGAACACTATCTTTTGTCTGTCTAGCCTGCTCTAGTGCTTTTATTAATCCAGAATCAGACTGTTTGACTTTAGCATTTGTCACACCAGAATCAAAAGGTGTCCAAGTAGCTAATAGTCCAACAGACCAATTATTATTATCAGCACCGGGAAAATCTTTATCGTGCCAGCCTGTCTTAGCTGTTGCACTAATATCTGGTAATCTCCCACCTTTGGCATATTTTATAGTTTCTTTTGCCACATCAATATTGTAATTTTCTTGAATGACTTCTGGTCGATGACTCAAAGCATAACTAATACTTTCTGTTAGTGATAAAGTATACGCTTCATGTTTTAATTCATCTTTTAATTGCACTTCTGTCTCTAAAGGCAAGCCTATTACATTATTGAAGTTTGAAACTGCCAAGTCATAGTCATTTTTCGCTTTAATCAACTTTTGTTGGTTATTCGCTAATTCCACTTCGGAACGCAGTACATCCGACTTAGCAACAGTGCCTACACTATATTGAGACTGAACATTCTTTAAATGCGCTTCCATCTGATCTACAGCCTCTTGGCTGACCTTTAGCGTATTTTTCGCTGCCAGAATTGTAAAATAATCATTGGTCACATCTAATTTTATCTTTTGCTTACTTTGTGCTACTACTGAATCAGCAACTTTTAATTTAAGCTTGGCTGTTGCAATATCACTTTCTGTTTTTCCACCGCTGTACAGATTTAGCTTTAAAGAAACAGTATTGACATAATCCGTGTCACTATCTGGACCTGAGTGGGCTAAATTATCGCTGTGCTCCAATGTTAAAGCAGGTAATTTGCCCCCCTTCGCTACATTTATTTGCTGCTCTGCACTTTTCCGATCGGCATCAGCCATCTTAATGGTGGGATTGCTGTTTAAAGCCATTTTAATACTTTCTTCTACAGATAGTTCTACAGGTGCTGCAAATGCCACCACCGTATTTATCGCTAGAAATCCGCTCGCTAGCGCTGCCACTAGATGTTTTTTCCAATTAGGCTGCTTAGTCATGGAAAAAAATCTCCCCCTTCATGAAATCTAAGTAGATGCAACAGGTTCTAGACTCTCATCTACACCTTAATGACCTCTTATGATCTTACTGGATTGATTCTATTTCTTTATACTGATACCATTTAGATAAATCCTGAGCGCTTGACTAATATATTCTTCGTCAGAGCACTCCGAAAAAACGATAAATTCCTTTATAACAGGTGTTGTAAGAAAGTAAAAATTCAGTATCCCTGCTAAGGATACTGCTGCATAGCTAAGATTTAGATCAGGAGCAAAATCTCCAGCAGCAACTCCTTTACTTAAAGAGGAGTGAACAAATTGATAAAGTTGAGAAATATATTTTTTTATTATCTTTTCACCACAGGGTGTCGGATTAGCAAGTTCACTATTTACAAACCGAGCTAAAAAGGGATGTTTTCTATGAAGTTTTACGATGTTCTGGGCATATATAGTAAGACGCTCAATAGCATTTAGATCGTTCATCGTCTCCACTGATTTTAGCAACTTATCTACGGGCGAAAAATTAGCTTCTAACGCCGCTTGATATAACCCTTCTTTACTTTTAAAATAATAAGAAATGGCAGAACTATTTATCTGAACGGCATCCGCTACTTCGCGGATTGAAACAGCTACATATCCTTTCTTCGCAAACAATGGAATAGCTGTTTCCATTATTTTATCTGCTGTACTATGTTCCATATTAAAGCAACTCCTTAATTAACTGTTTATTGAGAGAGATTATTTCAGCTTGTTTTCACATTTCTAACATGTTCAGGTATTTCACTAGGCAACCTTCTTCTGAAATTTTTTGATGCTAATTACTAGCGCAATCATTATATATATAGTTAATGACAACACTTGTGGCCATACGATGCTAAAGCCCACACCTTTGAGTATAATGCTCCGCATGATCTGCAAATAGAAGGTAAGCGGCAGTATATTACCAAGTAAATTAAAGAAGAGCGGCATGGCTTCCCGTGGAAACATAAAACCGGAAAGTAATATACTCGGTAAAAAAACGAAAAAGGACATTTGCATAGCTTGCATTTGAGTTTTTGCCACTGTAGAGATTAAAATACCTTGCGCCAATGAAGCAATGATAAAGAAAGATGTAAGACCATAAAGTAAACCAAGACTACCGCGAATCGGCAAGTCGAACACCAAAATACCCACTAGTATAGAAACAGTGACTTGCACATAGCCAACAATACTATACGGAATAATTTTCCCCATCATAAGCTCCCAATTCTTCATGGGTGTAACGATGAGTTGTTCCAATGTACCTCGTTCCCGTTCCCGGACAATGGCCATCGAGGTAATCATCACCATAGTCATGGTTAGAATTACCCCCATAATGCCTGGAACCATATAAAAGGCCGATACAAAATCAGAATTGTACCACGGGCGAATACGAATCTCATAAGGATTCTGTGTGGTATGCCCCGTATAGCCTTGCATTTTCTGCAGCAAAATTTTCTGTGATTTCAGTTGACCGATCAATTGAGCTGCGCTGATAGCCGAAGAGGCAGACAGGGAATCAGTTGCATCCACAATAACCTGTACAGTAGCAGTTCTACCATGTTTTAAATTCTCGGAAAAGTCGGGCGGTATAATAATACCTACCTTGGTCTTTCCAGAATCAACGGCATCATTTATTTCCTGGAAACTATTAGCAACATATTTTATGTCAAAATATTCACTAGACGTCAAAGAATTAAGTAAATCACGACTATCTTGCTGCAAAGATTGGTCAAATACAATGGTAGGTAAATGCTTAACATCAGTATTTATGGCATAGCCAAAAAGTAAAAGCTGTACAATCGGTAGTACAAGCATCATGGCCAAGGTTAACTTGTCACGTCGCATTTGGATGAATTCTTTAATCAGCAATGCTCGTAGACGCTTCATATTTTCATCTCCTTACGCTTAGATTTCACCAAATACACAAATACATCTTCCAATCCCGGCGTGATTTGTTTATAAGGGAAAGCTGCAACTTGAGCCAGTTGATTTTCCTCAAGCAGAATATGTAGACTGGCACCAAAAGGATAAATATCGAGATACGGAATACTGCTGGCCATCACAGTCTCTAATAATTCCATGGGCTCGTGAGTAGCAATACGCACCAATACACCTGGAACCATCTTTATGAGTTGCGACGGAGTACCGTTTGCAATTAAGTTTCCTTCAAATATAAATCCTATCTCATCGCAATGCTCAGCTTCGTCCATGAAGTGAGTTGTAACCATTATCGTAGTTCCTTGCGATGCTAATTTATATATAATTTCCCAGAACATACGTCTTGATTTAGGATCAACACCACCTGTCGGTTCGTCAAGAAACAGAATGGGAGGGGTATGAATAATAGAGCAACCTAGGGCTAAACGCTGCTTCCAACCACCAGAAAGGTTCACTACTAATTCATTTTGCCGATCTTCTAGGTCAGCTAAAGACAGCATTTCTTTAATTCTTCTTTCTTTTACATCTTCTGATAAACTATACATTCCAGCATAAAATTTTAGGTTTTGCTTGACGGTTAAATCATCATAAAGACTGAATTTTTGAGACATGTAGCCTATTTTATGCTTGATATCCTCACTATCATGAGCAATATCTAAACCTAGTATCTTACCACTTCCCGAGGTCGGTGTCATTAATCCACACAACATACGAATCGTAGTAGATTTACCAGAGCCGTTGGGCCCCAGAAAGCCATAGATTGAACCTTGCTTAATCTGTAAGGAAAGGTTATTTACGGCAGTAAAGTCTCCAAAACGGCGAGTAAGGTTTGCTAGTTCCACAGCATACATTCAAAAAACCTCCCTTGCTAGAGCAACAAAAACATCTTCTAATGTGGGCTGGATTTCTTCTAGTGTGATGTTTTCAATGTTCATCTCGCCTAGCACAGATTGTATCTGATTTTTAGCTAACGTTACGTCTTCCACTACCAAATGATATTTATCGCCGAACATGTTAATATCAAGAATTGAACATTTTTTTAAATGATTTTTAATATCTCGGTCACTGGTTCCCAATTCCAATACTTTGTAAGGATAGGCTTGGCGCAAACCTTCCGGAGAATCACAGGAGACAATTTGGCCATTATGTAAAAAAGCAACACGTGTACAGAATTCCGCCTCATCCATGTAAGGTGTAGACACAAAAATACTTGTGCCTTCTTTATTCAGTCTGAACAACATTTGCCAAAACTCTCTCCGAGAAACGGGGTCAACACCAGTCGTCGGTTCATCGAGAAAAAATAATTGGGGTTGATGCATCAAACCAGCTGCTAAGGCCAATTTTTGTTTCATGCCACCAGATAAATTATCAGCCAGGCGATCCCTGAAGGGCATTAAATTGGTAAAACCAAGAATACGGCTGGCCACAGCATCAATTTGTTCTGCTGATTGACCGTATAACGCCCCAAATACTTGAATATTTTCCATGACTGTTAAATCTCCATAGAGGCTGAATTTTTGCGGAACATACCCTAGATGTTCTTTGATGTTCTCCGGATTGGCAGCGCCTAACACAGTAAGAGTTCCTGACGTTGGTGCAAGAAGACCTGCTAGCATTCGGATAATCGTTGTTTTTCCGGCACCATCTGGCCCAACCAACCCAAAGATTTCACCCTTCTTTACTTCTAAAGAAACATTATTTACTGCCAACCTAGTGCCATAATATTTTGTTACATTAGTTAGAGTAATCATTGAATTACCACATCTGCTGGCATACCCGGCTTTAAAATGCCTTCGGAATTATCAATATATACTTTAACATAAAATACTTGGTTGGCCCGTTCCCGTTGAGTAATACTCTGTCGTGGTGTAAATTCTGCAGTTTGACTGATTTCTTTAATCGTTCCGGCAAAAGTTCTTTTAGGATAAGCATCGATATGAACATCAACTGGTTGCCCCAGTTGAATAAGACCAAGTTGTTCGGAAGACACATAAATTTTGACCCAACAATTATTTAGATCACCAACAGTGGCAATAGCTGAGCCAGCAGTCAGATATTCACCATTTTCATAGTTTTTTGTTAATACTACACCGTTTATCGGGCTATAAATAACAGTATCGGCCAAGGTAGCACGATCAACGTCACTGACGGCCTGCAATCTTTTTATTTCAGCTCGCTGAGCTTCAATAACATCTGGACGGTTACCTTCTATTACCAGGCCCTGTTTCGATTGAGCGGCAAGGAGAGCATTGAATGCTACATCATAGCTGGCTTTAGCAGCATCAAATTCTTGTGCGGCAATTGCGTTCCCTTCATAAAGGGCGCGATAACGTTCCAAATCTTTTTTTGCCTTTTCATATGTTGCTTGAGCAGATACCATACTGGCTGTAACTTCCTTGATTTCCTGCTCTCTCGGTCCTTTCTCAAGATCGGTTAATTGAATTCTGGCCTTAGCAAGTGCGGCCTCGTCGGCAGCCACCTGAGCCTCTAAATCATTGCGACGAATATGAACAATGGTTTGACCAACCTGTACAGAATCTCCTACTTGAATCGTTAACTGAGACATATAGCCATTCGTCTTAGGTACAATATCAGCAAGTGTCACTTCTACTGTACCAGTGGCAGTTATGCCCTTTTCCTTAGAAAAGTATAGCTTGTAGCTAGCAAAAGCTACCAAAGCCAAGATAATAATAGCAATGACAGGAATTTTCTTACTCATTTTTTCCCCTCCTAATAATCCTATAAAACATTTCAATTGTCTACATAAATCATCTTATATCTCTAAAATCTTCTAAAATGTATAGCTTGGAATCATTCTTGTATCATTTTAATAAATGGTCTCAAAAAAAAATTCGGTCCCACACTTAATACTGAATTGAAAAAACCAGGCGGTAACTTTCGGAATATTTTCTCAATTCAGTATTTAAACGTTTCGTTTTTAATCAATCGATCGATTTAATTAAAAGTCTATCACATTTTAAACTTTTGTCAATAATTTCTTTTTTACTTCTGCTTTCAAAATCGATAAGTAAAAATTCTCTCGACAAAAAAAATAATGGCTGAAATATGCCATTTATAAGTTACTTACATTATTAAAAATGTTATCTGTTAACTTGTAAACTAAATTCAATTCTAATATTTTTTCATATTGTTTTAAATTGTCAAAAAATCACTCCGCATTGGTGTAAAAACATCTACAATAATAGAGTTATCTTCAAGCGCAACAATCCCATGCGATACATTTTTTGCAGCGTAATAAGTGTCACCTTGTTTTAGAATTTTTCTTTCATTTCCTAAAATGATTTCGAAGCTACCTTTTACAACATACCCCCCCTGTGCATGCCCTTCATGTTTATGCTCTTTACCTATAAATCCTTTTTTAAAGCAGTACTCAACTAACATAAGGTCTTCTCCAAAAGATAAAATTTTTTGTGACGCTTCTTCACTAAGTTGTTTGAATCTTATGATTTCAGCCATTGTAAATTCCTCCATCAAAAATTATTTAAGGATATGCATTAAATTCTAGATGATTCTTAAATGCTATGAGATTAAGCTTAAGTAAATTCGTTAAATCTGTTTTAATTTTTTTAAAATATAAAGTTTCTTCTTTTGTCATCTGATTTTCATCGTTAATTTCTTCTAACTCTAATTCTCTGCGAGCTACAACTATTGTTTTAGAAACATCTTTTAAAAAAAGCCATTCGGCTTGCACTTTACGAACTTTATGCGGGCATTTTGGTTGAAACACTAAAATTTTATTCTCTAAACAATATCGTATAGTACGTGCTGTTTCTGGTCCTGTTGGTTTTTCAACGGTAATTGTGAACTCCTGATTTCGACCATCGTCGTAAATCACACAAACTTCTGAAACATTAGGTATAATTTCTTTCCACCGATAGGGATCCGCAATAGCCTCATAGACTTTATTTATCTCGCAGTCAATCCGTATACGTTCTTCTAAAATCATATTGACGCCACCGCTTTTTCCCGAATAGCTTCTAATGCACTGTTAGAATACAGAATAATATGCTGTCGTAATTTTTCTTCTGTAGACATTTCATTATCAGCCGGAAATTTCGTGTAAGTATATTCATTCATCTTCCATAAATTTTCAGCGATTATTTTGCAGCAGTTCATGGATACTTCTTCAAAAATCCATTTGACAAAATAACCCTTCAAATATTGAGGTGGAGCTGGTTGGAAAAATTCAATGGTATCACCATCGCACCTACTTATAGTGCGAATACGCCTCATACCTCCATCTTCTTTTACTATATCAAAATAAAATTCTTGTACTATGCCATCATCAAAAACAACCGTGGAATTCTTAATCTTAGGGCACAATTTAGGTCGTGGGTTTTCTTGATAAACAACTTTATAAACCTTTTCTTTAGGAGCTTTAATTTCAATTGACGTAATAACAGAGTTATCCCACTGGCTTTGATTCTCAGCTCTTATACACATTCTTGTCTCCATTTTTTTATTTTCTCCTTATATATTAACAGAACAAGCAATTTAAAAAATACCTAACCCACCACAAACATTTAGCGCTTGAATTGTTATCCCCCTTGCTCTATCAGAACATAGGTAGGATACCATTCCCGCTACTTCATTTGGCTCTATGTATCTTCCTATGGGAATAACATTCTCAATCTTTTTTTTAACTTCTTCAACAGGAATATTTAGTAATTTACTTTGAATATTTCGGACATTTTCTGCCATATTGCTCTCTACATACCCCGGACATACTGCATTTACTGTTATACCTGTTCTTGCTAACTCTTTTCCTAATGCTTTTGAAAACGCAATAACGCCGGCTTTGGAAGCACTATATGCAGCACCAAAAGGCACGCCTTGTTTACCTCCAGTTGATGCAATATTAATTATCGCACTATTTGAATCCAAATTACCTTTGTTTAAAACTGCTTTAGTAACATAATAAACACTATTTAAATTAGTATTTATTATGTCATGCCAAAGATCATCTTTCATTTCTGCCGTCTTACCGCCACCATCACGACCAGCGCAATTAACTAATACATCTATTTGTGGTATTTGCTCCATTACGCTGCTAACCATTTCTTCTACAGCTTCCTGCTTGGAAACATCGCAAAGAAAATACATAGATTTTCCCTGCATATCAGTAATTTCTTTAGTCGTCTCTACTAATTGTTCTTTTGTTCTTGACACTAAAACAACATGAAAGCCATCTCTTGCCAATTGTAAAGCAATAGACCTACCAATTCCTCTACCCGCACCTGTAACCAAAGCTGTTCGACTCATGCTATGTTCCCCCTTCAGTAATTTTTTTAGATAAACTAAACATAAAACTTATAAAAGATTCATTTTCTTTTCTAATTAAAATAAGATTTTATCGTTTGCATAGTTGCCATACTATTTTTTGTAATTGCCTGCGTAACTCTATGTAAAGCCTTTTCTAACTCTATTTCTCCCCATACATTCCTAACCCCATCTTCACATAACGTAATGCTATGCCATGCCTCAAGATGTATTCCTGATTCAGTATTCGTAATAACCCATTTACCTGCATGTTGTTTTAGTACCATCGGCGGTGATGGCTGGAAATATTCAATCAGAGTATTGGCGTGACCATGCCTTATAGATCGCATAACTTCCAATTTTCCTTCTGGGTTTACAACCGTCATCTCAAACTCTTGATTACAACCATCTTCATAAAGCACTGTAATTTTTTCACAATGAGGTAAAATATTCGGCCAGTCTTTAATGTTATATAATAGGTTGAACACTTGCTCTGCGGTCGCATGAATATCAATTTCCGCCGTAAATTTCGCCTCCAAATTTCGCAAGCCATCATTTTCTAGTAGTTTTTTAATGGCCCCTAACTCTTGTTTGGTATTACTGTCAATTGACTTGTGCATAAACTGTAAAGCATCCTCTTTATTTTGAACATTATTGATCAAGTTTTCCACATTATCCTTCACTTCAAAAGTGTGCTGCAATGACAATAATACCCCTCTATTTAACTTAAATACATGCCATATACCTTGCATATACTTTACAAGCGGACCGGGAGTTGATTGATGAAATTCAATTCTGTAGTTCTTCGGATATAGAATTCGTTCTGATTGCCAAGTAAACTCTTCTTCATTGGATTTCGCTGTTATTTCAATTACTTGTTGATTTCCATTTTCAGTGATAATTTTGGCTTTTTTGCAGGGGGGAAAATATTCCGGCCATTTTAATACATTCGCACACACATTATATACTTTTTCTATCTCGGTATCGATTTCTATTGAATGCATAGTAACTTCCATATTCTTATACCTCCAGCATTTTTTATTTCTCACCTTTCCCTTATCGCCTAAAACCTCGCAGCTTTGCGCGCTATCATTCTATAACTACTGCCCTACACCAAGCTGCATCACTGTCACTTAGTTTAATAGGAAAACAACACACCCGAAATTCACTAGTTTTTTTTATTTTATTTAAATTTGTTAAGCGTTCAATATGGCAGTACTCTTTCTTTCTTCCTAGGAAATGAGCAGGCCACAAGTATTTTTTTTCTTTTTTCAGCATATATTTTTGTATCATCTTATGAAAAGGAGGATCGAAGCCAAAACTATCGATGCCTATAATTTTGACTCCACAATCAACTAAATACTCGGTTGCTTCTAAACTAACGCCTCTAAAAGTTGTAAAATATTGAGGTGTTCCAATATATCTATCACCCCCGGTTTTTAATAAAACAATATCAAAGGGCTTTATCTGGTAATTAATCTCCGCTAATTTTTCAATAACTTCTTCTTTTGAAATAGGTTCAGTTAGGTCTAAAGACTCTAAATCCAATAAAACACCATTCCCAAAACACCATTCTAAAGGAATATCTGTTATTGATTTTGCGTTCTCCCCATCTTTGTTTATATCGCCAAAATGATACGGAGCATCTAAATGAGTACCTGTATGCGTAGTTAGTTCATATGTGTATAAGGAAAGCCCCTTTTCCTCAGGAAAATCCTTATGGCTTAAACCGTAGCCGCATTTATGTTTTATAAATTCGATTATCTTTAAGAAAATGTTTGATCCCTTCATAGAAATCAAAGTTTTTCCTAATAAATCAGCGCCTTCCTTATGATCAATTATTTTTCTTTTTACCGGACTTGGCTCCCAGCCTTTTACATCAATAGCAACACTTATATCAATAATGTTACACTTACTATTCGAATTCATATGATTCTCTTTTCTATTTTTACTTTTCAACTGATCCAATTACTAAACTAGCACATATCCCACCATTCCCTCGTCCATTAACTATTACATTGTTAATAGCTAAATTTTTTATGGTTTTATTGACAATATTTAAATCAAATATTGGGTCTACCTCTTTACTATTAATAGTCGGTAAAACTGTATTTTTTTCTATACACATAGTTGCCCAAAATGCATCTAAAGCTCCAGCAGCTCCATACAAATTACCAATCATACTTTTAGGGCTAGTGATAGGAATTTTGGAATATACATTATTCATACTTTTCTTTATTGCTTGATACTCATATAAATCACCCTGTTTGGTTCCTAATCCATCCGCTATAATTAGATCAATATCATACTCCGTTAATTCCGCGTCATCTAATGCCTCAGAAATGGTATCGTCAAGACCCAATTCATCAGTGGATAAGAAATTCGGATGGCAAGCCCCATTGATATCACTAAAGCCTTTTATTTCTCCATAAATTTTTGCATTTCTCTTTTTCGCATGCTCATATTCTTCTAATAATAAAATAGCTGCTCCTTCTCCTGGAACCCAACCATTTCTACTCTTGTCAAAAGGTTGATAAATACCATTCTCAGAAATTCTATGAGCAGGTTCTTCGACACCTTCTGCACAAATTGCTGCAAATGTATAGGGGGTTAGCAAAGCCTCGGTAGCTCCAGCTAAAATCATATCTGCTCTTCCTTGCGAAATAGCTCTTGCTCCATAACCTATAGCTGTTAATCCACTGGCTCTACCAGAATCAATCGTTTTACTATGTCCTTTTAGTTTATATTTAATTGTGATCTCACCTTGAGGAGCCGCCGGGAAATATGTTGTTCCTACAAAAGGACTAAATTCATTGACACCCTTTGTATGTAATAGCCTTAACTCAGGATCAATATAGGCCCATCCACCAAAACAATTACCAATATATGTACCAATCCTATTTCTATCGACATTTTCTAAATCAATTTTACTATCCTTTATTGCCAGATCACTTGCAGCTATCGCATATTTAGTGAAAATGTCAAGCTTATGAGCCTGTCTTGGCGATATAAAATCATTCTCATTAAAGTTTCTAATTTCCCCAGCCATTTTGACAGTAAATTTTTCGGTATCAAATTTAGTAATTTTTGCTACACAATTTCTTCCTTCTATTGAATTATTCCATACCTCATCTTTTCCAATTCCATTAGGTGCTACAACACCTAGACCCGTTATAACAACTCTTCTCATGTTCATTTCCCCCCTCCGAAAAAGGATTCTATGCCGATTACTAAAGAACTATGTATTCCAGAAAAACCGCTGGCATCTTTTAAAATTAGTTTTAAATTATCTTTTTTTATACTTTTGTTTGGTACATAATTTAAGTCACATCTACTATCAGGATGTTCATAATTTATTGTTGGATGAATCTCTTTGTGAACCAATGATTGGACACAAGCGACAATTTCCATTGCGCTTGCAGCAGACAATGCATGTCCATTCATTGATTTCAAAGAACTAACAGGTATTTCATATGCTCTATTACCTAATACTGCTTTATAAGCAGCCGTTCCATTTACATCATTTTGCGGTGTTGAACTACCATGAGAATTAATATAATCAATTTCAGCTGGCGATACGCCAGCATCTTCTATCGCTATTTCTAAAGCCCTTTTTAAATCATCTCCATCCGGAAGCAATTCTGTCATATGATAAGCATTCGATGTTGAACCATAGCCATATATTTCAGCTAAAATAGTAGCGCCTCTCTTTAAAGCATGTTCTCTCTCTTCTAATACAAGCATTCCGCACCCTTCACCTAAAACAAAACCATCACGTTCTTTATCAAAAGGTCGCGACGCTTTTTCTGGCGTATCATTTCTTTTGGATGATACAGCCCCTAGAACATCAAAGCATGCAAGTGTCAGAGGAACAATGGGTGCTTCCGTAGCTCCTGTAATCATAACATCTGAATATCCGCCCCTGATCATATCAAAGCTAAAGCCTATTGCATCTAATCCACCCGCACATCCCGTCGGTATCGTTGCACCTGGTCCTCTAAAATTAAATTCTGCTGCAACTTCCAGAGAGGCAGTACTAAATGTAAACGCTTGATATAGAGCCTTACTTAACCAAGGTACGTTTATAGGTGCAGTGCATCTTTCGGTTTGTTTTAAAAATTCCTCTTCCATTGTAATGATACCTGTTATCGCATTAGCAATACTGACACCAGCTCTTCTGCGATTGATTTCATTCACATTAAGCTTAGAATCTTTTATGGCCATTTTAGCTGCCGCTATAGCAAATTGAACAAACCTGTCTAATCTCACTATTTGGTTTTCTGTTAAATTAAATTCACGTGGTTCAAAATGATCAACCACAGCACATATTTGAGATTTAAATTGATCTACTGGAAATCTATCAATTTTTTTTACACCTGATTTCCCATTAATACAATTTTTCCAGAATTCATTCTTCCCAATGCCAATCGGAGAAATAACTCCTAGACCAGTCACTACTACTCGTCGTTTTTCATCTATATTACTTTTCATAATAATCTCCTTTCCTCCTTATATTTAACGACTTAGGATGCCATTTTATTTTCTCTAATACGGCAAAGTAATTTTTCAATTGTATCTGCTTCTTTTATTTCACTGACCTCTAATGTGCACTCAAAGCTTTTAACTAAATCACGGCATAGCTTGACCATTTCAATGGAAT
The DNA here is from genome assembly GCF_030269905.1 of Pelosinus sp. IPA-1. Lineage (NCBI taxonomy): Bacteria > Bacillati > Bacillota > Negativicutes > Selenomonadales > Sporomusaceae > Pelosinus > Pelosinus sp. IPA-1. The sequence continues at coordinate 582,027 of NZ_BSVC01000001.1, read as the reverse complement.
CAACCCCTATTTCATTCGATAAAGATGTTGTAGCCCCAATCTCACTACTTGGGATGCTTAAAGACTTGGCGATTACCTCAATTATTTGTTTTTGTTCCATTATTACTCACTTTCCTCTCTTTTTTATACTTAACTTTATATACACTAAACTGAACTTTTATTACGACCAAATTCTTTAGGAACAACATTTAGAATGCTTGTATGCATTTTTTAAAAATGGATCCTCTTTAGTAATAACTAATGGCTTCTCATCAATTTGTATTTTCTGAACCAACCCCGTTAGAACTCGTCCAGGTCCAACCTCTTCAAATTCCATTTTGCCAAGACTTAGCAAATATTTAATACTTTCTGTCCACCGAACAGGATGTGTAATCTGCTGAAGTAAATTAGCCCCGATTTCTGCTTGCTGATATGGTCTCGCATGAACATTTGAAATCACTGGAATCATCAATTCTGAAAACCGAAATGAATTGATATAAGCATCAAATTTCCTTTTTGCCGCCTCCATATAACGAGAATGAAAAGCTCCGCTTGTTTTTAAACGAATGAACAATTTCACACCTTTCGTTCTTTCAAATATGGGTTCTGCACGATCGATATCGGTTTGTAAACCAGAAATTACGATTTGAGATGGAGAATTATAATTTGCAATATCTATATCCTGCAAATTATTTTCTTCCAAAACAGTAATAATTTCTTCTTCTTTTAATCCAATAACGGCAGCCATACCTCCGCCCATAGCATGACTCATTAATTCACCTCGCTTTTGCACTAATTTTAATCCTATCGCAAATTCAAATGCTCCAGCGACAAGTAAAGCATTATATTCGCCTAAACTGTGTCCTGCAACATAATCTGGCTTTTTCCCCGAATCTTTAATTTTTTTTAAGTAACTTAATGCATTAACCACGTATAAAGCGGGCTGAGTATATTGAGTTTGTGCTAATGTAAAGTTAGGGTCTTCTATACAGAGTTTTTTTACTGAATATCCTAAAATGTCATCTGCCTGTGCCGTAATGTGTTTGAATTCATCAAAAAGAGTTTTACCCATTTCTTTAACTTGAGAACCTTGTCCGGGAAAAATATAAGTAAGCATTTATTTCTTGTCCCCTTTACAATTTAATAATAATTCTTTTTTGCGTGAAGAAACGCTAATTTTTTTACATATTATCAAAATTACTATCTAAAACTAAAACCTTCAAAAAGTATTGACAGAATATGTCTCATCGTCTATAATATTGAATAAATGCAATAAGAAATACAAGCATAGACGTACAATATGTACGAATATGTTGTGTTGCACCCTTTAAATCAGAGGATTCCCGCCAAAGAACTTCACTGATTTAAGGGGTGTTATTTTTATTTAAAAAAGTTATGAATGTTACTCTTAAAGCAATGGGATGCTGTAGACAAAATCCCATTGCTTTAAGAGTTTTTTATGCATTGTAAGCCATTTTTATTTTTTGTTAAAAATAATACTGATAACATTTCTTCATTACAGGTTTGAACAGCTAAGACTGTACTTTGATTAAGCCAGAAGCTAAAAATGTGCACGTAATTTCGTTGCCCATCAATTGCTATTCTCGCAAGCACCTCCATCCTTTCTTTTCCAACATTATCCAAAATCAATTGATTGATTTAAATACTACCATCCTCATCTTTTTTTGTCAACTAAATTTTGTAATTTTAAAACCCCTTAATTTGTCTAAATCTTCAAACAATTGAACCCCTTCTCTGGTTAGATATGGTACCAATGTTTTGCAAGAAACCTCCAGTATTTCTAAGTGGTCGAAACATTTATCTTTTGACATTGAGTAATCCAAATGCCAAAAACAAGCTAAATAAAGAAGTGTAAATGCAAGGTTATCATAGATGCCCTCATCAAAAGTATCTACTACTATTCCATTTTTTCTAAAGTTAGCAAAACTGCATTTATAATAATTAAATATAACTTGACGCACGTTTTGCTGTGTCTCATATATTTGCGGTATATCCCTTGCGATTTCAAGCATGTTGGAAAAATAAAATTTTTCCTCCCTTTGCAAATTATATAACATCTCCATTACTTCATAATATTCAGCTAGGGTGCTTGCACCATTCTGTGGTATTGAAGTAAAAAGTCTCATTTTATTATGATCGATTACCGCTTCTACGATTTGAGCTTTCCTCGGAAAATGATAGGTCATATTGCCTATCGAAATGCCTAGTGTATTTGATATATCTCGCATACTTACAGATTTATATCCCTTTTCGTTAAATAGTGTTAATGCAGTTTCAATAATTTGCTGTCTGGTATCGGTCATCTTTCCACCTTCTAAGCTACAAATTTTTTCTCAAATTTACTATACCAAAATATAAACTGTTTTTCCACTATTTAGACTACCTCATGCCAATAATGAGTCTTTTTTATCTCAAAAAATAGATCAAACACCTATTGACAATATATGGTTATCATGTTACCTTGAGATTAGTACACTGTACTAATCTTAAATGAAAGGATAAAATTTTATGACAGAGATCAGAAAAACACCTCTAGCTCAAACCTTCAATAGGATGATGTCTCGTGGACTAGATCACACAGACTATACCAAGCTGGTTAGGAGAGTTGAAAATGGCGAAGATCATGTGAAGGTATGCGAGGAACTAGGAGACAAATCCCATTCTTATGCTGAAGAAGCACTGAAAAAGGGACATAACGACACGGCAAGAATCTTTTTCATGAAAGCAGCTGCACTGTATCGGATTGGTGAATATGATCTTACTTATATTACAGATGAGAAACTTAGGATATATAACAAAATTTTAAGGAGTTTTTCTAAGGGCATTCAACTATATGACCATATGACAGTTGAAAAAGTAGAACTACCTTATAAAAATTCTAAAATGAGCGGCTGGATAATTATCCCGAAGAAGGCACCTAAAGACGTTCCTGTTATCGTCGTCACGGGGGGACTTACAGGATTCAAAGAAGAAGCAAATGCAATGGCGATGGCTTTGGCAAATAGAGGGTTTGCGATCTTACTCATGGATGGACCTGGACAAGGGGAATCGTTGTATTTCAATAAATGTTATCTGGAAATAGATTATCAAGAAGCACATAATGTAATGTTTGATTATATATTAAGCCGAAATGATGTAGGCAATAAAATTGGAATATATGGCATGAGTTTTGGCGGCTATCTCGTCACTCGTACAGCAGGTTTTTTACCACATAAATTAGCAGCTTGTGTAAGTCTTGGCGGTGCATATGAGGTAGCAGAATGCCTAAATTTTGCGCCAAATTGGCTAAACAAATTTGCTGTTAGATTCGGAAAAGATGAGGCTTATGTAAAAAACAATCTGTTGGACAAGCTAAACTTGAAAGGAATCGCCGAAAAAATAACTTGTCCTCTTCTTATTCTTCATAATGACCCAGACCCTATTTTTAGCGTTGAGGGTGCTAAAAAGACATATTCAGAAGCTGCGTCCAAAGATAAAACAATCAAAATTTTTTCTCAATATGATCACTGTGCTCATACAGATGCCACTGAAGTAAGTACATTCATAGTAGATTGGTTTACAGACAGACTTTTTAAATCATGAAGTCACGACCTATGTACAAATTAAGTTTTAGATTTTGACATACAAGTGTATTTATGTGTCACATCCTAATTATTAAAAAAGGGAGAGATATCTATGACAGAAATTAGAAAAACACCCCGAGCCCAATCCTTTAATAGAATGATGGCCCACGGACTTGACCACACGGACTATACAAAGATGATCAAGAGGATTGCCAATGGAGAGGATCACGTAAACGTATGCGAGGAACTTGGGGACAAATCCTTTGCTTATGCTGAGGAAGAATTAAAAAAGGGACATAAAGATGCTGCGAGAATCTTTTTCATGAAAGCTGTAGCACTTTACAGGATTGGTGAATATGATCTTACTTATCTCACGGAAGAAAAACTTAGAATCTACAAGAAGATTTTAGATGGTTTTTCTAAGGGTATTCAACTTTATAACAACATGACAGTTGAAAGGGTAGAACTACCTTATAAAAACTCAATAATGTGCGGATGGATGTTTATCCCGAATCATGCACCCAAAGATGTGCCTGTAATTATAGTTATGGGCGGACTTACAGGCTTTAAAGAAGAAGCAAATTCAATGGCTATGGTTCTTGTAGACAGAGGATTCGCGGTCCTCCTTATTGATGGGCCCGGTCAGGGAGAATCCTTGTATTTTCATAAATGCTATTTAGAAGTAGACCATCAAGACGCACATAACATAATGATTGACTACATAATAAACCGAAGTGATGTAGGAAACAAAGTCGGAATTTATGGAATCAGTTTCGGTGGATATCTTGTTGCACGGACAGCAGGCTATTTGTCATATAAATTAGCAGCTTGCGTAAGCCGCGGCGGAGGATATGAAGTAAAAGACTGCCTAGTGATTCCAAATTATTTAGAAAAATTTACAATGAGATTTGGAAAAGATAAAAAAGATAAAGACTTTGTAGAAACTAATTTAATAGAGAAGATGAGTTTAAAAGGAATTGCTGATAAAATTACCTGCCCTCTTTTGATTATTCATAACGATGAAGATCCTACCTTCAATGTTGAGCTTGTCAAAAAAACATTTGCTGAAGCTGCATCTACAGACAAAACATTCAAACTATTTTCAGATCGCGACCATTGTGCGAATACAGATGATACTGAAGCACGCACGTATGTAGTCGATTGGCTGGCAGATCGACTTTTAGCATAAAAACAATCCATCCGTGCTTAATTAAAGAAAGGCACCTATAGACTAAATAGGTTTTGTATATAGTCTATAGGTGCCTTTTATCTCCCTTTTTCGCAGTCTTTCTATTGCCAGGGGGATGTTAATTTGAACAAAAACATTATTAACTTTGAATATATCCGTCACTGCTTATAGGAGGCAACTTCATATAGGTGAATATATATTTATCAATAATCCTGCACCCAACTTCAAACATGTAACCTTTCTCATAATCTCCACCTGCACTTTTAAGTAACCTGCCTGAAAAACTACCAAACTCTTCGTTCCAAAATAATTCAGCATCTGAATAATTAAGAGCTACATTCGCAATAGGGAAAAACGCTTTATACGCACTTTCTTTTGCTGAAAAGATCATAAGCAATCTTTCACTCTTCTGCATTGGATTTTGATTTACCCATGCTTCTTCCCTAAAAGTGCAGACTTCCTTTACAATATCTTCTGATATTTTTCTGTTTATTAATTCTAGGTCTACGCCTATCCCCGCCGTTCTATCCTTAAATGCAGTGACAGCAATTGCGACGCCATCTGAATGACTAATAGCCCCAACTACTCCCTTTGGCCATAAAGGTTCACTATTAACACCTTTATGGACAGGAATTTTATATATATTGATTTGACTTAAAGCACTGCGGGCAGCTGCTCTACCTAAGTAAAACTCAACCTTACGTTTTTGTACGGCTTTAGCACTAATAATTTTTACTTCTTCAGGGTATAGTTTTATTTCATCATAGTCAGAAAATGATTTAACAGAAAATCCAAAATCGTTTCCAAATGGTGATAATATATCAATCACTTCTGTATACTCCTTACTATTTGATCCTTCAATATAATATTTCCTCATCAATATTATTTGTGCTATATAACTTTTTCTTTATTTCTTCGACAAAGGGATAACGTTTCCTGTATTGCCAAGATGCTATGAGTACTATTCAAGAATTGCTCTGATTATTCGCATCAATGATTTCTTTTAGTTTCACATTCCGATTCATGAATCTAGTATTGCTGCGCTCAATTTTTAGATGTATTGCAGTTTGTGGGCAGTGGTGAATGCACGCAAAGCACCCTTCGCATTTATGCAAATACTCAGGTTTTCTATCCACTTTAATATTACTTATAGGGCAAACCTTTTCACATACTTTACAGCCATTACAATTATCTCGAACAATAAACTGCTTATCCCCAGCATCTTGATTAAGTTTATTGATTAATTTAGAGCCACCTTTAGATAAAACATTCGACACAAATCCTTTTCTTACGAACTGTTTTTGTCTGCTTTTAATATCTTTTACTATTTGCTCTAGTTTTTCTTCCGTTTTTTTCGTGTCTTCTTTTTTTAACTGCTCCTCTATCTTAAATATAGGAAGATAATTATCAACCATTAGAACCTCATTTGTGTAATTGAATTGAATGCCTGCCTGATTCCCGATTTTCTCCATATACCCCAATCCGGATGCTGCCTTATTACCATACGTCATAATTGCAAAAAAGTAATTGGCCTTAAACTTTGACTTCTTGATAAAATTTAGTACCATCCGCGGGGGGGCAAAGCCATAACAGGGGAATACAAAGCCAATTGCTTCATCGACAAACTCATTCGTTCCTTCCTTTACCATTTGAGGAATTGAACATAACTCTCCACCAATTCTTTTGGCAACGTACAAACTGTTCCCTGTAGCTGTAAAATAAAATATTTTCATTTCTTATTTTCCCTTATCTTTCTATTACTTATTTTGATTTTTACGTGCAGAAACAATTTCATTTTTTAACACTTTTGCAATAATCGAAGTGTATTTCAAATTCATTATAGCTATTACTATAATGAATTTTGCAGGGCTAACATCTTGCTTACTTCAGTAACTAGTTGCTCATTTACCCTACATACTAAAAACTTTCCCCTTTTTTCAGTAAAAATTAGTTCTGCATTTACTAATTCTTTGATATGATGTGAAATTGTCGGCGCACCAATATTCAAACAAACCATGATATCTGCAATACAACATTCCCCACCCGTTTCAAAACTCGCTTCATGAGCCTCGGCAATTTTCAAATACAATTCTAATCGATTCTCATTTGAAAGAGCTTTAAATATTTTTGCCATTTTTTTTGTATCCATTTTTGCAACTCCTAGTTTATTTGTATCAAAGTTCGATAAGTCTCGAATTGAGTTTATCTTACATTGACGTTCTTGTCAATTCAATCATTAATGATTATTCCCCCATATCGCTATGTTACCAAGTGAGTTAATGGTCGAATTGACAATCAAATGGTGCACAGTGCACGTTCTTACGTAGTGTGTCCTTAAACTAGCCTGATACCCGACTGAATTTACACTTTTTCAGGCATTGCTCTGTTTTAAGACAAGAAAAATAATTCCTTCACTTCTCTAATTATGAGGCGAAAAAGCACATTTTCTCTAAACAATTTACTTTTTTGCCATTACCACCCTAAATTTTTGGGCTATCAGGTCAAAGTCATCTTTGTTAAAATATCTTTTTGCTAATCTAGCTGAGTCTAATTCATCTATTACATATAAATTATATTTTGCTAGAAAATCCTGAATATATCCGTCAATCATAAAACTAGGTTTCTCACCAGCTTTAGCAAGAACTTGATAATGCTTTTTAATTTTGGGATCGTTATAGGTATTTTCTCGCCTAACCATCGAGGCTGAAACATAATCAAATACAATCAGGCTATTTTCTCCGGAATATTTATTAACTAGATTAAAAATATTATCGATAGATTCTTGATTAAGATACATTGTTAATCCTTCTAATAAAAAAAGACATTTTTTATTTTTGTCAAAACCAATTTCATCTAACTTTTTAGCCAACGACTCTTTCTTGAAATCAATAGAGATAAATTTTAGATTTTCTGGAATCTCAATATTTTTCCCCCTGATTCTATCTATTTTAATTTGCTGAGTTATCGGAGCATCAAGCTCAAATATTTTTGTCTTAGCTAATTTATTTTTAAAGCGAATAGCACGGGAATCAAATCCAGCTCCAAATATCAATACTTGTTCAATACTATCATCAATGCTTTCAAAAATACTATCAATAAATTTTGTCCTAGCAATTAGATATTCGCAATTTCCCGGAGCTTTTAAAAACATTTTTTTTAATAGTACCCTGTAAAATCCATATTTAGTTAGCAAATTAAGAAAGGAAGGTACAATAATAGGAGCAATATGATCATTGGTTTTATAATTTACGTCTTTTTCATAATAAGATATCGCCCGGACTAAACACGTCCCCTGTGCAGTTATGGATACTTTGCCTTCAATTCTGCTTTTCATAATATCCCTCCCCCATTCTGATTTCAAGTATTTCACATTATCAAACAAATTCCACAACTTCTATTTTTATCCTCTAAATAATAAAAACCAGCATAAGCTGGTTTTATATTTATACAACTATTTACTTCTCTTTCCTGCAATAAATGTTACCTTTATATGATCAAATTTATTCCCTGTGCTATTCTGCTACCAAGCTCACTATCAATCTGCATAAAATGTTCAATCATTCTCCTTTGAATAGGTTCATATGCTTGATTTAAGCTTTCTACAATATTGGAAACCAAATGTTTCTTTTCCATCACAGTCATAGTTCGATATCTAAACCTGGCCTGACAATAATTGTCGTCTGCTATTTCCTGCCGAGCTATACTGCCTGAAACAAATTCTTGATCGGTTTTCCCTTTCTGAGGTGCCTCCATAGGCATCCCACCACCTAATGTATTGGGTAAATAGTTGGCAATGCCTTCGTTATACATAGTTTGCATGGCTCCGTCTTGCATCATATTTTCAATCGATTTTCTAGGCATATTTATTGGAAGCTGTAAATAATTGGCACCTATACGGTATCTTTGGGTATCTCCATAAGGAAAGATACGGCCTTGCAGAATTCTATCATTTGAAAAATCGATTCCCGGTACAATAGCCGCCGGAGAAAAGGCTGACTGCTCGACTTCTACAAAAAAATTCTCAGGATTCTTATTTAACACCATTCTGCCTACTGGCATTAATGGAAATAATTCTTCCGGCCAAATTTTGGTAGAGTCCAATGGATCAAATGCTTGCTCGCATTCATCTTCAAGGTTCATTATTTGTACACGCATCTCAAATTCAACAGTATGCCCTGCCGCAATGGTATCGAACAAATCTCTACTTGCTACGTCAGGATCCATGCCTGCAAGTTGAACCGCTGTCTTGCTGTCTATATATTCAATACCTTCACAGGGTTCCCAGTGATACTTAACATATACCCCTTCTCCACACAAATTAACCCACTTATATGTGTTAACTCCGTACCCTGGTATTGTTCTATAGCTTTTGACAGTTCCATTATCTGCAAACAAGTAGGTAAGAAAATTCATTGACTCTGGCCTTAACGACATGAAGTCCCAAAAACGGCTGGCTGCTATTGGCCCTCCCCGGACATTAGTAACCGGGTCTGGCTTTAAAGCATGAAACAAATCCGGAAACTGAATGGGATCTCGAATCGGAAACACTGGAATATGGTTGCCAACAAGATCATAATTACCTTCTTCTGTATAAAATTTCACAGCAAATCCTCTGATATCCCGGACTGTGTCTGCACCACCGACAGAGCTGCCTGCTACCGAAAACCTAACAAAAACCGGTGTTTTCCTTTCGGGATCTTGTAAAAAATTTGCCTTGGTAAATGGAGCCATTGAGTTATAGGGTATAAAAAAACCAAAAGCTCCGGCTCCTTTAGCATGTACTACTCTTTCAGGAATTCTCTCCCTGTCAAAATGTGAAATTTTTTCGAGGAAAACTATATCCTGAAGTACTATTGGTCCCCTTTCCCCTACACTTAATGAATTTTGATCATCGGTAACAGGAGCTCCCTGATTGCTGGTAAGATAGCGTTTCGGCATAATTCCATCTCCTCCTTAAACATAAGTCCTATTATGATTTATATTAATTTAAGGATTTCTTATGAATACACCGACGAATTAATGTTGACTTACAAAAGTTTCACTCTTTCATTTCTTTGCTTCATAAATGAAAGAAGACCAAACAAGTGAATTAAAATCACTTCTTTCTATTTTTAGATAAAATTAAACTGCGAGATTTATATTTAATTTTCAAATCAAATATAAATCTCGCAGTTGTTAGAACTTGTAATCAGTTTATTCATTAATGCCGTTCTTATACTCGCTCAGTTTCTCATTAAGCTGTTTTGCTTGTTCTTGGCCGTCAATATACATCATTGCAAAAGCTGCTCCCTTCACAATTAAAATCACAATGATATACATTATTATAAGATTACTATCTATATTAGGACTAATTAAACACAGCCATAGTACTACCATCATATTTGCTAGTGTAGAATAAATAATAAATAAGATTAATTGCGTTTTTTTTCCTAGATCAAGATTATTTACAAACGCAAATTTGAAGAGTGTATATGCTGATGCTATTACAATAATTTGCCATAGCAGTGAGGCTTTAATTGTCTCTATAGAATTAAGCCCCAAAAATATAGCAACAATAATCATCAAACATCCACTAGCTTTAGAAGTATCCTTCAGAAAATGTTTTAAATATTGACTTAATTTCATTACTACAGCCTCCCCTATAATCCCAATTTCTTTCTGAGTACAGGAACATATTGCCGAGAAATAAATATTTTTTCGCCATTTTGAAGCAACGCTTCAAATCTTCCATAGAAAACTGGCCTTACAGAGTCTATTTTCGTAATGTTAAGGATTGTCGATTTTGATGCTCTAAAAAAGTCCCAGTTCTCATATACCTTTTCAATTTCATAAAGCTTTAGTCTTGATTCAAAAACCTTTTCTTGACAATATATAAATACTTTATTGTCAACTGATTCAAAATAAAATACATCTTTAGGATTGATAATATGCATTTGCAAATCTGTAATCCCTACTAGCGTTTTTGAAGCTGATTTAATGGAATAGATAAGCTGCAGTAATGAATCATCAACTTCGTTACATCGTATGATTATCTCTGGCTCAATTCCGTCAGGTATATTTTCAATGGTAATTTTTATCTTGACCACCCCCTCTTCCTATTTCTAGTATATGCTAGTAAATTACTCCATTCAATACACTCAAAAGTAAGCTGCAATATTAGGAAGATAAGCTGCAATATTAAAAGATTTCTTGTAAAGAACAACCATTTTCCACAATCTAAATTCTTTCATTTACTTCTAAGCTTACTCAAAAAAAGTAATCACCGCCGATGCTATCGGGGGTGATTACAAAATTTGCTTCCTAATTCCAACTACTGTATCTAACGATTATATAATGACTTCCTTTGGCAGAACCGCCCCTTGATTTTGATTAAAGTATTCTTGACCTATTTCTTGAAAAACCTCTAAACCACCCAAAAATTTGAAACCGATTTCTGTAAGGAAATATTCTACTTTTAAAGGATAACCTAGGTACGTTATTTTCTCAACAATTCCACACTCAATTAATTCACTCAAGTGTTGTATTAGCATCTTTTGGTTTATACCTTGAATATCTTTATTTAGTGTAGAAAGTTGTTGCTTTCCTAGGCGTAGTCGCCAAATTATAATCGGTTTCCATTTCCCTGAAATCATATCAAGTGTTAATTCTAAAGGACAAGTAAACTCACTTCGTATTTTCAATATTTAATCCTCCTGCCAAACTTAGCTCATTCTACAATTAATGAAACTCCCAAGATCGAATTATTTTAGTTAGTATAAATTGCTTTTAATGTATATTGAGCTAATATATGCCCATCCATAGCTTTATAAAGCTCATTCACGTAAAACCCCTTATGTAAGTCCAGTGAAGTATCTAATGCAAACACATGTATTTCGTAATCGTGATTTTTGTCCGGAGGAGTCGGTCCCCCATATTTTGCTGCTTCATCTCTATCTAATGGTTGCGGGAGTAAACTGCTAGACCAGCTATTTGTCCCTTGGATAAAATCTTTTGCATTTATGCTGGCATTTTCCTCTAATGAATCTTTAGTTAAGTTAGCAACAGACCAATGCAGCCATGAAAATCCTACAACAGGAATCGCATCCTTATCTTCCATGATTATAGCAAATGTTTTAGTGTCTTTAGGATATTCCTTTATTGTTAATGGTATTGAATGAGTTGGTATGCCTTTTGAAAATTGTGCTCCATATTTCCCATACTTTTTATCAATTATACCATTAATAATACCACTACTAGTAACGATCATATTTTTTTCAACTCCTCTTTCTCTTTCAATTTGTTTTGCTGTTAATATTGAGCTGGAAGTATACATTATAAAAACAATAATTAGAGTAACTAGTAATAGATGACGATTTTTAAACATTAAGAAATCTCCCTATACGATTAGAGCAATTTGTTTTTTATAGTCTCCCGATTTTTAAAGTCATTTAATTGACATCAAAATCTTCTGATTTAAAATGACTATAAAATCTTCTTTTGTATACTGTGAGTTTTAAAACGCAATAATCCATCTTTTATCTTAATACCCTCCTTATTAACTTTCCTGCTTTGGACTTATTACTTATGGTACCATTTCAAAGTCAGGTAGTAAATTACACACTTTTTTGTGGGTATTTTTTAGCTAATCAGACAGTCTTTGACTACTACTTTTCTATCTTTTATCATAAAAATGCTACATCTAATGGGTTGCGGTCAACCAGCCTTTTAAATTTATATTTTGGATAACCAACCATAACTGCTCCTGTTATCACTTTATCTTCGGGGATTTTGAACAATTCTATCAAAGGGTAATGGTTTGCAAATATACACATTTCGAAGAGTCCCGCCCAGCAAGAACCTAATCCAAGAGCCGTTGCAAAAAGTTCAAGGTAAGCAAGAGAAAAAATTGTATTCTCTCGTCCATTACTAAAACTCTTTTGCGCAGTCGCTAAAATCAAAGGAGCATGATTACGCAAAATAGTATCTACACCTTTTTCCCTATAGTTACGAACATGATATGGAAAGCTCCAATGAGATGGGGTTTCCTTTTTCAATTCTTCTTCCATCCACTCAATCGTAATCTCAGTAGCCCTTTGAATGATTTTCTTATCCTCAACAATAATATAGGACACCCCTTGCTTATTACTGGCTGTAGGAGCGAATCGAGCGATTTCAACTAACTTTAGTAGTTGTCCTCGTGGAATCGCAGTATCCTTATAGCAGCGAATTGATCTACGTGACCTAAGAAATTGTTGCGCAGTGTTTTCATTTATAACTGGAAATTCTAATAAATCGGACTGATTTGCTAAAGGTGCTCTGCTACTATCAATTGCCATATGAGGACACACAGCAACACAGTGTCCACAACCATTACAGGCTTGTGGTACTATTGCTTCTGGACCATTTTCCCCCATTGCCAAAGCTTTCGGTGGACATACTTCTGCACAAATTCCACAATGAATACATAAGTCTTTATTTACTGTAATTAGCTCCATTATTATCCCCCCATTATTTTTATCGATTTTTCTCTTCTAAATGAAATGAATTAAGTAAAGGGCTGTCTCAAAATGAAATTTTAAGACAGCCCTTTTACCTACTATTCCTTTATTCGTCACCCTTCATAGCGACTCCGTCAACTATGGTGTGAGCTATATCTTTTTTGGACCAGCTTTCTACAGCATGTCCACTAATGATCCGTTTATTATAATTAGTGGGATTATGATCGATTACAGCATATTGGGAGCCGTTATTGCTATTATTAATCACTACAGTTTCAAGATCAGCATTGATATGATAAGAATTAGTAATAACTCCGTCAATGGCGGTGTTAACTACATCATTCTTGACCGAACTTTCCACAATATGCCCACCAACTATCCGTTTATTGTAGTTAGCGGGATTATGATCAATTACGGCGTATTGAGTCCCATTCTTGCTACTATTATTCATTACTACTGTTTCAAGATCTGCATTAATGGGATGGGAATAAGCGGCAACTCCATCTATTGTAGTGTGAACTACATTATTTTTGACCCAACCTTCCACTGTATGTACACCGACTACCTGTTTATCAAAGATAGTCGGGTTATGGTCGATTATTGCATATTGAGAACCATTTTTCCCATTACTAGTCGTTATAGTTTCAATACCTGGCTTTATTGGATTTATTTCTGGGATAATTTGATTAGCTGAAGCAATCCCAGCTGCCATCATATTCATTCCTACTAACGCTGCTACAAAAGTTTTTTTCATTTTCTTTTCCTCCAAGATTTATATTAATTTCAGTGATTTATTCTTTCGGTTTTTCTTTTCCCGAATCACTTCTTATGGTATAATCTTAAATCATAAGGTATTTTTTAGCAAGTAGGTACTTATTTGTTTTATAGTACCTTTTAGTATACCGATATAATTAAATTAGCCCATTAAATGAAACTGCGAGGAGTGAGTATTATGACCATTACGTATAAAAACGCAGAATACAGGTGTGCCATGGACTTAACACTAGGCCTTATCGGTGGAAAATGGAAATCACTGATATTATGGTATATAGGTGAAAAAACAATCCGATTTAGCGATCTCAGGCGATCATTACCCCAGATTACACAAAAAATGTTAACTCAGCAACTTAGGCAGCTAGAAGAAAACGGATTAGTGAATCGATTAATCTATACTCAAATACCACCTAAAGTGGAGTATTCTCTTACAGCGGCTGGTAAAAGTCTTTTACCTATTTTGTCCACCCTCTGCCATTGGGGGCTCAACCATGCAAATGAGGTTGAGTCAACTAAACAAAAGACCAACTGCAAATGTTAACAATAACATAAGAAAAGACTTGGCCTGGTGCCAAGTCCTCGGACGTAGGCGGAGGCCTTAGTCGTTCTTACTTGGAATCAAGAAAGTATTATACTTTCTGATTCCGTAAAAAGATCGTAAAGTACTCTCGCCTTTTTGGTAAAGGTACTTTACGATCTTTTGAACTCAAATCCGGCTCTATGTACGAACTCCCCTTACCAATAGACAAGGAAGCTCTCTTTGCCTTATTAAGCAAGAGAGCTTCCTCGTTATATTACCGGATATTCTGAAAGATAAAGACGTGTATGGACATAGTAGCATATAGACCACTACTAAACTATGATTAGTTCAATTTAGAGTTATGATGCATCAATCGACACCGATGCCGTCATATTCCAACGCATCCGTTCATCCATACGGAGAGGCTCAATGAATACAGCGTAGGTCATGTCACCGCGTTTTTTCTCACCAAAAGGCCTGATTCGCGTTACCTTCCCGGGAAGCTCCAACCCTGGAATTGCATCAAAGGTAATTTTCACCTCCGCCCCCTCCTTGATGCGAGCAATATTAATCTCCGTCAAATCCGTAGTTTTAATTTGCCATTTTGATAAATCTGCTAACTGAATATTATCATTATCTGTTATTTCTACATTTTCATCACGTTTGGCCGGATCAATCGAAACAAATTCACCTACTTTAAGGTCTATTGAGGCTATGGTACCGCTAAAAGGCGCCCGAAGTTCTGTCAGAACGATACTTTCCTGTGTCCCGTGCAATTTTGCTTTAGCCGCAGCTACATCCGCCGCTGTCACTGCAATATCTTCCGATCTTGAACCGGCTTTCGCCATGTCAAGGTCAGCCTCTGCCTGCCGCAATTCGGCCAGTGCTTTTAGATAGGCAGTCTTGTCTTTATCCAGCTGTTGCCCTGAAACAGCTCCCTGTTCAAAAAGTCGCTTTGTTCGCTCAAAATTTACTTTTGCTTCCTCACTCGAAGCACGGTTCTGTTCCATTACTGCCTGCTTCATCGTTACTTCCTGCGGTCTAAGCCCAGCGCTTGTTTTACTATGACTTGCCTGAGCTTTAGCCAATTCCGCTAAATCATTTTGTGATTTGGCTTGAAGCTCCCGGCTATCTAGCCGAACCAAAACTTGCCCAGCTTCTACTTTGTCTCCTTCAGCCACAAGAATCTCCGATATGATACCACTTACGGAGAAACTGAGCACTGAATATTTTACCGGAATCACTTTTCCTTCCGCTACCACCTTATTGCTCGCCTTTACAGGTGGCAAAACCGGCTGCTGCGCTGGCGTATTTTCCCGGTGAAAAGCATAGTATCCGCCACCACCTGCCAAAATAACAATCACTAACACTACAGCTGCCCATTTTTTACCTTTGCTATTTAAAGTCATTAGAAATCCCCTTTGCAATTCATTATTCATAGGCCAAGACCTCCCGTATACTTAACCGAGAAGCATTCCAGGCTGGTAAAAAGCTGGCTACAGCAGCTAGAACAATTACGATGATGAGCCATAATATAGCACCGCCAACAGAAAAACTAAAACTAAAGGGCGCATGCATAAAAGCATCTCCTAGCAGATTGCTGAATAGTTTACTAATCGGTAAGGCGATAATCATCGCCAATCCCCAGCTTAATATCCCAATCAGTACACCTTCAATGATAAATATTCTTCGTACCGCCCAATTGGATGCTCCAATTGACCTCATGATTCCAATCTCACGGGTACGTTCAAGTACATTAATACTCATAGTTCCCATCAATCCTAAACCGCCCACAATGGCAAGCATTAAAGCCATCACGAGTAAGAATATAATAATTACATTAAATTGAGACTGGATTTGAGCCTTTAAATCTGACATCGTCTGTATACGACTTACTGGCATGCCGGAATCTTTAAAATGCTTTTCCAGGGTTTTAGAAATTTGCAGCTGAACATCAGGATCTCGACTTTCTGTAACTGCAAAGACGTTAATACCTTGCCCCGGTTTGCCTATTACATTTGAAAAATAGGAGTAATTAGCATATACAAACGGTCCGGCCATAACCCCTCTGACAATCCCTACTACTGTCCAGTAGGTTTTTTGCTTATCAGACTTACTCAGTTTAATCGCTAATCGGTCGCCTACCTTAACATTTGGATGATCCTTTAAAACCTCAGTATTAATAACTATTCCACTTTCATCCTCAGGTACAAGCCAACGCCCTTGCAGTACAATCGGCTTAAGCATTTTGGTCCCGCTTGGCGGCGCCATGATTACAATCTCAGTACTTTCGCTCTCCCTGCCATCACTTTTCAATAATCTCGCACCGTCAAAACTCCAGCTTTCCGCCTTTGACACACCTGATACGTTCATGGCCGTTTGTTCGAGTTGTTCCACTCTAGACCAATTCTTAACATCAATTTGTATATCATATTTAAAATAATCCAATGCATCCTCAAGTGTTAGCATCATAGAATCGCGCACGCTGAATATAGAGATAAAAATAACCCCGCTGACAGTTAGGGTAATTAGAGTAAGTGCTAAGCGCCCTTTACGGCGAAATGTATTTCTCAGGGATAAAAGAACTGGACGAGATACGCCTTTCATCCGTCTTGTAATTCGATCAATCATCCCTGTACCAAAACCGCCCGCACTACCTACGCCATAAGAGTTAATAGCTTCTCGCACGGTAATCCTAGCCCCTCTAACAACTGGGAGTATTGCAGCCAATAAGGGAATCAGTAGGCCTGTGGCCACTTCAGCAGCTAATACAGGATAAGAAATGGCAAGACCTGAAATATCAAAATTTATGTAACTGGCAATAAATTTTGAAACAGCTCCCGCTGCTAAAATTCCCAAAGGCACAGCTATCATCAATGCCAATAGGCTATAAACAATCACATACATAAGATACATTTTGATAATCTGCTTCGTGGAAGCACCGATCGCCTTCATGACTCCAATTTGCCTGACTTGCTGCGTTAAAAGTGAAGAAATGGTATTTACCAGCAAAAACCCGCTTAATATCAATGACAATATCCCCATTGCACCGAGGGTCATCAATAAAGCATCAATCATGGATTGAGCCGGATGTTCACCTGGCTTATTTTTATACATCCAGAAAACCTTACGTCCACTTTTTTCAATTTTATCCCATACCTTTTGTCCAACTTGAGCGATATATTCTTCCGAAGGGGGATCCCCATCAACCGTGACATTAACGGTATCTAGTTCCCATTTCAATCCTAAGGCATCCAATGTCTCCATAGTGATATATCCATAAATTCTGCCTGAAAAGGCGGTGGGATTCTGGTTAATATCATGAACGACTCCTGCAATACGCAGGCTACGTTTTTTACCATCCGAACTCTCTACCTCCACCTCGTCACCCACGTTGGCCTTTATATCATCCAATCCGCTGCGTTCAATCAGCATCTGTCTCTCTGGTGGTGGCCAGGAACCACTAATCAGTTTCAGCTTATTAATATGAATATCCTTATAATCAGGGATTACAGCCATCTCTAGCTTTTGCCATTTATCAGGCCCCACCTTTACACGCATAGATAGCGTCCGCTGTCCTTGCGCTCCAGAAACACCTTTTACCTTACGAATGGATTCTAAAAATTCCTCTTTAAATGAGCTGGAGTAAATAGTTGCCATAGCCGGATTTGCAGCTTTATAACTACTGCTTAAATCCCGTAATATAATCTCATAAGTACCTGCTACCATGCCGATGGCAAAAACACCTACCGCTATCGATAATACTACCAGCATCGTGCGAATCTTATTATTCAATAGGTCGCGGAGTACCTTGAGCCACCGCACGCCAATCATCATGACGGATTTCCTCCTACAGTGGACGCCTGATTAAAAATTTTATGATCCGTAGTTTGATTTACTATCTCACCATCCGCAACTGTAATTGACCGCCCAACACGTCTCTCTATGTCGCTGTCATGTGTAACCATTAAAATTGTTTTCCCACGCCCAACTAACTCATCAAATAACGTAAAAACAGCATCCGCTGTTTTCGAATCTAAATTTCCCGTTGGTTCATCTGCTACGATAATCGGTGGGTCATTCGCCAACGCACGTACAATTGCTACCCGCTGCTGCTGACCGCCAGAAAGTTCAGTAGGCAATTTATTCGCCTGACCAGTCATTTCAACCATTGCTAACAATGACATCGCCCGTTCTTGCCGTTCACCAGGTCTATACGTATTACAGAAATCCATCGGCAGCATAATATTTTCTAAAACGGATAAGGTAGGTAGTAATTGAAAAAACTGAAATACAATACCGATATTGCGCCCACGCCACACTGCCATTTGGTTTTCTTGCATTTTATGCACGGCTGTACCATTTATCATTACTTCACCAGCCGTGGGGCGATCGACACCTGTAATCATATTAAGAATTGTCGATTTCCCGCTACCTGACTTACCAATAATCGCTAGGAATTCACCTGCATTGACTTGTAAATCAACACCTCTAAGTGCCGTAAAATCTCCTGCATCGGTATGGTATGTCTTTTCTACATGACGCAATTCGATTAAATGATTACTATCCTCGTAATTTTCTACCAACACGCTTTCATTTACCGATTTATCGGCTTTATGTAAAAAACTAAAATATTTCTTATACATGAATATCCTCACGCCCATTTTTTTACAATCATACCATTCATTGCGTCTATTTTCAACCCACCCCTTGCATCACGCCCCTTAGACAAACAATAAAAAATACGGTTAATCTGGCATTTCTCATTTTGCATTCTCCTTCTTCAAAAAATAGAAATATTATGTACAAAAAATTTGTACATAATATTTACGACACAAATAACTTTTAGGTTCGATAAATTCAATGACTATTTATTTGATTTAAGCAATCAGCACCACCCGTCTAACGCATAGCAGGTATTTTTTTGTTTCGCTTCACTCAACAGACTATAGTCTAAAAATAAAAGCCGCCCACAAAAAGGAGTTACACTCCTCTTGTGGGCGTTCAACTTTCTTTAATGATGTTGAACTGCTCTAACCATTCCCATCCTCAACAGATCAATGCCGATAATCACATAATCGGTTGTCTAATAATAGTTTTCCAGTTTTCTGCTTTGCCTCGCCTAGTGTCACTAAGGTAAATTTCATGGTGTTTTCCACTCATCTGATATTGATTGTCCAAAATAAATGTATGAAGTTTTTGCACGGTTGGTCCCTCCTCTGAAAAAGGTCCAATATGTAATATCTGTGCGGCTTTTCCCTCATCATATGTAGCAAAGCTAATTTTATCAGCAGCATTTAGCTTTTTTTCCCGACTTATTTTTTCAACTGCTTCAAAAAAATTCTCATGGGTTATGTGTGATGGCTGCATCATCATTAGCTTCCATTTCCAGTTATCTTTATCTTCCACGCTGAATTTTTTCATATCATCGCACCACCACAGACCTTCCAAGGGCATTACTCCATAGTCTATACTAGCTGATTTTTTAATCATGAATTTCAAGGTATAGGAAACGCTAAACAACGCTTCCACGGCATTTTGAAACTCAAGTGATTCATTTGGATTTCCCTTTCCCTCAATCATGAGAAATCTCATAGCCGGTACCTCTATGACCGAACACGCTTTGGCCGATGCCTTGTATAATTCTTTTAATTCTTTTTTATAATCAACCTTTTCTCCCATGTAATTATCTCCTTTAAATTATCTTCCCTCAACCTGACATAATTATTTTCTATAATAGCCTTTTATACTACAAAAGATCCCCATTATTAAAGCTGTTACGAGGGAAAAAGCAATCGATACAGATAACACAGATAGTAAGTAGATATTATACTTAGCAACTGCCAACACATATTTTAGGGTTTCAATTCCATATAATGATGCACCTATATTAAATAGTACAATCACTAATAAAGTAACGATTAGCCCTGATTTCCCATTATCTATATCCGCCTTACTTAACGCGATATGTGAGGATGTACATATTGTTAATACTAAGAATAGCCAGAAACTTGGCGAACTTATGCTTCCATTGCTCACTATTCCTTTGTACACGATCATGATGGAGTGCCCGGACCATTTTATAAAATCTACTATGTTGTTACTCCCTACAGGGGCTGATACTATGTACATCTGCAATGCTTTGAAGGTATTAGGCTCTAACATGTACATAAAGAATAGTATGGCTGCTGTTCCACTAAATATCGGCCCAATACTTATGAAAAAATTCCCACTTCTTTGATATAGACTATACTTGTTGAAACTGTGATTCACATATCCAAGGGTTGAATTCTTAGGATTGATATCAAAGAGTTTTATAGAAATAATTTTATGCCCAAATAGTAAGCACATTAGAGCATGACCTATTTCATGGATTGGTGTCCCTATACATGCAGTTAACATGATACCCGGTTTACCAAAAGCTTTATATGCCCACCCGTTTGAAAGCGATTCAATCCACCCTAATAACAAACCCACTGCAATTACTATCCCGAATAAATAAAAAATCTCTGTTACACTTAAAATTAGTACATTCAACAATGTTTGCATTTACGTATTAAAACTTATCTCCTATTAGCTATTTTTTATTATCGGTATCCATACTTCACATTTATAATCTTGCGCTGATGGATTTCCAGGAAAATATACTTCAAGCTCAGGTGCATCAGCATGCTTAAAGCCTGACGCAGGTAACCATTCCTTAAAGATTTTTTCCCATACTGTTTGTATGGCATTTGGCATAGGTCCTACTGATGCAAAAACTGCCCAAGTGCCAGCAGGAATTTCTCTGGTTTCAAAACCAGTATCCTGTACATTATTTATATCTTCAATTGCAATCATATAGGAAAATTGTTCTTTATCATGTTCAAAATCCATACAAATACCTAGTATATTTTGTCTGGGATCAATTGAACATATTCTTTGGCAAGTTCCATCAGAATTACATTTATCCCACAACTCAGGAATTGCCTTTAGTTCTGCCCCTCCTTTTGTAGATACTTTGGACACCTTGCCTATAACCTTGAATGCCTCTTTTTTAATAATTCTGCAATCCATATCTTCATCTCCCTTATTTTAGATTTATTAGGTATTATAATCAATATAATAAAAATTCCTAGGCATAACCATCCAAAACTATTACCCAATTTGCTATATATTGATTTTCCTTGCCCAAGCTCTACCCTACCTACTAAAATAGCTCCGGTGCCATCTTCTACATCGCTAGATACTACATCTATAATACGACCTCTACTATCACTTAAGGTTAATAGTCCCCATTGTCCAGCTCGTGCTACTGCATAATTCCCTTCAACGCCCCGCATAATTGCAACACGAGCATGACTCCAACCATCATCATGAAAATCCAATGCAGGAACGAAAACAATATTTACTCCTTGCTTACTATAATCGAGTGCAGGTTGGGTAAAGTCCATGTCTTTGCAAATTTCAATCCCCCACTTGTCTATGATCCCAAGTTTAGTTCCTGAAGTATACCTACCTTCAAACGCTGGAAGTAGATGCTTTTTATCATATTCTAAAAGAACTTCTCCTACCGGAGAAAAGATATATGCCGAATTATAAAAATTCCTATCATCTTTTCTAGTTACTCCTACAATTAAATTAACTTTATTATTCTGTGCTGTATTAAACAGACGCTGAAAATTATCGTCATACTTTTCTATCGTAATAATCTTTTCTGGCAGCAAAACAACTTCTGCCCCTGATTGTGCAAGTAAATCAATCTTTTGAATATAACGTTGAATAGTAGCTGTAACTTGCTGTTCGTCCCGATTTGCTGCTACGGCTGCATATTGTTCAAAATTAGTAGATATCGAAGCAATGCCCACTTTTATACTAGGCTCTTCCAAAGGCGTATGTAAGCGATAAAATCCAAATAAAATCGTGAATAAAAGTAAACTTACTGGAATTAGATTCGTTTTTATAGTTATCCTTCGATTCTGAGGATAATGATAAGCTAAAGCAATACTTGCAGGGATGAGAGCCATTAAAAAAGTAATACCCCAAATACCTGTAATAGATGCAATTTGAATAATAGAAGGGTTAGATATTTGCGTATAAGCTATACTATGTACAGCCCCATGGGGAGAATATAGTGACACAATGAATTCCTGTGCCGTTAAACCGCACGCAAAGATAAAGCTTGTATCCCGTCCTTTCCATCTGACGGCAATATGACGAAAGATAGCAAGTACACTGGCAAATAGAGTCGCATTAATAACAATCAAAGGCCAGTAAACGATAAGGGGCAGCACCGCATGAGGATTGGATGATCCAAGTAAATATGAAAAAAATCCCGTTAGAAATGTAAAGGAGGATGATGCTTTCAACGCATAAAGACAAAGGAGTAAAAGAGCAATCCAAGAGAAATACCAATACTCTGTAGACAAATAATATGACAATGCACTAAGCATAATTGTAAAGATACAACGCAGTAGGCTATTTAACCTACTCCAATAAGGATAGCTGTTTATAATATCTTTCGAGCTTCTGCCTAATTGCATAAGTTCTTCCTCCAAATTCTTTTTTTCATGCTACCTCTGATTCGGTTAATTCTAACTATATACCATATTATCCCTAGAAACAATCCAAAGTAACATGCATAATACTAGTTTCACATTTGCTGTTTATTTAATTAGAAAGGCTAAGTTCGGCGAAAAAGCATCGAAATGAAAGAAGAAGGATAAACTCTAGTATCATAGAGTTTATCCCTCTTTTATTATGCCAACCAACCTAATAGAATGGTTGAAAAGATGTCACTTCACTGTGAACCCTACCTTTCGCCAAATTCTTATTTCCCTTTTACACTTATCTGTGAAATTGCACTGCCTCCAAGGGGTTTCATGCCAAATAAAATACGTAACCCATTAAACCTCATTATACATAAATAATAGATTGCTATAATCACAACAAAGGACATAGAACTTATCGCGATATATTTAAACAATGCATTACTATGCCATTGTATGATCTGAAAACCAATTAACAAAATAATCGTCTGATGCAGCATATAAAAAGGCATCACTGCTTCGTTCAATTTACTCAACCATGTATTTTTAAAGTTTAGGAACGCTTTACCTGCTCCCAAGAAGAATATTAACCATGACCAGGTTGTAACGGTCCACATTGTATGAAAGAAAATGCACCCCCAAGAATAGTCGGGATGATCCCACCATTTCTTCAAATGATCCAAAAAGAATATAAATAACACTACCAATAATACTAAAAGCAAAATACCAATTCCTAATGATATGTATTTGTGCCGGTCAGCGCTTTCCACAAACCGTTGGTCATAACATAGTATGTAGCCAAAAATAAAAATTAAAAACCAAAATGTAAAATCAGCCCATGATGAATACTTCGGATAGATCGGTTGCAAAACTATCCTTACACAAGCCAGTGGTACTACAAGAAGATATATGCCTCCAATCCTTTCACCAACTATTGCAAGCTGCTTAATAAGCCTTTCACCGCTTTCGCTTTTCAGATAATGAATTATAGGCAAAGCAATGACCGAAAAAACAAATAAATAAGCCAAAAACCATAAATGAGTTCCTGGTTCGCCAAACCATACTGGACTAAAACCAAAATTTCCGAGAAACAACCTATGTTCTGGATACCATGGTAAAAAATCTAAAAATGTTCCTGAAAACTTACCTTTGTTCAGACACTCTACATATCTCTGTGGCGGTATAAGAATTAATATCCCAAATAGATATGGAATCACCAATCTCCAATATCTATCCTTAATGTACTGAATTGTTGTTTTGGTTCTTAATGCAAATCGAGTCCCTATACCAGCTAACATAAAAAACAGCGGCATTATCCAAAAATTAACGAACATAACAATAATAGTAGGTTCCAAAAATGTTTCTTTATTTTTTAGCTCCCAGTCTATAAAGTCAAAAAATCTCGTATTATGGAAAAAAAATACGCATATTATTCCTAGTACTCTCAGCCAATCAACATAATAACATCGCTCTCGCTCACTGCACTCTTCTATGTTTTTCACTCCCCTCACCTAGTTATACTTTGCACTTAACAATTAGATAATCATCATGATATGAAAAGCCAAGAGTGACATATGCTTTAACTGCTGGAGTATTATCTTTACGAACTGAAAGGGTTGGAATTTTTCCTCTGGCAATAATACGACGACATAGTTCCGATACAATGGCCTTGCCATATCTTTTGTTACGTTCCCCCTCCAAGGTAAATACTCCACCAATTTGATTGATTTTATCAGTAACGGCTTGAATATAGGCCTGTGCAACGATTTTACCGTCAACTATCAAAAAAAGATACTCTTCCTCCCCATTGCGTTGTTCTATTATTTTCCTTGCTTCTTCAGGAGTATGCTCATGATGGAAGCCTTCCCGATAAGCCCTTCTTATAAATTCTACTGCTTCATTATTATTGATTTCACGGGCATCGGAAAAGGCTGTATTTTCTAAATTCAAAGGGCTAAAATGTTTATTTACAAAGTAGTTGCTTTCCTGATAGCTTACTATCTCCTTTTCATTAGAAACGGCTTCATATAAGGGCTTGATAAACTTTTTCATTCCTATTAGAACTTGGAACTGTCGCATCCTCAAAATATTTGCAAAAGATGCAACCACTTCTTTTTTGTCTTCAAATACGGGGATGCAGCTGCCCATATTATAAAAGGGTAATACTCCTATTAATTCTTCTTTAGAAAAATAGCCATAGTAATCACCACATCTTCTCTGGTCCTTATGATTTTCTAAGCCAAATCCCAACAAATTTCCTAATATAAAAGCCCCTCCAAAACTATCCTTTTGCAAATACTTCATGACTTGGACTTTATCCTGTTCAGTAAGTAATCGTATCATCCCAATACCCTCCTAAATGAATTTATGGCCTAAACCGTTTTCTCTAAGATTTGGCTAAATGGATAAATTTCATTCTATTAAAAGGAAATTTCTGTAATATAACCTAATACTCCTGCCTAAGACAGAGAAAATATTTTTAACTGATTGGACTTTCCAGCTTGTCAAATAATGCTTAAAACCCAGGATACGTATTTACACGTATCCTGGGCTCTTTTAATTTTTACACAGCATATCCTTTTGGTACTCATCGGGTAATAACATCATTCAATACTCATTGGCGTTTCAAAATATACAAGTAATCTAACTCTATTTTAATATAGTATCAAAATAATTGTTAGCTTGTTGAATATAGATCTCATCAGGAATAAAGCTTTGCTCTAATAATTTATTAGTTTTCTCGGATATTTTTAGATTCGTAACAACCTCTTCTCCAGCCTTTTCTAAAAGTTGCAGATAGTTAAAAATAACAGGTTGTAACTCTTCTATTTGAGCAGTCAGAAGTCCCCCTTGCGTTGCATAAATTTGGCCGCTGACTTCAGTATGCATGTTAAGCGCTGCTCTCTCGACCCAATGAGAAACTACTTGAAAGTGAGATCTTTCAGGAAAACCACAATTCGATATCATTACTAGTCTAGGAGATGGTCTTGTTGTTTTTTTCAAGTGGCGACATTCTCCCGTTGAATCTTTTTGAAAGTGAGGATCGCCCTTTACTATACTGCGGTCCATAAAATCTTTTAGAATGCCAGAGATATTATCAAAATAAAGTGGCGTAGCTAAAACAAGGATATCTGCACCTTCTGTAATTGACATTATTTCTGCCATATCATCTTTAATTACGCATTGTCCGGGATTATTGATCCAACAGGAAAAGCATCCTTTACAATGTTTGATCTCCTTTTCTGCTAAATAAACATTTACAGTTTCTGCCCCTGCCGCTTGTGCTCCCTTTAAAAAAGCGGTGACCATGACATTCGTATTACTAACCTTGCCTCTTGGGCTCCCATTAATAGCTACAATTTTCATCACTTATTCTCCCCTCATTTATATAGTATGGCTTTTTTAGCCTGGATTCCGTTAGAGTCTTAATAAGCTTATTCAGGTTTTGAATATTCTTGATCTATAGTTATTAAATACTGTTGAAACCAATCAATTAAAAACTGGTAACTATCCAATCCATAATGGAGTGTCGACAATTGAAAGAAGTCCGCTTGTGAAGCAACTAAGGGTTCAATCTTGACCAGATTCGCTTTATACTCCGATAACAACTTTATAAATTGTGTGATTCGACTAACCACTTCTTCCTTGGATAGATAACGATAGAAAAATATTTTGAGCAAATATTCATTTCGAGATTGATGTAGCACAAGTGGTTCTTTAATCCAGTCTAGGAAGGTTTGTCTACCTAGATTAAGAATATGATATATGTTTTTAAATTTTCCTTTCTTTATACTTTTTTTTGAAACAATTAGCTTTTGTGCCTCCAATCGTTTTAGGGCTGGGTAAATGCTGCCAAAACTTGCATCATAAAAATTAGCTGTACTTACACTAATTTTTTGCTTAATATCGTAACCCGTCATTTCTTTATCTAATAAAAACCCTAAAATTATATAATCAATCATATCATTTTACCCTTCTATATCAACTTGATATATTTACTTCTGATATATATTGTATTGGATAATACTTACATTGTCAATAACTGTATTTTCACGACTGTGTTTCACGACTATGTAACTTTTACTAGTTAATTTTCTAGTGCATTTTGTGCAAAGAAATAAGCCCCCGTCAAATCATTGGCGAAGGCTAGCCCTATGCATAAATTCCTTACATATAAAGGAAATAACGAAACCTTGGCGTAACTATATACCAGCTAGTTCAATTTTTAAAAACCTTTGCTACCATATTCGTAGAAGCAAAACAAAATCAAGACTAACAAATAGTAGGAAGTGATTCTAATGACTGTGATTCGCTGGATGTTAAAAACAAGTGATCGTATTGGTATGATTCAAGAAGTAGCCCAAGTTTTTTCTCATGAAGGAGTAAGCATAAAGTCTATGGAGGTATCAACCGGACAAATTTTTATTAAATTTTATTTAGATGGTGATCTTCTAGATGATAATAATAAAATTGCAGATTCAATTAAAAGGGAACTGTTACATCACAGTGATATCCATGGCATTACGAATATCGCTTTACAGCCTTATGAACAACGCGAAAAAGAATTGCAAACAGTACTGGAATTTGCAAATGATGGTATTATCGGTTTAGACTCAGAGGGGTTAATTCGCTATATCAATTCCACAGCTGCACAACTCTTGCGGATCGACAAGTCGACATCCGTAGGAAACGACATCACGCAAATAATCGGATCAAATATGTATTTTAGTGGACTTCTGTTAGGAAAATCTTTTGATAACCAACAAATGTTGATCGCTACACCCCGAGGCACTCTCCATTATTTATGTTCTGGGCAACCGATACGAGATGAAAATAATCAAGTAGTTGGATCGGTTGCTACATTAAAAAGTATGAAATCAGCTAAACAACTTGTTAAATCGATTATGAAAAACCAAAAATTTGAGTTTGATAATATCATCTATGTTAGCTCAACCATGAAACAGTTAATCAATATTGCCCAAAGAGTAGCAGTAAATAACTGCAGCATTTTAATTGGAGGAGAAAGTGGTACAGGCAAGGAAATGTTCGCTCAAGCCATTCACCATGCTAGCACCCGGTGCCTTAAACCTTTTGTACCCATCAATTGTGCAGCACTTCCAGAAGCCTTATTAGAAAGCGAATTATTTGGTTATGAGGATGGCTCTTTCAGCGGTGCCAAAAAAGGTGGAAAGAGGGGTCTATTTGAAGCAGCTCACAATGGAACTCTATTTTTTGATGAAATTGGCGAATTGCCACTTGCTTTACAAGGAAAATTGTTACGAGTTCTCCAAGAGGGAGTTGTCCGTCGCGTAGGCGGAACGCAAGAAATACCTATTGATGTACGAATTCTTGCAGCCACTAACAGAAATTTAGAAGAAATGATCCTAAAAAAACAGTTCCGCCAGGATTTATATTACCGTATTAATGTAATCCCCATCCAAATTCCCCCTTTAAGGCAGCGTCCTGAGGATATCCCAATACTTTTGCAACACTTTCGTGCTAAGTATTGTACAGAACTAAACAGGCAGTTCGATTTTTCGCCAGCTGCCATCGAATTTTTAACCCACTATGAATGGCCAGGTAATGTACGAGAATTACAAAATGTAGTTCTACGGGCTATTCACCTAACTTTGGGTAAAGAAATTGATATCTCAGATCTTTTACTACATAATGAATTAGCTTTTAATGAGACTCGGTCTGATGTAAGGGAAAAAAGTTTGAAACAAGTCATCGATCATACGGAAAGATTGATCTTGGAAAAAGCTTTAAAAAAACATGGAAGTGCCAGAGGAGCAGCTCGAGATATTGGCCTTTCCCATACAGCAGTTTTAACTAAAATCCGTCGTTATGGATTGGAATACTTACTTAACAGCAATTCATCAAAAATATTAAAATAACAGCATTAGAAGGTCAGCTTTATATTGGGTTTATCGAGAGTATTGGCACTCCCCTTTTTTATAGCTTGGTCCAGGTCAAAGATAATATCTTTAGGGTCTTCTAACCCTACTGATAATCGAATCAGCCCATCAGTTATGCCTGCTTTTAGGCGCTCTTCACGAGGAATAGGGGAATGAGTCATCGAGGCAGGATGCTGAATTAACGTTTCCGTGTCGCCGAGGCTGACTGCCAATAAGCAAAGT
The DNA here is from genome assembly GCF_030269905.1 of Pelosinus sp. IPA-1. Taxonomy (NCBI): domain Bacteria; kingdom Bacillati; phylum Bacillota; class Negativicutes; order Selenomonadales; family Sporomusaceae; genus Pelosinus; species Pelosinus sp. IPA-1. Next base: position 552,836 of record NZ_BSVC01000001.1, on the reverse strand, counting down.
TTAACACTATTCATGATCTTACGTCCGACTTCAACGCCTCCTTTTACTTCAAAGCTTATAATACCGCCAAAACCTGACATCTGCCTTTTGGCTAGCTCATGCCCTGGGTGTTCTGGCAAACCTGGGTAATTTACTTTTTCCACATCAGGATGTTCCGCCAGAAACTTAGCAACCTCAAGAGCATTCTGGCAATGTCTTTCCATCCGGACGCCAAGAGTCTTCAGGCCGCGCAGAGTCAACCAAGCATTGAAGGGACTAATGCAGCCACCGGTAACATCTTTTACACCAACAAACCGTACCTCGTTGATGAATTCTTTTTGCCCTAAAACAATACCAGCAATAACATCTCCATGGCCATTGATATATTTAGTAGCACTATGCACTACTATATCGGCACCTAATTCTAAAGGGCGCTGGCAATAAGGAGACATAAATGTATTATCTACCATAAGTTTGACATTGTGCTCGTGGGCCAGCTTGGCAGTTGCCCCAATGTCAATAATGGTAAGTGTTGGATTAGAAGGAGTCTCAATAAATACTACTTTCGTATTAGGCCGTATGGCTTTGCGGATATTTTCTAAATTAGACGCATCAACAAAAGTGACAGCAATACCAAATTTAGGCATGCTGTGAGATAGCAAGGCATGAGTACATCCATATAAGGTATCCGATGCTACAATGTGATCACCGTTACCACAAATCGTCCAAAACGAAGCAGCAATTGCCGTCATGCCAGAAGCAACAGCCAGAGCTGCCTCTGCCTTTTCAAGGGCAGCCATTTTTTCTTCAAGAGAATGTTGCGTAGGATTTCCCAGACGTGTGTATATGTAACCATTCTCCTCTAAGGCAAACCGTGCTGCTCCTTGTTCGGCATTCTCGAATACAAACGTAGACGTTTGATGAATTGGAGTGGCAAGTGCACCAGTAGTCGGATCTGGCGACTGACCGGCATGAATGATTGTAGTATCGTAACCGAAATTTTGATGTCTTTCCACAAAAATAACCTCCTATAATTCTTATTGTTCATTCCTGTAATTTAAATGTGCAATTTCTATGCCAGAAAAAGGTAACACCGATTTTAACTGGCAAAAACTACAGATTAAAACTTCGTACACTTCTAATTAGATTACTAGTCTATCCAACAATCCACTCTTACCACTTTTTCAGTACTACTTGCAGTCCAATATCTGCTCATTAGTCATATCAATGTGGCAACTTTATTTCCACTCACGGAATCAAAGTTGCCACATTCGGAATTTTTCTTTACACCTTCGAGCCCGGCAAAACCCGTTGCCCGTCTTAGCTAAAACGTATTATCCTCATTTTATTTATCATTAGAGGACACTGAGAAACCAAACAGAATAAAAAAAACGAAGGTTTCAGGTGGAGTAATACTCCATTTGAAACCTTCATCCGTTTGCTTAACTTAAGACTTAGCTGTCATTTATCCTACAGCAACTAATATAGCACCAAGTGCAATAAGGGCGATGCCAATTCCACCTAATATGCTAATTTTTTCCCCAAGAAAAGTTACGGCGATAATTGCAGCAATTACAACACTTAATTTATCTATGGGAGCAACTTGTGATACTTTTCCAACCTTTAAAGCCAAAAAATAGAATAACCATGATAGTGCGCCAGCAATCCCACTAAGTGCAATAAAGGAAATCGCCTTTTTATCAGAAATAATTGATGACAATTGCCCCAAATTTCCTTGAACGGCAACTACTGCAACTAAAAAAGCAGCCATAATTATGGATCTAATGGCAGTAGCAGCATTTGCGTCGATTGACTGTAGGCCAATTTTCCCAAATATCGCAACGAGCGAAGCGGTCAAAGCCGATAATAGCGCATAAATTAACCAAAGGTTTTCCATATATATTCATCCCCTTCATCCTTAAACATTAATTTACTAATCTTTAAATGACTTTCTAAAAAAAACAGACTCTTACCAGTCGTCTGGTAAGAGTCATTATCGCATAGTGCGAGGCTATAACAGACTCAACGTCTTATTATAAGATTACACTTAAATTATAACACGACAAATGGTAACGTCAACAGCAGTGCCTTGTAAGCGAGTTAGCGAGTCCTTTCATCATTAGGAATTGGCCTCACCTTTTTCGCTTCTCTGCGTTTTCTATATCTTATTACTAAAAGCTTCTTCTTCTTCACTTGCTGTCAATGTTTGGCTATTACTTATCGTAATTAGTTGCTTATATGCCTTCATTCCTCGATAAATGTAAAAAAGTGCAAATACATGTAAACCCAAGCCTACATAATCTTTGACTAGAATAAAAAGAATACCATCAAAAGAATATAGAATCATTCCTACTATAAAAGCCCATCTATGTCCTCGATGTGCCATTTTACCAAAAAGCAAGAATATCCCCGATATAATTAAGTTTATCACAATCGACACAACATTGCTTCCAAATATAGCACTACAAATTTGTGTTATTCCAAGTCCTATAGCAAAATTCCAGCTAGTATGGGTTTGAATAAATATTTCATTTAAGATGGACATTCCGGCAATCCAATAAAACCAACTGGCCCCGCTTCTATACTCATTTTCTATCCGAATCCTTGTTTCTATTGCCTCTCCATATTCCATATTTTCCCTCCTTGTCTTTTTTCAAACTATCGTTGCCTTGGCGTCTGATAGCTACAATCTTATGATTTGCAAAAAAAATAATCCATCATAAATGAAATGGATTAATATAATTTATATCATAAATCATTTTGGGACTTAGCGCCTATCCCAAAGGGTATAGATTTTTTAATTTTATGATAGTACGCCTTACTTTTTTATGAAGACTTCCCATTTAAGCAAAGTTTATTTCATCCTTTTGTCTCATTTGCTTCTTAATTCTATTTTCTATTTCCAGAATTCGATTATCGAATAACTCTTGCTTATCCGTCTTATATTTATTTCGGATAAAGCTAAACAGCTTGGCCCCGTCTACCTTACCGTTTGTACGAATCTCTTCAGCAGGAAGGTTCAACATCCACTTATATCTGGGAAATATGTGCCAGTGAAAATGGGTGGTTTCTTCACCTAAGCTAAGTAGATAAACTCTATCGATGTCGTGTTCTTTTGCAATAACCTCGGCTATCACTTTAGAAATTGTTGCTAACTGAAATAATTCTTCTTGTTCTAATTGCTCCATACTCTCAACATGTCTTATTGGTGACAGAATAAAATACCCAGCTACATTTATATCCAAGCAATGATGTAAGATCACTAAATTGTCCTTGTAAATAACTCCACCCTTTGGCATTACTTCCTCAAGTAAAATCTGACATGTAAGGCAAATAACACTCTCCTCCAATTATGCTTCTCATGAAAACAGCTTTGACAAAGGTATTTATTTTATAACATATTCATTAATTCACTCATACTGATAATCTTACAGTATTCATGATTCATATTTGCCAGGGATATCCCATGCACCTCCTCTGCACTATAAATACGTCCATAATAATCTGGTTTTGCAAAGGTAAAGGTTGCATCCTCTACTACGTATGTATTAAATCCCAAATTTCCAGCCATTCTCACTGTGGTCTCCACAGAGTTATTCGTGATAACACCAAAGACTACTAAATCTGAAATATTTTGTTCTCTTAAAATTGCTTCAAGCTTTGTCCCAATAAAGGCACTATTAACATGTTTAATAATAATTCGTTCGCCAACTATAGGGGTAACACATTCTTTGAACTCACATCCAAGACTGTCAGGACGATAGGTGGAATTAGGTTCCTTTGATTCATGTTTGACATGGATTATGTTTCGCCCAGATTTTCGCCACTCCTGAATAATTGTCGCCATATTCTCTTCGGCTTTAGGATGATTGCGATTACCATATTTAGACCATTCTGGATTATCAATCGCTTTTTGAACATCAATAATAAGTAATACAGTTTCTTTAGGAAATTTCATTCTCATCATCCTCCTAGATCTTGGACTGGCATTTCATGTTAATTATTCAATTCATCTTTTATTTATCCTCTAAATACTTAACTTAATATAATTCTATAAATCTTGGAGTTTATTTAAATAGTAAACATCCTTAGTCAATAATCGACTAAGGATGTTTTTTCATAGGGTTGCTTCCGATGCTCACAATGACAGCTAAATGATCCCCCCTCTACTAAAAAAGAAAAACTCATTTGGCGATGAGTCTTCTTTCTATAACCTGCAGTCATTTAATGGGTAATTAACTGCTTTTACTTATGTTTCCTTCTTCCGCTGTAATCGCACTTTCCAGTGTGTGCCATGATAAAACTGCACACTTCACTCTGGCAGGCATGTTGGAAATATTCTGTAAGGCAACTGCCTCATCTAATATCTCCAATTGATCCTCCTCCGTGATTTCCCGCTTAATCATGCCTAGAAAGGTATCAATCAGCAGCTGTGCTTTTTCAATGGTTTGCCCGCGAATCAAATCAATCATCATCGATGTAGAAGCTTGGGAAATCGCACAGCCAACCCCCGTAAACGATGCATCTTGGATGATATTCTTCTCTACCTTTAATGCAAGTTCTATTTCATCTCCACAGCTTGGGTTTCTGCCCTTTAGGATCACTGTAGGATTTTCCATCTGTTTTTTATTTCGCTTTGACTTATTATGCTCTGCAATAATTTCCGTATAAATCTCACTAAGATCCATAGCCAAGCACTCCCCTGACACGCCCTAGGGCATTTATCAATGCATCTACGTCTTCACGTGTATTATAAAAATAAAAACTAGCACGGCACGTTGCATTCACTCCAAGATATCGCATCAAGGGATGCGCACAATGATGACCAGCTCGTATAGCAACCCCATCAGCATCCAAAATAGAGGACACATCATGGGGATGAATATCGTTTACGTTAAAGGATATTACTCCGGTCTTTTTCGAAAGATCATCACATCCATAAAGAGTAATAAAAGAGAGCTGCTGAAGCTTCGGTATCGCATAATGGATTAATTTTTCTTCAATCTGTTCTATATTGGGAAAACCGACCTTCTCAATATAGTCTATGGCTGCTGAGAGCCCTAAGACACCTCCTACATTTTGGGTTCCTGCTTCAAATTTAGCTGGCAGTGGTGCAAAAGAAGTATCCTGTTCCCATACATACTCAATCATATCGCCGCCGCTTAAAAAAGGCGGCATTTTATCCAACAAATGCTCTTTACCGTATAACACACCAACTCCCATAGGAGCCAGCATCTTATGTCCCGAAAAAACTAAGAAATCAACGTCCAATGCCCTTACATCCACAGAAAAGTGAGGAACACTTTGTGCACCATCAACAATCACAACTGCCCCCACGCTATGCGCCTTATGCACAATCTTTTCTATGGGGTTGACAATTCCAAGCACATTGGATACCTGGGTAACTGCTACAATTTTTGTTTTGCTGCTAATTTTCTTTTCGATTTCCTCATCCGTTAGAATGCCGGCTTCATTCACATATAAATATTGTAAGGTAGCTCCCTTCGCTTTGGCCACCTGCTGCCAAGGCACAATATTGCTGTGATGTTCAGCAATGGAAATAACAATTTCATCTCCTGGACTAATAAAGGTCATTCCATAGCTATAAGCCAATAAATTTAAAGATTCGGTGGCATTCTTAGTAAAAATAATTTCACTTGCTTTTTCTGCCCCCAAGAATTTTCTAACCTTCTCTCGGGCATCTTCATAAATTTGAGTAGCTTTAACACTTAACTCGTAAGCGCCTCGATGAGGATTGGCATTAAAGGCTGCATAATATTCTTGAACAGCATTGATAACCGAGAGAGGTTTTTGAGTTGTAGCTCCATTATCAAGGTAAACAAGCCGTTTTCCATTCATCGTTTGTTGCAAGATAGGAAAATCATTGACGTAATTATTAGACACGATTTAGCCGCCTCCTTAGATACATAGAAATTGTATCTCTCAATTCGCTCACTGGTATTTTTTCCAGAATGGGCTGAAATTCAGCTTCGATAATTAACTTTTTTGCCTCCGCTTCACTAAGCCCTCTGCTCATCAGATAAAAAAGCTTATTTTCATCCATTTTTCCTGTACTAACAGCATGTTGCCCTTCAACCGCATCTTCCCCACACAGCATTAGTGGTGTGGAGCGATTCCGCACGGTTGGGCTTAATAAAACCGTATATTCCTCTTCTTTGCCCTTAGAGCCGCTGGACCCCTTAATAAAGTCCAATGTACCTTTAAAGACTTTTTGACTGTGATCTAAGAGTACGCCTCGTGCTTCTATGCTGCTCAACGATTCACGAGCCTGATGGGTCTGTACATAATTAATATCAATTTTACGATTCTGATCACCAAAATAAAGAGAATGAATTGTTCCAGTGCTGTTTTTCCCCACCAATTGTGTTCTACAGCCTGTAATGGTTTGTAGGGCACCTAGTTCTATCAATGTGAAATCAACCTGCCCTTTTTCATCAGCGATCGCACTAATGGCATCGACATGAGTATCTTGGTCAGCCAACATTTGCACTTTAATTAAATGAACAACAGCTCCTTTTTTAGCAAATACTTTAGTCACACCACTGTGGAAACCGTTTTGAATACAGGACGATTTATAGTTGATGATAATGGTCGCCTCGCTGTTTTCATGAGCAAGGATAAAGTGGTCATCTACTAGGGTCGGATTTTCCTCATCTAAGTCATATTGAAGGAAAATAGGAGTTCCTATTTTCTCCCCTTCTTCTATTTCAATGAAATAACCACTGTTTTGATTCTTCTTAACAAAGTCTCTCATTGCTTCACTCGCGCCAGTGTCCATTTTCTTTTCCATAAATTTAATTGTATCTCTACTCAAACGGATATCTGTAATGGTTACGCCCTTTTCTGATCCTGTCGTTACAGGCTGCTTGGAGTAATCCGTTATAGCAGGAATATCAGCTTCAAGGACAGTATCATTAACACCTAGCCAATTCCAGGTTTTTACTGGAATCGGACTTAAATTCTTCTGTAGTTTTTCCATGTCATCATCCCCTATCCAATGGTGCCTTCCAGTTCTATATTAATTAAATTATTCATCTCCACAGCATATTCCAAGGGAAGCTCCTTGGCAATCGGTTCTGCAAACCCTCTTACAATCATAGCTTTAGCTTCTTGCTCACTAATACCCCGGCTCATGAGATAAAAGATAGCCTCCTCCCTGATTCTGCCAATTCTTGCTTCGTGACCGATATCTACCTCATCATTTTGAATATCAATGACTGGCAGGGTATCAGAACGAGAAAGATCGTCCAGCATTAAGGATTCGCAGCTTACCAAGGATTTGCAATGGTGAGCGTTAGGTGCTACTTTTACCGCACCACGATAAACAGCAACTCCTCCGCCTTTGGAAATAGACCGGGAATTAATATTGGAAGAGGTATACGGTGCCGCATGAATGACAGCCGCCCCTGTGTCCAGCACCTGACCTTGAGCCGCAAAAGTGACACCGTTAAATTCCGCTCGTGCTCCTTCTCCCTTGAGAATACTACGGGGATACAGCATGGAAATCTTAGAACCAAAAGAGCCAGAAACCCATTCAATGCTGCCATTTTTTTCTACCAAGGCTCGCTTGGTATTTAAATTCAGCATATTTCTTGACCAGTTTTCGATGGTAGAGTAGCGCAGGCTAGCATCTTCTTTTATGTATAACTCGACGCATCCTGCATGCAAATTCGTAACATTATATTTAGGAGCAGAACAGCCTTCAATAAAATGAAGCTTCGCCCCTTTATCCACGATAATTAATGTATGCTCAAATTGCCCTGCGCCTGGCGAATTCAAACGAAAATAAGACTGCAGCGGTATTTCCACCTGAACACCAGGCGGAACGTAGACAAAGGAACCACCTGACCAAACAGCTCCATGCAGGGCTACAAATTTATGATCATTTGGTGTAACAAGCTTCATGAAATATTCCTTAATCATAGGCTCATACTCTCTTAGAGCACTTTCCATGTCAGTATAAACTACACCTTGCTTGACCAGTTCTTCTTTGACACTATGATAAACTACTTCAGAATCGTACTGAGCTCCTACACCAGCTAATGATTCTCGTTCAGCTTGAGGAATTCCCAAACGTTCAAATGTATCCTTAATATCATCAGGAACCTCTTGCCACTTCCCCTTCATTTCTGTGTCTGGTCGGACATAGGTAACAATATCATCCATATCCAGTTCATGCAGAGAAGGTCCCCATGTCGGCATAGATGTTTGATTGTAAATTTCTAAAGAACGAAGGCGAAACTCTCGCATCCATTCTGGATCATTCTTTTCTTTGGAAATATCCAGCACAATCTGAGGAGTTAGTCCTTTTGAGGCTTTATAACGATAACGATCTTCATTTTTAATATCATAAAGACCTCGATCAATATCCTCAACAACAGTCTTTTTCTTATCCATGGAGCGTATTCACCTCGCCTGAATCCAGAGCGTCTCCTCCCAGATGAAGAAAACCATTTTCATTGATTTGGGATATCAAGGAAGCATCCCCCGTCTGAAGAATTTTCCCGTTCATTAAGATGTGAACATAATCTACGTCTAATTGCTCAAGAATCTTGGTATTATGTGTAATAATTAAAATTGCATTCTTCTCGTTTTTGAAGTGTTTTACCCCTGAGGAAACAATACGAACAGCATCAATATCTAAACCTGAATCCGTTTCATCCAGCATTGCCAATTGCGGATTGAGCATCATCATTTGCAGTATTTCATTTCTTTTCTTTTCCCCGCCTGAAAAGCCGACATTCACATGTCGTGCTGCATATGTATTGTCTATTTTTAAGGTTTCCATAGCTTGTTTCAGCTCTTTCTTAAAAGCCATAATTTTTATAGTTTCACCAGTTATTGCATTTTTGGCTGTCCGCAATAAATTTTCTACCGTTATCCCTGGTATTTCTTCAGGATTTTGGAAAGATAGAAAGATTCCTTTTCTAGCTCTTTCAAAGCTTTTTAAAGCTGTAATGTCTTCCCCCTCAAAAGCAATGGACCCAGCAGTTATCTCATACTTTGGATGGCCCATAATCAAATTCACTAACGTCGATTTACCGGAGCCATTAGGCCCCATAATAACATGGACTTCCCCCTTATTGATTTCAATATTCAAGCCTTTTAAGATTTCTTTACCCTCAACGGTTGCATGTAATCCATGAATTTCTAAGAGTTTTTCTGCCATTTTTTCACCTCATTATTATTATTCATCATGTATTATCTTTATCTATTTATTAGGGTTTAATCCCTAGTATTCATAGTGTTTTACTGGGAATTAAATTTATTTTATTCCTTTTTCTACCGCATGTCAAGCCATACAACATTTTATGTGTGTTTAACTTGTGATAATGTCACTATGAATAGCTCGTTCACCAACTATAGGAATAACGCAATCTTTGAACTCGTATCCTGGACTGTCAACACGATAAGTCGAATTAGGTTGCTTTGACTCATGTCTAACATGAATTATGAATATTAATTATTTATGTGCAAAAAACAGCCTTTGTCAAAAATCGACTAAGGCTGTTTTTCATACTGCAAAATTGTTATTTAAGCTTAATTTTATAGAATCTCGTATCTACTTTCATGATCGGAAACCCATTTGGCAAGTCCTCTTTTGCTATTTGAATAAATTCATTTTTCTCATAGAAACGATGAGCCGCTAAAAACTTTTCTGTGGTTCCTAGATAAATTTCATGAATACTACATTCTTTAGCCCATCCCATCAATTTTTGTAACAATAATTTTGATATATTATACTTGCTTCCCCTATAGGCATCTTTCACAAACATTTTCCGCAATGCGCCTTGGTTATTTCCTATATCTATCAATGAAATGGTCCCAACAACCTGATTGTTGCATAAAGCCACCCAAAAATTCCCCTTTCCAGATTGATAGAAATTAGGTATATCACTTAAATCTGGTTGGTCTTCTTTCGTTATTGGAATGCTAAACTCATTTTGTTGAATATCAAGAATTAAATTAATGATTGCATCCTTATACTCCTTCGAATACTCCTTGAAAATAATTTCTGTCATTTTAACCTCTCCTTAAACACTCTTTATTCTAAATCCTCTTTACCCTTTTTTAATTCCTTCCAGTCTTGTTCAATATTTTCACGCATTCTCTTGAGCAAATGATATACAGTATCTTTTTCCTCAGGACTAAATCCAGTAAAACAACTTTCAATATTGCAGTTTTCTTGTTGGATGATATAAGGATAAAACTCCTGGGCTTTTGCAGAAGGAAACAAATGCCACATTCTTTTATCTGCACTATTGCGTTCCCTCACAACATAATTCTCTTCCATCAGTTTTTGTATTGCCTTCGTTGTTGTTGCCTTATCAACTTTGAGAATATTGGAAAGTTCAATTAGATTGATACCTGGACATTCACAGATACGAGTCAAAAAGATAAACTGACCTCTTTGTAATTTGATGTCCCGATATTTAATATCACTAATCGATTGGATACAGCGAGCCAGCATACCAACTTCTCGTAGCACTTTATTTTTCAGCTTACTAATATCAATTCCCCCATGATATTACTTTTTGTTGAAATATCAACTAACTATATTCTACTATTTTTTAGTTGATATTTCAACTAAAAAATAGATACTCTTATATGCCACTAACTTTTTTTTCTCACGTACCGTATATTACTTTTCCTATCTTTACTCTATTGGATTTAAGTAAAGCACAGGACTCTCCCTTTTACTGCTTCAAAAAAAAGTATTAGCTTTTACGCTAATACTTTTCTATCTAATTATCACACATGTTTGAGTTGCTAGTTCATTATATAATTAGTTACATTGAATCGTTCTTCCCCAACAAAAATTTGTTGACAAAGTCCATTATTTTTCATAAGCTAATTAGAGGACAAAGTCCACAATTAACTTTAGGAGAATGAATTATGCAAAATAATCTAGATTGTATTCATAAGATCAGGAGTTTCAATCGATTTTATACCAATATTTTAGGATTACTTAACCAGCATATTCTAGAGAGTGGCTACTCCTTAACAGAGGCTCGTGTACTGCTTGAGATAAGCAAAATAACGCATTGTACCTCCAATGCGTTGGCAACTCGCCTAAATATAGACCGCAGTTATATGAGTAGAATTATCAAAGCTTTAGAAAAAAACCAACTTATTACAAAAGTTCAATCTAAAAAAGATAATCGAATAAACTTGATTACTTTAACAGTGAAAGGCAATGAAACAATCGCAAGTCTCAACCAAAAATCCGATGAGCACATTGCTTCTCTAATTCACCCTTTAGATGAGACTCAACTTACAAAAGTTACAGAGGCAATGGAAATAATTAAAAACATCATATCAGATCGTGTTAACCCAATTATAATACGAAATTTTATTGCCTCAGATATTGATTACATTCTTTCCCGACATTGCGTCTTATACGAAGAGGAATATGGGTTAAATTCCGTTTTTAGAGATTATGTAGACAAAGGTTTACATCATTTCGCAAAGCACTATGATATAAACTATGAATGCATGTTAATCGCAGAAATAGAAAACAAACCTATCGGTAGCGTAGTAATCGTCAAGTCTGATAATTCGACTGCACAGCTAAGATATTTCTTAATTGAGCCTGAAATCCGCGGCAGAGGCTTAGGGCATAGACTCGTCACAATGGCATTAGACTTTTGCCGCGAAAAAGGCTATAAACACGTTTTTCTTGAAACATTTAGCTTGCTTAAAACTGCCCGCCACATCTATAAAAGTCACGGTTTCACATTAACAAGCTCTCACGAAAATCCTACTTGGGGTGAAAATATCTTGGAGGAGCGTTGGGACTTAGACTTGTAAACTTATGCTTGCCCTTCATTACTCTGTTCCGGAGTATTTAATACATATAGTTTAACAGGTTTAATACCAAATCGGCTTGCTTCTTTTACCGTCCACTTTGCCACGTCGATTCGATGTCCCTTGATAGCTCCGCCTGTATCTTCTGCTACTGCATATTCTTTTGTACCATCAGGATACTTTATCATTACTTGTGAACCGAGAGGGATTATTTTCGGATCCACAGCAATTACCCCAGGTCTAATTTGTGTTCCCATACGAGTCTTGTTGCCCCACTGGTCGTTGTCATGAGGTCCTGGTGCGTATGCAGTCGCGGTTATATCTAGGACCTGTTTTGCCCCCGCTTCTTCCTGCGGCACATTTTGCGCCTGCTGATCAGCTTGTTGAGGTTGTGCCTCTTGCGTAGTAGGCTCCGCTGCAGGCGGGGTAACATTAGGAGATCCAACTACTGCAGCTATGCCCGGAATAATCGAAGCTGCAACAACTGCAGCACTGCCAAGTGCTGCCGCTATTTTTTTATAATGCCGTATCGTCTTATGATGAAGTTTCTCTTTCATAGGATCACCTCCTATAATTAGTATTTACCGAAGTTGAGGTTAAATATTAATGTAGTTTCAAAAAAATATAGCAAAATCCTTTTATTGAGAACCACAGTCAATCTAGAACCCGATATCATAAATTTATTGGCATAAAGAAAATCATTTTCTCCTCTCCCTATGGAGGGAAATTTCTCGTTCTATAAATAAGGCAGATTTATCTATGGACTCAGATTCATAGGCTATAACGTTTTCATACGATCGTATCGCAAATTGTAACAGAAATGGTAAATCGGAAAGATTTCGGACAATATAGATAGAAAACTTGTCTAATGCAAGAGCATATCCCGCCTCAACTAATACACTTGATGTACTTTTTTCAGGATAACACATGATAAAATAGTCACAATTTCTGATCGCCTCAAAATCTTTCTTTACCTCCCCATCACCATCTAAGTTATCCTTATCCGGTAGATTTCTCCCAGCGTAAAAAACGGTTCCTACCTTATCTTCTAATATACCAATGAGTTGAAGTGTATTATACCTATCATCTATATACTGAGAGGCTGAACCAAAACTGGAAATTGGCGACGCCAAAAAAATATCATACTGATTATGCACGGAAACCAAGTTCTCACCTTCCAAATTCCTGCCTCCTAAATGAGAATATATTAATACTCTTATTAAATTTATCAATACAAAAGATAGTATCACCTCCTGCCCTAACAAAATCCCTAAAAACTTTAATTAATTACAATGATTTTGCTTTGGGCCTTTTGGGAATTGCTTTTTCACAAGGAACCCTAGTTTGGCACAGTCCACAACTGGGCGTGGTAACCTCATAGACTTCATTGACTGCAGGCATTACGATTTTGCGCGTATAGTCAAAGCATAAATCTTTATTGTGCCCATTTTTTGAAATTGCTCCGGCTGGGCATCTACGGATACAAGCTCCACAACTATTGGAATTGTAATACAAGCAATTATCGTAAACTCCCTTGTATGCAGCTTGAGAAGGCTCTAGAACTAACTCTGTGATTACACTACCAACACGCATCGCCATGCCACGTTCAGTTATCAGTGCATCGGTTAGACTAAATGTTCCTAGGCCAGCGGCATAAGCAGCATGCCTTTCCGACCAAGTTGATGCAATTCCAATAGTATCGTCATAACTTCGCTTCCAGTGTGAACTCAATGAGGGTGCAACCGTACGACTCCCCGCTTCAGTGACTAGATTGACGACAAAGTCTCTTAACATATCATTAAACTGCTCACCATAAAATCTAGCTTGAGCCCACTCTTTTGAAGGAAGTTCTTTTTCTAAGGAGTTACTTTTTAAGACACTTTCGGTAAAAGGAAGGATCCAACATATTACGGTTCCGTTGGACAAGGAACTATCCTCAAATTCCAACCTAAACCATTCTTTCGGTGTCAAGTGAAATGACCCTATCTTCTGCTTATAGACTTCAAAAATTGGATTGTTGACATCCGCAAACCCAATTAGAGGAGAATTGTAGATTTTTTTTTCCGTATGTGGCAACTTATTCAACTCGGAAGTACTGACAAAATTAATGATTTGAGAGATAATCTCTTCTTTCATTCACTTTACTCCTTTACTCTAAATAGTATCAGGATTATAAACCTAAGAGAACCAAGCCTCTTATTAGTAATCTATTTACTAATAAAAGGCTTGATTCCTGCAAATACTTATCAGGATTTGTGCCCTTATAGCGTAAAGACATATTTATGAACCTTTCCAATTTATGAGGGATTTTCTTTTTATAACATGAATCACTATGATATGGATAAACTATTGGGCAGGAGGTGATTTTATGGATATTGTACATAAACAGAAAATCGTCGCTAATTCTAAAAAGGTCACTTTCGGTGATCCTAAAGATGTTTCCAACCGGAGAAGTGACCGAACAGTTAACACACAGAGGAAACCTCAAAGACCCTAATTATATAAGAAAAGACTTGGCTTGTGCCAAATCCTCGGACGCAGGCAGAAGCCTTAGTCGTTCTTACTTGGAATCAAGAAAGTGTTATACTTTCTGATTCCGTAAAAGTTAAATGCAGCCACCTTTCGTAGGTTGGCTGCATTTAACTTTTATATCCTCATTCTTTCAAACTTTCATATAGACAAAACCACCCCCAAATTTGCTAGTTTCCAGCCATATAGCTACATCAAATGTAACCAAGCGGCCTCCATCATAACAGGTAGCAATATAACGTTTCTGTTCTTTATCATAAGATAAAGCGATTAGCACAATCCAATGCCAACTCTCTAAGGCATTCTCTCGCCCTTTGTGAAGGTTTAAAAATGCGATGGGACAATCTGAAGCAATCCCCTCTTCCAAAAACTTTACAACTTTCATAAGCGGTGGTCGACTAGATCTAAACATAGGAATGCTCAGTACTTGGCATTGCCAAGCTAGCCTATAATGCCTCAAAAGAGCCTCCGTCCCCCTACAAAACTTGTTAGTGCTATTCAGTCCTAACAACCAACCAGGAGTAACAAAGTTCCATACGTCTTCAAGTACCTTTGTTATAGCAGGAATACTATGGCCCTGGTATGGCAAAGCTTCTTTTACTCGCCTATTCAGATATAAAAGCAACATGGCAGCAGCTGTTGGTCCGCAGCCCCTCGTTCTTTGAAACGAAGTCTTATACCACTCCTGATTGTAACCATATAATGTTTGGTTATCTGATTGAATCTGTAACCATTCAGGATGCTTAACTTCCATATCTTACTCCCCCTTTCACCGCATTACTGATAGAAAACAGGAGACCATGTTCATTCTATTCCCTTATCTTACATGCGGATACTTGCCATTATTAATAAACTTTATCTATTTAGAATAACTAAGTCAAGTTAAATAGTGAAGCTCTATAAAACACTAACCGTTACTCTGTTACATTCTTTCTACTAGTATGTAGTTTAGCTATACTATTGTAAAAACTTCACAATAAAACAATGAAGACCTCTGCCATGTGTTAGCACAAGCAAAAGTCTTCATTTTTTTAGTCAATCATTCCGCTGCGGATTCATGAACAATACCCCATTCTGCGCCTTCCTTGTCGAGTAGACTTTCTACAGCCCTTAAAAGTCCTTCCTTTGTACCGAAATCCTCTCTATCATACTGCAAGAGTGCTATTATAAACTCCTTAACACCATGTAAAAATAATGAAGGTACTTCCATCTTATCCGTTAACAAAACACCATCTTCATCATTCTTGAATAACTCAAAGATAATATCAGGCTCGGGGCGATCACCGCCTACTACACGAACACTACTACCATTATTATCAAGAACATAGACAACTGGACTATTAAGATAAATTTCAAGAAACTCACCATCAAAATCATCACTCGACTCTAACATATAACAACCATTACTACCACAATAATCCTGCATTATTACCCACCTTTCCTTTTTCTTATATGTTGCCCCATTTAAAATAAAATAATTTTCTTTCGTTTTTTCGATGATACAGGACACAATTACCAAAACTCAAAAAAATTTAATTTATTCTATATTTCTTGATAGCTAAGTAAGTAACAAAAACCTTTCGCTTTTCATATAGTAAATTAAGTTCTACATCTTACCCAAGGCTAACTATTTTTTTAAAAGAAATGTTAGCCACGGCTAATATCAATTCCTATGTTAAAACGCGATCTCTTATAGTAAAACTGTCATCAATCCAATCGGTTCCCCTCTACTCTAAGGAGAGAAGAACCACCCGCTTATCAAAATGGGAATCAACAATTAAGTAAAAATAAAATATGTTTTGTAAACAGCGTCTACAAAACATATTAAACAAGGAGATTTTAGCATGAATACATTATCAACGACTGTTCCATTATCATCCTTAGGGATAGGATCTATTTGTCAAGTCGTATCCCTTAATTTGCAAGGCTTATTACGCCGCCGCATTCTTGATCTAGGTATGGTTCCTGGGACACCTGTGCAATGTATACGAAAAAGTCCATCAGGAGATCCAATAGCTTACTTAGTGAGAGATACTCTCATTGCTTTACGCAGTGAAGATGCTAGCCAAATTACTGTTAATCTCACCAACCAATATTAGGAGGAATACCGAAATGAACAATTCTAATCGTGATGAGCACCATAGGTTTTTACATGAGCATTTCGGCATTACAACACGTCTAGGACAGTTTACCGTAGCCTTAGCTGGTAATCCGAATGTGGGAAAAAGTACTGTATTTAATGCACTAACAGGATTACACCAGCATACAGGTAACTGGCCTGGAAAAACAGTTGATAATGCCCAAGGTAATTTTACCTATCTTGACCACTCTTTTCTAATGGTAGATTTACCTGGTACTTATTCCATCTTGGCTCATACTGTCGAAGAACAAGTGGCTAGAGACTTTATTTGTTTTGGCAAACCAGATGCTACACTGGTAGTACTTGATGCAACTTGTCTTGAACGCAATCTCAATTTAGCTTTGCAAGTCATGGAGATAACGTCTAAAGTGATTGTTTGTGTCAATTTGATGGATGAAGCGACAAAAAAAAATATAAATATCAATATTCCGGCCTTACAAAAAGAATTGGGCGTGCCAGTTATCGCCACTGCCGCCCGAAATGGAGTAGGCCTTGACAAACTACGTCAAGGGTTATATGAAATGTCTATAGGCTCGTGCATAGGAACCCCTAGACAAATTAAGTATTCTCCTGCGGTAGAAAATGCAATTCAACAATTATTGCCAAATATTACAAGAGTAATAGGGCCTAATCTAAATCCTCGTTGGGTAGCACTACGCCTACTCGATGGCGACCAGGCTTTTATAAAAAGTATTACAAGCTACTTAGGTTTGAGTTTGATATATTTACAGGAGGCCGCAGTATGAATGCTACAATTAAACCTATGATGACTTTAGAAGAAATATGCATTGAAGCGGAAAAAATCCGCCTCAATCATGAGAATTTAGGCGATCAAATTGTTTCTGACATTTATGCCAACACCGAGGCGATAGCTAGGCCGGCGATTACAAAACAAATTTCTGTAAATCGCAGTTGGGATAGTAAGCTAGACGATATTTTAACCTCACGACTATTCGGGTATCCAATTATGCTGCTATTACTTAGTACCATCTTTTGGATCACAATAACCGGAGCAAATGTTCCTTCAGAGATAATTGGAGATGCACTTTTTGCTTTTCAAGATCAATTGTTAGTTTGGTTCGAAATTGCTGGAGCGCCAGCTTGGTTAACTGGTGTGCTCGTTCTTGGTATGTATCGAGGGCTAGCTTGGGTAGTGGCTGTTATGTTGCCACCTATGGCGATATTTTTCCCATTATTTACCCTCCTAGAAGATCTTGGTTACTTACCAAGAGTAGCTTTTAATTTAGATAATATTTTTAAAAAGTGTCATGCCTGCGGTAAACAAATTCTCACTATGTGTATGGGATTCGGCTGTAACGCCGCCGGAGTGATCTCCTGTCGTATTATCGACTCTCCAAGAGAACGTTTGATTGCTGTGTTAACCAATAATTTTGTGCCATGCAATGGACGCTTTCCTACGCTAATCGCTATCGCTACTATCTTCATGGGCGGCATATTTATTTCAGAACTAGAAACTGTAGTGGCTTCTCTCGTAGTTACGAGCTTGGTTATGCTTGGTGTTTTAGTAACTTTTGCTGTTTCTTGGGCATTATCCCACACAATATTAAAAGGGGAAGCATCTTCTTTAGTCTTAGAGCTTCCACCCTACCGCAAACCCCAATTCGGACCTATCTTTTATCGTTCTCTCATTGACCGCACTGTCTTTGTCTTAAAACGGGCCATCATAATGGCAGCCCCAGCAGGTGCCATCACCTGGCTGCTGGCAAATATCTACATAGGAGAACTAAGTATTGTTGGTCACCTAGCGGCTTGGCTGCAGCCTCTTGGTTATGCCGTAGGCCTTGATGGTTTTATCCTCTTAGCTTTTATCCTGGGCCTGCCTGCGAATGAAATTGTTATACCAATCCTTTTAATGTGTTATTTATCCTCGGGTCAGATGATGGAGTTTGAGAGCCTCGAAGAACTGCGAAATATTCTAATTCATAATAATTGGACTTGGCTTACGGCCGTTTGTACTATGTTGTTTTGCCTACTACATTGGCCTTGCACTACTACCCTTTTATCTGCTTACAAAGAAACAGGTAGTAAAAAATGGGCCCTTCTAACTTTCATAATTCCCACTACAATTGCATTTTCGGTATGCTTTTTAGTAGCCCAGACAGCACGACTACTTAACCTAGTATAATCGAAGATCAGCCCTAACTACGAACATAACAAATGTTAGCAAGTAGGGCTGATCTTTTTTCTATTCTATAGAATTCAAATTGATCTTAAAATTTTTCAGCCGCTAGCCTTCCAGAATCCTGATCCGGGTTCCAATATGCAATAAAGTCCTTAATTGCAATATAAAAGGTGGCTACATAGCCACCTTTTGTTATTTTAGCATTTTTCTTTATTTTGCTTTTTATTTTCTTTATTAAAAATTTCTTTTGCAAATTCAACGTTCTTATTTTCTTTTCTATTTTGTTCTTGTTTGCATTTCTGTTCTTTCATATTTATCACCTCCAATAGTATTATTGCCATAACTTTAATTAAAATAAGAGGTAAAATAGACCTCAATTGCTATAATTCAATAACAATTGCTTAAAAGTTGATCGTTTCAGAAATACCCGTCCTATTGTAAAATTTGGCCTCTGCATTTTCAATATAAAACACTTCAAAATTTGGATCATCAACACTATACATGCTACTCAGAAAAGGGGCAGAGTCCAATGCGGCTTGTTTCGTTTCCTTATTTGTATCAAAAACAGCTTTCCCTCTTAGACGTAACCATTCCCCTGTTTTAGAAGTTGTAGACACTTCAAATTGAGGATTTGCTTTTAGCTGCTTGTATACATTTTTTTGATTGCTAGTACAAAAATACATCTTATCTTTATAGTTCATAACAAATCCGAAGGGCCGTACTCTTGGGGCATCACCATCAACCGTGGCAAGGTAGAATGTTGGGTTGTCAGTTAGAAATTGAATCACTTTATTCATAAAATCGACTCCTTTATTTACATCTGATTGTTCGGAAAAACTACAATATTTACACTTAGTATGTACAAAAAAATTATCAGCATTACATTAATCCTTGGAATGATTTATTTTTAAGCCTAGAATTTTTCTCATTCTTATCAAATTACCACCCATACCGTGTGGAGTGAGAGCAGAGAATGTACTTTTAACAAAAATCCTGGCTTTATCCTTACGGTTTGATACTCTTAAAATATGGATATAATACAAATGAATAGGAAGGTTGAAGGCGCCAAACAAAACTACGATAGGGGGAACTACTATGACCCAAACCAATTCTGTTGTATGTCCCGTTTGTAATAGTGACCATCTTATATTAAAATACCAAGCTACCTATGAATATTCATATGTCATAGATTCCAATGCACCCGGAATTAATAATACGGAAGAACTTCTTCCCCACTTATATGATAATCGAGAGCAAAAGGATACTAAGCAATTTATAGAATGCAGTTCATGCGGAACAAGTTATCCTTGTTATTTCGATAAGTGGACTGAACGAATTAATACTGAAACAATTCAAAAGGCTATCCAATCAGCCTTCCATGCAAAAAAACATCTCTCAACGTAGTTCACGATTTCTTTCCGATATCTGCCCCAAGCTCCTACTATCATTTATAAATATGTGGGCCGTTGTAGCACTAAGCTACAGCGGCCCACATATTTTCTCTTATTTATATTAGAATGAGGCATTCATTTAAAAACGAAAGATAATATAATTTCGCTAGTAAATTGAATAAAAACGGTAAAAAAATGTTATTATTGCGTAAATTTGGATGGTTAATATCTTGATTTCAAATAACAATCAAGGTATTATATAAGAAAGTTAGCACTCGCATATTGAGAGTGCTAACAAAGAAGTAATCTATAAATTAATTACATAATAAAAAGGAGACTTCCTACATGAGCCAAGCAGCAAAAACGAAACAAACTATGGAATTTCAAGCGGAAACTAAGCAATTATTAGATTTGATGATTCACTCTATTTATACAAATAAGGAAATCTTTTTAAGAGAACTTATCTCTAATGCCTCCGATGCTATCGATAAAATTCGCTTCGAATCTTTGACAAATCATGATTTACTCGAAGGAGACTCAAATTTTGAAATTTTCCTTGTTCCCGATGAAGCGACGCATACTCTAACTATATCAGATAATGGTATTGGTATGACCTATGATGAAGTCGTCGAAAATATTGGGACCATTGCCAAATCAGGAACCAAATCCTTCCTGCAAAAATTAAAAGAGAAGGAAACAGCTACTGACAATGAATTAATTGGCCAATTTGGCGTAGGTTTTTACTCTGCCTTTATGGTTTCCGATAAAGTAACCCTAATCACTCGTGCCCCTGGACAAGCAAAAGGCGTCAAGTGGGAGTCTAGCGGAGATGGAACCTATACGATTGAAGAAGTGGATAAGGAAAAACGAGGTACTACCATTAGTATCACCCTTAATGAAGAGTTTCGTTCTGCTGGCGGTTCCAAAGACAATTTCCTAAACCGTCATACCATCGAAGAATTAATAAAAAAATACTCGGATTACATCCGCTACCCAATAAAAATGAACTTCATTAAAGAAGAAAAACCAAAAGATGAAGATGGCAAGGAAATCGAAGATGCGCCAGCAACCCAAGCAGTAGAGATTCGTACCTTGAACTCAATGACTCCTTTATGGACCCGCAGTAAGAACGAAATTTCGGCAGAAGAATATCATACCTTTTACAAAAATCTCTTCCATGACTGGGAAGATCCACTAGAACTGATTCATTCCAAAGCAGAAGGAACAGTCGAGTACACAAGCTTACTCTTTATCCCTTCCCGTGCGCCTTTTGATTTGTACACCCAAAAAACTACCTCTGGAATTCGCCTCTATTCAAAACAGGTCTTCATTATGGACAACTGCCAGGATCTGCTCCCAGAATATTTGCGTTTCGTTAAAGGCTTAGTGGATTCCTCCGACTTCTCCCTTAACATCTCTAGGGAGCTGTTGCAACACAGTAAGCAATTAAAGCTAATTGGCAAAAATCTAGAAAAAAGCGTATTAAAAACCTTAGAAAATTTACTCTCCAAAGATCGTCCTAAATACGAAACCTTCTGGAAGGAATTTGGTAAGGCTATTAAAGTGGGAGCCTACACAGATTTCCAAAGCCGCGATAAATTAAAAGATTTATTACTCTTCGCGTCTTCCCATGCAACTGAAGAATTGACTACTTTAGATGACTATACGAAACGTATGGCGGAAAACCAAAAAGTCATTTATTATGCGACAGGTAAAGATCGAGCTTCTGTAGAACGGTTGCCACAAATGGAACTTTTGAGAGAAAAAGGGATTGAAGTTCTCTACCTATACGATCAGGTTGATGAATTTACAATCGATGCATTACAAGAGTATAAAGAGAAAAAGTTCCAATCCATTAGCCGTGGGGAATTAAACTTGGATGATATCGACTCTCCTGAAGCTAAAAAAGATACGGAAGCCATTTTAAAAGAAAATGAATCTCTAATTAAGGCCATCAAAGAGCAATTAAAAGGCAAAATAGCGGATGTGAAGATTAGTAATCGTCTAAAATCCAGTGCTGTCTGCCTAGTTAGTGATGATAATGGCATCAGTCTTTCCATGGAGCAAATCTTGTCAGAAATGAATAATACCATGTACAAGGCTAGCAGAATCCTAGAATTAAATCCAAATCACGATGTATTTCATGTCTTAAAGGATTTACATGAAGCTACTCCTGATTCAGAAGCCTTCAAAGATTATTGTGACCTATTGTATGTGCAAGCAATGCTAATTGAAGGTCTACTTCCAGAAGACCCTATCAGCTTTGCAAACAAAGTATCCAACTTAATGGCACGAAAAGGTAATTAGATCCTACTGAACCATAAAAAACTTGAACCATATCTATTATGGTTCAAGTTTTTTTAGTATCTGTAACTCACTTTATCCTTTTTTACCTTCAGTGAACTCTTCTAATCAATGAATCATACCTACGTTATTTGTTGTAATCCAAAAAAATAGGATCGGATATACAATTACTAGAAAAACGGCAGTCGTTACTACAAAGGCTGCACCAGACACATGTAGATTCAATCCATAGAGCCTAGCAGTTACAATCGCATTAATTCCAGTAGGTACACTAGCGATAATCAATATAGTACCAAGCAATGCCGGATCGGTGAAAAGTTCTCTTGCTAGTAAATAGCCTAGCACTGGCGTAATAATAAACTTTATCGGAAGCAGATCAAGCGTAGTACCATAATACTGTTTCATCCCTGAAAATTCAATGGAATACCCTGCTGGAATTAGAGCCGTCCAGGCGCAAAGATGAACTAATGGATCAAATACCGCACCTAAGAATACGGGACGAGGAACGCCGCCTAAGCATAGCAATATACCAAAAACTAACCCCACAACTGGTAACTGGTTGCGGTTAAAAAACATAGATCCAAAGGTAAGTTTTTTATTGTCACCTGTGGGATTGCTTTTCATTTTATAATATTGTGCCATGGGAAAACAAAATAAGAATAATACCAATCCTTGAAATAAGCCTACAATCTGCGTATAGGCAAATGCCGCTTCCCCGAAAATAATATAAGCACAAAGTCCACCTAGTGTACCAATATTAGAAAGAATAGCAGATACTAAGTAACTCCCCTTCTCTAGCCCATTATCATATTTATTACTTGATATTAAAAAGGCAGTGGTACCAGGAATGATACTAAGTAAGATTCCAAAGAGAGGCAGCCACATTAATTCCAACTTCAAAGGCAAAGTCCAAAAACTAAGAATGGACAGAGCAGTGGACAATACTAGAATATTGAATACAATCATCTTATTACAATTTACTTCGCTTAGATACTTTTTGCGGCGAAATAGATAACCTAATACTAGGGGTAGTATTAGATCCATAAAAACATATGCTAACTTTAACTTTACATCCATATAAACCTCTTCAATTCACGTTATTCATTAAATGATCATTTGTTTTCTATTCTGCTATAAACTACATATTCCTTCCAATCATTTTTCTGAATACTTTTTTGCAAAAAAATAAATGTGACTTGTTCACATTCATTTTTCTAGTATAAATTTTTCCTATCATTTTCCATGATAGGTTGGTATATATCTAATTCACAATAATTATCTTTTGATACAGAAGTATCAATGTACTCAAATCGAAAGGGTTCAGCAAACTTAAAACCTGACTTAAAAATCCATTTGGAATACATATGAACTAATAACCGCCCTACTTGCCTGCCATTAATATCATTGGGATGAAAAAACCCTACAAAGCGAAAGGCTACATATTTGTGCGCCGGTATTGAAATTCCTTTCATTCCCTCAGGTATATGAGATAAATTGGGGACTTCAAGAGAGGGAATATAATAAATATATCCCTCATCATTTCTACTCCAGTCTGTATAACCAAAATATACTGCTGGGTTCACTGCATTTACAATCTTATGGGAATGATTATAATAAAAATCATTCCCATAGGCATTGGCAGTCTTATCGCCAGATTTACTTACTATTTTATGTTGCTTACCCACTAAATACATTTTTGGTTTATAAACAAAAAATGGTTTATAGATAATGGAATTATTAAGGGATAAAATATCATGTATATTCAATTTTTCCTTAATGATTAAGGATAGATTTTCTGAACGTACTTTTAGCGGCGTATGCCCAAACTTTTTACGAAAGGCCCTTATATAAGATTGTTCATAATCAAAACCATAATCTAACGCAATATCTATAATTCTCATATTGGTATGAATCAATTCGTTTATGCTAGACGAAAGTTTTCGAGACTGAACATACTCCATCAAAGACTCACCTGTTAAGGACTTAAACATTCTATGCAAATGATATTTTGATATGCCTGATTGCTGGGCAATATCATCTAAGCTAATCTTGTTATAGATGTTATTCTCAATATAATTAACACTTGCCGCTACAATCTCTTTCATATCTATCATAACCTTGAATAGCCCCCAAACTTTAAAACGCTTTTAAAACCAGTGTTGCATTATGCCCGCCAAAACCAAAGGAGTTTGTCAAGGCATAAGATAAGTCTGCCTTTTTCCCTTCGTTTGGCACATAATATAAATCACACCCCTGGTCTTTTGTTTTGTAATTGATCGTTGGTGGTAAAAAACCATCTTTCAGAGCAGAAGCGGTTATAATAGCCTCAATCGCTCCCGCTGCTCCTAATAAATGACCCGTCATGGATTTTGTTGAACTTACCGCAAGCTCATATGCATGCTTTTGAAAAACGGTTTTTATTGCGTTTGTTTCATTCTTATCACCTAATGGCGTTGATGTACCATGGGCATTTATATAACCAATATTCTGCGGCTTTAGCCCGGCATCCTCTATTGCTAACTTCATACATCGGGCGGCCCCGCTCTCATCAGGAGCAGTAATATGATATGCATCATTCGTACAGCCATAACCTACAATTTCTGCAATAATAGTAGCTCCTCGCGCTAAAGCATGATTTAACTCTTCGATAATAAGGCTACCTGCACCTTCTCCTAGGACAAATCCATCGCGCTCTAAATCAAAAGGCCTAGAAGCTGTGGTGGCATCCAGATTGGTTGACATAGCTTTCATTGCACAAAAACCTGCTAATGCTAATCTTGTAATGGATGCCTCCGCTCCACCTGCAATCATCACATCAGCGGCATTTCTTTGAATGATTTTATAAGCATCACCAATCGCATTGGTCGATGAAGCACAAGCTGAAACAGTACATTCACTGAATCCCTTAGCGCCATATTTAATTGCAACAAGTCCCGCAGCCATATTAGGCAGCATCATGGGTACTAAGAAGGGACTAATTCTATTGGTTCCTTTTTCTAAAAGCAAGCTATGCTGATTTTCTATGGTTTCTATACCGCCAATGCCTGTTCCGATAATTACACCGACACGCTCCTTATCTACTGCAGCAAAATCTATTTTTGCTTCCTCAACTGCCATTTGGGTAGCAGCCAAGGCATATTGCGTAAAGCGATCCAACCTTTTAATTTCCTTCTTCTCCACAAACTGATTGGCATCAAAATCCCTTACTTCCGCTCCTACTTGCGTAGGTAAATCAGATACATCAATTCTCTCAATTCTACTTATTCCAGATTTCCCCTGCTTGATTGAATTCCAAAGTGTATCTGCGCCACATCCTAAAGAAGATACAGCCCCCATACCTGTAATAACTACACGTCTATTCATTCCTAAAACCTCCAATGTTACTTTATGATTTTCCTTTGCCATAGGATAACTTTTCACAATATGCTAGTATCATACTTTATTAACTTTAACATATTGAGTATTTAAAAATGAACAACTCTTGCTTTCATTAGTTAAATACCAGCACACAATGTAATTATAAGGTAAAGTTCTAAATATCCACTCTAGAAAATGCAACGCAGTCGTAACTTATTATAAAGCAAAGGAAGTGATTAGGATTATTTTCTCCCAATCACTTCCTTTTTACCAAATAGAGTTTTTTCACTTCGATTATATTGCTAGATAGATTGGCGTATATGCCAATAATGATCTGTTAGCGAAGGCTTTCAACAGCTTTTTTCGCCCAGTTAGAATCTTTAAATACAGCTCTACCTACACCAATAAGGTCTGCTTTACCTTCTGCTAGTAACTGCTCAGCCACTTGCACATCAATAATACCACCAGTAAGGATGACCGGGATGGACACCACTTGCTTAATAGCTTCAGTAAGTGGGGCAAAATAGCCTTGTGAGTTATTGCCAGGTACAACATAACCTGAAAAACCACCCGATATATCTAAGATATTGACGCCAGCTTTTTCAAATTCTTGTGCGGCAATTTTGCTATCTTCAATGGTTGTTCCGCCCTCTATATAATCCGAAGCTCCTAAGCGCAATAGAATCGGATAATCCTCACCCACGACTTCACGTACCGCTGCTATGACCTCTCGATGAAGGCGAATACGGTTGTGTACATCTCCACCGTACTCATCGACACGCTTATTTGTCAAAGGAGAAAAAAATTGGTTTAACAGGTATCCATGGGCAGAATGAATTTCCACTCCGTCAAAACCAGCTTCTTTGACGCGACGGGCAGCATTTTGAAACGCTTTGACAATAGCAGTAATATCCTGGTGGGTAAGTTCTCTAGGAATTGTTCCTTTGCGTGGATTGGCTAGGACAGAAGGTCCCACGGGAATTTCGCCGATAACCTTTTCATCAGCGGCACTCCCTGCATGATTAATTTGCATGATAGCCTTAGCTCCATTGCGATGAATCACATTCGCTAACTTTCTTAATTCTTCTATTACACTATCATCGGCAACAGAAAGCTGATTTTCACTGGCCTTGCCTGCTTGCTGAATAAAACTATGTTCTATAATAACAAGTGATAAATACCCGCCCGCGGATTTTTCCGTATAGTAATCTAGTACTCCTGCATTTACCTTGCCATCACTATCAGCTTTAGAGGTAGCCATTGGTGGCATAACTAAACGATTAGCCAGGCTCAAAGAACCCGCTTGCAATGATTGAAGTAAATATGACATGAATACAACCTCCTATTCATTAACTGCTTCCCCAATGAACTTGCATCTTCCAGGTAGTATCTTTAGTAATTTGTTTTTTATACTTCCTCTAAAAACTACCACTATCAGATATTCTTATGCTCACGAACTAAGCAATATGAAATATTACTTTTCAATATTTCTCTAATACTATAATAATCAGTAGGATATTTTTAAACAAGTACGCACTTATTTGTAGCATAGAATCCTTT
Organism: Pelosinus sp. IPA-1; assembly: GCF_030269905.1. Taxonomy (NCBI): domain Bacteria; kingdom Bacillati; phylum Bacillota; class Negativicutes; order Selenomonadales; family Sporomusaceae; genus Pelosinus; species Pelosinus sp. IPA-1. The sequence continues at coordinate 525,604 of NZ_BSVC01000001.1, read as the reverse complement.
TATATACTGCACATTTACATCCTAGTTTGTTTGAATTAGATATACACCAGCGATCAATAAAGCTACACCTACCGATTTTAGCGCAGTTAAACTGTGAATCTGGTTTCCTAACACACCAAAATGATCAAACAAAATAGCCAGAATAATTTGCCCTGCAACAACTAGGCTAAACATATTAGCAAATCCAATCTTAGGAGCAACAAAAATAACTGTAAAAATATAAAATGCTCCCAATAAACCCCCGCTCCATACCCACCAGCTGGGAAGAGAAAAGCTCTGTAAAGAGGGTACTGTTTGTACCCCAAGAAAAGCAGCACACACATAAATAACCCCTAATCCAATAGTACCTACCATAAAACTGATAAATGAAGTAAGCACAGGACTCCCAAGGCTATGTAATAGTTTCCCGTTAATTCCAACTTGCAAAGTTAACACTGATCCCGAAATGAATGCCAACAAATAATAGATTGAATTCATCCTTTTCCCCTCCTTTATTATTCTACATAGTACTCTCCGTCATTTGAAAGTACTATGATTACGTTACTGAATAGTAAATTAGTTTAACATAGGTTTTCTTGAAGGACAAGAACTATATGTGAGAAGTAATCCGATAAGGTGACTATTATTAAGATGGAATTAAAGCTTCTACCTATGTATGCCTTATTTATAAATCTACATAGGGGAGAATCTAATTATAGCTACAATTAATAATTTTATGGAATTAGACATCGAGTGAGAGAAATTATCCAATGCTTCGCACCTGGACCGGATACGCCTAGGCGTTACACTCAGTCTTTGCATGATTTCCCTGGTTGCTATCCTTCCTCTAGATGCATTCGTACTGCTTCTACCTTAATTGTCTCTGAATAAATGTTTCATTCCCTTTTTTCTAGACATAACAAAACCTCCTATGGTAGTTTATTTTATCCACCACAGGAGGTTTTTTCTTTCATATTCCATTTTAAGGGTTCAACATATCATCTCTTGCGCAAATTACTAATCAATCTAATGCCGTTTAAGCTTAATCGGGATCTCTGCATCATTGGCAAGGGCATTTTTTTAGAATAGTATGGATAGTGATGCTACGAGCCGATCCAGTCCACCTTTTAACAAATCAAATAAATATCACTCTTGCAGAATCATTTACAGATTCTCTATCTAAGACTTTTGGTTAAACGAAGCTGAGATTAGGAGAAGCGTTAGTCTTCGTTTATCTAAATTCGAGGAAACATAGTAATTTATTTCAATAAGTTAGCATCAGTTGCAGTTACTATTTTTTCAATTTCTTCCAAATAATATTTAGTTTTGTTGGAATTTCGAATAGCCACACCGGTTACTAAAAAGTCAGCCAGAAACATAGCACCGATTTCAGAATTGTGAAATGATAAACTTTCGAAGGCGCACGCTAGGAAAGCGTCAGATAACAGCGCAAATGGTGACGAATATCCATCTGTAATTGATAATATTTTCGCGCCTTTATTTTTTGCTACCTGAACAACTTCAAAGGTTCTTTTTCCATATCGCGGTAAACTTAAGGCGATAAATAAAGAGTCAAGAGGGGGCTTCACTAAAATTGACTGTAGTCGTCCAGAATCGGTAATCAATAATTCACTATCAACACCAATACGGTTTAGCCCTTCATTCAAATAATTAGCCACCGAAGAACTTCCTCGAATCCCAATAACATATATCTTCTTCGCAGCAAATATAAGATTAAAGGCCTTCTCAATCGCCTCATCAGACATAAATTCCACTGTTTTCTTGATGTTATTCATTTGGACTTCAGCACATTCGAGCAAAAGCTTATTTTTTCCCACTTTTTTTATATTTGTTTCCAATCGTGTCGGGGGTGACGCAACTCGGCTGCGTAACATTTCCTGTAAATCCTTCTGGAACTGCGCATAGCCAGTATATCCAAGAGCATAAGCCAATCGCATAACAGTGGCTACGCTAACCCCAATAATTCCTGCCAATTGATCGGTTGTCAAAAATGCCACTTCAGTTGGATTTTTCAAAATATAATCAGCAACTTTACGTTGAGCAGAAGTAAGGATTTCCATCTTCTCCTGCAATAACAGCAAAACAGTTCTTTCCATTTACACTCTCCACCATTCATCATCTATCGTAGTAGTATTATACTCGATTATATGAATGATTTACAAGAAACTTAGTGACAGCTCCTTGTAGATCCTGAACCAATTGGCCATTATGCAAATTGGTCTGCCAGCTTACGAGTTTCAACGCTGTTGCTCTCCCAGTTTCACAGGGCAAAACACTGCAGATCTGAAGCTATTATTATATAAGTTTAAATTTCTGTTTATGATGCCAATAATGAAATTCATTTGTTTCTTCAACAGCTTTTTAGTAAATCAATTTCAGTTCCCACAAATAAAGCCGCCATCTCTTCAAAGGTAATAACGTAATCAATAAGATTCAGCATCTGATTTTATCGTTCCCCTTCATCTAACTGACTATTAATCAGTTTAAGCATTAAGGGCGCGACATTTAACTTCCAACATCTCTAGAGAATGGGAACTTGCGAAAAATTATCAGCAAGTCCCATTCTGCAAACTTACTAGCATCGTGCAATATGTTCAACAATCAATTCTTCTAGCCCTGAAACCTAAAGGCTATTCGAGGAAGCCATAAAGCCTAGCTGGATTATCCACCAAAATGCGTCTTTGCAGAGCCTCATCTGGTGCCCACTCCGTCAACAAGCTCATGAGGATAGCATCATCAGGCTTATTGTCAATTTTTGACGTAGGATGCGGCCAATCACTACCCCACACCAATTGCCCTGGTACTTCATTTACATACGCTTTTGCTACTATAGTTCTGTCTGCGTAAGTCGGCGAACCAACTTTACTAAGAATATAAGCACCAGATAATTTCACCCAGCCCTTGCCTTCCCGCAGCAGATTAAGAATAACTTCAAAGGCTGGCTGATCGACACTGGTAATATGCCCTAAGTGGTCGAATACTACTGGACACGGAACACTGCTCCACACGTCTTTGCCAGCTAAAATTTTATCCGGTTTGGCCACAACTTGAATGTGCCATCCTAGCTCATTAATCCGCTGTGCCAGAGTTTGCACCATATCCATATTCGTAGCTTCGCCTGGCACCGACATATTGAAGCGAATACCGCGCACGCCAACCTTATCTAATTCTGCCAACTCAGCATCGGTGACACTGGTATTAACTACGGCAATCCCCCGAGTTGTTTTAAGACCGAATTCCTTGAGAGATTCAACAAGTCCACTGTTGTCCACACCATAGGTGGAAGGCTGCACGATTACATTACGCGTTGTGCCCAGCCGCTTTTGCAGCAGACGGTAATCGGCAACTGTGGCATTAGGATGCCTAAGGGTGGAATTGGGATCAACAGGAAAGCGTGAATCATAGATATGATGATGACAATCTGTCGCATTCAAAGGCACCTTCAAATTCGGCAACTCACTACCAGATGAATAAGGCACTTTTTGTTCGGTGGAATAACTTTCAGCACTTCCCACTGGGATACGAATTCCGCTTAATGCCATGAAAGTCAATCCTGTACCTTTAAGAAAAGTACGACGTGTGACTATTTTATTATCCATGTAAACTTCCTCCTCTAATTGATATCCAGTTAATCATTGCTATGCTAAGATGGCTTCATTCATATAAAATCATTTTGAGAATCCATATAAAATTGCTGGATTTTCGACAAGAATTTTATAAATCGCGGCTTCTTCTATTGCCCACTTGGACAGAAGATCAAAAAGCACTGCATCATTAGGCTTTTCTTTCTCTGTTGGATGTGGCCAATCACTCCCCCAAACCATTCGCTCTGGTGCTGCTTTGACAAACCCCTGGGCTACCTTCGTCACGTCATTATAGCTAGGCGGACCAATCTTTGTATCCATATAAGCACCAGAAAGTTTAACCCAAGTCTGTCCTTTATCAAGCAACCTTAACATAGTCTTAAATGCTGGGTGATCCACACCCGCTGGCTGCGGTATGCGAGCCAAATGATCAATTACTATCGGTACGGGTAGTTGCTGTAAAACCCCCTCCATGGCAACGATCTGGTCACCCAACATTAAAATCTGCACATGCCAACCGAGATTGCTTATGCGCTTCGCAAGGGTTTCTAACATTTCTACTGTAGTCACACCCCAAGATTGGGGAGAAACAAAGTTAACACGAATCCCGCATATGCCCAAACTGTCCAGTCGCTTCAACTCGTCATCTGATACATCCATATCAACAACAGCCACTCCGCGTGCCGTTGGACCAATTTGTTCTATTGCATCAAGGGTGCAACGATTGTCAATACCATAAGTGGATGGAGTGACAACTACAGTACGTGTAGTGCCAATCCCCTTCTGAAAAAAGCGATAATCATCCACATTCGCTTCTGGCGGACGTTTTTCCCAATGAGGTGATGGTGCAAATCGACTATCATAAATATGCATATGACAGTCACAGGCATTCGCTGGCGCTATGAGATAAGGACGCCGTGTGCCACTAGAAAAAGGTCCCTGGTTGCTTACCTTGTCTTCCATAAAAATCATCCTTTACTATAGTTCCGTGATGCTATCGGTAGTTTGCTGAGGTTCTGTAACTTTTTATTAAATGCGAAACTTACTAACAACTTCTTGTAAATCCTGAGCCATTTTGGCAAGACTTTGGCTTGAAGATGCAATTTCTTCCATTGATGCAGACTGTTCTTCTGTGGCTGCTGAAACGTTCTGTGCTTCCCCGGTCGCTGTCACCGTTAGTTGATCAATTACCTGAACGGACGACACAATCTTTTGACTGCCACTGGCTAAATTCCTAATAGCTGCTGAAATTTCTTCGACCTGCCCCGCTAAATTGTCTACAAGACTAATAATTTCTTGAAAAGCTTTACCTGCCTCATTTACTATCCCAGTACCCACTTTAACATCTCGTGTACCCTCGTCCATAGCCGATACCGCTTTGTCTGTTTCATCCTGGATCTCGCTAATCAGATGTGCGATTTGCTTGGCTGCCTCTTGAGATTGTTCTGCTAGCTTACGAACCTCTTCGGCAACAACAGCAAAGCCGCGTCCCTGTTCACCCGCTCTTGCCGCCTCGATAGCAGCGTTAAGGGCTAAGAGATTGGTCTGACCTGCAATTCCGGAAATAGTGTCCACAATTTGTCCTATTTCTTTCGATCGTTCACCTAGTCGAGCGACAACTTGGGCTGAACAGCTAACAGTATGTTCAATTTCGGTCATTTGTTTAACTGCACCCTCCACTGACTTACCGCCTTCTTTTGCTGTTTCAGCAGCTTTAGTCGACTGCTGCGATAATACATTGGCATTCGCCGCTACTTGCTGGATACTCCCCGACATTTGCCCTACTATCTCAGCGGCCGCACTTACTACATGATGCTGTTTGTCGGCTCCTTGTGCCACTTCGGTTATTGATGAAGCGACTTGATTGGCAGCCTGTGCGGATTGCTCAGCACTAGCAGTAAGTTCCTCGGATGCCGCCGCTACCTGCTGAGACTCGTGTTGTACCTTTTCAACTATATTGATTAGAGAATCCCTCATTACCAAGAAACTTTTTACCATTTGCCCCAGTTCATCACTACTGACGACAGAGATACTGCGTTTTCTTAAATCTCCTTGGGCAACTAACGCCATCTCTTGATTAATAGCCAAGATCGGCTTGGTAAATTTTCTCCCGAATGAATAGGCGATTGCTCCAGAGATAAGTAAGCCGATAAGAGATATTAATAGTATCCATTTCAATAAATTATTCGCATCTTCATATATCTCTTTCGTTTCTGTTGTAATAATCAAACCCCAACGCTGCTGTTCACCTAGTTGTACAGGACGAAACACTGCATATTTAGAGTTATTATCATAGTTGGTATAAGAAGTCTGAACAATATTGCCGCTAAGTGCTTCCTTGGTGGACTTCACTACCCTTTCATCAAGCTTTTTCTGGGCAAGATTTAAGGCGTCAGGAATGTCTTGCTTGAGAAAGTTAGCTTTTCCAACTAAATCGGCATTGTTTCCGTCCGCAACAACTAAACCATCTCCTCCTACCAGGATAGCATACCCCGTCTTGCCGAATTTTGCTTGCTGAACCTTCTCCAGGATTTTATCCGATGGGTAGACTGCATTAATCATGCCATCCATCTTGCCGTTGCGAAAAACAGGGTATACTACGGCAACAACGAACTTCCCAGTAACCTTGGAAATATAGGGATTAGAAACATAGGGCTTCTGCGTCCGCTTTACAATTTGAAAATATTCCCGTTCATCGCTTTTTGTTTCTAGTCCTGTAGTATCAATGGAGATTCCATCCAAGTCGAAATACCACAGAGCACTAAACATCGGAAACCGTTTAAATTCCTTACGTAATATCTGACGAATTTGATTTTTGTCGGTTACATTAGTCATTTGCTCCGACGTAGCGATACAATAAACATCGTTTAACAATCCATTGAATTCAAATTCAACTTCCCGAGCATAATCCTGCGCAACGGCTTGTTGCAGTTCTGCTGAATTTTTTGAGAGAATTGTATCCGTCTTTTTGTAGGTAACAAATGAAACAACCCCAAGAGTCACAAGCAAGATCAGACAGATGACACCAATTAATTTGAACTGCAAGTGAGACAAAAACTTCCGCAACATTTTACAAAACCTCTCAATTCTACATATTGGATTTTTTATTAAACTCAATCGGCTTAATCTCCGGAACAATAAACAAAATAGCACATGCCGATATCAATATACCTACGCCAGCTACGAATAGCGCCATTTGAAAACTGCCAGTAAATTTATAAATGAAACCTGTAATGGTTGGAGCCAGCACACCAGCTATAGAGCTAATCGTATTTATGGCACTGGACACAGTTCCGCCCATTCCTTTGGGTGAAACTTCCGCTAGAATTGTCCACATTATTCCAGCCGATGCCGATTCGCCCGCAATATTTATGGTCAAGAGAATAACAGCAATGATCGGATCATCAACAAATCCTACCCCAATAACCGAGGCGGCAACTAACTGAGAACCCACTAATGTATACTTTCTGGCTTTGGTAACACTTACGCCCTTCTTAATAAGCCAGTCGGAAAAGTAACCCATTGCGGGCTGAGCAACAAAGCCGACAACCCAGGGGATAGACGCATATATTCCCATCTTGATAATCGAAAAACCTCTCTCCATTATCAGATAAGCAGGAAGCCAGCTAACAAATAACACCCACAGATAGTCCAGAAAGAACTTAGTGAGCATCAGTCCAAGAACACATCGATTAGTCAAGAACTGTTTCCATGGTATAGCGACCTTGTGCGGACCTAAAACCACATCAACTTGCTCTGAAACATCTTTATAAAAGTAATACCAACATATACACCACAACAAGCTACCTAGGCCTGTCACAAAAAATGCGATACGCCAATTCCACTGAGTGATCAAAAATCCCATTAATAGTGGAACAGCCGCCATACCAAGTTTAGTACCTGAAAGACAGAAACCCGTTGCCGTTGCCCTCTGCTCTGACGAAAAGTTCTCACTTATTACTTTTGCACTCAACGGATTTCCTGCCGCTTCACCTGCACCAACACCCAGACGGGTTAAAATCAGCCCATAAAAACTGTGCACAAAGCCTGTTGCCGCAGACATAAAGGACCAAAGCACCGCAGCCCAGCCCAATGCTTTTTTTGCGCCATATTTGTCGGCAAATCGTCCTACCGGAACCATACATACAATATAACTCCAATAAAAAACCGACAACGCAACTCCCATCAAGGCTGGGTCCATGTTCAATTCTTTAATCATAATCGGCGCCGCTACTCCCAGTGCACCGCGATCAATAGCATTAATAAACATCCCACCCGCGAGTAATGCAATGATTCCAATCTTCTTAGCATCTATCATCGTCAATCCCTCCACAGAATATTTCTGATATAACAATCTTTGTGGCACGATTTTCAATTTTCAGGAAATTCTAAACAGAATCTATGTCATCGTTATCAAAAAAGGGACTTGGCGAAACATACCATCAGTCCCTTTTTCCTCTCTACTAATTATCAATAATACAACAGTGCTCAGCAATATCCATAAGGATACAGCCAGCCACTATGACATCAGCACACACTTTTACTACTTACTTATCTCTTAATTTTAAGAAATGCACTCTGATTGTATCTCAGATTAGCTATGTGCATCAAACCCAATACGCAAAGCCTGCATATTTTTTTCTATTGTTGCTTTCGGTACTCTTTTGGCAACAGCCTTTTGAATGGTTTCAAAAGACACAACTCCAGTTACTTTCACCAAAAGTCCTAAGGAAACAATGTTTGTAAACAAGTCCTTACCAAGTCCCTCTACAGCTAGACGCGTTAATGGCACCTTGACTACATTCGGATGCACGGGAGACTCTGGCACTAGATCTTCGTCAATAACAAGAACGCCATTACCACAAAGATCAGATGAATATTTATCTGCTGCCTGTTGTGTCAGAGCTAAAACCACGTCTGGCGTCACTACTTTAGGATGATAGATGAATTCCTCCGATATAATAACTTCCGCCTTGGAAGCCCCCCCCCGTGCTTCTGGTCCATAGGACTGGGATTGTACTGCTTCCTTGCCTTCCATGATGGCTGCTTCTGCCAGAATGATTGCGGCAGTAATTACTCCTTGACCGCCTGATCCGCATAAACGTATTTGTTGCATTATTTTCCCTCCTGGGCCAATTTAATGACTTTAGCATATTCTGCGCTGTATTCTGGGGCTGTTTTTTGATATAAAATACCGATTGGGAATTTTTCATCTTTTTGGTCTTCCGCTAGTTTTTCATAAGCAGCTAGAGGAACTGCGTTTTCACTCATCCATTTGAGCATTCCTGCCGCATCCCCCATTTTATTTCTCCGACCGTAGGAAATGGGGCACTGGGTAATTGCTTCTACTAGGGAAAATCCATTATTAGAAATTCCTTGGGCAATCAGTTCAACAAGTGGTTTTGCATGAAAAGCAGTACCGCGAGCAATATAGCTAGCACCTGCAGCTTTGGCAAGTTCACAAGGATCAAAGGCTGTATCAACACTTCCAAATGGAGCTGTTGTAGCTTTTTTGCCAGTCGGTGTAAGGGGAGATGCTTGTCCTCCGGTCATGCCATAAATATTGTTATTAAACAATATCACTGTTAAATCAATATTTCTTCTAGCACCGTGAATAAAATGGTTACCACCAATGGCCGTACAATCGCCATCACCAGTGATTACAATGACTTTCAATTTAGGATTGGCTAGTTTAATGCCAGTAGCAAAGGGGATTGCTCTGCCATGAGCTGTATGTAATGTATCAAAATTCATATAACCAGAAGCTCTTGATGAGCAACCGATACCAGATACGATCACTGTGTTATCTTGATCAAGTCCTAATTGTTCCGCAGCTTTAGCAATGGATTTCATGACAATACCATTACCGCATCCTGGGCACCAAATATGTGGCAGCCGATTCATTCGAAAATATTTCTCATAGCTTCTCATTTTACTACCTCCGCTGTAAGTTCTTCGATTGCTGTACATATTTCTTTAGGAGTAAATATTTCTGTATTGTATTTAGGAAGAGAAATTACCGTTGCTTGTCCAGCAGCAGCACGTTCAACTTCCAAAACCAGTTGCCCGTAGTTCATTTCTGGTACGAGAATTTTTTTCACTTTTTGAGCTACTTCTTTGACAACCTTATCTGCAAAGGGCCATATGGTCATCAAGCGAACCATGCCAACCTTGATTCCTTGTTGTCGTGCAATTTTCACAGCTGCATAGGCGGTACGAGCTGTTCCACCGTATGCCAGGACTGCATACTCAGCATCTTCCATGAAAAACTCATCATAATGAGTAATCTCATCTTGAACTCTAGAAATTTTTTCATGCAATCTTTTAATCGTATTCTCTGTTATCTTAGAACTACCTGTTGGAAAACCCGTTTCATCATGAACAAGTCCAGTAACATGAATGCGATGTCCAGTACCAAAATCTGCAGGATTAGGTACGAGATCTGCCATCGGGGTATATGGTTTATATCCCTCTTCCTTGGTGCAATTGGGTTTACGGCGAGGGTATATTTCTATATCTTCCGCTTTCGGCAAAACAACTTTTTCCCGCATGTGCCCCACTACTTCATCCAGTAAAATAATAACAGGGGTACGGAACCGTTCTGCATAATTTACGGCCATTACTGCCACATCAAAAGCTTCTCGAACAGTCCAAGGAGATAGCGCAATCATAGGATGATCGCCATGAGTTCCCCACCGCGCCTGCATTACATCGCCTTGTGCTGGAGATGTAGGCTGACCTGTCGCTGGCCCCATCCTCTGAACATTGGCAATGACAAGTGGTATTTCGGCAATACAGCCATAACCAATTAATTCTTGTTTAAGAGAAAACCCTGGTCCCGAAGTGGCAGTAAGAGCTTTTCTTCCACCTAAAGCTGCCCCTAATACAACTGCAATCCCAGCAATCTCGTCTTCCATCTGAATAAAAGTACCGCCTAAGGCAGGAAGTTCTTTCGCCATAATTTCAGCAATTTCTGTAGAAGGAGTAATTGGATAACCTCCAAAAAAATTCACTCCAGCAGCCATTGCACCTTCTGCACAAGCTTCATTCCCTTGCATTAATCTAGCTTGGCTCATTTCTCCACCTTCTTTTCTACATAAATTGCATAATCAGGACACCGTAGTTCACATTGTCCACAATTGATACATGCTTTTTCGTCAATTACATATACTTTTCCCAAGGTATCTAATGCTAGAACTTTCTTGGGGCAAAAAGCTACACATATATTACAGCCTTTGCATCTCTCTTTTAGTGCCGTAATTTCAATTCCCATATTTATCCTCCTATTTGTTCATCTTTTTATTTATAAACGTCATCAATATATTCACAGCCTACTTTTTCCAGCGCCTTATCTACCCATGATTTATCTCTAGGAACCCGATCTTTAATCCCCTGAATGATCGCTTGTTCTTTGGCTAGCTTCGCTTTAGCCTTCTTCAAGGTTTCCGGTGCGTCTTTAGGACTAATAATAACAATGCCATCTGTATCTCCTACTACAATATCCCCAGGATGTACAACAACTCCTCCACAGCTAACGGGAACGTTGATTTCGCCCGGACCATCTTTATAAGGGCCTTTGGGTTGTACTCCCGCTGCATATACAGGCATATCTAACTCTTGCATTTGCGCTGCATCACGAATGGCCCCGTCAATCACTACGCCAGCCAGTCCATTTACAGCAGCCTGAGTCATCATGATTTCACCTGTTATGGCATTTGCTGTATCCCCTTGTGCATCAAGAATAATTACATCACCCGGCTGCGCTAGTTCTAAGGCCTTGTGAAGCAATAAATTATCAGCCACTCTAGCCTTTACTGTAAACGCTGTACCTAATAACGGCTTATCATTATAGGGTTTGATCCGTGCGTCTACGCAACTAAAGCGATTCATTTCATCAGCAATATTGGCAACTGGGATCCCTCTGAATCCTTCCACCAATTCCTTACTAGGGCGATTAATCTTCATAAAAATTCTACATCCAACATTAGACATGTAAATTCCTCCTCATTGCTTTACAGCTTAAATTTTTATATTTTAATTTTTGGATTAGCAAGGTACTCTGCATTTACAATATCACTCTCAGGCAAGCTTTCATTCTTACTGATCTTTAGGATATTGTCGATACAGCGTTTAGCCATCTTCACACTGATATCTATGGTACTTCCTCCCATGTGGGGGGCAAGCACAACATTGCTTAAATTAAATAGTGGGTTGTTTTTAGCTGCAGGTTCATTTTCAAGGCAATCAAGGCCTGCGCCTAAAATTTTCCTATTTTCAAGAGCTTCCACAAGATCAGCCTCGTCTATAATCGGGCCTCTGGCTGTATTGACAATAATTGCCGAAGGCTTCATTAATGCAAGGTTCTCCTTACAGATCAAATGTCTGGTACTATCAAGTAATGGTACGTGCAAGCTTACGATGTCAGAAGTTTTTAAAAGTTCTTCCAGAACAACATATTTGATGCCCAATTTTTCTTCCTCTTCAGGGGACTGTTTAAAAGCGTCATAGTATTGAACCTCAGCACCAAAAGCTTTTACCTTTTGCGCCACCTCCTTACCGATATTACCCAAACCGATAAGCCCGACAGTTTTACCATCGATCGTGTACGCTGAGCTAGCTCCCGCATCCTCCTGCCATTTCCCGTCAAGGACATTATTGTGCAGTCTAATTAGATTTCGATACACCGCCAGCATCAATAATACGGCCATCTCCGATACTGCAGCCGCGTTCATACCTGGGGTTATGGCTACAGGAATATTTCTCTTACCTGCCGCTTTGACATCAACTTTGTCATACCCTACGCCCCATCGCTGAATTAATTTAAGATTAGGTATTGAGTTGATTGTCTTTTCATTCAGGCTAAGAATTCGGAGGATTATATAATTGACCTCTCGCAAATTATCATACTCATCTACGCTGGATATTTCTTTAAGAATAAACCCCTGTGGTACCATCCCGGCAATTAATGCCTTAATCTCAGGATCATATTGTCCAGTGAGGGCAATAACTTCCATTCACTTCGCCTCCTATTCAACTAGCATAACTGTTAAAACAAGCCTAGCCATCGCCAGTAAGTTACAGCACAAAGGGCATACACAATCACCCCGACTAGACATATTACTCCACCGACCTTAGGAAAATCACCCACAGTCAAATATCCTGTACCAAAGACAAGAATATTTGACAAGGTATTATAAAACATCAGGAAGGGAAAGCCTCCGATCAACATACCTGCAGGCAAAGCTATTGCGGCGGCAGGAAGATTAGCGGTAGCTGCCAAGGCCACCAGTACTGGCATAAACAGCACCGTCAGGCCAGTAGTTCCAAAAAAACCAATGCGGGCAAACTGGACAACAAACAGTACCGCAGCAACTACTACGATAGATGATGCTCCAACTAAACCCAGGAAGGTAAAAACGTTATTAGCCAGCCATTTGGCAGCTCCCGTCTTCATTAGAAATTCACCAACCGCAAGCGCGCCCCCACTCATCATTAAAATGTGGTAAGCTGAGTCCCGATTCGTATCCTTCCATTTGATTACCCCAAATTTAGGAAGAAACAGCAAACTAACACCAATATAACAGGCCACAGTAGTATCAAGCTTAGTTATGCCTCCGGTCGCCCAGAGTGCAACTACCATTACGAATACAAACAGAGTTCTCCATTCTGGTCCTGTAATAGCCCCCATATCTTTAAGTCTTTGCGCAATTAATTCTTTTCCGCCGGGAATTTCTTCACTTTCCGGCTTGAACACTTTGCGTAGATACCACCAAGTAAACAAGGTAGTGAGCAATGCTGGTGGAAAACCATACATCAGCCAATCCATATAACTGATTACCATGCCGCTTTTGGCAATAAAATCAACGGTAATAGGATTAGGCACTGTAGCGGTAAGAATTCCAGCAGAAATAGTAGAATTGGTAAAGGCCAAAGTTAACAATAAACTAATCGCAAAATTTAGTCTCCCATTTTTTCCATAGTCGCCAGACTTTTCAAAAATATGGATTATACTAAGACATACTGGCAATAAAATCGCCGTTCTGGCAGTAGTAGAAGGAACCATAAAGGCCAGGGCAATATTAGCAATGGTAACCCCTAAAGTGATTCTCTGGGCCGTACAGCCAATGGTTGATAGCAGCCAATAAGTAAATCGTTCTGCCAGACGAGTTTTTTCCATGGCAGCAGCCATCATAGTGGCTCCAACCAATAAAAATATGGAGGAAGTTGCAAAATTCTCCAATATAACTTTCGTGCTGCCCAGCCCTAGAAAAACAGCGGTGGGTATAACCATCAGGCTGACTACCGTCAGTTCAACAGGCTCGGTTAAATACAAGGTAACAAGAGCGGCAAGCAGCGCCAGTGCTTTCTTCCCCGCGAGTGTCAAACCAACCGGTGTCGGCATCATTAACACTGCTGTGAAAAAAATTATCGTTAGCGGAATACCCAGACGCTTGCGCCAAACGTCAATACCAGCCTTTCGGGGTTCATTTGCAACCATATTTGCATTTGTAGACATATTTCACGCTCCTATTTAGTTGGTAAGGTGGATTACAGGTAACCCAAATGAGATCTTATGCTATCGAAATTCATCATGTCGACTTTATTCACAATCACTGCTTCCGGGCTGCGCTTTGCCCCTTCTCCTTCGTGGGCATGATAGGCAATAATGTGGGCAATATCCGCTGGAATGCCATTGCGTATCGAGATTATCATCCCCGAAAGAGGATGCCGCAAATGTTTACCTGCCAGGGATTTACCATACTTGCCGTCAGCCTTTCTCTCCCACTCAATAAATTTTCCGATGTCATGGAGCAAGGCACCGGCAATTAGTTTATCATAGTCAAGGACGAAATCTCCTTGCCCCTGATAGATAGAATTATATTCTTCTAAAATCGAACGACACATTCTAGTCACAGCCTGTACATGACGCAAATAGGATGCGGGGCAATCCGGGAAAGCCAATGCAAAGGGGATCTTATCCATATCCTCTGCTTCCCAGCCTCCTTCAGTTAAGGCGTCAACATGACTGTTAAGCACTGCTTCCCGTAAATTATTATCCTTTATCCAATTGATTTCCGGTAAAAGTTCGATAATTGCCTGCTTCATAGTTCTTCCCCTCGTTCTCTTTTTTACTTAGCTCCTAATCCATGGCTTCAAATACTTCTTTCCACTCTTTAGGTGTCTTGCCGCCGAATTTCTCCTTAAGCTTTTTCGAGGCTAACCAGGTTAATCTTTCCGCTGTTGCTTTGGACATGATCGGCTCTACATTAATGCCTTCCAGCATAGAAATAACATCTTTCATCTCATGGGCCCGTCTTTCGGCGTGTACAGCGCTGCCTGTTACCAGCCGATTTAAGGTTTGCTCAAAAGTGCAGGCATTCATGGTAGCCGCTAAGGACTTCAGTACCAAATGGTCAACTTTCATGATTGACGCCGCCTCTAGAACCTCTACCAGTAAGGCTGGTAAACCTTTCATAAAAATACTACGTACAAATTTTATTCCTGTAGCCTCGCCAGGAGTATCACTGACTTTTTCAACATCCATTCCATAAGGAACCATTAACTTTAATAACAGATCACTTCCATTACCGCTGGCTAAAGTAGGAACTTTATTTTTATATAGTGGTAATGACCCAAGCATTGCAGCATCAACAAAAGATACGCCTGTCCCTTTAATTGACTCCCAAATGCCACGTTTCACTTCTGGCGAAGAAGCCGATACATCGACATATAATAATGAGCTTTTTAAGAATGGAACCAACTCTTTTGCTGTTTGTAGAGCTTTGCTACCAGGCACGGCTACAAAAACAACATCTACGTTCTCTAATACTTCCTGTGAGGAAGATACCAGCGTCACTTTGGACTTTTCAACCCGTTCCTTGACTAGCGGTCCATAAACGTCATGCCCCTGCATAACATCATAGACAAAAATCTGCTCTAACCCTGATGCTTTAAATCCCGTTGACATTTCAAAACCAACTTCCCCAAATCCAATAAACCCCAGTTTCATGTAAAATTCCTCCTTAAATAATAGGCTCAACGCCAAATAATATTTTCCACTGCAATGATATAGCATCCTCAAATTTAAAAGCCGTATAAAAATACCCAGATCTAAACTTGGTAAGTAATAAACTTTATAATATCCCGTACCTATCCTAATCTTAAATTCCACGACATTTGTAGTTTTTATTTCACTTTTAACGTTAATGTAATTTTTATTACACACAGTGTACACTTACTTCTGTTCCAAGTAAAGAAACTGTGTCCCTGATAAACAACTATTAATTTCAATCAGCTATATATTGTCTACAAAATTCTCACTATTTCGCTTTTTCCACTTAACTCTGTCCTAAGATTGACGACTAAGGGTTCTTGTTCTCCCCTAACTCCATAGGCCTAATAGCCGGTATAACAAATAATACCGTGCATGCGGCCAATAATAACAGACCACCACTAAGAGCCAGCGCCATCTGAAAACTACCCGTCAACTTGACAATAAAGCCTGTGATTGTTGGCGCAAGGATACCTGCCATTGCACCAACGGTATTCATACTACCAGTTACAGTACCTGTCATACCTGGAGGTGAAACTTCCGTAACCAACGTAAACATCATGCCACCTACGGTTGACGTCGCGGCAATGTTAATCGTCAAAATGGCGACTGCTACCATAGGATCATCTACAAATCCAACAGCCATGATGGATGAGGCGCATAATTGGGAGGTAACAAGAACACCTTTTCTTGCTACTGTAAGGCTGGCTCCTCGTTTAATAAGCCAGTCCGACAGATAACCAGCAACAGGTTGAATAATAAATGCCGTTAAAAAAGGTAGGGATGCAAATATGCCCATCTTAAGAATCGAAAATCCTCTCTCCATAACTAGGTACGAAGGTACCCAGGTCAAAAACATGTAATACAAATAGTCCCCACAAAACTTTGTTAAAAATATACCTAAGGTACATCTATTTGTTAGAAGTTGCATCCATGGAATGACAGTTTTAGGCTTAGCTACATTTGGCCCTAGCTTTGATTGATTAGCAGGATCTTTGTACCAGTAATACCAAATGGCACACCATAGCAAACTCCCTAGTCCAGTGATTATAAATGCCATTCTCCAGCTATACTGGGCAATCAAAAAGCCCATGACAATTGGAGTTGCGGCATAACCTAACCGAGCTCCCGATAAGTACCACCCAATTGCGGTTGCCCTTTCCTTGGAAGGGAAGTTGTCACCAGCAATCTTAGCAGTCACTGGAAACACCGCCGCTTCACCTACCCCAACACCCAACCGAGCGGCAATAATTCCAAATAAACCACTCGCAAGTCCTGTTGACGCAGAGGCCAATGACCAGATAACAGCTGCCCAGCCAAATACGGCTTTCGACCCGTATTTATCGGCAAGGTTACCTGCGGGCAGACTAAATAATGTATATGTCCAAAAGAACGCAGATAGCGCAACACCCATTGTGGCAGTGTCAATATTAAGTTCTTTCATAATTACTGGAGCGGCAATTCCAAGGCTACTTCGATCAAGCCCCATAACAAACATGGACGAAAATAAGACTAATATTAACTTTATTCGGTATGAC
This sequence comes from Pelosinus sp. IPA-1, assembly GCF_030269905.1. Lineage (NCBI taxonomy): Bacteria > Bacillati > Bacillota > Negativicutes > Selenomonadales > Sporomusaceae > Pelosinus > Pelosinus sp. IPA-1. Next base: position 508,430 of record NZ_BSVC01000001.1, on the reverse strand, counting down.
TTTGAATTCACGACCATACCCCCTCTTTTATGTTTTAACGGTTTCAAAACTCTAAACTACGGTACACTATCCTACCATTAAGCACTGTCATCTGCGGTATGAATACCTTACTACAGATCAGTTTTTCACCAAATACATCCTGAAGCTGCATTGGCATTTCCTTTAATTTAAACACCGCGATATCTGCATAAGCACCTGGAGTCAAAGTGCCGATTTTTCCTTCCATTCCAATTAGGCGCGCCGGTGTAGAAGTACAAGCTTTAACTACATTTTGCAAAGAAATACCAAGATTTAAATATTTTGACATGATCAACGGCAGACCAAAAACCGATCGCTCGAATAAGCTACTTCTAACAACATCTGTACTTAAAATATCTGGTTCGAATCCATCAACAATCGCAGATTTTGCAACAGAAAATGCGTAGTGCCCTCTTCCATCAGCAGTATCAAACAACACTCCCCTATTTTTTGCCTCTCGGATAGCGTGGCGCACTTTTCCTCCCTCATTAATAATATTGCTTCCCTTGCCTTGATAAACATGGGTGAATACGTCTCCTGAACGCAGTAATGCTACTAGTTCATCCAACTCTCCAGGCGGATTTGTTGTATGAACAACAACCCTACACCCTAGCTCATCTGCCATCTTTATGGTAGCTTTTAGCGGGACTAAACCCCAGTCACCAACAATTTCCTTACTTTGCCGAATTTTTAAGCCAAGAAGTTGCTTGTCGTACTTTTCAAATAGACTACGTGCACACTCTACATCAAACAAATTAGGGTCTACTGCTTCCAAACAACGTGTTAAAGTTGACAGCCCCGCTGGTGACGCGTGAAGATAAGAAAAAATTCTAGTTTGGCTACTATTCACAACCGTCTCAAAAAAACTATCAAAGTTGTTAACACCTGCACTACCTTGATCAACGGCAGTAGTTACCCCTTGGGGTAAAAGCGCCGAATCTGGATGTATGCCAATTTGAGTTCCGTTATAAAAGAGATGTGTATGGTAATCAATGAGTCCTGGTAATACTAAATGATTATCTGCCTCAATTACATTTTCGACTTCGATATTTTCACTTGCAGATATATCGACAATTTTATTCCCGCGGATTAAAATATCGGTTTTACCAAAAAGATTACGGGCTGAATCGACTATAGTTCCACCACGAATTAATAAATCGCCTCTTATTGTCATATAAATCCTCCCTCGCTTTTTTGCCTGTCTCAGATCCCTCATACTCGTCCTGTTACTAAGACTACTGAATTAATTACAACCCCTACTCTCCATCAATATATTGTCGTAATATTTTTTACAGTTATATGCTTGATGTAATTTTTACTACATAAAATATATCATTATGCCTCTTCCAAAGTAAAACAACCACACCCTTGATAAACAGGTTTCTAAATCAATTAGCACTTGCTCTTTTTAAAATTCTCACTATTTCGCCAATTCTAATTATTTCATTTATTTTCATTGTTTTGATTTAAGGTAGTGTTGGCAAATTTATTGACTATTTAGTCCAAAATATGTGTTTTTGTCATATTTTTGTCATACTTCCATGTTATTCTAAACACATCAACTGATCGGCATAGTATCGGTTCATTTTTGCAATGATAAATACCTATTACCCGATACACAGCCGATCATTTACATATACGTAACAAATGACTGGATGTTTGCCGCCACATTTGCTGCGCATAATACTTTATCTTAGGAGGAATCATTATGAATAAGAAAATACTAACCCTTATGGTAGGAACTATGTTAGCTACCAGTGTTGGATATGCTGCTCCCCTAACTGACTTAGCTCAAGGAGAAACCAATATTGGCTATAATCATTACAATTTAGATCAAAATGGAGATAGCGTTAAGGATGATAGCTTTTACTTAGAAAATGCCCTATCGAATAAATTTATTGCAGGTATTGAAAGAAATGGTTACTCATCATCTTATGGTGATTTCCATACTACGGACATATATGTCCATTACAAATTAGATCCTAATATTCGTCTGATCGTTGGCGATCGCAGTTATAGTGGAGAGTCTGATAAATTCTTCTATGGTATTGGCGTAAATACTAATTTAGCTCCTAGATTAGATGGTTATGCATCTGTAACGACTAATGATATCGCTACAGGATGGCAAGCAGGGTTAAACTATAAAATGGATGGTCAAACCTCTCTGAATCTTGGTTATAAATCAGATAAACGCGATAATTACGCAACGAAAGATGGTGTAGGTTTCGGCATCAGTCATAAGTTCTAACTTATGAGAAGTGAAAATATTAAAAATCAGACTAGCAACAAAAAAATTGTTGTTAGTCTGATTTTCTTTTTCCCAACAGTACTTCTAAGAAGGCTTTCATATACGTTTCCTATTTTTGATTCACTTTACCTAAATTTATGCTATGTAATACCATACCGATTACAATAACAACGATTCCAACTAATGACCACCCTGTAGGTATTTTTCCTCCTAAGAATATTACTTCACCTACTACCGCAAAAAATACCTCCCCTGCTTGCGTAGCCTCAACAACAGAAAGTTTTTTGGGGTCGCCTTTTGCCATATCCGTTGCAAGAAAAAATAAAACAGTGGCAATGACACCAGAAAAAATTCCAACAATAAAGGACTGAACCACCTGCTCTGAACTGGGTAAACCGACAGTCCCCATACCATATATGGCTAGTATTATCCAAAAAGGCATACTGGCTATGGTCATACCTAATACCCGTTGATACACATCCAGCCTTTCTTTACACACCGCCATCATTTTTCGATTCCCTAAAGGATAGGCAAAGGCCGCAATTAGTACTGGCAATACCCCGACTAGCATCATCCAGATATCATCTACCGCCTCACTACCACTATTTTGTAATAGTCCTACTCCTAGTAAGATAAAGAGGGAAGTACATATTTCTTTTTTGGGAATCTTATGTCTAATCTTCAAGGTTCCATGTGCTGTTTTTATTTCATCATAAAAAAAAGTACCAACAACGAACCTGCAACAATGGTAATTTGCCATGTCCCTGCAACTAACCAAGCCGGATTATTCGCTGCAGCAAAGCATAAAGGTGCATAAAATAAGCCAAATCCAATGGTGCTCCAACGGAACCAGATCAAGGGTCTCCTTCTCATTTCATCCAGGAGTGCTTTCATATTTTGCCGCTTCATGACTAGCAACACTAAGAAAGGCAATGAAAAGAAGTATCGTAAGGAAGCACTCCAAATCCAACTTCCTCCCGATAAATCCATGGCACGGTTTAAAACAAACGTAGATGCGAAAAAGAAAGATGCTAATATTCCAATAAAGATTACCTTCATTATAATTCCTCCACTATGACCTATTTTTATACATTTGATTACTATATATTAGTATAATAATTGGTAAACTTGACTATAATACTAAAAAACACTATACTTATACTATCGAAGGGGAGTAATTAACATAGGTGCTATCAACATAATGGTTTCCCAACCTGGTAGTACCCGCAATTTGTGCGTAATGAGACCTTTGGTGCTTTTTTAGCACCAAAGGTCTCTTTGTTTTTACCCCTTATATATTTACATTGGAGGTATTCGTATGCTAAGTCTTTATCTAACATTATTAGTAGCCATTATCGTAATTTATTATAGCTGTGAACTTTTTGTTAACGCAATTGAGTGGGTTGGCAGAAAATTTAATATTGCCCAATGCGCAGTAGGAACCATCTTAGCAGCCTTTGGTACAGCCTTACCTGAAAGCGTAGTAACTCTTATTGCCGTTGCTTTTAATACTAGTGCCGAGCAAAAAGATATTGGCGTCGGAGCTGCTTTAGGCGGTCCCCTTGTACTCGGAACCATTGCTTATGCCGTTGTAGGATTATGCATTATTTCTTTCCGTAAACAACGTGAATTAGGAACAGATATTGATATTGATAATAACAAATTGAGTCGCGATCAATTATGGTTTGTATCAATTTTTATATTTAAAGTATTAATGGGATTACTGGTTTTTAGCATCAAACCCTTTGCAGGATTCTTATTTTTGGCTGCCTATGGCTTGTATTTTTATAAAGAAATGGGAGCTGAATGTGTTGTTGGGGAAGAAGATATAGATCCACTAACATTCCAACCAAAGGAAAAAGAGCCAACTGTATTTTGGGTTTTATTTCAGACCTTCCTTTCCCTATTTCTGATTTTTATAAGCTCACACCTATTTGTCAAGCATTTGGAACTGCTTAGTGGACTTTGGAATATGCCACCTCTTCTTGTATCTCTTCTTATTAGCCCAATCGCTACTGAATTGCCTGAGATATTAAACGCCGTGATATGGATTCGCCAAGGTAAGGAAACCCTTGCCCTTGGTAATATTAGCGGTGCCATGATGATACAAGCTACCATTCCTACCGCCCTCGGCCTATTCTTTACTCCTTGGCTATTTGACTTTCACCTAATATGGGCTGGCATCATGACCCTTCTATCTATCTTTTATTTGCTAATAACACTGAAGCGAGACAAACTATCTCCCATACGTTTAGTCTACGCGGGAGCATTTTATCTAGTATTTGCATGTGTCTTTTTATTGAAGTAAGCAGTAACTACAGTAACGTTTAAAAACACTTTTGTTTCCTGTGAAAAAACTGTTGCGATTACGTAATTATAACCATGCAAAATTGTCCTGTCAATGTCTTCTTTTTATGCCTAATATTCAGCAATGCATATTAACTTCTTTAAAATTTAATTAGCTTTTAAAAATGGATTGTTTTATGCTATAAATAGACTAATGGAACAACCTTTTTACAACTATTTCTTTATAAAATATATCAATGGAAAGGGGTAATAACTAATGCAAACAAAAACAATTCGTGATTCCGCTGTAGATATGTCAACAGTAATGCTTCCTCACCAGGCAAATGTTGCTGGTAATGTTCATGGTGGTGAAATTATGAAATTAATGGATAACGCTGCTTATGTAGTGGCCCACAGACATGCGCGCTCAAATGTTGTTACAGCCAGGGTCGATGAGCTAACTTTCCATCAACCTATATATGTAGGAAACTTAGTGACCTGTCATGCCTACCTAACATTTGTAGGAAAGTCCTCTATGGAAGTTTTCGTTGTCGTTGAAGTAGAAGATCTTTTTAAAGAAGCATCGCGCAAATGTGCACTAACTGCATTTTTTACAATGGTCTCTTTAAACGCAGGCGGTCACACCTGCGCTGTTCCTGCTCTAGAACTAACCTCTGATGCAGAACGCGCAAGATTCGAAGAAGGCGAGCAACGCTACAAAGTAAATAGGGATAAGACAAAAACATGTCCTGTACCAGAAAGACTGTAATCAGGATGATATTGAAGTCTAAATAGCCCTGTTATCCCCTTGTTTTTCAAAAAGCATCGCTCTGTACGGAGTGATGTTTTTTTTATAAATGCAAATAAAATATTCTAAACTGAATCCCAAAACTAAAGTGAGTTCTCCCCCCCCTTCTTGACCACGTCAATTATCAAGGCGTATTGGCCCAATAGGCGTACTAACATCTCACGAATAAATAGCTTATTTATTAACTCAAGGATCATTTTAAATATATTCGATTATCTTTTTAAAATTCTTTATTAACATTTTTATCCTTTTTCTCTAAATATTAGAGGAAATTTTCAAAATACTTAGAATCATTACACATTATAGTTTGAAATAAGGGGCGATGTGGGAATGCAGACAAATTTTGCGTTACGAATTAACATTGGGACAAGAATCTTTCTAACTTCAATAATCATCGTTATAGCTTTTACCTGCCTTAATATTTATACATACATTACAATCAACTCCATGCAAGAGCAATATAACACCCTCTTATATGATACAATGCCAGCCATTGAAGATGTAAAAAGTATCCACACCGAAGTTTGGATACAAAACGCAGAAGCAAGATCTTATATCGCAAGTCAGAACACTACCTATAAAAGCAATTATGAGTATTCTCGTAAAAGGATGCAAAATCTTTTCGAAAAATTACAAAATAATTTAAATCCTGAACTCTCTGAGGAATTATACAAATTACGATCCGTAACAGCTGATTTTGATAAAACCTTAGAAATTGGTATGGGTATTAGTAATATGTCGGGCATTTCTGAAACAATCAAATTCTTAGAATCATCTACAGTAGAAATTGATGCGGCAAGGGCTCAATCAGAAAACTTTGTTGAATCTATGAAAAAGCAAGTTGCGACCCAAATTCAAGTGGTTGCTCTTACCATTGAACGCATGAAAACGATCTCCCTCTATCTCAATATCGCAATTTTTCTAATCGCTGCTTCCAGTGGTTTTTGGTTAGCTCGCCAAATTTCTCAACCTTTAAAAGCCATCGCAACTATGGCACAAAACATCGCCGCGGGAGATTTACAACAAAAAGCCTTAACCCACTTTCCTCATAATGAGATTGGTGATATGTCCCAAGCAGTCAATCTAATGGTTGAACACTTACGACAAATTATTACGCAAGTAACAGAAGCTTCCGAACAAGTAGCGTTTGCTAGTGAACAGCTAAGTACAACTACTGCTCACTCTACAGAGCTTTCTTTGCACGTTGTAGATGCGGTAAACGAAGTATCAACGGGTACCGCTAGGCAAGCTCTGGAAATAGAGCACACTGCTGCAACTATAACGAACATGGTAGATGCTGTTCATATAATCGCTGCTACCTCAAATGAAGTCTCAACTAGGTCACAACACGCCTCTCGAGTAGCCAGCGCGGGAGAAGTCGTTGCCGAAGAAGCCATTCTACAGATGGAAGCAATCAATAAGTCAGTTAGTCTTTCATCAAAAGTTGTCGATAAGTTAGGCAACAGTTCACGCCAGATTAGTGAAATTATTGAAGTGATCAGTGAAATTGCAGGACAAACCAATCTGTTAGCACTTAATGCCGCTATTGAAGCAGCAAGAGCTGGTGAACAAGGTCGCGGCTTTGCCGTTGTCGCATCGGAAGTTCGTAAACTTGCCGAGCAATCTCATGTTGCCGCGGATAAAATTACGGAAATTATCCAGGAGATTCAAGAAGAAACCAAAACGGTTATTAAGACTATGAATACTGGTACAAAAGAAGCGTCTAAAGGTATTGATATCATTAGCCAGACAGGTACAAGTTTTAAAAACATTGTAGCGGTAGTAGCAGATTTAGAACATCAGATACAAAATATCAACCAGGCAACTGAAGGAATTTCCACCTCCGGAGGAAAAATCATTGCTTCGGTGGATAATATTAAACAAGTAGCGATTCAAACTGCCACCAATACGCAAACTATCTCAGCTTCTGCTGAAGAACAATCCGCATCCATAGAGGAAATATCAAGTTCCGCTGAAACCCTTTTCGCAATGTCTCAAAATTTACACTCTCTTGTCAGTAAATTTAAACTGTAAGCAAATGAATAGCAAAAGGGTCTTGATGACTAAATCTTCAAGGCCCTTTTTTTAAAAACAAACTTAAGACATCCATTGCATAATAATCTTTTGTAATTCTAACTCCCATAAGGGGGAATTGTAAGTGTGATCTGCGCCTTTTATAATCTGCAATTCACACTGACTTTCTGATCTCTTGTCCAATCTATACTGATATTGATAAGCGTTGTCTAATGGTGTATCCTTATCCTCACTACCATGGATAAGCAATACCTGTCCTTGAAATTTATGAATTCCTTCTAACGGCCGAGCGTGGGGTAAGGAAAGAAATAAATCTCGCCCTACTTCAAAACCTTCGTAATTGACAATACCTTCTTGTAAGCATTTTTGATAGCGATCATTTCCTACGATCTGTACAATATCATCAAATGGCTTTGCCACAGGAGATAGTAATATGAGTCGGCGAATTCTTTTATCCTGTGCCGCTACACTTGCGGCAATCGCACCACCTAAACTATGACCCACCAAAATGATTTGTTCACAATCAACATTCGGATGCTCTTCCACTAGATCAATTGCTTTTCTAGCTTCCTCAATCTGGCCAGTGATAGTAACATCTCTATATTCGCCTGAACTTTCTCCACAACCACTAAAATCGAATCGTAAGACTACATAACCAGCAAGACTCAGCTTACGTGCCATCTTAACAAAAATCCGATGCTGGCCAACTTTACTACCAATGAACCCATGGCATATGATGAAAGCAGGTTTTTTATCATTTTCATTACATGGGGGTATATGCAGTACACCACTTAGTTGATGACAATCTGTATGAATTATAAGCTGTTGTTCCATAGATAAAAATCCCCCGTACAAGTTAATTTATTAAGCTTTCTTATTCATTATTTTTCATTATAAGTCAGAACTTTATTTCAAGTATATACTATTTTTCCATAAAAGATTGATTCTCTTTACCTAGTGTACTCCTCTATCCTACACAATCCTGCCAGCCTTCATGGCATATGCTCGGTCAGCGATTCTGAGAGCCATTTGTTTATTTTCTTCAAATAATAATATGGTCATCCCCTGTTTGTGTATTTCAGAAAGAAATTTAAAAACTGTTTCCACAATAGTTGCTGCAAAAGCAATAGAAGGGTCGTCAAGTATCAGCATTTTAGGCTGAGTCATTAAAACTCGCCCAATTGTCAGCATTTGTTTTTGATCTTCTGAAAGACTTCTTGCCAATTGTCGTCTGCAATCAAATAATTGGGGAAAGAAATTATAAACTCTTTCAAAACCCCAATTTATTTCTTCCTTATCTTTACTTGAATAGGCACCCATATGCAGATTTTCTATAACACTCATATAGGGGAAAATGTTCTTTTCCTTTGAGACAATAGCAATTCCCTGACTTGCTATTTTGTCTGGCCTTACGCCAGCGATTTCTTGCGATAGAAATTGTATGCTCCCACAATCAGGCCTTAATAGACCCATAATTGTCTTACGTGTTGTTGTCTTTCCCACACCTTTCCTACCTATAAGAGCAACAAATTCCCCCTTGTTTATTTCTAAATCTATTCCTTTTACTACATGAATTTTGCCATAAGAAGCGTGGAGATTAGTTAGTTTGAGCACTTTCGGGCCCCCTTCTTTATATAAGCCATCATAATCTCAATCAGTAAATCAAATTGAAAAATACAACAGCATATTAAAAAGTTTTTAATACACCCTATTATTATATGAAAGTGCTAATAAGACGTGACTACTTTTTTAGCGAAAATTAGAAGGCTAAGGCATATCTTAGATATGCCTTAGCCTTCAGGTCTCTGATCAGCTAAAATTTGCTTTTTTACGAAGTTAACTTAAGCTGTTGCTTAAGGTTGGTGTAAGTCAAATTTTCTTTGTTACAACCATTTCACAATACTTTGAACCATCAGCAATTGTAGAATTAAACTTTAAATCCAAAGGGAAATCGCTAACTACGCCAAAATCCCCTTCCATTGCCAATTTGCAAAGGGCATCAATTTCTTCTTGATTACAGCCAAGTTCACGCCATGCATCACATAAAGCACAATGATGAAAGCGATAAATACCTTGGTTTTCTTCAACTTTGATTTCTTCCATAGCAAAAGCTAACTTTGCATTTTTTACAGCAATCCCATCAAAGAATTCACGAGGCGTTTTCACATCACCAATTTTCTTTCCTTTCATTTGTCCAAACTTGAAAATGGCTTTTTGGGCAATGAGGTCTTTATCAGCACCTTGTTCTTTTGCTTCCTTGAGCAGTAAATAAAACCAAACTGCCCGATCCTTTATACAGGAACGTACCGCCGCTGTTAATTCTTGATCTAACTCTTGATTTTTTACTAATTCTGTCATTTTATAATCCCCTTTTTTTAATATATTTCACCTAAATAGGCTTTACGAATAACATCACTCTGTAATAAATTTTGCGCTTGATCATGCTGTACAATGCTCCCCGTTTCCATTACATATCCCCGATTAGCTACCATCAGAGCCATCCGCGCATTTTGTTCAATAAGCAAAATTGTTGTTCCTTGTTTATTGATTTCACAAATAAGTTTAAAAATCGATTCCACTAAAATCGGTGCTAATCCAAGGGAAGGTTCATCAAGCAAGATCATTTTAGGCTCTGCCATCAAAGCCCTGCCAATCGCCAGCATCTGTTGCTCTCCTCCGGAAAGGGTACCTGCTTGCTGCCGCCTACGTTCATGTAACCTGGGAAATAGATCGTAGACTCTTGCAAAGTTATGTTCAATCTCTGCTTTGTCTCTACGGGAGTACGCTCCCATTTGTAAGTTTTCTACCACACTCATAAAGGGAAAAACCTGCCGTCCTTCTGGCACCAAAACAAGTCCCCGCTCTACAATTTTGTCTGGTTTCAAACCTGTCACACTCTGCTCAAGAAATTGGACATTTCCTTCATCCGGCTTTAATAAACCAGCAATGGTTTTAAGTGTTGTTGTCTTACCTGCTCCATTACTGCCAATGAGAGTAACAATTTCTCCCTCATTTACTTCAAGACTAATGCCTTTTAATGCATGAATATTGCCATAATAAGTATGTAGATTGGTTATTTTAAGCATTCTAAAGTCCCCTTTCCCAGGTAAGCCTCCATAACTCCTTCATGGGAATGAATTTCGGCAGGCAAACCTTCTGCTATTTTTATGCCATAATCCAATACAACTATCTTTTGACAAACATTCATCACAAGTTTCATATCATGTTCAATCAGTACAATCGTAATATTTTCACTAGCGAGTTGTTGAATAAACTTCATCAAATCTCTTGTCTCATGTGGGTTCATCCCTGCCGCTGGCTCGTCAAGCAGTAACATACTTGGCTTTGCTGCTAACGCTCTCGCAATTTCCAGTTTACGCTGCATACCATAACTTAAGTTTCCGGCTAATTCATCTTTTTTGTCGGCTAAGCCAACTTTTGCTAATAACTCTAAGGAGTAGTCGGCAATTTCCGTCTCTTCTCTTTTCGTTAGAAAGTTGCGACTTAAAGCCCCCAATAAGCCAGCACACCCCTGAGAGTGATAGCCAATTCTTACGTTATCAAAGGTTGTCATTTTGGTAAACAGACGAATATTTTGAAAGGTGCGAACCAGTCCTGCTTCTGCAACTTTATGGGTTGGATAGTTTGTAATGTTTTGCCCATTAAACAGGATGCTCCCACTATTGGCTTGATAAAATCCAGTAAGAAGATTAAATACGGTTGTTTTACCAGCTCCATTAGGACCAATGAGACCAGTGATGGTATTTTTCTCAATGGAAAGGGATAATCTATCCACTGCCGTCAAGCCACCGAATTTCTTCGTCAGATTAGCTATTTTGAGTAACTCCATTTGGTTTCATCTCCTTTTCAGAACGTCTTACTCTTCTTCGTCCATCTCCAGAGTGTCCAAAGAACCCTTGCGAGCGAACCAGCATAACAATCATCAAAATACTGCCAAAAATAATCATTCGGTATTCTGCCAATCCTCGTAATACTTCTGGAAGTAAGGATAACATGACAGCACCAAAAATAGCTCCTACCGTACTGCCCATTCCACCTAATACAACCATTGCCAGTATCGCAATTGACTCACCAAAACCAAAGGCATTCGGATCAATATAAGAAGAGTAGTGAGCGTAGAAGCTGCCTGCCAGTCCTGAGAAAAAAGCTCCTACTGCAAATGCCTGAATTTTATATGCCGTAGTATTGATACCCACACTTTTGGCAGCAATTTCATTTTCTCTGATTGCAATAAGAGCTCTCCCCATACGAGAATCAATAATTCGCTGTACTGCACCAATGACAAGCAGAACCATAGTTAAAATAAAGTAATAATAGAAAAAAGGTGAATCTAATGTTTGACCAAATAACTCAGGAGCTGGTATCCCTGGAAGCCCCATAGATCCTCGGGTTAAATCCGTCCAATTTAAGAGAACTAACCGAACAATTTCACCAAATCCCAATGTGGTCAGAGCTAAATAGATATCACGAAGCCTCATAGTTGGTATCGCCAAGATAATTCCAAACAGCGCAGCCACAACACCAGCCATTGGGAATGCTAGCCAGAAACTTAAGCCAAGTTTACTTACCGCCAAAGCAGAAGTGTAAGCACCAATGCCGTAAAAAGCAGCCCATCCTAAGCAAAATTGCCCCGCATAACCAGTAACAAAATTTAAACTGACTGCCAAGATGATGTAAATGCCCGATATAGTCATCAGCCTAAGAATATATTGATCCGCTATCACTAAGGGCAATATGGCTGCGATTAATATAAGTAGCAGTGTGATTTTTTTCTTATCCTTATATATTTTCATATCATCACACCTTTTCTTGAATTCCTCTACCTAATATACCAGAGGGCTTAATCAAAAGGACTAATATCAAAATCGCAAAGGCAAAAATGTCACGATATCCAGATGAGATATATGCAGCCCCCAGATTTTCTGCAACACCAAGGATCAAACCACCTAGCACTGCGCCTGGAACGCTTGTCAGCCCACCTAATACGGTAGCTGTAAACGCTTTTAAACCAGCCATAAAGCCCATCATTGGATAAAAAGCATTATAATATACTCCTACTAAAACCCCTGCGGCTCCACCAAGTGCTGACCCAACCGCAAAGGTGGAAGCAATTACAGTATCAATATTAACCCCCATTAACGCCGCAGCATCTTTATTTTGTGCTGTGGCCCGAATGGCACGGCCGATTTTAGAACGGTATAAAACAAATTGTAGCCCAATCATCAGAATAATGGACACTGCAAAAATAAAAATTTGCTGAAAGGATATTTGCGCTCCTAAGAAAGGTACTACATGATTTGGAATAACATCTGGGATCGATTTTGTATCACTGCCCCAAATGAGATCAGCCACATTCTGCAACACAACAGATAATCCTAATGTACAAACCATAGGAGCTACATCTGGTGCTTTTCTAAGAGGCTTGAATGCAATGCCCTCTACGATAACACCAAGAATAGCTGCCCCTACCATTGCAATGAGTAATGATGAAAAAACATCCAAATGAAATACACTGACCAGCATAAATCCAAGAAATGCTCCAATCATATACACTTCTCCGTGAGCAAAATGCACAAGGCCCAATACGCCAAAAATCAAAGCAAATCCAATACCGATTAACGCATAGATACTTCCTTGCGCCAATCCATTAATTATCTGCTGTAAAAACAATGTAACTCACCCTTTCTACCTAGCAATTCATCCTAAAACTTAAGGATTATATGGAACAAACTTCCCATCTTTAACAATCAACTTAGTCAGGTCTTTTTCTACATTGCGATTTTCATCAAAAGAAGTTTTACCTGTCACCCCTGGGAAATTTTTGATTGCCGCGAGTTTGTCACGCAACGATGTACGATCAGTAGCACCAGCTTTTAGTGCTTCAATCATTAAATTGGCTGCATCGTAAGCCTGTGCAGCAAACATGGTTGGAGCTTTTCCATATTTAGCTTGGTAGTTTTTTACGAAATCTTGCACTTCTGGACGAGGATCTAGAGGATAAAAAGAACAAGTAAGGTGTAGACCCTCTACTGCTGCTCCTCCTAATTTTATTAATTCTTCCGAATAAAGAGATCCAGTACCAATTAACTCAACATTAAAATTAGCTTTACGTGCTTGTTGGGCGATAAGAGCGGTATCAGTATACATTGACCCGATAAACAGTAAATCAGGGTTACTTTCCCTAACCTTAGTAATGATAGCGCTAAAATCTTTACCTTGTTCTGGCAGATAGGGTTCAGTAGCCACTATTTCACCGCCTAATTTTTGCACACCCTTGATGAAGTTATCTTTGGCTACAATACCCCAGTCATTATTAATAAAAATAACAGCAATACGTTTTTTATGTAAGTTATTAATTCCATAGTCAGCTAATAATGGCCCTTCTTGTTCCTGAGTTGCAATATTCCGGAACATAAATTTCCCTTGTTTCGTGAAATCAGGATGTGATGAAGTTGGTGATAATTGTACTAAGCCACCCTTTTGGTATATAGGTGCACCCGCCAATGCTGCTGTACTTGTAAAATCGCCAATAACACCAATGACTTTACTATCAGATACAAATTTTTGGGCAATATTAGCAGCCTCTTTGGGATCTGCTTTACTATCATTCGCAAGAAGAGTAATTTTTTTACCATTAATGCCTCCATTGGCATTTGCCTTTTCCAATGCAAGTTCTACAGCATTTTTAAAGGACTGACCATATTCCGCATTATCACCGGTTAAGGGAGCTGTAAGGCCAATCGTAATTTCCTTACTAGTTGCTGCTGTATTTTGACTACAGCCTGAGATAACCATTACCATCATAAGCATAGCAATTAGAGCCATCATCTTTTTCACAATAAACACCATCCTTACTTTTTCTGTCTATTTTCTAACCGATTTATCTCTATTAAAGAAAAATGGAAAGCATAAGATAAACGTAGCTGCGTCCTTGTAACTAGCAGTCCAAGCGCAGGCTTCAAATGGAGCCTGCGCGGACTACTCAGAACATAAAAGTTCTAATAGCTGGCAAAGCCTATATTTGATACTCGATTTCCAAAGATTTCGCAGCTTGCAAATACCTTACTTGTCTAAAGTGCATAAAGGCGAACCATTTGTTAGCAAAATCAGCCAGAGCTATATTCGCTGATTGCAACTTTTCTAGCTCTGTCTTGAAAGCTACAAAGTCTTCTCCTGATTGCACCCGGATGTAGGCTCCCTGGGAATCGATAAATAGTACTTTATCATAGGCAATATCGTTTACTAAACTAATCTCTTGCAACTTAGATTTTCTTACTTTCCCGACAAGATTGGTTTTCACATCTACCAGATTAAAATCTTCTGGGTACTCATAAGTAGCACCGGTGGAAGGTATGACATCACCAATGGTAAAGGTATGAGGAATTGCCTCTAACTTCTTTAACCCGCCCTCAGAAAGGATATAATAATATTCATCAAAACAACTTATTACTATTTCATCCTCTTTTTGGGCAAATTTACTGGAAAGCTGTCTTTCTTGTACGAGACCAGTAACAATTCCACCGCCACAAACATCATAGCCGTCTACAATAACAAATCTTCCTGTATTTTGGTTATTTCTAAATTCATCAAAACAGATTTTCCGTTTCGTCTTGATGGTTACTTCTGCCACATCGTTGGTCTTTGCCTGATTCGAATTTTCGATATTTTCTAATGTAGTGGCATCAATTACCTTATTAATCGCAAAAACTTCACATTCTACTTCTTGTGTGGCTAGTTTGAGCTTATATTCTTTTTTCTTTACTAGATCGTTTTTCCCCATCCAAAACAAACTCACCTTAAAGGTATCAGCAGTTAATGGTGTATCGTAGGTATGGGAAATAAACTCGCCTCGTTGATTAAAAAATTCATCTTCCACTGTTATGCCTACAGACATCCCTGCAGAAATACTATCTTTTTTATCTTTATCTACCCAATACTCTATGCTTTTTACCTTGGTCACCTTATTACTCGGCGATATTAAAATTTCATCACCTGTTTTTAAAGTACCAGCCTCGATTCTGCCTGCAATAATTCGTCTATTATCAAACTTGTATACGTCTTGTATCGGGAATCGTAAAGGTTTTCCCTCTAACCCTTTATCCTTTTCAAATAAATCAATGGCTCCGAGAACAGGCTCACCTTTATACCATGGCATTTTATCTGAGGGGGTTGTTATATTTTCGCCATGAAAAGCAGAAACAGGTATATATTTTAAAGGATATACATGAAGACTGTTCAAAAACTCATTCATTTCTTGCTTTATGTTATTAAACTTCTCTTCGGAATACTCTATTAAGTCCATTTTATTGACTAATACATAGGCCTTTTGTATTCCTAATAGAGACAATATATAACCATGTCTTTTGGACTGTTCTTGAATCCCTTCATTGGCATCGATAATCAGTAATGCTGCCTCTGCACTAGCTGCACCAGAGATCATGTTTTTCAAAAATTCTTTATGACCTGGTGCGTCAATGATGACATAATCCCTCTTGTCCGTACGAAATTGCAGTTGGGTTGTATCAATGGTAATCCCTTGTTTTTGTTCCTCCTCAAAGGCATCTAGAAGATAAGCGTATTCAAAAGGCTTACCTTTTTCCTTAGCTATCCTCTTTACTCTATCAATCGCCCCTTCTGGAAGAGATTTTGTATCATATAGCAATCGACCTATCACCGTGGACTTCCCATGATCTACGTGCCCTACAACAACAATATTTAATACTTCTCTCGTAATATCCATTTGTTAACCTCCCTTATCTATCTCTAATAACGTCCACAGTGCTACATATACCCATCTTTACGAAGTTTTTGCATAGCATAAGAATCTTCTTGGTCTTGCGCTCTTCCGGCTCTCTCGCCGACCTTAGTATTTTTCAATTCTTCAATAATCTCAGCAACAGTGACAGCGTTTGAATCAATCTGCCCTGTGCAAGGAGCACATCCTAAACTTCTGTAACGTTTACCATTTTTCGCAAAATAAAGATCGACAAGCTCAATTTTTTCCCGTTCAATATAAGCCCAAATATCCATTTCATTCCAATGGAGAATTGGATGTACTCTAATGTGATTGCCCTTAGGAAAATCTGTTTTGAATTGATCCCATAACTCCGGCGCCTGATTGGTATAATCCCACTCCGAATCTTTATTTCTTTCACTAAAAACTCGTTCCTTAGAACGGGATCCTTCTTCGTCTCTGCGAATCCCTAAAATTAATCCTTCAAATTCATACTTGGTAACTACCTGTTGCAAACCATCCGTTTTTAAGGCTTTGCAGCAAACCAATCTGCCTTTGTCTGGACCCATGCCTGCCTTTAGCGCTTCCTCATTTGTATGAACAATCAGTTCTATATTATATTCTTTTGCCATGCGATCGCGAAAAGCAATCATTTCTGGAATCTTATGGGTCGTATCTACATGGATGAAGGGAAAAGGACAATGACCAAAAAACGCCTTTTTCGCCAGCCATAACATAACAGTTGAATCTTTGCCGATGGACCACAACATCCCTAACTTACCAAATTTCTTATACGCCTCTCTCAAAATAAAAATACTTTGCGCTTCTAATCTATCTAAATGATCCATAATCTCATCCTCCTCAAATCCTTTTTTCTAGTATGCATTTGCTTGGCTCTTATCCGTGGTAAGAATTTTTTCAGTACCATCAGGTAAAACAACAATCCAATGCAATAACTGCCCTTCCTGTTTTGTATAAAGAAAACTACCTTTACCACCCATATCTGCACCAAGATAGTATTGAATCGCATTAAAACTGCATTCTTTTACACAAGAAGTACAGCCCCAACATTCTTTGAGATATCTGATTTGTGTCTTACCAGCTATATCTTTATATAGTAAACTGCCAGGACAAACCTCACGGCATTTTCCGCAGCCAGTACACTTTTGAAGATCAATCTTTATGCTCATAAATGTCATCCTTTTTAATCAAGTCTCGCATTACCATTTTGATTTTTCCTGCTTCAAACCGTGAATTAACAAACTTCAACCAGTTTTCATCGTCTCGATTCGGATAATCTGCATTTTCCTGAAAAGAATGCCAGCGGGTTTCTTGCCTTGCTTCTAAATGGGCAATGAGAGTTTGGCATACATACAATCTATCAATGACTTCATAGATCAACATCAGTTGATGCAAATCCTCGGCTACAAGCTTTTGACTGATATCTAGTATTTCTATAATTCTTTTCTGGGCTTCTTGCAGTTTACGAGAATTATAGGTATAACCAGACGAAATTCCACCAGCATACTCATCCATTATTTTTTGCATAGCTTCTTCTACTTCTTCTACAGTATAAAAGCTTACTCTACTACTTAAATATTGATTTACCTCTGCCAGCTTTTTCTTACTTTCTTCTATATTAGGAACCAACTTTGTTGCACACTGTAGATAAGCTAAGACTGAGAACGCGGCGATTTCTCCTTCGGCAAAACAACCTGTTACATATTTCTGTGGACTTCCGCCAGCCACATCGCCAGCTGCATACAGTCCTTTCAGTGTCGTCTCTCGTTTGGTATCTACCCAATACCCGCTTCCTGTATGCCCACCCACAATGTAGGGTTCCGTACCTTCAATTTCCACATTCTCAGCAGCAGGACCATTACCATTTTCAAGCCATCGTAAGGTTTGAGCAGGAGCCATATTGAGATAAGCCTTATAAAGATCTCCTTCTTGTTCAGCTGAAATGCCTACGGTTTTTAAGTAACAGGGCCCTCTGCCTGCTTTATTTTCCATTACGGTAGAATACATTCGAAGGGAAGTTTTCCCGGCTCCATAATTTTTTTCGTATTCTTCTCCCAGTCCATTAATTTGCTGGGCTCCAATTCCTTGTGCGATTGTTCCAGTAGGGGCAATGGTATCTTTACAACGAAGAGCGATAAATCGCATTTCAAAGGTCGTCATCTCAGCGCCAGCCCTAATTCCCATGGCATAACCAGCTCCTGTATTAAAGGGAGAGTACCACATCTTATGTTTCGAAAATCCAGGGTTATTGGGTTTATATAACCCCGCAGCCCCTCCCGTAGTACAGATTACCGCTTTTGCGCCAATAACGTATAATATATTCTGATCTA
The DNA here is from genome assembly GCF_030269905.1 of Pelosinus sp. IPA-1. NCBI lineage: Bacteria > Bacillati > Bacillota > Negativicutes > Selenomonadales > Sporomusaceae > Pelosinus > Pelosinus sp. IPA-1. Next base: position 489,930 of record NZ_BSVC01000001.1, on the reverse strand, counting down.
GTGAAAAACCATAGGCACCGATTACTTTTCCCTCTTGCACAATATAGTCAATGATGTTCACTCGATTTAAAACAGTTACATTCTGGCTTTTCCTTACCCCATCAGCAAGGATAGGCTTAATATTTTCCCCATTAATTTTTATATTTCTATTGCCTCTAGAAACATACTCTCCTGTCTCATCCTTCAGTATGACAAGACCTAATGTCTCCATTTTCTCTGTGACTGCATTTAGTCTTTGAGAAATGGTATATACAAGATCTTCTCTGATCACACCTTCTGCATCATTTCTTACATAATTAAGATAGGTTTCAGGTGTTTGACCTTTTACAATATAGGCATTTAGGGCATTAACCCCTGCAGCAAGACAGCCGCTCCGTTTAAGATTCGCCTTTTCTGCAATGAGTACCTTAGCCTTTGAATTTTCAGCAATGGTTATCGCCGCAAAACAGCCTGCCGTTCCGCCGCCAACTATCAAAACATCTGTTTCAAGATCCTTTATGGTTAACTCCATCAACTACACCTACTTTCTCATTCCCCACAAACTGGTTTCATTACGCTTTATCTAAGCCCCATTTTTGCCTAATATCCATTTCAATTCGTCCAAATATTAATTTATCTACTGCAACACCAAGCACAACAATGACAATCATAATCGCCATCACTTGGCTAATATCTGCTAAATCTCTGCCCACCATAAGCACCTGCCCCAGCCCCTTGGTTGCAGATATCATTTCCCCTGCCATTAAGGCTCTCCAAGCAAAAGACCATCCTTGTTTTAAGCCTGAAATAATACTAGGAAGGCTTGCAGGAATGATCACATTCCAGTACAGTTTAAATCCTTTAGCACCCATTGTTTTTGCCGCTCTCACAAAGATAGGATTTATATTTTTCATACCCGATTCTATGGCAATGGAAACAGCAAAGGTTGAACCTACTGCGATAACAAAGATAATAGCACTCTCATTTAATCCATACCAAAGAATCGAGAAAGGTAACCAACAAATGCTTGGCAATGTTTGTAATCCTAATATTAATGGACTTACGTTTTCATCAAGATACTTAAATCGTACAATGGCAAGACCAACCAATATACCTATAATGATAGATATAAAATACCCAAGCAATATTCTTTTGGCACTTGCCAAAACGGCAATGGCAAGGGTGCCATCTGCTACCAACCCCCAAAGGGTGGTAAAAACAGCAATAGGAGATGGAAAAATATATGCCTTCCACAATCGTAGCCAATCTACGCCAATCCTATATGCCAGTTCCCAGATTATTATCAGAAGCAGGTAAAATAGTACCTTTTTTGCTAGTCCAATCAGTGTCAAATTCAGCTTTGGCAACCTTCTCCACCTCCTCTTTTAGTTCTTTCATGATGTCTGCTGCAAGATAAGCCAAATCCACATTTTCTGGTTGCCTTGGTCTGGCAAGTTGTATATGGAATTCCTTTTTTATCACACCAGGATTGGCTGCCATGACAATAACCCGATCTGCCAGTAGAACTGCTTCTTCCACATTATGAGTAACAAAGATAATATTTTTTTTGGTTTCTAACCAAATTTGTTGCAATTCCACTTGTAAAATACTCTTCGTCTGACTATCTAAAGCAGCAAAGGGTTCATCCATTAAGAGTACCTCTGAATCTAAAGTTAACGCTCTAGCCAACGCAACCCTCTGCCGCATTCCACCTGACAATTCATGTATGAAGCAATTTTGAAAGCGAGTAAGATGTACCATCTTCAAATATTTTGCCGCTTTTTCTCTGCGTTCTTCTTTAGGAATGCCAGCAATTTTCATACCAAATTCCACATTGTCAATGACTTTAAGCCAAGGAAATAGGGCTGCTTCCTGAAACATAACAACCCGGTCAGGTCCAGCCCCCTTTACTTCAGTACCGTTAGAAACCACTCTTCCTGTTGTGGCTTCTTCTAATCCAGCAATAATATTTAAAAGAGTTGACTTCCCACACCCTGAAGGTCCTAGAATACAAACAAATTCACCCTTGTGAAAGGTAACATTGATGTTATCGAGAGTTTTTATATTATCTGTTTTGGTAATAAAGCTTTTACTGACATTTTCTACTACTATACTCATCTATAACACCTCAATTCTCGATTTCCTTTAACCCTTTTTCCTTTAGAACCTTATTCAATATTGTAAAGTTAAATAGATTCTTGAGATCCGGTGCCGTTTTGATAAAGCCTGCATCGACGGATAGTTTGACGAAGTCAATTACAGAATCTTTCTCTGGATCATTAGTTATGGTTAATCTTTTAAAAGCATCATCTAAAATTTCCTTGGCTAAAGGTTTACCTGTAAATTCTTTAATCTGAGCATTCACCGTTTCTTTTGCTGGCTCAGGATTTTTGTTAATGTAGTCCGTCAATTCCACATGAGTCCTGATGAATTTTTCAACTAAATCTGGATGATCTTTGATAAATTGTGTTCTAGCAACAACAACTGCCGTTGTGTAATTACCATCTCTCCACACCTGTTTATCATCTAATAATACATTGGCTTTGACTTCACTGATTAATCGGGCTCCCCATGGCTCCGGAACAAGGGCAGCATCGATTTCTCCCTTATCAAGCAATGTCTTAATATCAGGATTATCGGCTTGCCTTACTTCTACTGTGCCACCTTTTGTTGTATCTGTTAATCCATTTTCTTGTAGAATGTGTCTTAAGGATAAGTCTTGTGTATTACCAAACTGCGGAACAGCAATTCGTTTGCCGCTTAGTTCCCCTACGTTTTTTAAGACTAAGTCTTTTCTCGTTACAAGGATAGCACCTGCATCCGTTGCCCCCGCAATGATTTGCAGATCCCCCTTTGATTTCGTATAGCCGTTAATGGCAGGACCAGGACCGATATAACCAATATCCACTTCTCCAGCAAATAAGGCTTCAATTTCTGCAGGTCCCGCATTGAAGGTTTTCCATTCAATTTGATTTGCTTCTCCTAGGGCTTTTTGAAATTGACCATTGGCTCTGCCGACGAGAGCCTGGGAATGAGTAATATTAGGAAAATGAGCAATTCTAACTTTTGTATTTTTGTTTTCCGCCGTACTTGATGAACAACCACTAATCCCTCCTGCTAATGCGATAAGTGCTGTTACCACCAAGGCAATCTTTACAAATTTCATATTCATCCTCCTCATTTTTTTATTTTATAGCAAATAAAAAAGACTAAGAACGTCCGCCCTAAATAGGGGACATCCTTAGCCTTTGGTTTTCCAATCAGCTATGTATTTAATTTTTCTCAGTATATCATCCGTTTTTTCCTGTGTCAATAAAAATAATCTAAACATCGATTCAATTACAAGTTCTTTAATTCCCACTTTAGAGGCAATAAAATCCTATGTAAATAACAGTTTTAGTAATCAGCACTATTAGCGCAAAAAGTTCAATTTTTATGAGGGCAATAATGTCATGTAGCCAGACAATTTATACTCAAGGTAATTCTTAAAGATTCGCAAATATAGCAGGAGGTAGTAAAATCAAACCAATAAGAATGCATAAGGAGGTTTTATTCAATGGCAACTCCGTTTTTAGGGGAATTTCTAGGTACTACGACACTTATTATTTTTGGTAATGGTGTCGTCGCGAACTCATTATTAAAAGGTTCCAAGGCAGAAGGTGCTGGTTGGCTAAATATTATTGCTGGCTGGGCAGTAGCAGTGCTAATGGGTGTTTTTGTCTCTGTTTCATTAGGTGGGCAAGGCGATCTTAATCCAGCAGTAACATTTGCAAAAATGTTAAACGGTGGTTATGCGGTATCAGAGGCAGTTACTCTTATGATTCTGCAAATAGCTGGTGGTACTCTTGGTGGTTGTATTACTTGGTTATTCTTTCGTGGACACTGGGAGATTACAGAAGATAAGGGCATTAAGTTAGCGGTTTTTTGCACTGGACCTGCAATTCGCAATTATTCTCAGAACCTGCTTTGTGAAATCATTGCTACTGTCATGCTCATATTTCCTGTTTTCGCTATGTTTTCTAAAAACGTGGGGGCAATGAGTCCTGGCTATGGCCCTTATATGGTTGCTGTTTTAATCTTTGGTATCGGCGCTTGTCTCGGAGGTACAACTGGGTATGCCTTAAATCCTGCCCGTGATCTTGGACCTCGTATTGCACATGCCATATGCCCCATTGCTGGTAAAGGAGATTCCGATTGGTCCTATTCCTGGGTACCTGTAGTTGGCCCTATGATTGGTGGATTCGTCGCATTTGCTTTATCAAAAGGTGTTGGTATTCTCTAGTACAAGACTACTAATTCGATACATAAAAAGGGAGCTGCTAGCAATTAGCTGCCCCCTTTTTATTATATTAGAAATTACCGTTTTTTTAGCATAAGGCAAAGATAGAAATGTAACCGCATAGGCGCAGAGTGCACTGAGAGAACTGTTTAAAATCCTATCCATTGTGTCTGTGTTCTCTGCGCCTCTGTGGTAAAAAAAGAAGAGTTGTCGTATTCCCTACCCTGCAAAAACTCCCATTAAAAGTTTAACAACCAATCCTGATACCATACCTATAAAGGGATCTGTGATGGCGGTAACCGTCATGGTAACACCACCAATAATCAAATCATTACTCCCTAAGCCACTTTGCAAGGCTAAACCTGCATTAATTGGTACGGTGACAATAGCACCTAATACTAATAAAAAGCCAGAGATTGACTCGCTAGGTACAAACTTGGCTACCTTAGGCAACATTTTTGTGATTAGAATAATCGCCATGATGCTCATCATAAGCACACCTGAGGCAATTGGATGTGGTGCTGTCCCTGTTGCTGATATAATGGCCTGAACAGGTGCCCCACCAAATAAGGAAGATATCATATCTGCAAGGCTGCTAACAATCGTTAAGTGATCTAAATTGACCTCAGATTTCGCTAATGTTTGGGCCGTTATATTGCCAAAGGCAATATTTGCACCTACATTTAGAGCGCTAATACCGAGAGCACCGCGAATCACTGTCTTATTAAATACAAACTTTTGTAAAATAAACTTCTCACGAGACTCATCGATTTGGATATCCCCTTGTTTATTAAAGAAAAACGCTGCTATAGAGGATAAGATGACGCAGCTAACAATTGTATAGACTAACTTATCGGCAGGGTTTGGTGTAATGTAATACGTCAATAATGCAGTGAAAATAGAAGTTCCGCCAACGATAGGATTTCTAGTTGTCATTTCTACTGCAACCTTCGCCAATATTACACCTACGCCTGCCATCATTCCATTTGTAATGACAGGACCGATAAAATTAACAAGTACTTGAAATATGCCAAGCAGTCCTACAACAAGAAGAATTGCCCCTTCCAGAAAAATCATTGAACATCTTTCCTGGATCGTTCGCCCCATTGTTCCAGCTAAGGTAAGCGTCTCTGCTTGAAAGGATATGGGAGAAACAATTCCCAGAACACCACAGCCAACTGCGCCAATAATAAAACCAGCCGCTGTTGGTACAGAGGCAAAGCCAAAAGTTAATGCATATAACCCACCAGGCAAGGCATTAATGATTACACCAAATGCTACTAGAAAATCCTGCGCTGTCATTTCTCTCCTCCACTATTACAAATAAATAATTGCATATTTTTTACCAAACTAAACCTTATTACAATAAAAAAGAAACACAAAAAACACAAAGGAACTACATAAACTTATCTTTGCGTTATTTGTGTTTCTTTGTGACCTTTGCGTTTCAAAATGCTTTGAAACACTCTCAAAACTTTGCTAATCGTGCAAACTAAGAAATATAAGCCAAAATTAATGTCAAAATAAAACTTTGTGTAATGCATTGTGAGGCGCTGGCAAAACAAGTTGATCCACTAGGAACCCAGTATCTTTAATGGCATTACCTCCTGCACGTATGGCAGCAGTTACTGCCCCTACATCACCAGTTAATGTGACCATTGCTTTACCACCCATACCCCTAGCCAGTCGAACTTCGATTAGTTTTATATCTGCAGATTTTGCTGCTATATCAGCAGCTACAATTGCCGAAGCAACAGAATAACTTTCAATGATTCCCAAGGCTTGTATTTCTTTCACATCTGTACATCCTGTTAATGCTGGAAAAACACTATCATGTAAGTTTGGCAAAATAAATTCATCTACTACATTCTCGCAGCCACTGACCGCTGTCCCACTCCGAACAGCACTTTGTACCGCCCCTACATCTCCGGCAACCATTACAACATACTTACCTGGACACATGGCTTGGGCCATGAGTATCTCAACATTAGCAGCTTTTAACATAGCATCCGCCGCTAAAATACCCTTTGTAATGTTTTTTAACTCTAATAAGCCTATAGCACGTTTCATTCTTTTACCCCCTGTTGTCCTAAGCCTTTCGGATGCCGATGCTTTTGTCTACAATAAATACTTCTCCTGAAAGACTAGCATGTAGATTGGCTCCTACAGCTGCACCTTCAGGAATCTTTGCGATTAGTTCCCCTTTTACAACCTTATCTCCTACTTTTACAATTGCCTCTGCCGGTGCTCCAATATGCTGTGAAAGCGGTAACCTAACTTCCTGTACACTAATCTCTTTTTCACTGAGTGGTGCTTTCACATCATACTGAGAAATCCCCAGACGAGCAGTCAATCTTTTGGTAGGAATTAAGCGGTATTCACGACTCCCGTGAACCTCTTGCGGTTTATTGTGATGAAGATTCTTTATTCCAGCTTTAGCCAGCTCTTTTTTTAATTCTCCATTCACTCTACGAGGTGATAGTCCCATGGTACAACCATAAGTGTCACATGCCCCACATTCGGAGCATAAAAATGCTCTCGAAAAGATTTCTGATTCGCCAATTTGCCCTCTACCAATGGCCTGCATAATGCGATGAGGCTCCAAACTATGCCCTAATAAATGACGAGGACAGGCTTCTGTACACGCCAGACAATTACAACATACTGATTTTGCCCGATTCGCGATCATCTGCCATGGTGTATTTTTTTGCAATATTAAAGAGTGATCTATCGGCAAAACAAGGATGCCTCCTGTAGTTTTCGTAACAGGCGCATCGAGTTCAATTAATTTCCCCATCATAGGCCCGCCATCAATGATAGCATAGGGATGTACAAGGGATCCGCCTGCTAAATCAATCAACTCCTGCACTTTCATACCAATCGGTACTTTTACCGTTACAGGATGACATACAGCGCCACCAACCGTTACATACTTATCTGTTACACCTTTGCCTTCTAGCGCATTTGCAACATTAACTAATGTCTCCACATTAGCAACTACGACTCCTACATGTAATGGAATACCACCTTCTGGGACAATTTTCCCTGTTACTTCATGTACCAGTACTTGCTCATCCCCTGCTGGATAAATATCTGGTAAAAAAAACAGTTCAATTTCTTCTTCGCCCATTTGTTTTATAGCAGCTCGAAGATTATTTGTGGCTTCTTCATACTTACGCTTTAAGCCAATATAGCCTTTTCTAGCACCTGTAGCTAGCATTACCGTTTTCAAGCCTAATACCATTTTCATACTTTCTGCTGCCATAATATGCTGATGTGCTCTAAGTAAGGGCTCACATTCTGCGCCATTGGCAATTACGGTATCAACACTTGCATTTATCTTGATATGAGTGGGGAAACCGGCTCCCCCGGCTCCCACCACTCCTGATGCTTTTACCGCAGCAACAATCTCGTCACGCATTTTCTACCAACTCCTTGCTATTCGATTAGTGAACCTAGATGATGGAAAACGCATCAACAAGAACGCAGCGTCTTTGACGGGTAAAACTACGAGGGGAAGTTAAACCTTCACCAGTAGGACCGGCAATGGTAAATGTAATAAACCCTTCTCCGCCTACACCAATTCCGGCATAAGAAGGAGCATTTTTAATAAAGATAGTTGTTTCTACCGCTTTGGCAAACCGAGTAAGATTATCCACGTTTTTAGAATGCATCGCTGCCGTATGGCGATTGCCATGCTCTACTTTAACAGCCAATTCAATTGCAGCGTCAATATCTTTGACTTGCACAACAGGTAGTATAGGCATCATTAATTCTTCAATAACAAATGGATGGTCTGCTGGGGTTTCACATAAAACAACACGAATGCTGTCTGGCACATCAATTCCAATTTTACTTAATATATATTTGGCATCTTTACCAACATAGTCTTTGTTGATGCCATATGATTTTTTGGGTTTTTCTGTACAACCTTCTGCCATTTTCTCTTCTTTTACTGTCATGACAACTTCTAAAAGTCTTTCTATTGCAGAACCAGAGATTAAATAGGCACCATATTTTTGCATATAGTTGATGAGTTCATCAGCGATAGATCCTATAGCAATGACTTCTTTTTCTGCAATACAAGGTAAATTATTATCGAAGGAGCAACCTGCAATAATATCTCTGGCGGCTTTTTCAATATCAGCAGTTTCATCAACAATAACAGGAGGATTTCCAGCTCCTGCACCAATGGCTTTCTTACCAGATGACAAAACGGCCTTAACAACGCCAGGACCACCTGTTGCGACTAGCATATTAATTCCTGGGTGCTTCATCATAGCATTGGCTGCCGTAATAGAAGGTTCAGCTACTGATGTCAATAGATTGTTAGGACCGCCAGCTTTTACAATGGCCTTATTTAATAATTTTATAATCCAAATAGAAGTATTTTTTGCCGTAGGATGCGGGCTAAAAAATACAGAATTGCCAGCAGCAATCATGCCGATTCCATTACAAATTACTGTTTCTGTAGGGTTTGTAGTTGGCGTAATGGCACCAATCACTCCATAAGGTCCCATTTCAACTAAGGTTAAACCTTGGTCACCACTCCAAGCAGTCGTAGTCAAATCTTCAGTTCCTGGGGTTTTCAGAGCCGCCATTTGGTTCTTAATGATTTTATCTGCAACTCTTCCCATTCCAGATTCTTCTACTGCCATTTTAGCCAGTATTTCTGCATTCTCATAAGATGCATCCCGAATTGCTTGGATTAGTTTTTCTCTTTTTTCTAGTGATAACTTCCTTAACTGTTCATATGCAATTCGAGCTGCTGCTACGGCTTCATCAACAGTCTCAAAAATTCCATCCTCTTGACAAGATTGAACTTTTTCCACTTGCATTTTTGCCAATATTTCTGATGTTATTTTTTCAATTAATGCTTGATCTAAACTCATATCTTCCCCTCCTCCTAGTTCTAGCCACGGTTAACCTATAGCTAGACCAGCTTTAGCAACTATCATATCTTCATCAACCGCGCCACCACTTACTCCCAAACCACCAACTATATTTCCATTGACTATAATGGGGAAACCACCGCCAAAGGCAATAAATCTGCCACCATTAGCCGTATGAAGCCCAAACAATGGATTTCCTGGGGTTACTAAGGGAGCAACTTCGTGAGTGGGCATTTTTAACGCAACTGCAGTATAAGCCTTATCTAGGGCCAAGGAAACACTAGCTAACAATGCACCATCCATACGATGCTGCGCTACTAGATTTCCTCCCACATCAACTACAGCAATTACCATAGGAACTCCTATGTCCATTGCTTTTTGTTCTGCTAGAGCTATCATTTTTTTTGCTTTATTTAATACGTTTCCTTGCTCTTCACCAGTACAATTGGTCTGTTCACCTTTTAAGGCAAGTAACACCTTATTCTTAACTTCTGCGATTAGTTCCTCTTGTTCAACACAGCGAGCTAACACAAACAACACATCAGAAAGACGATTCAAGTATAAGGATACTGGCGGTGTAACCTTCTCTGTTCTTTTGAGCCGAACAACACAACGCTCTGCACGCCGTACCATTGTACGAGCAAGGTCTAGTGCTGCACTTGCCGAGCAAGTTCCCGGTGTTACAAAATAATGTTGTGGAATCCGTTTTTGTTCTAGGGAGTCAATGATTGACTCCAATCTCGTAACATGATCTTGGGTAATACGATAATCGGCAACCGCCAAATTTTCTGTTGCCAAATCTGCATTTAAGGATATCAATTCCACTTGTATATGCTGAATTGTTTCAACAGCCCAAGGTAAATTAGTAATCAGGGACTTCCCCAATCCCATGGCGGCATTTGCCTCATCCACCGTACCATAGGCATCAACTCGTGCGTGATCTTTGAAAACCCGCTGTTTGCTCAGCAGGCTGGTTTGTCCCTCATCCCCTGTTTTTGTATATACTTTCATCATACATTACTCCTCGAGTAACTCTTTATTTAACTCGATACTATCAATAATTCCAATGATAGCAGAATCTACTGCTGCGTTGGGTCTACCAAGTAAATGCCTGGCTGAACTGCCTTCAACAACGAGTACAGTCTCACCTGTACCAGCACCAATGGTATCTACAGCTACAACTGGATTTCGTCTTTGATCTTCATAAAATTTCATAGGTTGCACAAACAGCAATTTGCTGCCAGTGAGACTTTCATCTTTAGGCGTAGCCACCAATGTACCTACCACTCTTCCTACCCACATAGGCATTCTCCATTCCTACTGCTACTTGTTCACTGTTCCAATATAATCTCAACACCATATTCCCTGGCAACATCTTTCGCTAATGGAGTAATAATGGTTCCCCAAGAAACTGTAATACTTTTAGCACCATTCGCTGCAGCATTTTTTATTGCAACCGCATCCAGTACACTTTTTTTGTTTGCCAAACCAGCTGCACTCGTTTTATTTTTGCGGCCCAATAATTTTTGACCTTCCTCTGCTAAAGCAGTCACTTGAACAAGCTGTATGCCATAGCCTGCTAGCTTTTGCAAATTTGTACGTAAAGCTTTTAGCAGTCCAGGTGATGCTTTTCCCATATTAGCCTGTAATCGCCAACTATCCATTGGGTCGGCCGCATTCAAGGCTGCTACTACTGGTTTTCCCATCATTAAACCTTGTAAAATCAGAGTTGAAATCATCGTATCCGACAAAGTATGAGCCAGCTTCGCTGCCGTATTCTGGGTAAGCACTGGAACAAGCACAAGTTCGGCTTCCCGTAATACATCGCCAGGGTAAGTGGAATGGGCAGTAACAATAGTTGTGTGACTGCCCAATTCTGCCTTAATACGATCAATTCCCATAATTTGTTCAGCCGCTGCAGATAAGACTACTGTTACCGAAAAATTAAGATTTTGTATTTTTTTTATCTCTGCCAAACCCTGCTCAAAGCCAATTGTTCCACCAGTAAAAATGGCCAAAGCTTTATGCTCAGCCAGAGCAACATCTTCTTGTATAGCCGCAGGTTTTTGTTTTAATTGGCGCATAACTTCTAACGTAACAAGTTGCACCAGCTTTTCATTATCCACGCTATACCTCCTCGCATCGCGATAGAGTCACTTCATCACCACTTTTCAGATTGACAGCATTCGCTTCATCCGTATCAATATGAAACTCCAGACGAAAATCTGGATGTACACGTACTAACACGTTTTTGAAGGAAGCTCCCCGCGAACCGCCAATTTCAACCTTGACCCGTTCTCCATCTGAAACACCAAAACGCCGAGCATCATCTGTATGCATGTGAATATGTCTGGTTGCGCATATCAACCCTTCCGTTAAGGTCACTGCGCCATGAGAACCAACGATCGTAATACCAGCTGATTCTGCTATATCGCCTGAATCACGCAGAGGTGGCACGACCCCAAGACTAAATCCATCTGTACGGGAAATTTCAACCTGCGTATTCTTGCGCACTGGTCCTAATACCCGAACACCACGAATTACACCTTTAGGCCCAACCATAGTAACCGTTTCCGCAGCAGCAAATTCTCCAACTTGTTTCAAATCTTTTTGCCGCGTCAACGTATGGCCAGAACCAAACAATATCTCAATATGCTCGGCAGAGAGGTGGATGTGGCGATTGGATACGCCTACAGGAATGCCTTTCTTTTCCTCTAACAAGGTCGTTTTTGACAAGACCTGCATTACCTGTTTCACAACTTCATCCATTACTGTCTTTTCCATCATCTCACCTCATTTGCCCTAAATTTTTATTTCAAATTATAAAGATTCATCAACCTTAGGAAGAATCTTTTCGATATCTGTATGAGGACGTGGAATTACATGAACAGACACCAATTCGCCAACTCTTTGTGCTGCTGCTGCACCTGTATCAGTAGCAGCCTTTACTGCCCCTACATCACCACGAACTAAAACGGTTACTAAACCAGATCCAATTTTTTCATAACCTACTAATATTACATTAGCCGCTTTAACCATTGCATCAGCAGCTTCAATAGCACCTACTAAACCCTTTGTTTCGACCATTCCTAAAGCTTCTCCACGCATACTATTCCGCCTCCTTATTATTTCTCTCGTAATGGATACAAGTGATCTTAGGGTCTCCCTTTATTCTAGGGCAAGCAGGATCACCGCAAAGATTACAATAATCGGAAACTTTTTTCTGTTTTTCTAGAACAGGTGGCAATTTGTTGGTCTCCGACTCATGTTCTTCTAGCTCTCCTTTTACTAACTGACTTTCAGTTTCAATGCTAGCTTCCACTTCTACCTCAACTTCATTGCTTACAAGTAAAGTTTCGCTTTGTTTAGCTTTTGCAGGTTCTATTACTTCAGCCACAGGCTGTTTCTTAGCTAAACCTACCGTTTCTTTTGTAAGCAGCATGCAAGATAACTCTCCATGGGGTCTAGGTATAATGTGAGTAGCCCATACCTTATTTACCTTACTACCAGCCATCTTACCAGCTTCAATTGCAGCCTTAACTGCCCCAACATTACCACTTAATTTAACGACTACGAGTCCCCCGCCTTTTGTCAGTTCATAGCCAATTAATTCAACATTAGCTGCTTTAACAGCTGCATCAGCCGCTTCTAAAGCAGCAGCCAATCCGACAATTTCTATGAGACCTACCGCGTCTTTGACCATGCTTTCACCTCCCCATGGTCTTCGGCACCTTCTAAAAGAACTTTATGGACGATTTTATAAACGATCTGATACAGGGCCTTCGAATCTATAATTTGAGAACCTACATCTTCGGAAGGCTGATTTTTAAAAGGAATTCCCTTCACCAAACGTGCCGCATTGTAACCGAAATGCCTCCATTGCGCAGGAGTTCCTGCAGCATTTAAAGCAAATAAAGGCTGCTTTGCAGGCAATTTAGCATAGTGAATGCACAAATTTTTTGATCCAATTCCAATTCCAACTCCAAGTTTTGAAGCAGAAGCGGCCTGATACGCTAGAGTGATTTCATCTGATTCGTTACTAGACATAATGGAGCAAGGTATTCCTTCTTCCTCCATACCAGCCTGTACCTCCCGAATCTTTTTATCACCATCGGAGTGAGGAAATATATAGATTAGCACACAAGGTTTAATTCTATCTGGCAGCATCCCGCTCACGCCTCTCTATCAAGATAGGACAATACCAGCCCAGTGGCTACAGCATTACGTGGACCTTCAGAACCTCGAATATTTCCTCTGCCACAAACAATGCTATATTCAGCCAATGCATCGGTTACCATATCCCCTACTTCAAAATCCATAGCCGATCCGCCTACCAAGACAACAAATTCAATATGACGAATATTGCCTGTAGGTGCCACGCGAGCAAGAGACCTAAGTGCATTGGTTACAAATACCCTCTTTTTTGCCTCTCTTCTTACATGGCGAATCTTATCTAATGGATGAGAACTAGGAATAGGAACCATGTCACCATCTTTTAGAATTACCACACGAGAAAAAACCTCCGGTTTAAGATGCTGTTCATAAAAGCGTACTGTTCCATCTTCTAACCGTATATGATATAAGCTCTCGACTTTTGCTAAGGGATACTTTTTAATATCTTCCGATAAATCAAAGTCATTTAGCCCTAGCTCTGAATTGATGAGCATGGTAACCATGTCACCAGCTCCAGCTAAATGAATAGACATAACCCGTTCATCTCTAGTAATAATAGCTGCATCCGTAGAGCCGCCACCCATATCTAGGATAGCTAATGGCTTATCCGTACCAGGAGTGGTTAATGCCCCCCTGATAGCCATGTTTGCCTCTACGCCCGCAATGACAACCTTAACCCCCAATTCCTGGGTAAGCTTATTCGCTATTTGCTGCATAGGAAGACGACTTGTTTTTACCATGGCCGCCAAAGCTACAGCATTCTCTAGTGCAAACTCTCCAGCTAATCCACCTTGTACTTTTTGTGGGACAAAAGTATCAACGGCTAAGATATCCTGTATCTTCATATCTGCCAAAGGTTGCTCAGTAAGTTCACTCATTACCTGACGAACTCTCTCTAACATCCCATTTACATGAGTTCCGGCTTCTCCCTGTACATCAAGGACGGGTTGCACCCTTTCCACCGTTTCCATGATTTTATTGGCTCCTGATTCCACATCAATATCCGCTTTGCCTTTTTGTCCAAAAACAGTAATAAATCCAGCTGGAATAGTTCTTGCCTTTACGTCGCCTTGCGGTGTACGTACAACAACTGCGGAACGGTTACCAATCAAGGCACGAGCAATTGGCACCACCATTTTCGTATCATCGGCTGATAAATTAAATACAGTTGCAATTCCATAAGGGTTTGACAACGTTCTAATGGTTTGCCCTGCCTCAGCCACTTCTACTGCTGCTAGCATTCCAATAGGAACCTTCTCAATCATCGTGACTTCATCTACTACCGGCATTGCTTTTTGCAATCGATTGGCAATCAAAACTGCATCATCTTGACGGACAACAGCTCCCTGAATGTCTATGCCTCTTGATAATGCAAGATTAAGACCACTGGCTGCATCTTCAAAATCAATGCCTTGTGGAATAATACAAATCACTTTGTCTCCAGCTACAAGACTGTTTAATTGACTAAATAAAACCGTTTGCCCTACTCCTAAACCTACGCCGCCTGGTGTAGAAGGATTATGTCCAATCATAGTCGATTCAGTAATAATGGTTTCTGTAATTGTCTCCATTGCCAAATCACCAATAACTGGAGTTGCTTCATTTAATCGGATTTCAGATAGTTCAGTTAACTGCATCTTTGATTTGCTCAAAGCCTCTTCTAGCGCAATGATAATTCCGGGTACATTGGCCAATGTACCTTTTATTCCTGTTGTTTTGACAATACTGCTTGCTAAAAATTGAGTGACCTTTGTTGAATCTATAGCAGCCAGACAAACCTCTGTCGTAGAATTGCCAATATCCACACCTGCAACTATAGCCATGAAAATTCCACCCTACTCCGCTCTGAGACGATTTCTGCGTTCGTATACTCCTGCAGCCTCTCTCACGAAAGCGGCATTTATTTTTGCATTGTATTTTGTTTCCATCTCTTCGGCAATGGCTAATAATTCTTCTCTAGTTGAACGATAAGGACGAAGGGCATTATATATTTCAAGAATCCGTTTAT
Organism: Pelosinus sp. IPA-1; assembly: GCF_030269905.1. Lineage (NCBI taxonomy): Bacteria > Bacillati > Bacillota > Negativicutes > Selenomonadales > Sporomusaceae > Pelosinus > Pelosinus sp. IPA-1. The sequence goes on along the minus strand of NZ_BSVC01000001.1, from coordinate 474,599 downwards.
CAGGAATTGTAGTTAGCTCAGCTGCCCGACGCAAATTATTTGCGAACTGGGTTCTACCAACACCATCAGCAATTTCAGCCTGCATTCTAAGTGTTTCAGGAGCAATACGTACATCACTCGGTGTAACATTACCATTTAACACGTTAGCCAAAGTAATGTCTGAAAGTTTTTTCCCTGTAGGACTTTTTAATAATTCTGGTCGTTTTGTTGCCAATGGGTAATCCTTATCTGCATTTAGTCCTTGTGATTGAGCACTTGGGGCAGAATGAGATTTTTGAGGCGCTTGCCCTTGACTCATTGACTTTAACACTTCACGAACCATATCTTCTATCATTTTTTCTTGAGACATTTCGATCACCTCCGCTTATTTAAAATTGTACAGTAAGTTCAACTGGCTTTGCTCCAGGAACTACATGTTCTGTTTCTTTGATATGAAGCACAGCGGCTTTTGCCTGGAATTTAGGTCGTGCCATTTGGTCATTTCTTGTTGGTACTGGTGTTGGTGATTCACCTTTCGCATATTTCGCAGCATTACGGCCAATGGCGCGGAAAGCAGGTAAATCTAACAAAGGAGATTGAGGGAAAAGTTCTAAGTTACTTAGTGGTGGTAAATCTTTTTGGTGAATTACAGTAGTGCCTCTAGACTGTATACCAATCGCTATACCAGATCCACTCAATTTAGTCGCATCATGAGCAGCAAATCCTACATCGGAAGTGCGCAGTATTCTAACCACTCTAGCACTCAAACCTTCTTCCTCAATGCCTGCGATCATTTCACGCAATACATCACTATGAGGAACGTTTACAATGGTTTTATTTTGAAATTTACCGAAAGCTGGAGTCACAGCAATAATCACTTCATCTGCTCTTGTCCCAGGGCGTGCTTCCCCTTTTTCGACCAAAGTCATGGGACGTCCTGTAACTACTGCAGTAGCAGGTTTGGTTTGCTCCATTCCTTGTACCACTTGCATTACGATTTCACGAATCATTTGTTCGTTAATTTCCATTACATTACACCTCTCTTTCTGAAATCAAACGTCAAAGTCAGATGGTTTAATTGCTTGACGAATGTTTTTAATTTCTTCCCAACGTTCATCGCTCATACGATAACCAGTCCCTGGACCGGCATAATCATTACGGCTATTCACGGCGCTGATAACATTAAACTTGGTGTCAAGAATAGCTGATGTATGGAGATAATCACCGGAGATACGTTGTTTCAAAAGATTTAGAACATTTTCAGCTAAATCAGTAAAACCGCTCTTCGATAAGGCTTTAACAACATCAATGCCCGTAATGCCACGGCTCATCAATTCTTGTGCACCTTTTAAATCTTCAACCACATTACGTGCTGGAACATCTTTGCTGCCATGAGCATAGGTTGCAGCTTCTACTTCTTCATCCGTAATTGCTGGGAAGCCTAATTCTTTAAATACCGCTTGTAAAGCCCGAGCAGCTTTATTACGAACAGCAATTACCTCTTCTTCAGAAGCTGGACGCAAACCACCGTCAACTTTCAAATCACGCTGGATGATATTCCAATCATCGTAATCGTCAACATCCCAGTTAGAGCCGGCAAACATATTATCATAGTTTGGTACTCCACCATAACCAGAACAAATAAAGTCAGTGCCAGGAAGCATCTGCATTAATGTACGAGCTGTACGGCGAATATCAGAATGAGTAAAGGTTTGGTCATTACTAGATGCTACTTCCATATCTAGCATAGTCGTGCAAAGATTTTCTGCCAAAACAGCACGAATACCGGATGGAACAGCTGCTGGAACGCCAATGCAACTTACAGAACCATTTTGCAATCCTTGTACGCCTGCTCCTCTAGTAACCATGATGCAACGAATTTCTAGATATAACATAGACTTGCCTTCTGCATATCCCATTTGCACCTCAGAACCAGTACCTGAGGTAAATCTCATTTTCAAGCCTCGTGAAGCATAGGCTGAAGCAAGAAACGCTTTTGACCAAGGTGTATCATCACCATCAACAAACACGTTTTCTGTACCATATACAGAAATAGTTTCTGCATAGGCAGTGATACCACGCATCCCAAGTTCTAACTCAGTTGCTTCTTCGAGTGCACATTGGATCAATGTGCCGCCTCTGCCGGTTTGACCACCAATTAAGAGGGCCAAGGCATTAAATGGAGCATAACGAACAACGGCAACTGTTGTTTCCATTTCATCAAAACCACGCAATGCAGCTTCTGCGCCATCTGCCGCGATCAACACTGGATTGTCATTTACGTTTGTAATATGGCATTGATTCGAAGGAATTTTCCGTGCCCGCATTTTTTGCATTGCCATCATCATTTCTACTACATTCATAGTATTGAAAACGGCTACTAATTTCGCAGCAGTTAAACCACGAACAAGATCAACAACTTCTTTTCTTGATACATTGACGTCAACAAGCATCTTGGCAATTTCAGTAGCATCCATAGCCATTGCTTTTTCAGCTACCTTGACATCAATGGCATAATCAGCAATAAACTGTTCAATAAAATCGAAATTACTACGAGCAACACCGTCCATTTCAACGATCTTGCCGTTTTCGATTTTAATACTAGGTATTGGATCATTAGGGCTACCCATAGCCATCAGACCAACTTCTGGCCATTCTTCAACGAAACCGTCCTGATTTACAGGGCGGGCAGCTAAAACTTCAAAACGTTTTGATCTCTTCATTGTTTTTCCCCTCCCTGTATTAGATATATGGCGTAGTTGACGATGGAGCTGAACCAGCCATAGCTTCCAACAATTTTTTGCCTACGTCTTTAGCGGCAAGTACGGCTTGACGTACTGCACCGGAATCACCAGTAACCATTAAAATAACTTCATTAGAATAACTTGTGCCACCAGCGGGACTGCCATAACCGACCACTTCAACATTAGCCGTTTTCACTGCAACATCTGACATGAGCACGCCAATTGCAGCAGGAGCACCAACAATCAGTCCAAAGGCTTTACCTACAGGTGCACCAAAGGCTTTATTGATAGCATAACTTGCCCGAGCAGTATATTGTAATTCAATATGTCCGGCATCGTTACCATACACATCACCAAAAGTGCGATTCAATTCTTTTAGTGCTACTTCAATTGCACGGCGAGCATCAGACACTTCTTCTGCACCAAAGAGAATCAAAGAACCATGTCCTGCTCCCCCTTTGGTATCACGAGGTAATTCAATGGATATGATCTCTGTATTTGTTGCTTTTACAGCTTCATCAGCTGCCATGATGTGTGGGCCAGCCCCTGTACGAGCGCCTAAGATACCAATGGAACGATATTTAGGGTCGATTTTCATTTTTTCATGCAACATAGGATCTACATTTGCGATAACTAAACCAATAGTATCACCGATTGCAGTACCAACAAATTCAGTAATTCCAGGATTCATTGGGCCCTTACACTCTTCTTTAGTAGCTGCGGTAGGAGCTTGAGTCTCCATCCGTTTTTTAATTTCATCCATAACCTTATCAATTAACTGCTCTTGCATAATGATTCCACCTCCAAATTATTAACCTATTTCATTTTGGGAAGAATTTTTTCCACGTCTGTATGAGGACGAGGAATAACGTGAATGGATACAACTTCGCCAACTTTTTGCGCAGCTGCTGCACCAGCATCTGTTGCCGCTTTTATCGCGCCAACATCGCCACGTACCATTACTGTTACTAACCCAGAACCAATTTTTTCATAACCTACTAATTGAACATTGGCTGCCTTTACCATAGCATCAGCAGCTTCAATAGCTCCTACTAGTCCTTTAGTTTCAATCATACCTAACGCTTCACTCATTATGTACACCTCCCTTCCCAAAATACTCAATTAATTCATCCAGCCCTTCTCCGGTATGAGAAGAGACAAAGAATATCGGTTCTTTAACCCCAATTTGTAGTAAACGCTCCCTTGCCTTTTCTCTATCAATTCCGGGAACATCAATTTTAGTAACAACCCCGACAACAGGACGGGAAAACATACTAGCAAACCCAGGCGGAAGAGCTATTTTTAAATCTGTCGCATCCTGGACAACGGCTACTGTTGATGCTTGCATCGCTGTTACCATTAAAGCTGAATAAAAACGCGGGATTTGTGCATATTCGCCCGGTGTATCAATGGCTCCATCTGTAAATATAATACTTTGTGTTTTTTCAGCCTTTTGCGAATCCTTTTGCAGCATATGAATTAAAGATGTTTTTCCTGCTCCTACAGGACCAACTAGCATTACCTTTTGCATCTTAAGACTTTGTCAGCTTAGGACCAGAAAATCCCAAGCCTTCCACCAAAACATTTACTACCTGTTTCAAAGCCGATTCTACATTAGATACTGTGCCGACTAGTACTAAGGAACCCGTAAAACGATCCATAAAACCAATCTGTACTGCTGCTGCTTTTGTAGCTACATCTGCTGCAATAATCGCTGCTTCACAAGGGGTAATCGTTAAAATACCAATTGCTGAACTGCTAGACATCAATCCTAGCTTTTCACACAGCTCTTTTTTAGGATTTGCTATGAGGTGTGCTAAAGTTACCTGCTTACCTGGTACATATTCTTGGACCATTCTCGGCTTTTCTACCACCATACAATTCCCTCACAATCTTCACATTCGTTTGACAATTATAACTATTTGTCTTTTTTTCTTTTTTACCTTGCATATATATTGCCTATCCAATGGACATAATTGCTGTCTGTATATTGTGAAAAATTGGTTGTTATTCTCGTTGTTATTGCTATAGGACTTTTTTGTTTCTCACTCTACATCTTTTTACCACAAAAGCAAAAAAGGACTGTTTTTAAACAGTCCTTTCTCATTTCACTTTATGTTTTATCCCTATTTATATATCCTTTGTACTATTCTGCTTTTCTCCATCACATTTTTGCATTGAAGTCAAAACTCATTCCGATTTACCGTTTCGTATTTCATTACGATATTGGTTTGGTGTCATACCCATTGCCTGACGAAATACCCGACTAAAATAACTTGCATCCTGGTACCCTACCTCTGCCGCGATACGCACTGCAGTAAAATCTGGATTTTGCAATAATTTTTTCGCTTTTTCAATTCTAATTTTTGTTAAAAAATCTACAAAGTTATAACCCTTTTCCTGTTTGAAGAGCCTACTAAAGTAGAAAGGGCTTAAATGCACTGTTTGCGCAACCTCTTCCAAAGATATATTTCTATGATAATTCTTTACTATATAATCACAAGCTTTATTAATAACTCTAAGGTTCATACTGCTTCTATTTTCTAACATATTATCCATAAAACGATCCAAGGAATCAAACATCCATGCCTCTACTTGTGTTTTATTACTGCATTCATTCAATCGATTAATACAATTGAAATTCAGTAAGGTAAGCTGCTCCAAATTGGCACCGCCTTCTACTGCTGAGCGTGATAAAACAATTAATAATTCAAGTACGCATGCTTTTACTGTATCGATTGAAACTTTGCTGGTAAATATTCCGTTTAGTAATTCATGCAAGGCTTCTTTAGCCTGTTTCCGATCACCACAGCGTACCTTATCCAGCACGGCTCTTTCATTATGAAAGGGATAATTAAAGGGCCCTGTTGGTAAATATGGTACATCATCAACATGGATAATCTGGCTATCACCTAAATAAAATCGTTGCCGCTGAGCATGCAATGCCTCAAGATAGGATTTGTGGATATCCCTCGGGTCAGAGTAATAGCGACCAATTCCAATGGTAATACTGATATTCATTTCCCGAGCAATACATTCTTGTATCTCACCTGCAGTTTGCTTTGCCTTTCCCTGGATGGATTCAATATCATCTATCTGAAGAAATCCTAATAAAATGATCAGATTATCACTACCAAAAGGGGTGACTAAAGCATAGTCACCTGCGACGCTGCAAATAAGTTTGTAAATTCGCTGCTTTATCATTTGTTTTTCTAGCTCACTGTCACTAGAGGTTAGCTGCTTAAAATTATCAACATCAACAGCCAATACAACACCAGGATCTACCTTCATACCTAAAAACCGAGATCGTTCCTGAAAATGTTCAACGTCTTTAATATTACCAGAAACTAAATCATGCACAAATGACATTTGGATAAAAGGCATAGCTTCTTCTACGCTTTTTCGCAGATTAACTTCTTCCTCTTGTTTTCTTTTGATTTCATTTACTTTATTTATGGTAAGATACAATGTTCGAATTATATCTTCTGGACGAACAGGTTTTAATAAATACTCAACAACCCCAATCGTTAACGCCTGTTTTGCATAGCTAAATTCATCAAAAGCAGTAAGCATGATAATGATTGTATTCGGTAGAGCGGATCGAATACGCTTAGCTGCCTCTAACCCATTCATTTCAGGCATACGGATATCCATTAAAACAATGTCTGGTTTTTCTATTGTAGCAATCTGAACGGCACTCTTTCCGTCTCCTGTTTCGCCTATGATCCGAATGTTCGGACATTTTTGCTCCACAATAAATCGTAACGCTTGCCGCTCTAATTGTTCATCATCTGCAATCAATAATGTATACATTCTTTTCTCCTCTGGCACGCTTTCTTATAAGGAACAATAGGGAATTCGAATGTAAAGGTTAGTTCCTTCCCCTACTTTACTCTCCATGGTAAGGCCATATTCGTTACCAAAATAATGCTGAATTCGCTTGTGAACATTAATAATTCCAAGGCCCGTCGTTTGTCCGTGAATTTGCTTGCGCTTTTCCTCATGGAAAATAGTACGAATATCCTCTGCTGAAACACCATCCCCAGTATCACTCACGAGGAGAACTACGTCATTTCCTTCAATTTTTCCACTTACACGAACGACTCCGCCCTCTACTTTGTTTTCCAAACCATGAATAATCGCATTTTCAACTAAAGGTTGAAGCGTAAGAGGAGGAATCTTCGTTTCCATTATCAAAGGATCTACCTCAATATAAGTCTCAATACGTTCTCCAAAACGTACTTTCTGTATCAACAGATAATCTCTGATTGATTTTACTTCTTGTTCTAAGCTACGTAAAATTTCAATGTCTCTTAAATTGTTACGAAGCAAATCTGATAACGCATAAACCACTTCTTGTGTTTGACTTGCTCCCTCTAGCATAGCCAATCTCGCGATTGTATTTAATGTATTAAACAAGAAATGAGGATTGACCTGAGATTGCAGTGCCTTTAATTCTGTAGCACGCAGCATAGCCTCAAGTTCCGCTTTCACCTTTACTTCTTTTACAAGCTGCTTACTAGCAATATTGGCTACACCAATTTCTACAATATAATTTGACATGATATAAATTAGGTCTGCTGCAGCTTTAATTCTTTTTTCCGGTACAACCTCTATAATATCAAAAAACTCTGACAATAATTCTGAATCCAATCCTAGGTCAGCTGTTCGCTCAAACATTTCAGCTTTCGTATCATAGTCCGCTTGTGCAAGAATAACTTGTCCTGCAAGAAAAGCCCCTATATACTCATTGTTTACAATGATTGGTGCCGCCAAATCGGTTAAACCATTGTGACAGCGATAAACAGAGGGCTTTTGGTTACCCCGCCCTCCTCTATCATCACACTGGGTGCAACGGGCAAATCCTTCAGAACAAGATCGGATATAAGTGCAAAAGTTCGTAAAATTACTAGGATTGGTAATAGGATTTCCTTCAGGGTCTACAATTACGGACGCTAATCCAGTAGCTTCTGAAAATTTATCCTGAATTTCCTGTAAAATCTGAGTATTTACAATTTCGCCTAAGGTAAATCCATTCATTGTTTGCACTAGAAGACCCCCTCATAAGACTTCAGCATCATATCAATTTTTTGCTATTTTATATGAGGAGTATTAGCTAAAGAGCAAACTAGTTCCTGCTAACAGCAATAAAATACTATATTCCAGCAAGTAAAGGCAATCCTTATATGGCAACAACCTGATTGGGAGCAGGCACAGGCTCACTTAACACAAAATCAGACATTCTTGCCATATTATGAATTGTGTAAGACATTGTCTTTAACATAGAAACCATAAGAACAGCACCTGTTCCTTCTCCTAATGCCATATTTGCCCGGATTAATACATCCTCTGCTAGAATATTTCCCAACATTAGCGAATAGGCCATCCCAGGCTCCTTTGACATATGGGATGGAATCGCATGTTTTTCAATCGTACCATCGATGCGCGCTGCACAAGCATAGGCAACTGCTGTTATAAATCCATCTATTACAAAGGGTGTCCTTAGTCCTGCGCACTCTAACATACCAGAACAGATGGCAACAATATCAAATCCCCCTACACAACGTAAAATATCTTTTACAGTATTCATCTGGGCTTTATGACGCTCTACCCCTTTTGCAACCACATTCCGTTTTCTTTTTAATAATTCATTATCATTTAAGGCAGCCCCATAACCGACCACAAATTCGGGTAACATTCCCGTTAAAGCATGAAGCACTGCTGATGAGGTTGTTGTATTACCAATTCCCATTTCACCAAAAGAGATTAGGTTATAACCTTCCTCAACCAAATGGCTAACCATGTCTTTGCCCACATTCCAAGCTTGTTCAAATTCAGCCTGACTCATAGCTTCTTCTTTCATAAAGTTTTTAGTACCTAAGGCAACTTTACGATTAATACCAGCTTCTAATTTATTATTAATTCCAATATCAACTACGCTATATGGTATTTGATTGTGCCGACAAAAACAACTGATCGTAGCATGACCTGCTGCCATATTTTTCGTTTGCAAATAAGTAATCTCGATCGGGTCATTAGCAGTCCCCTCTTCGACCACACCGTTATCTGCTGCAAAGATTATATGATGAGGCTTCATTTCCGGATTGATCTTTCCCCAAGACAAGATGATTTTTTTTAAATATTTTTCTAGTAGGCCCAAGCTTTCTCGAGGTTTTGCTGCTCCGTTCAGCAACTCATCGACCTTTTTTTCCAAATCCATTTTTACTCCTCCTTTATTTCATATCATTCTTAAATATAAAAATACCTAGCCCAAAAGGCTAGGTATTTTATAAAAAATCCCATCCTTCTGGCATTACCCCTTACGCGGAGGTAAATGACAGCCATAACAGGCAGGTCTCCTGGCTTACGGATCATAAAACCTTACGCCTTCCCAGTTTCCTGGTGGCATATGTAAGAGTATCTCCCCGATTACAGTGGCGCGACCGCGTCGTTTAAGGATCTTTTACAATCCTTTCGAACTTCCCTATTCTCCTCTTTACGTAAGAGGCACCTGTTTGGTGGCATTTTATTCAGTTGTCACAGTAGTTCTACAATGAAACTTGTTCTCCTATGTGTAAGAAGTATGTTAGCAAGATAGTAGGGTAGATGGTAAAAAATGTCCCATGCACTCTATTTTAAATGGCAAGTATCGTTGACCAAGGAAAGAATTGGCTGGTTACTAAAGTATTCAATGATATTAATTCCTGTGCTATCTTGACGGATAGACCACATCTTATCTAGACTTAGCTGCAATGCATCACAAAGCAATACTCTCATTGTGCCCCCATGAGATACAATCACAATCGTTTCCTCTTCATGTGCCTTAATACATTGGTTTAAAGCACCCTTCGCCCTCCGTTTCAGATCTATAAAGCTTTCTCCTTCTGGCGCATTAATTGCTCCTCGGGAAGAATACATACTTGTTAAAGAATCAGGCCAAAGTGCCATAATTTCAGCATAGGTACACCCTTCCCACAAGCCAAAGTTTATTTCGCGAAATCCTTTTATCTTTATCCCTTGCAAATTATGATACCGAGCGATGATATTCGCCGTCTGAGATGCACGGGATAAATCACTACTATAAACTGCACTTATATTTTCCTTAGCAAGCCGTTTTCCCACCAGTTGGGCTTGTTCTAATCCTTTTTCATTTAAGGGAATGTCACTATGCCCTTGGTACTTTTTTGCCTTATTCCAAGAAGTTTGACCATGTCTAACGTATATTACTTTAGTCAACGCCTCACCCCTTCCTTACTTTAAAATTCTTCCCTTTACAGAAAGTATATTCTATGGGTATTAGATTGTTCAATAACACAACGAAAGTTATAACTATTATAAAAACTAAAAAAGAAATACTACTAGAGCCACAAGTTCTGTCAGTTCAACAACTGCCCCATATACATCACCTGTTAAGCCACCTAAACGTTTATTGACGTATTCAGCAACAAGGATGGCAAAGGCAATTGCTACCCCACTACTAAGTAAGACAAGTTTACCGAAAGGAACTAATAATAACATTGCTATTAGACCTGCTATATAAAGAGTATTTTTATGTTCGCATTGACTAAGTCCTTTACCTAGTCCATCAGCCCTAGCATAGGGGTATAGAGTAATCGCCACGACAACAGCAGTTCTACCTATGATCGGCATTACAAATATCGCTATCGGCAGCATCATCGGTTCAATGTCTAAAATTAATGAATATTTCATTACAATCAACAGACAGAAGGACATGGCACCAAAAGCGCCGACTCTGCTATCCTTCATAATTTCTAACATTCTTTCCCTAGACTTCCCCGAAAAAACACCATCTACTGTATCCATTAATCCGTCACAGTGCAATCCGCCAGTAATGATAATTTCAATTAGAATTATACTCACGGCCATAAGATGTAACGGTAACTTTACACCCCAAAAATTTTGTGCCCCATAAACAATTCCTGTTAATAATAAACCTATAATACCACCTATAATGGGAAAAAACTTAACACTACGGCTAAAACTATCAAGTGACCACTGCTTTTTTGTCTTGATAGAAATCCGCGTCAAAAACTGTAAACCAGTGAGAAAGTCCTCAACCACATTCTCCAACAATCCTCCACCTCCCCTTAATAAAAACTAGGCAAAGTCTGCATTTTTTGATTACCGTACTACATAACAAAATGCTAATACTATTATACAACCTTATTATGGGCCTCCTTTGTTATGTTGTATTGATTTATTGCTCAAATGTGAAAAGCTGCCATCACAAACCTTGCTGAATTAAAACAGCAGTGTTATGGTTTTAATAAAATAGGAATGAGGAGGATATACCCTTATGAATAAAAAGATTTATGAATACTTTATGACACCGATTAGTATTTTAGGCGTTGGCTGCTTGGAACAAATTATAACTTATATTAAACCTATGGCATTTAGAAAAGCTCTAATTGTCAGCGATAAAGTTTTAGTTGAAATCAAATTAATTGATAAATTAACAAAGCTCCTAACAAATGCTGGCATATTTTTTATTATCTACGATGACGTTTCACCAAATCCAACCATCCCCCAAGTTGATTATGGACTAAAATTATTTAAAGATAACGGCTGTGATTTCCTCATATCTTTTGGCGGAGGCTCCCCGCACGACTGCGCTAAAGCCATTGCCTTATTAGCAACAAACGGTGGAGAAATAAAAAACTATGTTGGGTTGAATAAATCAAAAAAACGGTCAGCACCGCTGATTGCGGTCAATACCACTGCTGGTACAGGAAGTGAATTAACTCGTTTTTGCGTAATAACTGATGAAGAAAATCATGTAAAAATGACCATTACCGATTGGCATGTTACGCCTATCATCGCCGTAAATGATGCGGAGCTTATGCTAGCGATGCCGCCAAGCCTTACTGCAGCCACTGGCATCGATGCCTTAACCCATGCTATCGAAGCCTATGTATCGACAAATGCAACTCCCGTTACAGATTGCAAGGCATTAAAAGCAATTGAGCTCATTACAGCCTATCTTAGAACTGCCGTCAAAAACGGTAATGACCTCAAAGCAAGAGAAATGATGGTCTATGCAGAGTATTTAGCAGGTATTGCCTTTAATAATGCGAGTTTAGGTTATGTACATGCCCTGGCTCACCAGTTAGGTGGTTTTTATAATCTACCCCATGGATTAGCAAATGCAATTATGTTACCTGCTGTTGTTAACTATAATCTTCATGCTGCCCCTAAAAAATTTGCAGAAATTGCCCAAGCTTTAGGTCAGGACATCACAAATTTTTCCGAGGAATCTGCCGCATTACTTGCAGTTGATGCAATTAAAGATCTTATTAAAGACCTTAACATCCCTAAAAATCTTTCTGAAGTCCGTGGCTTTAATGAAAAAGATCTTCCTATCCTTGCAGCGAATGCTCTTATGGATGTATGTTGTCTGACAAACCCACGTCAAGGCACACAGCAAGAAATAGAAGGTATTTTTAAAGCAGCAATATAAATTCACCAGGATTTATAAAATGAGAAGGCCCCTTAACCAATAAGGGCCTTCTCATTTTTTCAGACGAAAACAATAATATTCTATGGTGTCACAATATAATACAAAGGAAACCATCCCCTTTTGTCAAAAGAGTTACATCAGAAACAAATAACGAGTAAGGATTTACATTGTATTTCGTATGTAGGAGGAATTTCCATGTGGCTTGGTAAGGTTGTCGGAACAGTTGTGGCACCAACTAAGAATGAGAACTTAATTGGAAGTAAACTTTTGGTGGTCCAACCTTTAAATTTAGACGGTATGAATACCATTAGCTTGCAGGTTGCAGTCGATACTGTTGGTGCAGGAAATGGCGAGACCGTCTTAGTATCAACAGGAAGCTCTGCACGCCGGATAATGAATAATGATAACAGCCCTGTTGATGCAGCGATTGTTGGGATTGTAGACAATATTGATTTAGAAGGCATTTCGAAAGCACAATATTGGGTGCAAAAAGGTTAGGATGAGAAAATAAGGAGAAGTCATGCTGACAGTATATAAAACACAGCAAGAAAAACTACAAGAAGTTTCATTAGATACCCTAGATTCCCTAGAAAGGGGCATCTGGGTGAAGTTAACCAATCCAACAACTGAAGAAATTGAGCAAATGTCAGCTTCAGCCAATATACCAGACTATTTCTTTCGTTTTGCATTTGATGAAGATGATTGCCCCAGAATTATATTAGCTAAAAACTGTATTCTTGCTATCATTCATGTACCTATTTTCTATGGAACTGATCGCTATGAAACTAGCCCACTTAGTATCATCCTAACACCAGAGCTAACGATAACCGTCAGTGATAAGTTAATAGAAATACTCCCAGATAGCAACGTCAACAACAGGTTTTCTCTCGATACAGCAAAGAGAACCCAATTCTTTTTTCAAATTTTATACCATGCTGATACCGTCTTTTTAAAAAGCATTCGTCATATCCGCAAGCGGACCGATGAAATCGAGCTTCATTTACGCAAATCAACGAACAATCAAGAAGTATTTCAACTTCTTGATTTGGAAAAGGGCCTAACCTACTTTACGGCTGCTTTACGTGGTAATGTTATTGTAGCAGAAACAATTCTTCGTATGCGGTCTGACCCTCAAATGCGCTATTTATTACAGATGCATGAAGAAGATGAAGATGTATTAGAAAGTGTAATTATTGAAAATAAAAGAGCGCTAGAATTAGCTCAAACCTATAGTGAAATATTAAGCAATATGATGGACGCTTTTTCTTCTGTTATTAATAATAACCTGAACCATATTATGAAATTTTTAGCTTCTGTAACGATTTTATTAGCGATTCCTACTATGCTTTCCAGCTTTTGGAGCATGAGCCTTGTGGTTCCCTGGCAAGGTACGGCAGCAGGTTTTTGGATCGTCTTATTGTTAGCACTTATTACCAGCGGAGCAGTTGGTTTACTTTTACGAAAAAAAGGAATGTTTTAAGATTTGTTTATTTAGCAGGAAAATCTTGATCTATATAGAACACATTGGTAACTTTCGAATAATAAGGAGGTTCTATCATGACAAAAAAAATCTTATTGCTTACTGGTGACTGTGCAGAAGACTATGAAGTAAAAGTACCCCAACAAGCTTTAATGATGCTGGGCTATCAAGTTGACGTCGCCGCTCCTAATAAAAAAGCTGGTGATACTCTGCAGCTTGTAGTGCATGATTTTGTAAGTTTAGATACCTATATCGAACTGACTGGGCATCGCATTCCAGTCGATATTGCTGCATCTGATGTAAATCCAGATGACTATATCGGTTTAGTCATTCCTGGCGGAAGAGCACCTGAATATATTAGAATGTATGATGAAACAATTAAACTTGTTCAAGCTTTTTTTGCTGAAAACAAGCCTGTCGCGGCTGTTTGTCATGGAACACAACTCTTAGCTGCAGCGGATGTATTGACAGGCCATACTGTTACTTCTTATCCAGCTTGTTCTGCTGAATGTCGTCTAGCAGGAGCCAAGTGGGAAAATCAGCCTGTTGTGACTTGTGGCAACTTAGTCACTGCACAAGCTTGGCCCAATCACCCTGCATGGTTGAAAGCCTTTGTTGATTTACTCGGTGCAAAAATTAATATTTAACTGTAACTCTATTCTTTATAAACTAGGGCTAAGATCAGAAGAGGTTCATTCTTTCTGCATCTTAGCCCTATTACCTTATCCGTTAAAAATATTTTTTAGCAAAACGTCCGTATATGAGACGTTTTTTCCATTTACAATGGACTAGTTTTAAAATAATTATACTTTTTTTAAAATTAGTTCTTCTAAATGTGTTGGTACTGTTTACCCTCAATACACTTCCGTTTATTTTTTTAAATTAAGGCTTCACTATCCATATTTTTTTATTATTGTGGCATGATTGTCTATTTTTGTAAAGGATGATAAAATTAATTGTCTTTTATGAAAAGACAATTAATTTTAGGAGGTTAATCTATGGCCCAAGATGAAGCAAAAAAATTAAGATGGTACAATCTTGCACTAATGGTTTTTGTCATGGTATGGGGTTTTGGTAACGTTGTGAATAACTATGCCAATCAAGGACTGACAGTTATTGTTTCCTGGATACTTATTATTGCACTTTATTTTATCCCTTACGTATTAATGGTAGGAGAAATGGGTTCTACATTTCAAGAAGGTAAAGCAGGGGTCAGCACTTGGGTTGGATCTACTATGGGCCCATTATTGGCCTATTTGGCTGGTTGGACTTACTGGGTAGTACATGTGCCTTATCTTGCACAAAAGCCTCAACAAATCCTAATTGCTTTAGGCTGGGGTGTATTCCAAGATGGTACTTTTATTAAGACATTCAGTCCAATGGTACTACAACTCATTACATTGGTTTTATTCATCTTTTTCATGTGGGTTGCTTCTCGAGGCATTACATCCTTGAAACGAATTGGAATGGTTGCAGGTACTTGTATGCTCATCATGTCATTTATGTATGTATTGTTAATGTTAGCGGCACCTTCTATCAGAGGCGTTTCAATAGCCACCACTGATCTAAGTTTACACACTTTTCTACCTAATTTTGACTTTACCTACTTTACTACCATTTCTATGCTAGTTTTTGCGGTTGGGGGATGTGAAAAAATTTCTCCTTATGTTAAAAACACCTTGAATGCTAGTAAAGAGTTCCCTAGAGCCATGATTATTTTGGCAATTTTAGTAGCTCTTTCCGCTTTATTAGGATCTCTTGCTATGGGTATGATGTTTGATTCCAACAATATTCCTAAAGATTTAAAGATGAATGGTCAATATTACGCATTTAAATTATTAGGACAACACTACGGGGTTGGTAACCTGTTCCTCATCTTGTACGCCTTTACCAACTTTTTATCACAAATTTCAGCATTAGTATTCTCGATTGATGCACCACTCAAAGTATTATTAGCAGAAAGCGATTCCAAGTATATTCCTAATGCATTAAGCAAGACTAATGAATACGGTGCACCGATTAATGGTTATAAAATGACTGCTGTTCTAGTTGGTACACTGATTATCATTCCAGCACTTGGTATCGGTAATATGAATGACCTCTACAATTGGTTACTGGATCTAAATTCTATAGTTATGCCATTACGCTACCTTTGGGTGTTTGCTGCCTATATCGCGGTACGTCGCCTTGCAGGTCAATTTTCAGCAGAATATCATTTTATGAAAAATTCTACTGGAGCAATTTCCATTGGTTTATGGTGCTTCCTTTTTACCTCTTTTGCTTGTATCATGGGTATGTTCCCGAAAGGTGTTCAACTTTTTACTTCCCAATGGTATTTCCAATTGTCTCTAAACCTACTTACTCCCTTTATCCTTCTTGGCCTAGGACTTATCCTCCCCTCGATTGCCAAGTTGACTAATAAAAAAGACAGTAACCAAATACAATCTTAATCTTATCAAAGAGAAGGTTTCTGCTGATTTAATTTAGCAGAAACCTTCTTTTCTTATTCTTTAATCATATTAAGATAAAGATATTAATTGTTAGAGAGTACAGCCTAATTACCAAATTCTATGTTATAATGTGGTCATTAAACGTATCTCGTTTTTAATAAAAGTAGTACTTTGTTTACCCCATTCGAATATCTACTATGAGAAGATTATCTATAGTAAAAAAAATAGATAATAATAAATAAATTCTATGAGGTGATAACATGAATCCTTCTAACGCAAAAATTACTTATCTATTCCACAGCGGCTATGCTGTGGAAACAGCAAATCATTTTATGATTTTCGATTATTATCAACCTTTTCCTGGCAATAAGCTTAGCATGACTGATGGAGTTATTACCAGTGAGTTTCTTAAAAGCAAAAAAAATATCATGGTTTTTTCTTCTCATGCTCATGCAGATCATTTTGACCGTATCATTTTTGATTGGGCAAAAGAAAATCCTGATATAAACTACATACTAAGCAATGATATTCGAACAAATACAGCTCCCTATAAATGCCATATGGTAGCTGCTTACGAAGAAAGTATTATTGATGATGTAAAAATCCAAACTTTTGGATCTACAGATCAAGGTATTTCTTTTCTCCTAACAGTTGATGGCTTGTCTATCTTCCATGCTGGTGACTTGAATTGGTGGCATTGGTCCGGAGAGCCGAAAGAAGATCGAGTTATTGCCGAAAAGGCCTTTAAAGAGGAAGTAGAAAAAATCGTTGGCAAGACCATTGATATTGCCTTTTTCCCTGTAGACCGTCGCTTAGAGGAAGCTTACTGCATAGGTGCCGAGTACTTTGCGATGAAATGCAAACCAAAGTTATTGTTGCCAATGCACTTTGGGAAAGATTTTGGTGCCAGTCATGATTTTAGTAAAAGAGCAAAAGAATTATCGATTCCTACCGTTGAAATTAAGCAACTGGGACAAGAAATCTTTTTTTAATAAAGTAAATATCTCTCCTTTTACTTGGAAGACTAATAATGACTCCCAATGTAACAATTCCAACTAAGGAGGTTATATTTATGAGAAAAAGTAAACCAGCCTATGCCCCAAACAAAAGAGGCTTCTTTGAACAAAAGCCTCGTAACATGAAATCGTATTCTGCTAGGGATTTTTCTTTGCTGCCAGATCCAGTAAGAGATCCGATTGTGTCTAACAACATTTCCAATGTAGAATTTGATTACACTTATGACCGTGGAGAGCAGATATAATCTGCTCTTTTTTCTTATGCATCAGAATTTATAAGTTTCTAGTTAAAAAGATTGAACCACAAAGACACAATGCCGCTATCGCGGCACACAAAGAAGATGGGAATGAAATAGATAGAACCCATTTGTGTCTTTGTGGTTCAAAAAGGACGCGTCGCGTTTTCTTATGCCCCAACATTTCTTTGTCGTTCTAACTTAATAATTTCAATGAGATGACATATCTCTTCATCATTGACTACCACTGCAAATTGTTGTTCCAATGCATTCGTAACATTTTTTAAAACAGCATACTCAAGAGGATGTTCAGCAATAAAGGTAGCTGTGTCAGGGTAACTAATACCAGCCTGGGTTAGCAAGCGTTCTACCATGCAAGCAGAATGTACTAGCATACGCACCAGACCCGAAGAAGAAAATTCAACTTCCAATTCTTCTTCTAACTTTTTAATACATATCATTAGTGTATCCATAACCTTACGTGGATTAACAAAAGTCAGAAATTCATCCAACATGCCAGCAACCATACCACGCATAACTTCCCAATCCATACCTCGATCCGTATAGCGATCTGCAATATCAGATGCTTTTAATCCTTCTGTTAGCAGACGGCGTAATTCACTACCTGCTCCCCCCTGCATTAACTCCTCAATGGCAATATGAGGTCGGTCTTCAATCTCAGGGTCAATACTTCCCACACTCGCAACAATATCGTAGGACTGCAATAAGGAAGTAAGACGATTTTGCAATACCTCTTGGTTTCCAGCTTCTACAGCTATCACGCGAATATTGAAAAGCTGCCATTGACTTAAAAGTTTTTCCAATAAACTTTTAACTTTAAGTGCTGCCCCTTCACCAGTAAAACAAGTAGTCATAATGGCCTTATCCTTGCCACTAATAAAATTTGTTGGCTCTTCGGCTTGTACTACAGTCTGAGACATACTACGTGCTGTCCACGCCGATCGATAAACTACATTTATATCATTCTTAGGCAAAATAGCCTTGTGTAAAACATGTAATACCATTAGTGTGCTTACCATCTCTACACTCTTGACGATAATTCCAGTTCGGTTTGTTACTGCTTTTGCCACACTTGATAAAGATCCCATATCAACTAATAAAATAATGCCTTTTCCTTCATCAATTTCACGGGCTACCTGCACAGCTCTTTCGATTGCCCAATCTACATTTACTTCTAAAGGCATATCAATCCCGCGGGCATGACTAACTCCTAAAAGCTTATTCGAAAATTCAACCATACTTGTAGCGGTAGAATTACCATGAGTAATAACAAGCACCCCTACTTTCCGATCTTCCTTTCCATGGCGATCATCAAAGGTAGCCAGCATAAGAGCAATAAAACCGATTTCATCTAAGGGAATTAATACTCCTAACTTCTCACCAAGACACTGAGCCATTCCTTCTGCCACCGCGTACGCCTTAGGATGCAGTTCTGCAACTGACCTAACATTAGGGTTTACAATGGGTAACCCACTACGTATCCGTTCCACTGTCGCGGCAATATGAATTGCTAAGGCATAATATAACCGACGACTTAAAGGATTTCCCATTTTTTCGGCTTTACTACAGGCTATGTCAAATGCCGTGAGAAATTCCTGCGGCAAAATGCTTTGTAAATATTCTTGTGATATTTCTAACTGTTCAGGATCTAAGCGCTGAAAATAGCTTTCTACATCCATTTCTATGCATTGAATAATTTCTGATTGTCCAATACCTTGGGATTTAAGAAATTGCATCCGATCACTGATTGTTTGGTAAAAGTTTTTAGGCAAGCTCCGGTCGCCCTCTCCTTGCGCTGCCACTCCATTTGGTTGAATGAGTAATTCACTGCCTAAAGTACATAAAATTTTACTGGTTTCTAAACGGGCCTGAGGATCATAAACAATCGCTTGTTTAATTTTAGGAGGCAATTCCTCATATGCGATCCGCACTGGTTTGCTCTTATCTGACCTATGCAAAAAAGCTTTAGCACATACGAGTTGTAGATCATTACGTAGTTGTCCAATATTCCCTACACATCGATACAAAAGTAAAGCCCATAATGCTTCTTGGCTCACAATAACTCTAGATTGAATATGAACTGCTTCACGAGCTAGTAAAAACTTAATGAGCTCAAATCGTTCATGCAATGGACGTACCGTTAAATCAGGTAATTGAATGACTACAGGTATACGTCGTAAAAAAGTTTTCAATAAGGCAGACTCAGGGTTCTCTGTAGTAGCAGCCACTACCCTTACCGTTACATGACGTGTCCTATCAGTATCACCCATACGCCGAAACTCACCCCGGTCTAAGAGATAAAACAACATCTCTTGTCCCTCAGGTGGCAAACGATGTACTTCATCTAGAAAGAGCATGCCGCCATTTGCTTTTTCCACTAAGCCAGCCTTGTCCTTCTCTGCTCCCGTAAAGGCCCCTCGTACATGGCCAAATAGCTGTGACATCAGAAGCTGAGGATTATTCGCATAGTCGGCACAATTAAATACGACAAACTGGCCATCTGCGGAAATCTTTCCTTGATTATAAGCAAATTTAAACATATATTCAGCAAATAATGTTTTACCAACTCCAGTAGAGCCAACCAGCAAGGTATCGAGCCCCTTTGGGGGATAAAGGGCCGAAGCCTTCGCCTGCTCCACTGCAATCTTAAGACTATCCTTGGCGCCAATTAATCCCTCAAAAGAATCATGATCCTCTTTTGTCTTTTGTAAGATATCAAAGCTTCTGGCAGAATCTTCACCATTTGGCGCACTACTTTCTATCTGTGAGACTTTAGTAGTAGCTAATTCTTCAATCTGACGCTGGTGACGCACCACTGCTGGCACTTGCCCGTGTAAGGTTGGGAAAATTGATTCTACCCATCGAACCGTTATATAGTAGGTAGATCGGCTCACCAATTTTACTACAAGCCTTTCTCTATGCAGCGCATTTAAATCGCTACTCACATTACTACGAGAAAAACCTGCTGCTGCCGCTACCTCTTCTGCAGTAAAACCTAATGGTTTATGCTGCTGCAACATACTTTTATCTAGTTTTTCAGCACATAACTCATCTAACACTTCTAAAACCTTTAATTGGCGTTTCATTTTCCCACTCCTCTAAGGCCACATCCAGCAGAAAATTACTATATACTTATTATATAACGTTAAAAGTCATAATAAAAATAAAAGCAAAGGGTTATTTCCCAATGCTTTTATTTTTATTATCTTACTGAGACAATACGCCGGCTAACCGGAATGTGGAGGTATCAATTGTCCGCTTGTGTCCTATCGCATCTGCTAAATCAATTGGAACAACGGCTCCATTCCGAGAACCGAATAATACATTGGATATTCCTGAAATTAGAGCTAAGACTGCATGTTCAGCCAATGTACTAGCTAAAATGCGATCAAATACGCTAGGTGACCCACCTCGTTGTATATGTCCTAATACAGATACTCTAGTATCAAGACCCGTGTCAGCAGCGATTTTTTCGCCAATAGCTAGAGCACTGCCTACTCCTTCGGCAACAACTACCACGCTATATTTTTTCCCATTATCATGACTTGTACGTAGCTTTTGACATACTTCGTCTAAATTTACACTCATTTCTGGAATTAGAATTTGCTCTGCTCCACCTGCAAGTCCGGCAGTCATAGCAATCCAGCCAGAATTGCGCCCCATAACTTCAAGCACCATTACTCTGCCATGGGATGAAGCGGTATCCCGCAGTTTGTTGAGGGCATCTACTACAGTATTGATCGCTGTATCAAAACCAATTGTATAATCTGTACCCCAAATATCATTATCAATGGTACCAGGAAGACCAACTACAGCAATTCCGAGTTCCGATAACAATTGGGCACCTGTTAAGGATCCATCCCCACCAATAACAATAAGACCTTCAATGCCACGACGGCGTAAATTTTCTGCAGCCTTTTGTCGCCCTTCTAGTGTTCTAAATACTTCACAGCGTGCAGTTCCTAAAAAAGTTCCCCCCCGCTGCAAAATATCTCCCACAGATCTTGACTCAAGTTTCACCATTTTATCTTCATACATACCCGCATAGCCGTTATAAATACCCCATACCTCTACGCCTTCATGAATTGCTACACGCACCACTGCACGAATCGCTGCATTCATTCCAGGAGAATCACCACCACTTGTCATGACAGCAATACGTTTTAACATAAGCACACCTCTCATATTGCTATATTAAAAATGAAATGTATCTAATTTATTTCATATTTTTCAGCAATTTTTTCTAATTCCTGCTTAATAGCAGATGCGGTCCTTAGAGTCAGAATATGTTCAGCCCACTCTTGACATTGTCCTAAGGTAAGTTGACGAATCCGATGTTTCACTACAGGAACGGCCCTGCCATTCATAGACAACTCCGTCAATCCAAGACCAATTAAAAGTGGTGTTGCTAGAGGATCTCCTGCCATTTCGCCACACATACCTACCCATTTACCCGATTTTTGCGCTGCTTTAGCAACATTCCCAATCAAACGAACTACAGGCGGCTGGAAATAGTCGCTTAAATAAGCTACATGCTCATTCATACGATCTGCAGCCATCGTATACTGAACCAAATCATTGGTACCAACACTAAAGAAATCTACTTCTTCTGCTAGTATATCTGCAATAGCAGCTGCTGCAGGAACTTCAATCATAATTCCCACAGGTACATCCGAACGGTAGGGAATGCCTTCTTGTTTTAATTCTTCTGCTGCTTCTTGCAGTAATGCTTTTGCATTCACCAATTCATCGATAGTGGCAATCATAGGAAACATAATATGCAAGTTCCCTGCTACACTGGCTTGTAATAAGGCACGCAGTTGTGTCTTAAATACATCCTTGTATACCATACACAAGCGAATTGCACGTAGCCCTAATGCTGGGTTGGCCTCAGGTAAACCACCGATAAATGGCAGTTGCTTATCGCCACCTGCATCTAATGTCCGTATGACGATTTTTTTATCTGGCATAGCTGACAGAACGGCTTTATAGGCCTCTACTTGCTCTTCTTCTGTTGGCACACTTGTTTTATCTAAAAACAAAAACTCTGTACGGAATAGACCTACTCCTTCTGCACCGGCAGCAATTACTTTTTCCATATCGCCTGGTGTTCCAATATTGCAAGCCAATTCAATATGATTTCCGTCAATCGTCGTACTTGGCAAATGCCCTACTGCTGCCAAGGCTGCAGCTTTTGCCCGTTCTTTTTCCATACGTTGACGATATTCTTCTAAGACTGCTTCTTCAGGATTTACTAATACATAACCTGCATGGCCATCTAAAATAACCATATCACCATTTTTCAATTTTTCTAGGGCATTACCGACACCAACTACTGCTGGAATTCCGGCAGCTCTAGCTAAAATCGAACTATGAGAGGTTTTACCGCCAAGAGCAGTAATAAATCCTGATACACTAGCTAAATCGATAGCAGCGGTATCAGAAGGTAATAAGTCTTGCGCTGCCAAAATACCCGCATAATTTACCTCGTCTGACCCTCCCTGTAATATACGTAACAGCCGCTTGCCAATATCTTTAATATCAGCTGCCCGCTCTCGCATATATTCATTATCAAGGGCAAGAAACATCTCTGCAATCTCATTTACTGCATCCTGCACAGCAGCTTCTGCGCTGGCATAGTTATTATCAATATCATTCATAACAACTTCAACCAAGGATGGATCATTCACCATTAGTTTATGCGCTGCAAACACCTCAGCCTGTTGTTCCCCTACAGTAGCTGCCATACGTTGTTGTAAAACATCTAACTCAGCTTCAGCTTTTTGCTGGGCTGCTATAAAACGTTCTTTTTCTTTAGGAGCTTGTGATGCTTCTACTCGGCGGTCAAAGTCATGGGAACCTTCTTGAATATGCATAATTTGGCCCATAGCAATTCCCGCTGATGCTGCGATTCCTTCTATTTTCAACATACTATCACTCTTCTCCAAATTTATCCATAACTAGTTTTTTTAACGCTTCACCTGCTGCTGCGGCATCTGGACCATCAATTTTAACAAGTAAATTATCACCTTTTTTAACGCCTAAGCCCATAATACTGATAATACTCTTAGCATTGGCACTTTTTCCCTCTTTAAATATCATAATATTGGATTTAAAAGAAGAAGCCTTTTGTGCGAACATCGCTGCTGGTCTCGCATGTAAACCTGCTTGATTTTGAATTTGTAAATTGAATTCCATGAAATTTACACAACCTTTCTTTTTTTATAAAATCAACATTTATTTATACTGCAATAATGCAGAGAAACCCATAACTAAACATAGCTTAACTCAATATTCCTGCCCAATAACCGGCAATGCCTATAAAAAATAATCCAGCGATAATGGTTAATGGCGATACACCTTTGCGTAATAAATAAATACATAAAAAAGTGAGGCCTAAGGATAACATATTGGGCATAAGTTGATTCAAAATATCCTGAACTGTAGTAATCATTTCTCCACTTTTTGCTACAACAAGGGACACATTGATTGACGTCCACTTTGCTACTAAAGCCCCCATAACAAACAAACCAAGAATTGAGGCTCCCTCTGTTAATTTACGTAACTTATCTCCGCCAATATCCTGCATAATACCAAGACCTGCTCGATAAGCATATAATAAACCATACCAACGTATGAGTAAACGCACTGTATTAAACAGTATAAAAAATAGTAGCGGCCCTAAAATAGTTCCTTGCATTGCTAGGCCAGCTCCTAATGCTGCTGTTACGGGACGTAGGGTTCCCCAAAAGATAGGATCCCCAACTCCCGCTAAAGGCCCCATTAACCCTACCTTTACTGCATGGATTGTACTATCCTCAATTTCCGCTCCATTTGCCTTTTCCTCTTCAAGGGCTAAGTTCACCCCTAGTATCGGTGATATGACAAAAGGATGGGTATTAAAAAATTCCAAGTGACGTTTTAAGGCACTTATCCTATCTTCTTTTTTCTCATATAATCGATTGATAACAGGTACTAAAGAAAAACAATATCCTAGTGCCTGCATCCGTTCATAATTCCAGGAACCTTGAATAAGATTTGATCGCAAGAATACCCAGAATAAGTCACCCTTCGTAAGTTTTTTATCACTCACCATGTGTGCCTCCTAGCATTCTTCCCGATTGTATTTTAATTGCAGATATAGCATAGCCATTGCTACACCCATAATCCCAATGCCCACTAAATTAATATTAAGAAAAGTAGCTACTACAAAACCTAAAAAGAAAAATGGCATCAAATGACCAGCCTTCATCATGTTAATAACCATAGCATACCCAACTACGACAATAAACCCTCCCGCTACTTGCAAGCCACCTGTAATAACTTGGGGAATACTTTGCAATAGCTCTTTTACCAAAGCAGCATCGGAATAGTAAGCAATAAAAAAAGCAGGAATGGCTACTCGTAGTCCTTGTATGCATAACGCTCCTAGATGAGCCAAAGTAATTCCTGAAGTTTTTCCCTGATCAGCATAAGGATCTGCTATATGTTGAAAATATACACAGATAGTTCTGACAAAAGTAGTCAAAATTTGCCCAGCTCCCGCTAAGGGTATGGCTAGAGCAATGGCGACTGGCATACTTTGATGAGCACCAATCACTAAGGTCGTCGATAAAATACTAGCAATTGCAGAATCAGGAGACTGGGCTGCACCAATATTCATCCACCCTAAAGTCATCATTTCCAAAGTGCCACCTATTAAAATGCCTGTCCCTAAATCACTCATAACTAAGCCCGTTAACGTACAAGCTAGAAGAGGGCGGTGAAACTGAAATTCATCTAGCACACTTTCAATTCCAGCTAGAAACCCTACCAGCGCCACCATTAATGCTGTAAACACAGTATCCCTCCCTACCTTGCTATATTTTAGTCATAATATCTACAGGACTATCGTTAGGCAATACTTGAATTTGTAAAATTATACCACATTTATGCAGTGCTTTAAAAGCATTTTTATCATCTTCATCTAATGAAACAGCCTTCGTCAACTGGGTTTTCCCTTGCATAAAACTCATCCCACCAATATTCACTTTTGTAATTGCTATTCCATTTTCTACTAAGGTTACTATCGTGGCAGGATTTGTAAATAGCAAGAGTAATTTTTCATTAGCATTCGTATTACTTTTCAAATATTCAATGCCTTCAAGAGTATTGAGAACCGAAACCTTTACACCAGGAGGTGCTACAGTTTCTAGGAGCATTTTACGAATAAGATCTTTAGCCACTTTATCATCTATCACTACAATACGTTTTATTGACACAGCCTTACTCCAGGCCATGACAACCTGCCCATGGATGAGGCGATCGTCAATTCTTACTAATTCAATACTCACCGCTTCTCTTCCTTCTTTTTCAGGTTTTTCCTTATCATGTAAATCCTATATTAGAAATTAGAAATTACAAACTTATTAATACCATTACAGCCACTCTCAAGTGCTAAATCAGTCAAGGTTCTTAATTCAAGATTCCTTGCGGGCAGGACTTCTAGTAACATGGGTAAATTTATACCTGTGACTACTTCAATACCACATTTCTGCATAGCCAACATGGCGGTCACATTATAAGGGCTCCCCCCTACTAGGTCCACTAATAGCAAAACCCCTTGATTTGTATCAACTTTTTGCACAGCTTGCGCAGTACGTACTTGTAAATCAGCAATAGCGTCTCCTAATTCGAACTCAACGACCGCAATTTGTTCTTGTTTACCCATAATTAACTCTGCTGCATTGAGTAAAGCGCCTGCCAAACCTCCATGTGTTACAATAACTACCCCAATCATCTTATGCCTCCATGTACTGTTCGCTTTTGTGCTTAACATTACACACTTGCAATAACTATGCCAAGATTTGTTTTATTTGCTGACAACAGCTTGAAACAATGGATTATTGTCAGCAAAATAAGGCCCTTCAGCTCTACAAATATTCTTGTTGTTTCAAACAAAACAACAAGAATATTCTGTGTTTTATTTCTGTTTTGAATTTGTCTCAATTATGTATTAATTCTAAATACATATTCAATTTATTACTACTTTATGATAAACAGGATTGCATTATCCAGTCAAATAAAATTAATTTAATATAAAATGACCTTATCTCCACGAATAAGGTCATTTTTTGAACATTAGTTTATGCCACTTTTACTTTTATATACTTCCCAAGCCTCTGCAACTCTTTTGCGATAAGATTCCAAACGGTTAGACAATACTTTTTCCTCTTTACGCCCTGCATCAATCGACAAATCATATAAGCTATTGTTCATCGAGTACATTAAGGCTTTCATTAAATCCTGTAAAGGATCTATTACCTTTTCACTATTTTCTTGCTTAGTAATCAGTTCCTTAAGTAAAGTCAAAGCAGTAGAGACTTTCTCTTCTGGTAATTGTCCGATTAGTTCTAATAACTCGCTTCTAGAATCCATGTTATATTCTCCTCTATTTTAAATTCTTATTCTTCCTCATTAAAATACACTTTATAAAAGTGCATACCCGTCTCCTCATCAAAACCTCTTTCAATGTTTTGCATCTTACCAGCTTCTGTTGTAGGATTTTTTATTTTGATTTCAATTTCAGTATCTAATTTAATCAGGTTTCTAAATTTCTTTTTTACACTTTTTACTGCCGGATTCGAAATACTAAAACCTTCCGCTGCAACAAAACCTTGATTACTTTCGTAATTCTGCTTATGTTCTATAAATTGTTCAATAAGTTCAGGCTCTTTTACAACTTCTTGAACAAATTGATCTAAGTGAAATTCATTATGCTTATCAAAATAGGCCACTGCTTCATTAACAAAAACCACCTGGTCCTTTTTGTCAGCCTGATAAACTTGTCCATAAATATTTTCGGCAAAATCGCGGCACACCTGCAAACAATTTTCTGTATGAAAATACTCATCTTGTACGTTTGTTACACGTAAAAATTCATCCTTCCAATATAATGCCTCTTTGTCACCCTTATTGATGGCATCTACAATAGCAACCCGATAACCATCAGCAGAATTCACATTAAAAATAATACAGCCTTTATCTAATTTTTTAACATTAATCCCTTTGTCGCTGCCAATCATAAACTCATCAGCGTATTTGGTAATCTTTAAATAGGTTTCCTTCTTTTCTGTTTTAAAAATTCCAATCCCATCTGCACGTTGCTCATTTATGATGCAATCTTTAAAATAGGCCATATAAAACTCGCCGCCTTTAATTTGCGGATGAGAAGATTTTTCATATAAATGTTTTAATATATTTACAGATTGTTCATAAAATTGTTCAGGATCAATGAATATACTGCTAACATACATATACAATTCATTTAAATGAATATCTGTTTCATGAGAAAATTTATAGAAAACTTTCTCTTTAAAAGAAGATAAAAAATATTTTAGCAATAGTTCTTCTACATTGCCATCTTTCATGTCATAAATGGATGGGGATAGAAAAATTCCCTCATCGCGTAACTTGTTGCCTACCTTATGTATAATTAACTGCTCTAGACTTACATTTGAAAAATCAAACAATCGCTTCATCCTTCCTACTACTACAGATACTTAGTATTTTTACATTGTATCACAATTTCAAAGTTTTTCAATCTAGAACCATTTGTTTCTATAATAAAGAGCTCAAACTAACTTCTTAAATTCTGCAGTATATATAATAAGGAAGGAAATGATGATTTTAATGTATTCTATAGTAGAAAAGAAACAGTCTAAATCTCATTTTAGGAGATCTAGACTGTTTTTCTTATTCTGCTATTCTACCTAAAAGTACAATTTTCCCAGGATTCATAATATTATTAGGATCAAAGGCATCCTTGACGGTTTGCAATACCTTCTTTTGTCCAGCAGTCATATGTTTATACATGGCTGATACACGTTTTGCTCCGATGCCATGTTCTCCTGATAAGTTGCCTTCAAGTACATATACAGCATCATAAATTTCCGACAACACTGCATCTTTTAAATCATGCCAAGCATGATCATCACGATCTTCTCTTAAAATAGTGGCATGTATATTTCCATCACCAGCATGACCAGCACTAGGAATCTTACAATCATATTTTTTCGCAATCTTTTCAATCGCATCCAGAGCTGCAGGAATGTTGGAAATAGGTACTACAATGTCTTCCATACAATAGACTGGGCTTAACATACGCAATGCCTCTGCATACGCTTTACGTGATTTCCAAATACGATCTTGTGTAGAAATATTATCTGCGACAAAAACTTCTAAGGCACCATTTTCTTTGCATAATTTACCAATGGTTTCATAGTCATCTTGTACTTGCAGTTCTGTATTTCCATCAACTTCACAAATAATGTAGGCACCAGCATCACTATATGGCAGCTTTTTATTGAGATACATTTCAGCTGCTTTAATGGATAAGCTATCCATAAATTCAACTGCCGTTGGAATGATCCCTGCTGTCATGATTTTTGGCACAACCTTAATTGCTGATTGCATATCTGGGAACGGAATTAATAAATCCGCAACATATTGAGGTAAAGGCATTAATTTAAGCCATATTTTTGTTATAATTCCTAAGGTTCCCTCTGAGCCAACCATTAAATGTACCATATCGTAGAAAGTAACGTCTTTTATGTTTTTACCACCATAAACAACAATGTCACCATCAGGCATAACAACCTCTAAACCATAAACGTGTCTTCCTGTAACGCCATACTTTACTGCTTTATTACCGCCAGCGTTTGTTGCAACATTACCACCAATGAAGGAAGATTCTGCAGAACAAGGGTCACCAGCATAAAACAGATTTAATTCTCTTGCTTCTTTTTGTACTTCCCCAGTGGTAACACCAGGTTCTAGTACCATGAATAAATTTTCTTTGTCTATTTCGATAATTTTATTCATCTTTTCTAAGGATAATACCATACCACCATGCAATGGCACAGCACCACCAGCTAGACCTGAACCGCCACCTCGAGGAGTAATCGGAATCATTTCACGATTTGCTAATTTGACAACTTCCGCAATCTGTTGTGCATTTTCAGGTTTTATAACCACTTCAGGCATTTTTTCCCAAAGTTTATCTGAAGTCTCATCACGAGAGTACATTTCCATCTTTTCTTCATCTGCAACTACGTTTGCTTGTCCAAGAATATCTTGAAGTTGTCTAATAATCTCAGCTGTTACTTTGTTAAATTGCATTTCATATCCCCCCTTATGCTTTAGCTTTCATTTTTTTGACCGTTTCAATTAGCATCGGCATTACTTCAAACACATCGCCTACTATACCGAAATCCGCCACTTTGAAGATTTGTGCTTCAGGGTCTTTATTGATTGCAACAATGACATCAGAGGTCTGCATACCTGCCAAGAATTGAATTTTACCTGCTATTCCTGCAGCAATCATCAATTTAGGTGATACGGTTTTACCGGAAAGACCAATTTGGTGCGGATAAGTTGACCAGCCAAGTTCAACTGCATCACGAGTCGCACCAACAGCGGCTCCCATTAATTCTGCTAATTCTTCTATCAATTTGAAACCTGCAGCATTTTTCATTCCTTTACCGCCGGCAACAATTACATCAGCTTCTTCAATACTAACCGCTTGTGTAGTATCAACGATAAATTCTAAAAACTTTTCTGCAGTCAATAATGTTGGACCAGCATACTTCTTAACAATAATTTCACCGGTTCTAGAAGTATCAATTGGAGATTGTTTTGCTGATCTAGGACGAACTGTAGCCATTTGTGGGCGTGTTTCAGGAGTTTTAATGGTAGCCATAATATTGCCACCTATCGCAGGACGAGTTTGCCATAATAATTTCGTCTCAGGATCAATTGTAAGTTCAGTACAGTCAGCCGTTAAACCAGTATGGGTTTTTGCTGTGACCAATGGCATTACCGTACGGCCAGTAGTTGTGGCACCAGCGATAATAACTTCTGGTTTTTCTTCTTTAACTAATCTGGTAATTGCATTGCTGTACGGTTGTGGCAAAAAGTTTTTGAAAATAGGATCTTGAATGAAAAACACTTTATCTGCGCCACGTAAAATTACTTCTTCCAGGTTCTCAATTTCGTCACCTAGCAAAATACAACCAAGCTCACATCCGAGATCATTCGCAATTCCACGTCCCCAAGTCAATAGTTCATAAGTAACAGCTTGTATTTTACCATCACGTTGTTCACCTAGAATAAATACACCTTTAAAGTCCGCAAGGTTTTTCGCTTCTGCGATACTACAATTAACATAACTTGACATCATTATTGTCTCCCCCCCTTATAAAACGTCTTTTTGAGCTAAAAAGGACATCAATTCATCAATCGGCTGCGTGGTACCATTGGCCTTTGCCATGATCGTATCACGAGAAAGTTTAGGGCTAAAGATTTTCACTACACGAGTTGGTGAACCGGTAAGTCCAAGCTCACTCTTATCAAAACCAAGTTCTGCATTTCCCCATGTTGGCACTTCAACCTGTTTTGCTTTTAATTTGCCACTTAATGTAGGGAATCCAGTATCACTAATATCTTTATTTACAGAAACCAATACAGGGAATGTTACTTGAACTCTTTCAAAGCCACTTTCAACAGTACGTTTTACAATAACGCCATCTTCTAAAATTTCTAATTGGGATACATAAGTCTGTGCTGGAATGTCAAGATAGTGAGCAATCATTGCCGCAGTTTGTCCTGTCTCACCATCTGTTGCACGTTCTCCACAAAGAATCATATCAAAATCGCCTGTTTTCTTAATTGCTGCCGCAATTACTTTTGCTGTCGCAATCGTATCTGATCCAGCAAATTCTCTGCCCGATACTAATACCCCATCATCTGCGCCCATTGAGATTGCTTCTTTGATTGCTTTCATTGCTGATACTGGACCCATGCTCACCGCAGTGATTGTTACATCGGGATAAGTATTCTTAATTCGAATGGCCTCAGCTAATGCATTTTCATCAAGTGGATTAATAATTGTATCTTTACCAGTACGCACCATAACTCCAGTTACAGGATCAAGTTTTACCGAATCAGTCCCAGGAACCTGTTTTACAAGTACAATAATTTTCATAAATACACCTCCTATTTTATTCTGCCAAGATTAAGAGATTTCTTACATTATTCTTACATATATATTTTCACAACATTGCTAGAATATTGCAAAAAGCAGTAATAAATGAATTTAACTGAATTCATTATTTTGTCGGATAATTCTTGTTTTTTATTTTACAACAGAAGTTATGCTAGGTAAAATCTTTTATAGTAATCGAATCTATGCGTTTTAGCTATAGCAACTTGTGAAGCAATTCTCATATAGAATGTTATTTTTTTAACTTATTTAATTCTTTTTTACCATGAACGCTATTGCTTTTTACTTTACATCTTATATAATATTTTTTCGATTATTAGAATCCCAAAAAAGGTTGTCACCTTTGAGAGGTAACAACCTTTTTGGGGATTCTGGCCCTTAGAATTATATTTTATTGATCATAATATTGGTAAGTTTAAGCGTGGTATCATCAATACTTTTTCTAATTTCAGGCAGAGTTTGGGTAAATTCACTAACAGCAGGGGAATCGGGAAAAATAACCCGTAAATCCAGCTTATTTTCTTCATATAGTCTAAAAACACTGTCAACAATGCCAATGTTTTCTGTATCTAGACTAACCCGCATCCATGTTTCAAATTGTTTTTTTGTCACTTGGTTGCTATTTTCCTTTTCTTGCTGGTAAATATGAATATGAGCCGGATAACGTGTTCCATCCGCGAAATAAAGAGGTAGTGAAAAAGATAATGACTTATGATCTATCAGCTTCTCCGTTTCACCTGCCAAGGATTTGTATAATGATTGGGCCAATTCTTTTATTGACCCGGCAGATTTTTGCAAACTCTCTAGACTTGAATTTTGGTATGGTTCTCCCCCTGCGGCCTTCAATAGTACCCACATTTTAGAAAGCTCTGGCAACTTATTTTTTGTAGCCATGTCTTGCAAAGCTTGTGGAATATTTTGCTCTACTGCCTTGGTCAATTGTTCTAGTCCTGGCTGCGCCTTTTCAATAAGCTTATCATTTGGCGAAAGCAGTTGATTTTGAATCTGCTTCATTAGGGTTTTTAACTGCTCAATTGTTAGCGTCGTTTCGGATAATTGCTTTGCCACTTGCGCCAATAAATCCGCTGCTGGTGCTGCCAAGGATTTGGGCATAGGATTTTCCGCTAATTTCGCCATAAAGGTTTCGACGTCTTTTGACTCTTGTCCATTTAATAATGCAGCATTTCCAAAACTTTTTATCAAGGTCAATACACTGTTATCTTGGACTCCTTGTTTTATCGCTTGTTGAACCGCTTTTCCCAGCTCTGGGGGCAAGTTCTGCACAAAATTTTCTAATTTTGCTGCTACAGCAGCTTTATCCGGTGATGCTTTCATCTCCTGATAAAGCTCTTGTAATGTAGTTGCTGTTTGCTCTAAGACTTTAGGTGGTATACCTTTAAACTGCTGAGCATCAATTGTCTGTAATAGAGTCCACACTTCTGGCAAATCTGGCATTTGATTTACTACTGATGATTGTTGTAATCCAGAAGGCATGTTCTTTTCCAATAATTTAGTTAGTTGAACCAATGAATTCTTATCATTTTGACTCAGCTGTTTTAGATTTTCTGGTGTTAATTGCTGTAATAGCTGTTTGGCAACCTGTTTTAGTTCGCCTTGAGGTAAACTAGTATTCGAGGCTAATTGACTTGTTAATTGCAACAACGTATTTTCCTTATTTTGCCCTAAGGATTGTCCGCTTTCTGGGAAAAGCTGTTGCAAAAATTGTTCTACCGCCTGCCTAGTATTTTGAGGTAACGAATTCAGTTGTTTTACTAATTGTGAGAGTTGATTTGCCAATTGATCTGGAGACATTTCAGCTTGTCCTCTTACCATTTCAGCAATTCTCTTTAACACTGACTGTACGTCTTGGTACTCACCTTTTTGTAACGTAGCTGCAATCTCTAGGATATTTGCCAAATTAGTAAGCTGCTCTGCTATATTTTTTTGTGTATTTAAAGAGTGCTCCATCCCTTGAGCTACATCCTTAGTGGACGTCATTTGCTGCAAAATTTCCTGGACAATTTTTTTAATATCTTCTGGCAATGAACCAATCCGTTGATCCCGACTTCCTAGCAAAGTAGTTAGATCTGTCAATTTATTTTTAATAATATCTTCTAATTTAACTTGAAAATCCTTTTGCACCAATGGATTGCTACTAGATACCCCGAGATCCTGTTCTACCTGAACGTTTGTCGATTTCGCACTTTCCACTTGTCCAGGACCGGGAGTCTGTGGTACTTTACTAATTTCCATTTTTTCACCTCTATTTCTGCATAAATCTATAATACTAGTATACGGTAAATCTTTACATAATCCTAGTCATAAAATAAGTTAAAAAGACTTGGCGTACGCCAAGTCTTTTTAACTCAATTTTCTTTGGGGAAGTCTTCTCATCACTACTACACCGACAACAAGAAGGACAATAAAGATAGTGAGTCCAATCAGAAAAGTATTGGAATAGGTTTTTATTAATTCCAACGCTTTAGGACCATAATAAAAAATCAGAATGCCTTCCAACAAAAATCGTTTTCCGCGGCCAAATATGGAAGCCACTAAGAAAACTATCATATTTATACGAAAAACACCTGAACTGATACTAACAAACTTATAAGGGATTGGTGCAAGGGCAGCAAGAAAAATAGCCCATCCACCATAATGATCGAGCCAACCGGTTATTTTAACAACATATTTGTCAGGCACAAACTTTTTTACTGCAATGATTCCATACTTGTTGCCAACGAAATAACCTATAATACCACCTAATACAGACCCAGTTGTAGCAATCACAGAATAGTATATAGCTTTTTCTGGTGCTGATAGAGCCATAGGAATCAATAACAAATCGGGCAATATCGGCGAAAAAATAGATTCAACAAAAGAAATAATAAAGAGGCCCGCCGCTCCAAAATTTTGAAAGAATACAATCACTTGTTCCAACTTATCCACCTCAATAAAAAGTATTTCTTGAAGCATTATATACTATTTACTGCTATTATGTATATACTAAGGTTACTTTTACCAGATCATATATAAGAGGTGATAAACATTGCAAAACGCTCTGAAAACATTAGGACAAATTTTCTTACTATGGCTTATTTATTCTGTCAGTACATGGATCATCGGAATTTTACACTTGCCCTTACCAGGCAGTGTGTTAGGTATGCTTCTCTTATTTACCTTATTATCTACTGGCATTATTAAAGAGCAATGGCTTTCTCTCGGTGCCAATCCATTACTAAAACACTTATCTTTTTTCTTTATACCCATTGCTGTAGGACTCATGGACTGGGGAGGGTTATTTACCCAAAAAGGACATCTGCTCTTTTTGCCTTTAGTCATTAGTGCTTTCGTCGCCTTACTAGCAACAGGGGGAATCGCTCAGTTTCTTACAAAATATCTCGAAAGAAAAGGAGGCGCAAACTAGCTTGCCCACCACATTATTAGTAATTTTCACCATCTTCCTTACTATATCATTATATATCATTAGTCGAAAACTATTTTTGAAAACTAAAAATCCTTTATACAATCCTGTACTCCTCAGTACAACAGTCATTATTATCGTCTTTCACTATACAGGCATAACCTTTGAACAATACAAGCCTGGTAAAGATGTAATGACTTTTTTACTCGGCCCTGCCACCGTGGCATTGGCGCTCCCTCTCTATTTAAATCGAAACGTATTACGCCAGAACTTACTACCCATATTAGTAGGAATTAGCTGCGGTGCTTTGTCAACCTTAACAACGGCTGTCTTATTAGCAAAAATTAGCGGACTTGACTCCCTGATCACTGCTTCCATTGCGCCTAAGTCGATTACTGCCCCTATTGCCATTGAAATTTCTCTACTTACCGGCGGTGACCCGGCTATTGCTGTCGCCTTTGTTGTTTTCACAGGCACACTAGGTTCCATCATTGGTCCCGGTGCTCTCTCTTTTTGCAAAATAAAGAATCCCATTGCTAGGGGATTAGCTATGGGGGTTACTTCTCATGGCCAAGGTACAGCTACCATTCTTCAAGAAGGAGCTCTGCAAGGAGCCATGGCAGGAGTAGCCATGGCGGTTGCTGCCATATTTATCTCTTTCATCGCTCCATTTTATATTCCTTGGCTTGTTAACTTTTAATTTATCGTTTAGGGACTCATTTCCTTCCAAGACTTATAATATATAGAGAAAAATTGTTTACTCTTTTGTTTTTATACTTGCCCTCCCTTTTGTTTAAGTATTCTCACTGCTTCATCGACCCGCTCTTCTGAAACAAATGCAGTTAGCGAGAAAACTGGGCCAGGCATTTGATTGCCACTGGTGCTAATACCACTAACCGAAGGATCTGCTCCGAGCAAAACCCTTGCCGATGCGTTTTCCTCTTTTGAAGTATTCGCTGAAAAAAGTGTTAGACCAGTAAGAGTCTCAGCTCTAGATATGGGATTATCTTGGGTTCTATCGTTAGTTATACCAAAGCGGCTTACTTTTCGAATATGGACGTCTTCTAAACCAACACAAGCTAATGCCTGTTTCGCTTCTTTTACTTTCTTTTCAGTAAAAAAGTATGAAATAATAGTTTGTTCTTTTTCCATAGTAAACACTCCTTCCTTTATTGCGAGGATATATTTTGGACTCCCTTATGATATTATCATTCCAGTTAAAAGAAAAATGCATACCATAAAGCATATCATATTAAAAATGAAGTTGCTTTTCACATTATTCTGTCGCCAGAACTTATGAAAAGCAACTTCATTGTCTTAAAGAATTGCGCTGGATTAAATATCCTATATAGCAGCCTCTTTAGCACTTACATTGCGTGATTTAAAAACTCTTGCAGCAACCCCAACAGCATTTAAAACTCTTGGGAATCCTGTATAAGGAATACCTTGAAGGAAGACTTCAATTACCTTCTGTGGTGTAATCCCTACATTTAACGCTCCATTTATATGTACCTCTAACTGATTTTCACAGCCTCCTTGCGTCATTAAACTCGCTAAGGTTATCATCTCTCGCTCTTGTAAGTTCAAATTTTCCCTACAGTATATATCACCAAAAGCAAACTCAACAATGTACTTCCCTAAATCAGGCGCAATATCCTTAAGGGCCTCAATAACATGTTCACCAGCAGTGCCATCCACCTCTGACAGTTTTTTCAATCCTTTTTCAAAACGAGTTAAATTCATTGTTCTTACCTCCTGCATTTGTTATAATTGAATTGTAACTCTTAGAGTTAACTCTAAGTCAAGAGGAAATAAAAATGAATTATTCAATCGGACAATTTTCAGATATAACTAATATAAGTTCTTATACATTACGTTATTATGAAAAAGAACAATTACTTGTTGTCAGCCGTGATTCGGCAGGAAGACGATTTTATACCCCTCAGGATGTCGATTGGATTCTATTTATTCAAAAACTGAAAGACACTGGGATGTCGATTAAAGAGATTAGAGAATACTCTTTATTACGATATCAAGGAGATTCCACAACACAGCAACGATTAGAAATACTAGAAAAACATAAAGTAGCTGTGGTAAAAGAAAAGGCGAAATGGGAAAACAACCTTCAAAATCTGAATGATAAAATTAAGTTCTACAAAGATAAACTAAAATAATTAATTGTAGTAAAGAGTTAGGGCTATCTCAGATATTGAGATAGCCCTAACTCTTTATTTTTACTCTTTAGTCGCAGCAACTTCCTGGATGACTGCTGCATATTGACCAGCTAGCCGTCTATAACCTTTCAGTCTATTTGCTGCTTCTTGTTCGGCCTCATTGAATAAATTTCCAGCTAACTCAGGAAACTGTTTCTTTAGTGAGGAATAACGCACTTCCCCCATAAGGAATTCCTGAAAACTCATGATTGGTTCTTTGGAATCCAATGCAAATGCCGTTTTGTCAGTATCTATCAGTTGAGGATTGTACCGATATAATGACCAGTAACCACTATCTACGGCCCGCTTAGCTTCCAAATGACTGCAACCCATACCTACCTTTAAACCATGGTTAATACAAGGGGCGTAAGCGATAATTAAAGATGGCCCCGGGTAGGCTTCTGCCTCTGCGATAGCTTTAAGAGTTTGATTTTTATCAGCGCCCATTGCAATTTGTGCTACATAGACATTCCCATAACTCATCGCAATCATTCCAAGATCTTTTTTCTTAGTTCGTTTACCGCTAGCAGCTAATTTTGCAATTGCCGCGGTTGGGGTTGACTTGGAAGACTGACCACCTGTATTAGAATATACTTCAGTATCAAATACAAGCACATTCACATCTTGGCCAGATGCCAGTACATGATCCAATCCACCAAAGCCAATGTCATAAGCCCAACCATCACCACCAAAAATCCATTGAGATCTCTTTACCATAAAATCTTTATTCTTGTAAATTTCATTGAGCAAAGGATTTTTTTCTTTATTCTTTTCTAGTAGAGCGACCAGTTTATCGGCTCTATCACGGGTAGCATCACCCTGATCTTTATTCAACAACCAGTCCTCACAGGCCCTTTTAAATTCAAGGTCCTCACTCAATTCAGCTGCTACTTGGATATCCCGAGATAATTTCTCTCTGAGCTGTTTTACACCAAGCAGCATACCTAATCCATACTCAGCATTATCTTCAAATAGGGAATTACCCCAAGCTGGTCCATGCCCCCGATGATTCTTGGTATAAGGCATCGATGGTGCACTAGCGCCCCAAACGGAAGAACAACCGGTAGCATTAGCAACCATCATCCTGTCCCCAAACAATTGAGTGACGAGTTTTGCATAGGGAGTTTCACCGCACCCTGCACAAGCACCAGAGAATTCAAGCAGGGGTTGTTCAAATTGACTGCCTTTTACAGTGAGTGGATTTAAAGGATTTACTTTTGGTGATATAGCTAGCGCATAATTCCATAAAACAGCTTGTTCGAGCTGAGTTTCAAGCGGTTTCATTTCTAAAGATTTTTCTTTGGATGGACAAACCTGGGCACAGTTACCACACCCTGTACAATCATAAGCCGAAATGGCAATGCGGAAATTCAAGCCTTTCACACCACTAGCGTCTTTACTCACGAAACCAGAAGGGGCTTTTTCCATTTCTTCCTCATTGATTAATATGGGTCTGATAGCAGCATGGGGACATACATAGGAGCACTGATTACACTGAATACAATGTTCTGGTAACCAGCAGGGAATATTAATGGCAATACCACGTTTTTCATATGCCGCTGTCCCCATCGGAAATGCACCATCTTCCATACCAACAAAAGCACTTACAGGTAATTGGTCTCCTTCTTGCCTGTTCATTGGAACTAAAATATTTTTAATGAAAGCTGGTACGTTATCCTCCGTACTTCTTTTATCTTGTGCATTTTGCCAGGAAGCAGGAATCGTTATTTTGACAATGGCCTGCACCCCCTTGTCGATGGCAGCATTGTTCATATTTACGACTTTTTCACCCTTGTTTCCATAGGATTTTACTACCGCTTTTTTCAGATATGTAACCGCATCTTGGGCAGGAATAATATCCGCAATCTTGAAAAAAGCAGCTTGCATGATCATATTAATTCGGCCGCCTAGACCAATTTCCTGGGCAATACGAACAGCATCAATGGTATAAAAATTAATATTATTTTTGAACATATAGCGTTTCATTGCAGCAGGTAAATTCGTATCTAACTCCTGCTCCGTCCAATTACAGTTTAAGAGGAAATTCCCTCCCTGTTTTAAACCTTCCAATACGTTATATTTATCTACATAGGATTGGTTATGACAGGCAATAAAGTTAGCCTTATTTATTAGATAAGGTGATTTTATTGGACTTTTACCAAACCGCAAGTGGGAAATGGTAACACCACCAGATTTTTTAGAATCATAGGCAAAATACGCTTGGGCATACATGTCAGTATGATCACCAATAATGGTGATCGCACTCTTGTTGGCGCCAACCGTCCCATCTGAACCAAGCCCCCAGAACTTACAAGCAGTCGTTCCAGCTGCTGTAGTATCAATATCTTCTCCGAGAGGCAGAGAGGTGTAGGTCACATCATCTACAATACCAACGGTGAAGTTGTCTTTTGGTTGGTGCTGCTTTAGATTTTCAAAAATACCGTGAACATGACTAGGAGTTACGTCTTTACCACCCACACCGCATCTGCCGCCAACGATAATTGGTTGCCATTCTCTACCGCTAAATACTGCTTTTACATCCAAATAAAGGGGTTCAGCAAATGCCCCTAGCTCTTTCGTTCTGTCCAAAACAGCAATTTTTTTCACTGTTTTAGGAATATACTTGAAAAAATGTTCTAAAGAAAAAGGCCTGTACAAATGTACCGTCAATAGACCAACTTTTTCCCCATTCGCATTCAAATAGTCAACTGTTTCTTCAATGGCTTCACATACTGACCCCATGGCTATAATCATTCTATCCGCATCTAAAGCACCATAATAATTGAAAAGATGATAATCCCGGCCCGTCAGTTTATTGATTTGAGCCATGTATTCTTCGACAATTTCAGGAAGGGCTTGATAATACCGATTGGAAACTTCCCTTTGTTGGAAATAGATATCAGAGTTTTGTACTGTCCCTTTTATAACTGGATGATCAGGATTCAGTGCCTTTCTTCTAAATTCTTCGATTGCGTTCTGATCTACTAACTGAGCCAACTCATCATATTCAAGAACTTCGATTTTTTGCACTTCATGAGACGTACGGAACCCGTCAAAAAAATTAAGAAAAGGAACACGCCCTTTGATTGCCGACAAATGAGCTACTGCAGCTAAATCCATAACTTGCTGTACACTACTTTCAGCAAGCAAAGCAAATCCAGTCTGTCTAGTCGCCATAACATCTTGATGATCACCAAAGATGCTAAGTGCATTCGCACCCAAAGCTCTAGCACTGACATGGAACACCGCAGGCAAAAGTTCACCAGCAATTTTATACATGTTAGGAATCATAAGCAGCAGGCCTTGAGACGCGGTATATGTGGTCGTTAAAGCCCCTGCATGCAAGGATCCATGTACGGCTCCAGCTGCACCAGCTTCTGATTGCATCTCTACTATTTTCACAGTTTGACCAAAAATATTAGTTCGCCCTTGAGTGGCCCACTCATCAGCATGCTCTGCCATATTTGTTGACGGAGTAATAGGATAAATAGCCGCTACGTCAGTAAAGGCATAGGAAATGTGAGCTGCAGCCGTATTGCCATCCATAGTTTGCATTTTTCTTGCCATAAATTAAATTCCTCCCCTACAATAATAACTTTCTACCTAGCATCCTTCTGTGGTTCTAGTTCTGTTTTTGTCTGTTTTTTCCCCACACCAAAGGCATAAAAGCCCACTGTGATAATTCCAATAAATACTGCACCAACAATTAATGAAACACGAGTATCTGGATTAAACCACATTCCAATCAACACTAGGGCTAAAAATATGATGGTTATATAGTTACTAACCGGGAATAAAGGGGACTTAAAGGGATGATCTGGCATTTCACTTTTCCATTTTTCTCTAAATTTTATTTGACTGAATGCCAATACAAACCAAGGTATCATTCCAGGAAGAATACTGGCACTATAAATGTAAAGGAACAATTTTGAGTCTGGAGCTATAACATTAAAAATTACTCCTACTAGTAGGCAGGCAATTGTCGTCATAATACTATTGTGGGGCACACCACTTTCAGATACTTTACCAAAGTATTTAGGAGCTTGGCCATTTTCTGCCAAAGTATAAAGCATTCTACCTGCACTATAAATACCACTGTTGCACCCGGACATAGCTGCTGTAAGGACAACGAAATTGATAATACCAGCAGCGGCAACAATACCGACTTTAGCAAAGGTCATAACAAAGGGGCTACCAATCGCACCAATTTGGTTCCAAGGGTAAATCGTTACAATGACAAAGATCGCGCCAACATAAAAGATCAAAATGCGCCAAATAATATTTTGAATGGCTTTTCGTAACGTGTTTTTAGGATCTTCCGCTTCACCAGCTGTAATTCCCACTAGTTCTACACCTTGATAGGAAGCAGTTACTAGACACAAGGCAAACAAGAATCCTTCCAAGCCCCCAGCAAAAAATCCACCATGACTGTAAAGATTCTCAAAACCGATTGGTTGACCACCATTACCGAGGCCGAAAAAAATCATCCCAGTACCAATTACAAGCATAACTATAATTGCGATGACTTTGATTAGGGCAAACCAAAATTCAAATTCTCCATAGTATTTTACTGCTGCTAAATTGGCTGCTGCCACGATTCCTACCCCTGCCAAAGCTGGTACCCATTGGGGAATATCAGGAAACCAGTATGCAACGTAAATTCCAATTGCAGTTACTTCCGCCATTCCCACCGTAACCCATAGAAACCAGTAACACCACGCAGTCAGGAAACCAGCCAAAGGACTGACATACTTATGAGCGTAGGTAGCAAAAGAACCTGTAACGGGTTCGAGAAAAAGCATTTCTCCCATGATACGCATTACAAAAAACATAATAATACCAGCTAAGGCGTACGCTAGCAGAACGGAGGGACCAGCCCATTTTATCGTACTTGCCGACCCCATAAACAAGCCAACACCAATTGTACCTCCCAGAGCTATCAGTTCAATATGCCGCGCTTTAAGTCCTCTGGTTAATTGTTTTTCTTCCACGAGGCTCACTCCCTTTCTTATCGAATATTAACATTATAGTGACGTTGTTCCATTAACCTTTTTATTGTATAAATTTGTTCATCATCTGCGGTTTCCAATTCTAACTCTACTCTAGCACACCCCAAGGCCACATCTCTATTTTCTCGGCTGTGTGTAATAGCAAGTACATTTGCACCAGCATTAGCAATTAATTGTAATAATTGGCATAACACTCCTGGCTTATCTGAAATTATGGTATCAAAAAACACCTTACGCCCTGTCTTAACAAGCCCCTTATTAATAATACGCGTCATAGTATTAACATCAATATTTCCACCACTTATTAAGGCTGCTATTTTTCGATTTTTGTAACCAGAAAGTCTATTTAAAACTGCGGCAACGCTTGCGGCACCTGCACCTTCCGCAACACTCTTAACTCTTTCGAGTAATAATAAAATAGCACTGGCTATTTCTTCTTCATCTACCGTAACAATATCGTCTACGTACTGTTTAACTATATCAAAATTCAAATTACCAGCTGTCTTGACTGCAATGCCATCAGCGATGGTCGGAATACCATCAATAGTAACTACATGCTTTTGAGCGATTGCTTGCACCATGCTTGGCATATTCTGGGTTTGTACGCCAATTATTTTTATACTCGGCTTCATTTCTTTTAGCGCCACTGCCATCCCAGAAATAAGTCCACCCCCGCCAATTGGAACAACTACCACTTCTACATCTGGCAAATCTTCTAGCAGTTCTAAAGCAATTGTTCCCTGTCCTGCAATTACCATAGGATCATTAAAGGGATGAACAAATGTGGAGTTTTCTTCTGCCTGAATTCGTTTAGCCTCTGCATATGCTTCATCATAAACATCACCGTGTAAGACTACTTTCGCTCCATATCCCCGGGTAGCGATTACTTTTGATAAAGGAGCATGTTTGGGCATAACAATAGTAGATTGGATACCGAAAGTTGTTGCTGCGAGGGCTACCCCTTGGGCATGATTACCTGCCGAGGAAGCAATGACTCCATTTTTCTTTTCAGATTCACTAAGATTCGCAACTTTGTTGTATGCTCCTCTTAGTTTGAATGACCCCGTACGTTGTAGATTTTCCATTTTGAGATAAACATGATTGCCGCTCATCTCGCTAATGATATTGGTATACACCAGTCCTGTTCTACAAATCACCCCCTTTAAAACTTCTCGAGCCTTCTTTATTTCTTCTAATGAAACATGCATTTGATCACATCCTTACTTATATTGGCAATATACAATAGTTTTTATTCTAGCAAGTTCCTTCTATAGGACGACAGCGCCTATAAAAGATGTGCAGTTAAATTTACAACAACAAAAATCTTTCATATCGAATGATAGTGGTTTTACAATATCATCAATAACCACCCCCGCAAAAAGTAAATATAAAGTGTTTTTCCCCTTGTACCAGCATCTTATATTAGCCAGGTTTCCCCACACTTATAGTGCTATGTTATTGCAATAAGCATAAGGGAATTCCTGAGAGGTACCTAACTAGCGCTACATAAGTACTTATTTCATTGCTAAATATCTATAAATAGTACTTTCTGATGTTTTCAAAGTAGCAGCTACCTTAGTAATAGCACCTTTTATCTTAAAAATTCCATTTTCGCGTAATTCTTGAACGATTGCACTTTTTTCTTCTACTGACAATCTTTCAGCAGAAATATTATATTTGTTAATTACTTTTTTTACTGCATCATCGACTACATTAACCAAGGACGTACTTAGGGACTCTGATACTTCTTCTATATCACCAGCATGAACTGCATTACTAAACAATGCATTAACAGGAAATTCCTTAGGAATCTTATTGATAAGGTGATCTGGCGAATTTAAAATATTGACACATATCATTCCGATCAATTCTTCTTTTTCATCTTTGATATAATAAGTTGAAGATATTAATTTTTCACCACTATCAGTGCGGCTTCGGTAATTAATAAGGGCATTATGATGTAAATGAGATTTATTTTCTAATAATTTAAATCCTAAATCTGTTAAAGGACATCCTAAATACCTCCCACTTATATATCCATTCCGAATTGCAATAACCGAATTTTCTACATCTACGATATCGTGCAAAAGGACTTCACAATGGGGCCCGATAATGTCTGCAATAAAGTCTACGAGAGGGATATATCGATTTAGCAGTTTTTTGTACTCCATATAAATCCATCTTCTCCTTGTTCGAATTATCTAAATTTTCTACACTGTTATTATTATCCATTTAGTAAGAAATTCCTTCTATGATAATATTTTTTTACTATTTTATTTTTTTTATAAATAAAAAAGACCTACAATGAAGTAAGTCCTCGCCTTGCCAACAACTATTTATTAAATCTTTTTCTATACCCGCATTTTCTGCAAAGTTCTTCTACTAGATTATTACTACAAAAACCTAATCTTATATCTTCAACTCTTTTCTTACTTATAATATCAGAAAATCTGGCTTCATGAATATTGCCCAAATTAATTATTCCTTCGCCATCAAGACAACAGGGTACTACTGTTCCATCCACTAAAATAGCAATTTGATTTCTTAAACCAAAGCAAGTTCCTTTACCAAAATCCTCTTTTTCTTTTAAATCAGGCCATTTAAACTCATAATCTTGATTCAAATATATTCGGTCCCCTAATTTTAACGCTTTAGCTTCTGATAAATT
This sequence comes from Pelosinus sp. IPA-1, assembly GCF_030269905.1. Classification (NCBI taxonomy): domain Bacteria; kingdom Bacillati; phylum Bacillota; class Negativicutes; order Selenomonadales; family Sporomusaceae; genus Pelosinus; species Pelosinus sp. IPA-1. Next base: position 429,843 of record NZ_BSVC01000001.1, on the reverse strand, counting down.
ACCCTGTATTTTATAAGGCAACTTAAAGGTCTCCTCAATTTTATCAATCATATCTAAATTTCTTTTTCTTTGATCTTCTGTTAATAAGGCCTCGTCTAAATTCCAAAATCGTAAGGATACTATTATTTTTGACTCCATTGCTGCTCTACGAGAAAATTCAAGGATATTGTCGATGTACTCATCTTTAGATATCTCATGCCGATTACCATCAAAGCTATGAAGGGAAAAATTTATTTGCCTTACTGCAGGTTTCTCTAGTAAAGTATTCGCTGCTTTATTTATTAAAGTACCATTTGTTGTAATATTTACCTTAAAACCCTTTTCATAACTTATATCTAAAAAACTCCCTAAGTTAGGATGTAATAAAGGTTCGCCCTTTACATGTAAATATATATAATCTGTAAAAGGTTTAATTTGATCGAGAATTTGTGCAAAAGCAGCTTCTGTCATAAATTCAGCTTTCCTTTTCGTTTCAGGACAGAAATCACATTTTAAATTACATACATTTGTTATTTCTAAATATAATTTTTTATATTTTTTCATAGGCTATAAACTCCAATTTTTATAATGCGATTCCAGCATTTCAGCTAATTTTACTAAATGAATATTAATCTGTCAAAGGAGACAAGTATAACAAGCTTCCTTGTCTAATAAAGGAGATTTACCCTAAACTAAAGCAAAACCTCTTCCATCCTTCTTAATGCTTCAAGCACCTTATCCTTTTGTGTTCCTAAGTTCACCCTTATGTATCCTTCTCCATCTTTAACAAAGTGAACTCCATTTTCAACTAACACGCCAGCCTGTAAAGCCAGCATGGTTGTAATCTCTTCTGAAGTGAGTCCAGTTCCTTGTATATTTACCCATGCCAAGTAGGATGATTCCATTTTCATCACTTTTAATTTTGGAATTTTCTTTTCTATATAGGATTCAAAAAGCTCATAATTTTCTTTTATATATGCATTTGCCCCAGCAAGCCAAGGTCTACATTGCTCATAAGCAATAATGACTCCAATAATACCAAAAACATTTGGAGAAGTGATGGAATTCTGCTCTAGTTTTTTTCTAAAACGGTTCCTTATATGCTCATTGGGTATTATGGAGTATGAAGTCTTTAACCCGCCCAAATTAAACCCTTTATTAGGAGAGGTTACTAGTATTAAATTTTCATATCTATCAGTTAGATTTAGCGCAGAATGAAATTCCCCATACATTATATGTTCACCGTGTACTTCATCCGCAATTAGTATTGTATTATGCTCTTTGCATAACCTTGCTACTTCTGTCAATTCTTCTAAATGCCAAATTCGCCCCGACGGATTGTGTGGAGAGCAAAATAAATATATTTTCGGCTTGTGTTTCTCTAACTGTGATTTTAAATTTTCAAAATCTATATAATATCTTCCTTCTACTAGCTTTAGACTATTGTAAATTCTCTTTACCCCTTGCTTTCTTGCTGCACTATCAAAGGGATCATATACTGGGGTGTTCATTAAAACACAGTCGCCACTTTCACAAAAAGCTTGTATCACATAGTGGATGGTAGAGACTGTCCCATAGGATAATGTTATCCAATCCTTCTTAACTGTCACATGGTGCATATCATATTGCCATTTTATCACCGCAGCATAAAATTCCTCGTAGCAATAGGTATAGCCTAAAACACCTCTAGAAATTGCTTCATGGAAAGCCTGTTCTAGCTCTAGCGGCATTTTAAAGTCCATATCTGCAATCCACATGGGTATAAAGTTTTCTGGCACTGACCCAAAATTTTTTTCTATTATTTTTCTATCCCATTTTCTGGATTTTTCATTTACTCGATCTGCAATCTCATCAAACTGATACATTCTCTCCCTCCTAAATCACAATTAATTCCCTAGAACTATTGGTTAGTAAGCTACAACCATCTCTTGTAATCAAAATATCTTCTTCAATCCTTACTCCACCTACATTCGGGATATATATTCCTGGCTCTATTGTAATTACCATACCTTCTCTTAAAAGTTCATCACTGTCAGGCGCAACTGACGGATACTCATGTACCTGAATTCCAAGACCATGCCCTAAATTATGTCCAAAAAAATTTCCATAGCCGCTTTTTTTAATGAACTTACGGGCAGAATCATCCAATTCTCCCATGGTAATATTGGGCTTTGCTTTTCTCAGGGCCTCTTCACCTGCAGCTTTTACTACCGCATATACGTTTGAAAGTTCCGCTGAACATCTCCCCAAGGAAATGGTTCTTGTGATATCAGAACAGTAGTAATTGTATTTCACGCCAAAATCCAGAGTGATGAGTTCCCCTTTTTTGATAATTTTATTACTGGCCTTCCCATGGGGCAGTGCACCTCTGATCCCTGAGGCCACAATACTATCAAAAGATTCTTTTTCTCCCCCTTGTTCTTTCATAAACCTTACTAATTCATTCTCCACTGTTTTTTCGCTCATACCTGCCTCGATATAGGTAAGGATATATTGGAAGGTAACATCCGCAATGTTGCAAGCTTTTTTTATATATTCGATTTCTTTACTTTCTTTGACGCTTCTAATTTTGGATAAATCTAAAGAATATAAATTACAGTTTATGCTCTCCTGAAGAGATTTATAAAAATCATAGGAAATCTCTTTTCCTTCAAAGCCAAGCTCATGTAATCCCTCTTCCATTATTATTGAATACAATCTTTTTTCTATAGTATTTTTACTGGTCAGTAATATCACTTCAAATAACTTACTTTTGCTTTTGGCTTCATCAAAATATCTAGAATCTACCAGTATATACTGATTACTCTTCGTTATTACTATATATCCAGAACTACTAAAGAGCTCCCCAAGATAATACTTATTGTGAGGACTGCTTATTAAAACGCCATCCAGTCCTTTTGTTATAATCAGTTTCTTAACATCCTCAATCCTCTTACTATAATTCATTGTTACCTCCTTATAAGAGTAGAGAACCGACTTCTCATCAGTTCTCTACTCTTATTTTTTATTCATTAACTACAAGTTTGCCATCTTTTATCAGCTTATTTCTATATAAGACATTTACCACGGCAATAAAGGTAGAGCCGATGATCAATCCTAAGATATATGGGAAAATACCTGTTATTAATGGCCAAGCCCAGATTGCAGATTCAGGGAACCATTGAATAGCCCCCATTGCTATTGCCGATAAAGCTCCTAAAATAGCACCAGTGACATAAAGGGGAATACAAAAGGCTGGTCGTTCTAAAGCAAAAGGTATCGAACCTTCGGAAATTCCCATAAATCCTAAGAAAATAGCAGTTTTACCCAGCTGATAAAATTGTTTATCATATACACTTCGCCCTACTAATTTTCTATCGATTAAAGTGCTTAAGCCTAAACCAAAGGAAGGAATTACAATTGCCAAACATCTTGCGGTTATAGGTAGGAGTTTTTCTGTCGTAAAACCAAGGGCCACAAATCCAGCAGCCTTGTTTACTGGTCCACCTAAATCAAAAGCGGTAGTTGCTGCCAACACGAAAGCATAAGCAAATTGCCCTGCACTTCCCGCCGCTTGTAACAAATCTTTTATTAGCGTATTTATCCACCCACCAAAAGGAGTAATGATAAATACCATTAGAACTAAACATGCAAAAGCTGAGATCAATGGAATTAGAAATGTAACTTTAAATGCTAACCAATCATGGGGCAAATCGATTTTCTTATTTAACCATTTTACAAAATATCCAATAATAAATGCGATGAGTATAGCTCCTAAAAATCCAGAAGCAACTGGTGCCTTTGTAACCCATTTTCCATCCATGAGACTTAACATAGCAACAGGTTTAGTCGCAATATATCCTCCAATGAAACCTGCTGCTAAAGCAGTCTTTCCACCTATAGAATTTGCAGTGAAGGCTGTAAAAATAGGAATTGCAAAACCAAAGAGTGTAAATCCGAAAATTTCCATAATGCTAGCCAACTGAAGCATTGTAAAACTAACACCATCATATTTACCCGAATTGATTGCCTCTAATATAGATACAGAGGGATCTATATTAAAAAATACATAAGGAATCAGCTGAGAGATTGCACCAATTAACCCCCCCATAATGAGTATCGGAATCATATAAGAAATTCCTGTCATGATGTGTTTGCTAAATTCTAGCCAACCAGAATTTGTGGATATGTTCTCATTTGTTTTGCTATTACTCGATGCTGTTGAACCAATGGTTCTTTTCGTAACTGCCATGGTATACCTCCTACAAATATTTTTGTGGATTCTTACCTGATTACCATTTAAATTTGTTTCTTTGCTTTTTACTCCTTTCCCGAAGATTAAGAAGCGGTTTTATTGCGCTATTAAGTCTTCTTCAATCTCCTTGATTATGCCTATTGGGTTTTTTATAACCTCTTGTAGACCAACTTCATACACTTCACAGCCTTCGAATCTTTCCATGCCAAGTGGTGTCACCGCAACAGCGTGAATGATGATTTCAGCCTCACGAATATCAATGGTTGATAATTCATTTTTAATTCCATCAGCCCCCTGGGTTTCGACCTTTACATCATACCCCATTTCTACAGCCGCTTTTCGTATTGCCTCCGCCGCCATAAAAGTGTGCGCTAACCCCATTGGGCATGCACATAAAGCAACTAATTTTTTTGCCATTTCCCTCTCTCCTTTGTTTTTATAAACTAGCTATGTAAAGCCTGTTCTATCAGAAAGAATATCCCTTCCTCATCAACGGAGTTCACCAATGCATTTTTAAATTTTTCATCTACTAGCTTCCTTGCAAGACTTGCAAGAAGCTCTAGATGAGTATTCCCTCCCTGTTCATTAAAACTTAAAATACTGATAATAATTCTTACATCTTCTTCCGTATCATTTCCCCAAGAAACTTCTTTCTGTGGTTTTAGTATAAGTATTGCAGGTTTTATAATATAGTCAGATTTTGTATGTGGGATCGCGATTCCATCACCCAAATTGGTAGCAAATTCTTTTTCTCGACTTACTAAACCTTCATAAACACCCTGCTCCTCTTTTCCAATACCTAACTCGATAGAAAGTTTAGCAATATACCTAAAATAGGCATCTTTATCCTTTAAATCTAAATTTATTTTAATATGATTTTTTGTAAATACTTCGCTCATCTAAAACGGCTCCTCTACTTAACATCTAATACTTCCATCAATTTATCAAAGTTAAAGATTTTTATAACCCTTCTTACTTCACCCTCGTCCTGAATAAACCGATACAGGTACTTAAACATTGGAAAGTTATAACTCTCCTTTTTGTTAAAACAAACCATAAAAACCAATTGGACTTCTTCTTTATTCCACATGATTGGCTTTTCCAACATCCCTACACCAATAACAGATTTATAGGATCCTTCCAAAATCGTGTGAGGAATTGCTACCAAATTACCAATCTCAGTCGATGACATCTTCTCTCGCTCTAGTACCATTTCGGTTACACTCTCATCAATAAATCCGTACTCTTTCATTGCTTGACCAATGTTTTTTATCACATCTTCCGGTGTCTCAGCTTTGACCCTGAAAAAAGCATTTTTATTAAAAGTTGCTTGGAATATTTTTTTTCTTTCTTCCTTTTCTTGAAAAACTTGATGTAACTCATTTACGATTTCATCCGAAAATACGTTTTCTATATACAGAACCGGCACTTTAAAATCTTTTTTATCCAATTTCACTGTGGAAACGATGAAATCAATATCTGCTTTTAAGGCAATATCTATGTATCTTACAGGATAGGTCCCAACGATGTTAATATTACTGATTCTTTGCTTTAGTTTTTCTGCTAACAGCTGTGACGTCCCAATACCATAGTGACAAATGATACACACCTTCTTGCCGCTTGAACTCCTCCTTCTTTCAAAGGCTGCACCAAAATGCATGGTTATAAATCCTATCTCGTCCTCATCTAAAATGACATTAAATTCTTCTTTAAGTTTTTTTGCCATAATGGTAGCTAGATTAGTTTCTATAGGAAATTTTGATTTTATTTGCTTAAGTAAAGGATTCTTCGCACTAATTCCAGCTTTGAATCGATTTATAAAAATCTTTAAATGCATAACTAATGCATTTACAAAATCAGAATCTTCCGTTAAATCAAGATCTGTAACTAACCTAATCTCTGCAAGGACTTCTTCGACAAACTTGTTTACCACATCTTTTGAATCTACTGTAAGTTTCATTCTTGTATTATAGTCATATATGATTATGCCACTGCTTAATGAAACATAAATCACCTCATTCTCATCTACAGTTAAATCAAGCTTTTTCCCTATTTCATTCATAATGAATTTAATATAATCATAATTATGAAGTCGATAGCTCTCTTGAAAAGTATTCTTCTCAATAAAACAGTTTTTTCGTACTCTTGCTACAGAAATGAGTATTCTTGTTAATAATATACTAAAGTCTTTATCGGCCAGAATAATATTACCCGCATGTAAAGCTTCCGTAAGGATTTTTTCAATTTCTTTAATTTCTTGCTTTGAAACAGTATCTAATCTCACTTCCAACGAATTATTTTCATCGCTTTTTATGGCATAATTGAGAATCAGCCCTCTTATTTTCGTTTCATCACCTACTATTTTGCTGCCATGGAAAGGCTTCGATATAATACTTAAGTCATACTCTTTCAAGATACTTTGTACATTAGCAATCAGCTTATTTGTACTAGGGATACTCAAATTTAAGGTATCACTTAACTCTTCCGCATTTGTATGACCCTTGTTAAGAAAGGTACATATAATTTTTGTAATTCTACCTTCCGTAGAATCGTCTATTTGAAAACCTTCTATGTACTTTATAGCCTTTTCGCTAATCCTCCGAATCTCCTTAGCTGGTCCCTTTATCTTATATCCAATCCCTCTTGTAGAGAAAATCTCAGCACCATAATCATAAAAAAAGTAATTTAAATCTTGGATGTATCTCTTGACTGTTCTCACAGATATCTCGAGTTGCTGACTTAATTCTTCCGCAGTTACATATTCTTCTTTTTCAGTAAGGTACTTAATAATCTGGGAATGTTTCTTACTTATCATTCCTTTATCACCATCCTACAGCTACATTGTAAACCTTTCTACCATTCATGTATCTATACGGAATGCCTTCACAAGTGCCACGCATTTTTTATAGATTAGCCAGTTCCCATAAAGCCTCAGCATAAATACCGATTGATTTTATAAAAGCGTCTTCACTTCCATACTCGTTTGCCATGTGCGCATTGCCTGCTGAGCCATCTGGAAATTCTCCACCAAATACTACTGCATTCTCCATCTCTGCTGCATAAGTCCCCGCACTAGTAACTCGAACTGGATTTTCTCTATCCCCCGTATGTTTCACATAAACCTGGTAAAGTTTCCTTACCAGTAAAGAATCCGTCTCTATATAATGAGGTTTTTTATTACTACTGACCTTTAACTCATAGCCTTCTATACCTTTATATTTTAGAAAAGCAGCAATTTTTTCTAGTATTTCTTCCACATCTAAATTTTCTGGATACCTGACACTTAAAGTTAATTCTAACCTACCACCTTCCAATCGGAGTATAGTTGGGACCATTGTAAGAGTACCGCATCTCCCTTTTTCACCCAATCCAAATATTCTTCCATCCCTATTGTTACCGGCAAACAGGAACGTCAAGTCTTCCAGCCATTTTTCTTGCAATTCCATATTCAAAAGCTGAAGCACTTTTTCAATTGGATTATTTGCTTTTTCCGGTTTAGAGGAATGCCCGCCAAGGCCAAAGAGTGTAAAACCTTTAACTTTATTTTTAGCATTGGAATATTCCAATGTTAGCTGATTCTCTTTTAAATAATCTCCTATCTTCTCCTTGTGAATCATACAATTGCTAACAGTAACATAGGGCGGAATTGTATTGTGTACCTCTCCCCCTAGTATGAACATCCTATTGTTTTCAACTTTACCACTAATCTGGAGTACCATTCCGCCTTTTTCACCGTTTATTACGGGAAATTTAGCGTCTGGCGTAAATCCATATGTTGGTTTGGGCTCCTTTTGAAAATAATACCTTATACACTTAAAACCATTTTCTTCATTTCCACCGGCAACAATTCTGATTTTTCTTTTCAAAGGTAGTGCCTTGTCCCGTATAAGTTTTAAAGCAAGGAATGTAGCAAGCAACGGTCCTTTATCATCGATTACACCTCGACCAACAAGCATGTCCCCTGATTTTAAAAGTTTGAAGGGATCGCCGCTCCACCCTTGGCCTGCTGGTACCACATCACAGTGGCCAAAGACATATACATATTCCTCGCCTTTGCCGTATTCTATATGTGCGGCGTACCCATCTACTAATTTTGTAGTAAAGCCTTCTTCCTCCCCTTTATTTTTAAACCATTCTAAAGCCTGTGCAATGTCTGTCCCAAAAGGCATCATTGCTGAGACTGTCTCATTATTATATATAGAAGGAATGCTGATCCATTGATCCAGAAGCATAAGAAATTCCTTTCTATATTTCTCAGCCTCGATTGCAAAATTTATCATGTTATTCTCTCCTTTACTCAACCCATTTACCTGACGAATAAAAAAATAAGGAGGGCTAATTCCTCCTCAACACCCTTTAACAACCAACACTAAACGAATCCTTATAGGTTAAATATGAATTTCTTGCTCCTATGCGCAAATCCCTTGTAAATAATACCATTATTTTGCAAGTTTTAATTTATTGGCAAGATTGCAAAATTCATTCCATTAAAAATTGTTCTCGCTACATTTGCCTTACCGCTTTCATTCTTTTTCAAGTAAGAAATTATGCTTCCCAAACGCCCAACTGAACAGTGCTAATGAGTTTTTCGTAGCCAACCTGCTAAGAAAAAGACCTCCTATTGTAGAAATAAATCACTACTAATAAGAGGTCTTTTGGTATTTATTTTCCTAGGATCTTTTTCAATTCTTCACTCTTTTGTTTAACATTATCTACATCAATGATTTCAGTTCCAGTGTCAATTCGTTTTTCAACAGCTTCACCTTTAGCGGCTTTAACTGCTGCTTCTACGCCTTTAAAACCGATGTTATAAGGGCTTTGTGCCACAGATGCATTAAGTTTTCCTGCACTAATCGAAGCCAAGGCATCTGGAGAACCATCAAAACCAACCACAACCATTTTCTTACCGCCATCTTCCAACGCTTTCGCTGCACCAAGTGCCATATCATCATTCGTTGCGAAAACACCAGCAAATTCTTGTTTGCTCTGCAAAATATTCTCAATTACAGTTACTGCCATAGAACGCTCACTATTGGCGGGCTGTATTACTGCCACTTCTAGACCTGCAGCTTTTAACCCTTCAATGCAGCCGTTTACTCGTTCATCATGAGTAGGATCACCTAAGGCACCACGCAAGATAACGACTTTTGAACCCTTAGGAAGTTTTTTTCCAAAATATTCGCCAGCAATTTTACCACCATTCAAATTTCCCGTTCCAACAAAGGAAACCTTATCATTCCAAGAAGCATCTGTATCTGCTAGAATTACCGGAATTTTAGCCGTCTTTGCTCGTTCAAAAACTGGAATAGCACTTGCTGATTGGGAAGGCGCTACCACCAATGCACTTACTTTTCTAGTAACTTGATCTTCAATCAACGAGATCTGACCCGTTACATCAGTCTCTGCATTAGGGCCAAGAACTTTTACTTCAACACCATATTTATCCCCAGCTGCTTTCGCTCCGAATTCCACTATTTTCCAATAATCGCTATTTAGTGCTTTAACAACTACGCCAACATTCATTTTCTCGCTTGTTTTTGGGGCTTGCGTTTGAGAACTACCGCAGCCAGCAGCCACCAAAGAAAGTAGTAAGGACATTGCTATTAGTAACGTAAACTTTTTTTTCATTCTTAATTCCCCTTTTTCAATTTAATACTTATGAAGTATTACTAGTTTTGGGCAATTCTTTTGTTCCATTTCACCTCCTGATGATAATAATAGATTAAGATCCCTATCATTATTATGCTTTAACCCTTGCAGCTGCCTTATGCCTTAAAACATCTACATATACTGCTAAAATAATAACAATGCCGATGGCTACAGTCTGCATTTCAGAAGAAACACTTAGGAGGTTTAACCCATTACGTAAAACTGCCATAATCATGGCTCCAATTAATGTTCCCCAAACGGTCCCCTCACCTCCCATAAAACTTGCACCGCCAATGATACACGCTGCAATCGCATCAAATTCATATCCTAGGCCAGCTAAAGGGTATGCTGAGTTTACGCGTCCAACAAGAACTAGCCCAGCTAGCGCTGCCATTAGGCCGCTAATAGTGTATACAATGATTAACACTTTATCAATGCTAATTCCTGATAAACGAGTTGCTTCTGGATTGCCGCCAACTGCATAAATATAGCGGCCAACAGCAGTATAGTTAAGAAATATATGGAAGAGGATATACACTACTAGTACTAAGATAAAGCTAACGGGGACTGGGCCTAAAAAAGTAGCGCCTAAAAACTGTATTGACGTCGGAAAATTAGAAATTGGCGAGGCGGCAGTGACAATTAGAGCTAATCCACGGGCCACATTCATCGTTCCTAATGTAGAAATAAATGGGTGAGGCAGACACAATTTGGTTAGCATAACACCATTGAGAAATCCAAGTAAAATACCGATACCTAAGCAAACAACTATGCCAATTAGAGGCGACATTCCCATCTTGACTACAACGATTCCCATCATAACCGTACTTAATGCTAAAATGGAGCCTACAGATAAATCAATACCAGCGGTTAAAATTGCCAGCAGCATGCCAATAGCAATTAAGCTGTTAATCGCCGACTGACGAGCAACATTCATAATATTGTCCATTGTTAAAAAATGAGGTGATGCTACTGTCAACATAAGGGATAATCCTAACAACCCAATTACAGAACCCATTCTTTTTAAGAATTGACGTATCTGTGTTTTTCGTAAACTCTTTGTACTCTCAGATTCATTAATTAGCCCTGTATTCACTGCTAATCCCCCCTGTAGCCGCTCTCAGTATTTTTTCTGGCGTAGCCTCCAAATAGTTTAGTTCAGCTGTTATATGACCAGCATTCATTACCATAATGCGATCACTTATTCCCATCACTTCAGGTAACTCTGAGGAAATGACTATAACGCCCGCTCCCTCACCAACAAGACGGTTAATCAAATTGTAAACCTCAACTTTAGCACCCACATCAATCCCACGAGTAGGTTCATCAAAAATAAATATTTTTGCCTGTGAACATAGCCATTTAGCAATAACGACTTTCTGTTGATTTCCACCTGATAACAGTCGAGTCATCATTGTTGGTATATTGGGATGAATCTGCAAGTCCTCTATCATTTTGTCAACTTCGGCATTTAGCTTTCTTTGATCAATAAAGAAACCCAATTTATAAAATTGAGGCAAACCAGTCAATGTGGCATTTAATATAATATCATGCATTAGGATTAACCCTTGATTCTTGCGGTCTTCAGTCAGAAAAGCCATCCCATTCTTAATGGCATCTTTAGGGCTGCTAATTTTTACCTCTTTCCCAAATATTTCTATAATTCCACCATCTATTTTGTCTGCTCCAAAAATAGCCCGCGCTAATTCGGTGCGTCCTGAACCAACTAGACCTGCAAATCCAATAACCTCACCTTTATACAACTCAAAAGAAATATCATGAAGCAATCCTTCAATGTTTAGATTTTTAACCTTCAGAGCAATGTCTCCCCTTACGGTTTTGTTCTTTGGAAACTTTTCTTCAAGGCTACGTCCTACCATTAATTTAATAAGTTCATCCTCATCTGCTGCTTCCTTCTCTAAGGTTGCAATTTTAAAGCCGTCACGAATAACGGTAATACGATCAGCAATCGCAAATACTTCTTCCAAACGATGGGAAATGTAAATAATAGCAATGCCTTTTTCTTTTAGTTTTTTTATGTTTTCAAGTAAGATATCCACTTCACGATTGGACAAACTGGATGTTGGTTCATCCATAATAATCAATTTGGTATTGGCTATTAATGCCCTAGCAATCTCAATCATTTGTTGATATCCCATGGTATAATTGCTGACAGGTTTGGTCACATCAATATCAATCCCAAGTTCCAACAAAGCCTTCTTTGCTAACGTATTCATTTTAGAATAGTCTAACAATCCAAATCCTCTATATAACTCCCGCCCCAAAAAAATATTTTCCGTTACTGTCATGTTCGGTGCCATACTTAATTCCTGGTATATAGCCGTAATCCCAAGGGCGAAGGATTCCTTCGTATTATTAAAATGAACTACTTTATCCTCAAGAATCATTTCACCATCACTATACTGATATACACCTGTTACTATTTTAATAAAAGTAGATTTTCCCGCCCCATTCTCACCACAGAGGGCATGAATCTCGCCAAGCTTAATATCTAAACTAACATCTGTTAGAGCACTTACACCAGGAAATTTCTTACATATTCCTTTAAGTCTTAAAAAGTATTCACTCACAAATATCCTCCCCCTCCTCTACTATAAGCTTTACTACCATACTAATACATTAAAATAAAGGCATACTCAATAAAGTAACACGAAGATAAAACTCTGAATATTACGTCTATTTTAGATAACTTCAATTTTAAAGAACATAAGAATGTTTAGCGATTACTTGATCTCCTAATCTATCCTCAATAAGATAATTTTTATAATGTAAAGTAATAAGAACAACCTTAGTGAAGCGCCACTAATCTACTTTGGAGTAATCATTATTCCGCGAATCATAGTAACTAACTCATCATATCCTCCAAGGAACTGTAGTAATGTTTTACTTACAGCACCGTAGTTATCAAACTCATCAATACTCATTCCGTTTGGCTGGTAAGCTCTGTTGAAATCAGGAATGTATTTTGATAATTGGTTAATGACTATAGGATTAACAGGCTCATCAATACGATTTACTACTGAAATATCGGAAGCATTAAAACGCTTGATCCATTTAGCAGGTATCGTTAGAGACATCTCTCCGCCAATAAATTCTGACCATTGGTGATGGTTCCGATATGCCGCAGCTAGTAGTTGGGTTCTATAACCTTTCTCTTTGAATATTTTGTAGGCATTTTTCATTACAGCAACACCAGCCCACTCTAAACACCCTGGATCCAGAATAATTCCATCACGCTCAACTACAGTTTTTAGCCAATCATCTACCCTACCTACCATGATTGTGCATATTGGATGCATCATATAAGTATCTTTACCCTCTTTTTCCCGTCTCTTTAGCCCTCTTTCAACCGCTTCAGCTACTGCAATTGCTTGCGCTACGGTAAAGCTAACGGTTCCATTAATACTTACGCCATGATAGGTAGCTTCTTCATAAGCCTTGATACTTGCTTTCGTAGTCGGCATTTTAACTTGTATATTTGGTGCTAAATTATTAAAATGTAAGGCCTGCTCAAGCATCAGGTCAGTATTTCGATAATATTTAGTATTCGTTTGAATCGATATCCTGCCTTTTTGCCCCTTCGTTCTTTCATATATTGGAAATAATAACTTCGCACCAGCAACAGCCATTTCTTCGTTTAGTTTCCATACAATATCATCTTCTGATGCTGTTGGGAACTCATGTATCAGTTCAATAATTCTATCCTTATAGGAATCTATCTCATTTTTAAGAACTTCTTTTACAATGACAGGATTGGTTGTAGCACCTACAGCCCCATATTCAAGCGCATATTGAAGTTCGGATATTGAGCAGGAGTCATTCCAAAAATCAGTCAATGTCGTTTTTGCCATTTGCTGCAAGGGGCTTTTATACTGTTGTTTACACATGTTACCGTCCCATCCTTTTTACTATTTTTTTGATACAACTTTTTTAGTAGTAAGCAAATTAACCTCCTGGAGAACTTCCTATTTGGTTACTTTAACAACAGCTTAATTGTATAAAAGCATACACACTGAGCATGTTATTGTGATATTAATTGATTTTCTTTGTTATATTACCACTCTCTTATGATGATATTATAGTTTGTCTGTAAATAGAACTGCTTTTTTGATGATCCAATTTGGAACGATTGTGGTTGAAACTCATACTTATCATGATATAATTAATTTGCTAATTATTCCCATATCCTATTTAGGTAAAATAAGCAAAGATACTAATTTTAAGATAAAACAGGGGTGAATGTTCGTTGAAAGAAGACCGAATAAGTGCATTACAAAATCATCTTCGCAAAAATGGCAGAGCATCCATTGAAGAGCTTTGCAGCTTGTTTAGTATCTCAAAAAACACGATTAGAAGAGATATTAAAGAACTGGAGAAACAAAATTACATAAAGAAAGTCTATGGTGGAGTTATCTTAAATGACACAAAAACTACAGAACCTTTTGAGTCAAGAGAAGTAAAAAACAAAGATGAAAAACAAGAAATTGGGAGCTTAGCTAGCAATTTAGTTGAGGATGGCGATATTATTTACATCGACTCTGGAACCACTACAATGTGCATGATACCTCATTTAGCGGCACGAAAGAATTTGACTATAATCACAAATAATTTGCATGTAATCACTAGCTCACTTCCCTTCTCTAATCTAAATATAATCTGTACTGGCGGAACTTTTTTAAGAAGAACCAATTCTTTTATTGGCATAGAAGCAGTCAATTCTCTAAAACAATATAATATTTCAAAGTCTTTTGTTGCTACAACTGGGCTCTCAATTGAAAAAGGTCTAACAAATTCCTCATCCTTTGAATATGACATCAAAAGATATGTCTCTGAAAATTCTGAGCAAATCATTGTCTTAGCTGACAATACCAAATTTGATCGTGTCTCCTTAATGACCTACTACGATTTAAAAAGCATTCAAGTTCTTGTAACCAACAAAGAGCCTGATGCTACGTATAAGAAATTCTTTAACGACTATAATATTAAATTGGTTATTCCTTGACATGTAATACTTTATAAGGACTACTCATTTGTCCCATAATAAAAAAAGAAATACGCTTTGCTGCTAGAGCAAAGCGTATTTCCTTTTCAAACATTACATATTTACTAACTTTTTACCAGCAATACCTGGTTGAGTCATTTCCTCTGGCGACAAGATAATATCCATCGCCTCTCTAGTCAACAATTTTTTCTTGATAATGAGTTCCCTTACTGGTCGTCCAGTCTTATAAGCTTCTTTAGCCAACATTGAGGAATTTTCATAGCCAATATGAGGTAATAGTGCTGTAACAATACCAACACTTCCCTCTAACCATGCTTCACATTGCTCTTTTTTTGCTTTTACGCCTTTAACACATAATCTGCTAAATGTATCAATAGCATTCGTCAAGTAGGTCATAGAATTGAAAATATTAAATGCCATAACTGGTTCCATTACATTTAATTCAAACTGTCCATTTTCAACCCCGAGAGTAACAGCCAAATCATTACCAATAACCTGATAGCAAGTCTGATTTAATACCTCTGGAATCACCGGATTTACTTTGCCAGGCATAATGGATGAACCAGGCTGACGCGCTGGCAAATCCAATTCATTAAGTCCACATCTCGGACCGGAAGCCATCATTCTAAAATCATTTGCTATTTTAATAAGAGCCAAGGCCGTAATTTTCATTGCGCCTGACACATCGGCAAAAACATCTGTATTATTCGTAGCATCGACTAGATCAGCAGCTGTTACAAATGGTTCTTGCGTCATTTGGGATAATTGCTTAGCTACTTCACTAATATATTCAGGCTCTGCATTGAGTCCAGTACCAACAGCTGTAGCTCCCATATTCACCGTATATAAACGACGCAGTACATCCTCCACGCGTCCAGCACCACGTCGAACAGAAGAAGCATAAGCTGCAAATTCTTGTCCCATGGTAATTGGTACTGCATCTTGCAGATGCGTTCGACCCATTTTGAGAACGTCCTTAAATTCGATTGCCTTCTCATCTAAGGCTGCCGCCAATTCTTGAAGTGTGGCAACTAGAATACGGCCTTTACGAATTGTGCAAACCTTAATAGCAGTTGGGAATGCATCATTTGTTGACTGTGCCATATTGGCATGATTATTTGGTGAAATACGTTCATAATTGCCTTTTTCCTCACCGATTAACTCCAATGCACGATTAGAAAGCACTTCATTCATATTCATATTTACAGACGTACCGGCACCGCCTTGAATTGGATCAACACAAAATTGATCATGTAACTTCCCACTAATAATTTCATCAGCAGCTGCAATAATGGCCTCCCCAATGATTTTATCCAAACGGCCCGTAAGCATATTGGCTTTTGCCGCTGCTTTCTTTACAATTGCCATTGAACTTATAAAATCCGAATCCAATTTCTGACCTGTAATCTTAAAATTTTCCATAGCTCGAAGTGTCTGTACACCATAATAGACATTGTCGGGAACTTCCATTTCACCTAAAAAATCGTGTTCTAAATGCATAATTATTTCCCCCTATAATTTAATAAAGTTATTCTTATTTATTTTTAACTGGTAAACAATTACAAAAGTTTACCAAATGCCAATAACCTTCATCCAAGGCACACCAATCCCTAACCATATTACCAAATGTAGTACAGAAAGAAGAAAACCAATGCGCCACCACTCACCTTGGCTAATGTAACCGGAGCCGAAGAAAATCGGTGAAACTCCACAAGCGTAATGAGTCAAAGTTGAGCATGTATTTGCAAATACCCCCAAAAGAATAGCGGTTAGGACCACTGGGGCACCAGCAGCTACTGCAACAGTTGCAAAAGCACTAAAAAGAGCCATCACATGTGCCGTATTACTGGCAAATCCATAATGGATAAAAGTATAAACAATACTTAAAACAATAAGCACTGTAAACCAAGAAATCCCTACCAATTGGGCTCCTACAAGCTTGGCAAACCAAGTGATAAGACCTAGCTTTGCAAGATATGCTGCCATGTTAACTAAAACGCCCATCCAAATGAGCACATCCCAAGCACCTTTCTCACCCAAAACATCATCCCAATTGAGAACATTAGTAATAAGCATGAAGGATAACCCCAAAAGAGCTACAAAAGCTGAATCAAGACCTGTAATGCTACTAGTAGCCCAAAGAACAAGAGCACCACTAAAAATTAATAAAAGTAATTTTTCACTTCGACTCATGGCACCCATACTAATTAATTCTTTTCGTGCCATTTCTTTAGCTTCTGGTGTTTTTTTCAATTCTGGCGGATAAATTTTATACAAGATGTATGGTATAAGAATAGTACAAACTATGCCTGGTACTATACAAGCCATAAACCATTGAGACCAAGTTATGGTTTGTCCAAATAACTCCTGAGTTAACTTCATAACAACTACATTATTCGATGCACCAGTCAAAAAAACAGATGCTGAGATAACAACGCTATTGTATGCACTAAATAATAAAAATTTCCCTACTTTACCAGCTGTAGCACCAGGTTCAGATTCAAATGCTGTACACAAACTACGGGTAATCGGATAAATAATTCCGCCCCCTCGTGCAGTGTTAGACGGGGTAAATGGTGCTGCGATAAAGTCCGTTGCAGCCATAGTGTAGGCCAATTTTAAAGTACTATCACCAAATTTGTTCATTAGAATATATGCAATGCGCCGACCAAGGCCGGTTTTAATAAAGCCCTTGGCAAACATAAACGCCGCCACAATGAGCCAAATTACTGTATTGCTAAACCCCTCAAGAGCTTGTCCAGGGGTAAGAACACGGGTAATAACCACCGTCGTTAATCCAATGATTGATGCCGTACCGATAGCTACTGGCTGCAAAATGAAGGCTACTATAGTCGCTGTAAATACAGCTAATAGGTGCCACGCTGCCGGTTTTATACCTTCAGGAATGGGACTGAACCAAATGATCAATCCAATAAAAATACATATTAAACCTCGTACTCCTTTATGATTCAAACACATATACCTCCTATTAAATATTTTATGAAAAATGAAGAATAGCCTAAAAAGGTTCTCAATATTTAGTTTAGGTTGAAATAACTCCCGCATAATGTATATAGTATTTTGTATACATTATGCGACGAAAAAATTTTGATTGTATCAAGACCCCACGAAATGTTGCAATGCTACCTATCGTCATCAGGTTTAACGGCACTCTTTATAAACAATATCCTTTCTTTCAGAAAAAGGGCGACGGTAGGACAATTCCAATGTATATAAAACATTGGAATTATCCGACCCCCTTGAACCTAAACCAGTGATTTAAGCAATTTTCCGCAGCACTTCTTCTTCTTTTTGAATATCATACTGCTTTTCCCATTTAGAAATGACTACAGCAGCTAATGCGTTACCGATAACATTAACAACTGTCCTTGCCATATCCATAAAACGGTCAACACCAGCAATAAAAGCTAATCCTTCTGCAGGAATACCTACGCTGCCGAGAGTCGCTAATAATACAACAAAGGAAACACCTGGTACACCTGCTATGCCCTTAGAGGTAAGCATCAGTACCAACATTAAGTTAATTTGGGTGCTAATCGGTAAATCAATTCCATATAATTGCGCTAGAAATATAGCCGCAATTGCCTGATAAAGGGTAGAACCAGTCAAATTAAAAGAATATCCTGTCGGGATGACAAAGGAAGTAATCGCTTTAGGACAGCCCATCTTTTCCATCTTTTGCATGATATTAGGCAGAACAGCTTCTGAACTTGCTGTCGTATAGGCAAGAATTAGTTCATCTTTTAGTACTTTAATGAAGTTTATGATATTGAGTCCGTAAAGCTTAGCAATTACACCAAGTACCAAAAAGACAAACAATATCATAGCACCATACACTGTGATGACAAGTTTCCCTAAGGGAATCAATGAATTTAAACCAAATTTAGCAACAGTAGAGCCAATGAGGGCAAACACGCCAAATGGTGCAAATTTCATAACTTGATTCGTTACCCAAAACATGGTTTCCATTACGCCTTCACAAAGCTTGAGAACCGTTTTGCCTTTCTCGCCAATAGAAGCAAGACCTAAGCCAAACATAACGGAAAAGAATATAATAGCAAGCATATCGCCTTTCGCAAGTACGTCAAACACATTCGTAGGAACAACATTGACAAAGGTATCAGCAAAACTATGATGGCCTGCACTTTCTGCAGTATTTACATAACTGGCAATATTCGTCTTAGCAAGACTACCGATGTTCTCAATACCAATTCCTGGTTTGACAACATTTGCAATGATAAGCCCCATAACGATGGCAATCGTAGTCACGACTTCAAAGAAAAGAATGGTTTTACCGCCTATTTTCCCCAATTTCTTTGCATCACCAACGCCTGCAATCCCAACTACCAGCGAGGACACGACAATTGGTACCACAATCATTTTAATCAACCGGATGAACATATCGCCTATGGGTTTCAGATATCCTTCAATTGCCGGATCTCCATAAAAAGCAGCGCCTACTGCAACCCCTAATATAAGTCCAATGAGAATCTGTGTTCCTAAACCAAACTTAATTTTCTTCATTTTTCATCTTCCTCTCTATAATCTTTGGTATGATGGAAAAAATATTGCTTGCGAATCTATGAGACAACTTCTACAATTCAAATTTATCACACAACCTATATAATCCGAGATAAACCTACAAACTTTCTGAAAATTTTAAAAAAAATTGTAGAAGGCTACATTTTTTTCTGTTATTCTGTATAATGTATAAATAGATCGACTGTAATACAATATAACTCACAGTAGCTGTAATTACACGCATCATGATTCTCCTCTAAGGAAGGTATCTAATGAAAAAAAAATGGTTTGCTCTTTTGTTAATGGTTCTAATTGTTCCCTTAGCTGGTGAACTTAAGTTTTATCCCTTTGACAGTGAATTTAGTTCCTTTCGCGTTAGTTTCGGATCACCGGCATTTTTATTTTTTTTATTATGGCAGCGCAATACCTCCTTCGTATTTTCCGGATTATTAGTCGGATTGTCCGTTCTAGTTTTTCGCATGGCATTGGACTGGATTACTATTGATAGTACCATCGCCTCTAGTTTTCTGCTTCATATTCCAGCATTTTTTTATTACGTAGTATATTCTCTTATTTTTCAATTGACGAAAGCCCATGATTTATATAACCAACCGCTGGGTATTGGACTATTATCCATTATTGCTGAAATCACCGCTAGTATGCTGGAACTTATGCTTTCACTGACCTATTCCAGTGCAACGGATATCATTGCTTTTCCCATTATCAGTAAAATTTTAATTATTGCTGTTATTCGCAGTTTTTTTATTTTAAGTTTCTTTTTTATCATAAATTTACGTCATGCAGAACTAGCAGCAGAGCAACAAAGAGAGCAAAATAAGCATCTACTGATGCTTATTTCTGCTCTCTACGAAGAAGGCATTCACGTTAGAAAATCCCTACAAAATGCAGAAAATATCACGCGAGATTGTTATAATCTCTATAAGGATTTACAGGACAACCACATGCCAATCAATCAGAATCAATTAGCACAAACCCTATTAGGAATTGCTGGTCAAGTACATGAAATCAAAAAAGATAATCAACGTATCTATGCCAGCCTTACCCAGTTAATCTCGGAAAAGAAATTACATGACTATATGACGGCCTCCGAACTGGCGGAGATTATTATACAATCACACCAAAAATATGCTCGCTCCTTACACAAGACAATTACCTTTGATTTACAGGTTGAAGATTTGCTACCACCATTACATGTCTATACTGTTTTATCACTTGTGAACAATTTGGTTTCCAATGCTGTAGAGGCCATTAAAGACTCTGGTTTAATCAAACTGTCTATTTATAGCATCAACGAAAATATAGTATTTCGTGTGACCGATACTGGACCAGGCATCCCACCAAAAAAAAGGAGTCTTATTTTCAAACCTGGCTATACAACTAAGTTTGATCTAACAGGTAATCCCTCAACTGGTATGGGCTTGCCTTATATTAAAGATTTAGCAAATAGCCTGCAAGGCAGTATTGCACTAGAAGATATTCCTAATGATAAAACGGTTTTCACCATACAACTACCACTACACAGTGTAATAAAGGAAGGATAATACAATGCGTTTTTTTATTGTTGATGATGATGAAGCAATCCGATCTATGTTGGCAGAAATAATAGAAGATTATGATCTCGGAGAAGTAGTCGGTGAAGCAGAAAATGGTGCTGCTATCGATGGAAAATTGTTAACCATCAAAGCAGTTGATATCTTGCTTATTGATTTATTAATGCCGATAAGAGATGGAATTCAAACGGTTCGTGAATTGACACCTACCTTCCATGGTAAAATCATTATGCTTTCTCAAGTGGAGGATAAGGAGATGATTGGTAATGCCTATTCTCTTGGTGTGCATTACTATATTACGAAACCGATTAATCGGCTTGAGGTAATCAGTATCATTCAAAATGTGACAGAACACATTCGACTACAAAATGTGATATGCAATATTGAAAAGAATTTAAATGTGCTAAGTTCAGAAAAAATTATCCATAGTAACACAGCACCAGTTACGCCAACCAAAAATATCGTAAGTACCTCAGGTCAATACCTGCTTGCTGAATTGGGAATGATTGGCGAAAGTGGCAGTAATGATTTATTAGGCATGTTGGACTTTTTATATCAATATGAAAGTGAACACCCTCTTGAACATGAACTCCCTTCCTTAAAAGAAATTTTCACCAGCGTAGCAATAAAAAAGCTAGGTGCAGAAATTTCAGATCTAAATGACATAAAGAAGGAATCTAAAGCCATGGAACAACGAGTACGAAGAACAATCTTCCAAGGACTCACTCACTTAGCATCTCTTGGCGTTACTGATTATACTAATCCTAGTTTTGAAGAATACGCTCCAAAGTTTTTTGATTTTACCGAAGTGAGAAAAATAATGCTCAACTTACAAAATAATAGTAAGCCTTCGATTGGTAATACACACATTAATATAAAAAAGTTTGTAAGAGTATTGTTTCTTGAGTCAAAAAAAAGACACTAAAATAACCCCTTCTTCTTAATAAACACAGAATAATAGAAAGAGATCAGCAGATTTTGATATCCACTGATCTCTTTCTTATTTTACGGAATCAGAAAGTATAACACTTTCTTGATTCCAAGTAAGAACGACTAAGGCTTCTGCCTGCGTCCGAGGACTTGGCACAAGCCAAGTCTTTTCTTATAATTACTATTTTGCCTTAATGTCTATCTCAAACATGCGATTCCAAGGAAAAGAAACTTCTATCTGTTTCAACGAAAAGGTTTTTAAATTTTGCATACTAAAGGCTTGCATACGCTCTGTCGCATCCTTAGTTAGAGTAGGCAGCATTTCGTCTAATTGTACATTACTGTGTCCTGCGGGGGTTAATACTTCTTTCGTAAGTGCCCCACGTATATTTGCCTGATAGGCCCAATCATCTAGTAGACGAATAGCTATCAGATTGTTTTTATTGGCTGTTGTCATCCGCTGGGCAAAGGCCGCCTGTCCAATGGTATAACCAATTGTGTTGCTAGCTGTATTCCAGCCCGAATAGGATTCTAACTGGGGCAACATTTTACTCTTCGTCATTTCATATAATAGCGCATTATCTGATCCGTTGGCAAAGGAGATATCTGCCACGGCAACTTTTCGTTTAGCAAGCAAGTAGGCTTGCATCTGTTTAACAAAAGCAAGCGTTTCTTTATTTGCTTCTACTTTATTTGCTTCCACGCCTGCTTCCCTCGTCCAACCATCAGCAGGCGTATTAACTGCCAAAATCATATCCGCTTTTTTATCGGAAAGTAAAGGTAAAAATCCTGCTGCAATCAAATGATCACGAACATTTTTTCCTACAGGAGTATCTTCATAAGAAGGAATCGTCTGGTCACCAACACCTTGTGTATAGATGACAGCTACAGAAGGTATAGTAAAGGTAAGGTCATTTGCTGCTCTAGCCAACATGACCATACCTAGCTGATCCGCTCCAGGAAAGGACAAATATTTACTAGCAGGTAAATCAGCCGTTTCTTTTTCTAGCCATCTAGATTCTTGATGAGATCTAGAAAGTGGCGAACAATCATCACGACCAAGCAACAAATAATTAAATACATCTTCTTTTACTTCCTGAATCAGCTTTACATTCACGTCATAATTTTTATCACGTCGGTTTAACCAATTCACCATTACATCAGTCGGGACTTGTGCAATGAGTTCCTTTAACTCCTCTTGTTCTTGATGGGTTAATGTTTGTATTTCACTTTTATCCCGCAAAGCATGAATACGAAAAATTGCCGGGCCATATGTTTCATAGTAAGCTGGCTCAACCCCGCCACTAGATGCATGAGGGCTGCGCATAATGGTACTAAATACATATAGCTTTAATGATGGGTTAAGTTTTTTTAGTTTTTTAAAGTTTTCTGTCCTTTTTAGCAATATGTCTTCGTCTATTTCATGAGTTCTTGAGGCAACTAAGCCACCATAGATAAGAGCATCGGCTGACACAACGACTCTGTCAGCTTCTTTTGCATGAGCAAATACCCATTCCCATAATTGATCGGGATTAGCATTCCTTGTTCTAGCTGCTAAATACTCCTCAGGCGGAACCAGTATTTCAAATCCACCTTTTTCTACTGTATCTTTAACATACTCATAACTAACGGGTCGATTATCAAAAGGGACATACATTATCGTTTGCGCATAAACTGGAACATTAATAACTAGTAGCAGGAATAACAATGCTACTAGGATTCCTTTTTTATTTTTCATTTTCGTCCATCCTTCCCAACACAAAAATACTTGCTAAAGCTTGTTTTTTAGCTGCTGCTGTCAAATAATTATACCTAAGAACTTCTATATTTATATCAGCAATATCTGCTGGAGCATCCACATAAGTAATATTATGTTGGCCAAATCTAACATAATTCGACGTAAACTCGCCAAAACGTACCTTAATTGGGTTATGATACATGGCTATTTCAGTTAGTTCTTGACGCAGAGCTTGGGTGCAGTAATAATTGCCAAGAGCATAGGGATAAGTAATGATAGCAAGATTTATTACCGCAGCTCCGACTAGCGCTCCCCCTAAATACCGTATTACTTTTTGATTGCTAGACCAAGCCACGATTGCAAGGCAAATAAGCGCTAGCCAAATTTGAGGTACATATCTAGCCCACCAAGCTTCAGGATTTATCAAGGCCGTCAGCATAATACTCATAACAAAACCTACACCACAAAGAGCATCCTTCTTTGAAAAAATAAATAGCAACAACAATATGATGCCGCCAATTACTACCATACCACTAAACCAAGGTCCAAAACCGCCAATACGAATATCCGCTCCATAGACAAAAGGCCTCAATTCTTGCGCGGTTACACTAAAAGGTATTTTTATTTGAGGCTCTTCTATATCAAACTTATTTGTGGACATAGAAAAATTAGCAACATATAATTTCTGAGCTGCATTCAGCTGTAAAAAGCTCTTTGGTGAATTGCTCGTCATAATATCCATAGAGTTAGAACCTGCACCATATAGGGGATAAAAGGGATGCCCATAAAAAATACTATTGGTCATATAAGGATTATAGCCTATAACACAAATGCCTAAAATTAACCCGATGATTGCTGTTTTCCCAAGATCATTGCAAGTTTTTTTCTTCTTACTTAACCACAACCATCCACCTAAGAGACCAATACAAGCAATTGCATAAACAATACCAGTAAATTTAACATTAACCAATAAGCCAATTGTCATAATAAAACCAATTAAAACGAATTTATCATATTGGACAAAGATCCGATATGATAAAGCTAACAAACATAGCATTAAAGACGCTAACTGTCCATCTATATAAAAACTTAACGCCTGATAAATACTTACAGGATTTAAGGCCAATAACAAGCTAAATAATGAAGATTGCTTGGTACTCCATTTACTACTACCTTTCATTGTTGAGAATGTTAGTAAAAAAGATGCTATCATTGCTAAGAAATTAAAAGCTTTGCTTTGCTCGATTTGCCCAGTGACTGTATATAAGGCCGCTTCGTACACCCAAGGGCCTTTGGCATAATGATTTAGTAACATAGCAGATTGGGATTGTTCTTTTAACAAGTACTGTTGAAATGGATTCCAGTGATTCGCTAGTTGAATCACCGCCTCTTGATGATAAACTTGTCCATCATAGGATATATCATAAAACATGCCGCTGACATACGTAAGAAAAACCATGATTAGTATTGCACTAATTCCAACATTGGCAAATGTCTTGCTTGCGTTTTTTTTATCATAAGAAGTTGTAATACCATAGGCAAAAATCAGACTACAGATAGTCGCCATCCATATATGTAATGGCACTAAGGACATCCCTAGGCCAAAACTAATGGCTGAGAATAATAAGATAAAAAACATAAACGCTAAAAAGGTTAATCCTAAAATAAAAGAAAAAGTAACTAACATCGATTGCCCCCTAACATAAGCGCCTTAGATACTATGTAATAAAAAAGCTACTAAAAAACCTGTACTAAGGCCCCCCAAGATTTCGATAGGTGTATGACCTTGCCGTTCTCTTAATGTTTTGCTAGAATCTGCCGTGACGTACTGATTGATCATACTAGCATGTTTACCTACCGCACGTCGAATTCCCATGGCATCAAACATGGTAATCATCAGTACTGCCAATCCTAGACTAAACATAGGCGTAGCAATCCCCTCAGTAAAACCAATGAAAAATACCGTACTACTTATTACTGTTGTATGGGTACTGGGAAATCCTCCATTACCGATTAAGTTGACAGCCTCTTTGCGAAAACGAATATAATTCACTACAAATTTTACCGATCCTGCTACCAACCAGGCAAAAACGGGCATTACGGCATATTTATAATCCAATCTAACATCCTCCCATTAGGACTTGGCAACAAGAGTAATGCCAGCCAAAATAAATAGCATACCACCAATTCGCAGCCAATTAATTGGCTCATGGAAAATAAAATAAGACGCAATAAATACAAAAACGTAGCCAAGACTCACCATAGGGTAGGCATAACTAAGCTCCACTTTTTTCAATGCCATGATCCATATAATAGTACTAATACCATATAAAAATAAGCCTAGAACGATCGGCCATTTAATTTTTTCTAATAAGGTGATACCCGGGTTTTCTACCATTTGCATAGCACCAAATTTAAAGGCAATTTGTCCTACTGCCCCTATGGCTACTGATATAAGAATTAATAACAAATCTTTCATTACAATAGTACCTCACTTTTTATTGACCCTACTATGACAATTTATCAAGTAACCAATATTTTACCTAAAAGTTATATGATTATCTATTCAAAATAATATAAGATACTAGCAACCATAATAGCAAATAACGACACGGTAGCGAGAATATGACCATCTTCTACTAATACTTTTTCTGGCCTGCCACCTTTTCCCTTCATGTGTATTAAATATAAATAACGGAAAATTCCATACATAACTAGTGGTATGGTCCACATCAATTGAATCGTGTGGCCTGATGTAAAGGTAAATAAAGAGTAACTCATAATGGCTGCAGTAGTAACAATACTATTTAATTGATTTAACAATTCAGGAGAGTATTGCTCTAAAACTTTACGGTGCTCTCCCTTATTCTCGCTTAGCAAATACAATTCATGCCTACGTTTGCTAATCGCTAAAAACAAGGCTAGCAACATAGTACAGATTAAAAACCAAGGGGTGAAGGAAACATCGATTACCAATCCTCCGCCAATGGCACGCAAAACAAAACCAAAGGCAATTACCATAATATCAACAATTACAACCTGTTTTAATTTAATCGAATAAGCTACGTTAATCATAAAATATCCAAAAAGCAGCAGGCTAAACCAAGGATCTAACAAGTAGGCCATACCAAGAGCGCAACATAATAAGGTACTCCCAAATACCAGTGCTCTAATAGGGTCTAATCTCCCCGAAGCAATGGGACGATACTTTTTTTCTGGATGCCGACTATCCGCTTCACGATCCATGTAGTCATTTATTATGTAAACACAGCTTGATACAATGCAAAATAAGGCAAAACCGACTACCGCCTTTAGCAGCATATGTATATTTACTGTTTTGATTGAAAAAATCAAAGCAGCAAATACTAATAAATTTTTTGTCCATTGCTTGGGACGCAACACCATAAGATAGGGTAATGCCTTGCTCCCGGATTTATCCTTTTTGACGATTTCCTCTGCCAAAGTACTCATTTACATGCTCCATTATATATCTTCTCTACAATTTCAGGGATCTCCCCTGCAGGATCATTGGCTAAGCTCCCTGTTACTTTACTAGCCAAATAGCGTATATCCTCTTTTCCTAAAGAAAAATCTGCCAAACTCCCATTCCTATGTATACTTTGGGTAAATTGCTGGTATGCCAGCATAAATTCCTCCTTATTCCTGCAAGGATTACCACTTAATGCCTCTCCAATACAATTAAACTTTTCTTCCGAAATCTCATAGGTAATATCTAACCAACTCTTAAATAGCGCCATCAATCCACTACCATGACTACTATTCGTTTTTACTCCAATCGGATATTGCAACCGATGGGGTAAACAGGTACTAGAATTAGCTAGATTAAAGCCCATCAGCATACTGGCATACATCATATTGGTACGGGCTGTTATATCTTGACCATTTATAAGCACTTGAGGCAGATATTGTCCAACCAATCGTATGGCGGCCAGTGAATGAGTGGCAATTAAGGGGGCTACCCCACTTTTCGATATATAGGTTTCAACAGCATGAGCAAATACATCAAAACCAGTCTCTACAGTATTTCCAGGCAATAAAGACACTGTTAACTGCGGATCCACAATTGCCATACAGGGAAAGAGCCCCTTATGACGAAAACTGGTTTTTATTCCACTGTACTCATCCGTTAAAATCGCCGCCCAATTGGTTTCCGACCCTGTACCAGCTGTCGTAGGAATGGCAATCAGAGGAATATCAACATGGGTGATGGGAGATTGCCCTAATAAATAAGGTTCTACTTTTTCCCTAGTTGATAACCCAAGAACAATTCCCTTGCCAGCATCAATCGCACTTCCCCCGCCAAGGGCTACTACAACATCGGGTTGCCAGTTTGCAAATTTTTCAACACACTGGTTGACTTCGCTAGCTAGAGGGTTGGCACTAACACCTTCAAATAATGCAGACTGTATCCCTAAAGAAGTAAGTCCCTCTACTAATATCTTAGTAAATCCATACTTCTTCATAGCATATTTGCCTGTTACAATGAGCACTCTTTTACCAACCATTCCAATATAAGCGGGAGCCTTTTCAAACTCACCACAACCAAAATGTATTTTCGTCGGCATATAATATGAAAAATGCATAGCATCCAGCTCCTACTGTTTTATCAACTCATTCACTACTATACTAAAAATATCCACTAGTGAAAAGTAAATCTTCAATTATTTTCAAGAAAATCTGATCTTCACTCTTATCTTTTCTCATCCAATGCAAAAAAACTCTGGTAAAATAGTATACACTATTTTACCAGAGTTTGCAGTCTAATCCAAGGTAAGCCCTTATAAGACTTTCCTCTTATTATAGATTCGCCAGCAATTGCTGCAAGACTTTATATTTAGCATCTGTATAGATTTGATCAAAATCTATAATATACCACTCACCATTTACTTTTTCTAATCCGACTGGTTTCATATTAATCTTGAAAGTATTCTGTTCTTGTGTTGTTACCAAAAGAGCTGCATAGTTCCCTTGTTGGGCTACTTGTTTGACTGACATAATATTAGAATTCTTGATTTGTGTTAATTCTGATTGCCCAGTCATAAATTTTACCACTGTTTTGGGATCGCTTTTTGAGGCAGCAGAAACATACAAACTAGCTTCTTCCATACGGTTATTCTTAGCGGCATCAAAAAAAGTAGTCACTGTTTCCGTCGGGCTAAGTCCAGGTACACGCTGAAGGCCTGAACCACCACCACACCCTGCAACTAAAGCTACAATAAGTAATAAACTGGCAGCCAATAAGATCCTTACATTTCGTTTAAACATTTCTCATTCTCCTTTTCCATAATTAAACATAAACTTGTTATGTATACTTGCATTCTATCACAAAATTCTATTTTAGTCACCCTAAAAAAAAATCCATTAAAAGACTTAGCGTATAAATACGCTAAATCTTTTATAGACTTCAGCTAATTTAAAGTTAGATGCTAATTCTTTAGTTAATCATGAATTAGGTCTAAAATATCATGAGCAATTCGTCTCAAGTTTTCTTCGTGTCGTTCATTTTCTCGATTTTGACGTTCATGCCATTCTCGTTCGCCTTCATGAGGACGTCGTCTCATTTCTCTTTCATGCCGTTCCCTTTCTGCACGTTCTCTTTCATGTCGATCTTGACCCTGATCATGATTATCATGTCGATCATCTTGCTCTTGCACAGGGGGCTGATTATGTAGTGGTGAAGCTTCTATTACGGATGCACCAAAACCGATTTGCATCATACCAACCATTGATAAAACCGCTATTTTTTTAGCTATATTTTTCATAAGAAATCACTCCTTTATTTGTTATTTTAATTATAGAGTAGAAATGTAACAGAATTGTGACTGTCAAGTTACATTTACATGTAATTTATACTAAAGATTACATAAATTCGTTCAGTAGATAAAGAAACGAAATACCGATACAAAATAAAACAATGCCCTAGGATCATTCTTCCTAAGGCATTGTTTCAATTTTTTTATACGATTTTTTATCTATTCTCTTAACTAAATATCAACTTGAAGCTGATATCGTCATAAGTAGGACATATTTAATTACACTTGAAATTTACTAACAGCTTCCCGAAGATTCATTGCTAAATGGGCTAGCGCTTGGCTGGATGAAGCGATTTCTTCCATAGATGCAGATTGCTCTTGTGTTGCGGCAGATACGGTCTGCGCTTCTCCAGAGGCCTTTTTACTCAGTTCATCAATTTGCTTTACTGAGCCAACAATGTGTTGACCATTAATCGCCATCTGCTCTATGGCGGTTGATATTTCTTTTGTTTGGTCAGATACTTTGTTTATCAGAAATGCAATTTCCTGGAAAGCCTTGCCACTATCATTTACTACTTCTGCCCCCAGCTTAACTTCGCGAGTACCATCATTCATTGCTATTACTGCTTTGTCAGTATCTCCTTGAATTTCGCCAATCAGTTCGGCAATATGCTTAGCTGCATCTTGCGATTGTTCTGCTAACTTACGAACTTCTTCTGCCACTACAGCAAAGCCACGGCCTTGTTCTCCCGCACGCGCTGCTTCGATAGCAGCATTTAAAGCTAATAAGTTTGTCTGACTAGCAATACCAGAGATCGTATCTACAATCTGCCCAATTTCCTTAGAACGCTCTCCCAATTTTGCTACTACTAAAGCCGAGGTATTAACAGTCTGTTCTATGTGTGACATCTGATTGATCGCCTTATCCACTAACGTATTACCTTCATTTGCCTTATTTGCAGCCTGTGCTGATTGATCAGATACTTCATTGGCATTGACAGCAACTTGCTGGATAGTAACTGACATCTGCTGAACCACAGCTGATGTGTTATCCGCCACACTTAATTGTTTTTCTGCACCATGTGCCACGTCGGTAATGGATGCAGCCACTTGGTTTGCAGCTTGAGCCGATTGATCTGCACTAGCAGTCAATTCCTCCGATGAGGCTGCCAATTGCTCAGAAGAATCACTGATCTGTTTCATCAAATTTCGAATAGAGACACGCATACCCGCCAAAGCATCGCCCACTTGACCAATTTCGTCTTTTCTAAGAATTCTTCGCGTTTTATCTCGAAAATCACCTGCTGCAAATTCGTTACAAATCAACACCATTGTATTTAACGGATTGGCTATAATTTTGGTTATATACCACCCACTCAATCCTAAAATAAGTAAGGATACTAGAATAATGCCAATGGCAATATGTTTTGATCTTTCGAATGATATTTTACTATCCTCGTGTGTTTGTTTTGCCATTTGGACACTATATGTTGAAAGGTCTGTGCATTTATTAATCGTGTCACTCGCTACTGATTCCACCGTAGCAACGTAGAGTGCATACGCTTCTACATTTTTATTTTGAAGCGCCAAGTCAATAACTGGTTGTCTAGCAACGCGATACTTTCCTATGGTTGTTTTAATCCCATTTAACTGTTCCTTTGCCTTCTCATCTAAATTGGCTTTTTCAAGCTCTACCATATTTTCATTAAAGGCTTTTACCTGCTCATCTATAATCTTTTTTAGCTCGTTATTTCTATTATTATCCGTTGTAATCATTAATTCCAGTATAGCTCCATTAACTTTATTAATATGAGCACGATTTGCATTTATAAGAGCAATTGGCACTAATTGATCCTCATACATTGAGTTAATATCTGCATTTGACTGCTGAAGATAATAATATCCTGTATATCCTATAATACTCATGGATAAGAATGAAATAACAATTAGTATACTTAATTTAAGGCTTACTTTCATGTCGTTTAATATGTTCATTTTTTCCTCCATAGTGTAATGTATTTTC
The DNA here is from genome assembly GCF_030269905.1 of Pelosinus sp. IPA-1. Classification (NCBI taxonomy): domain Bacteria; kingdom Bacillati; phylum Bacillota; class Negativicutes; order Selenomonadales; family Sporomusaceae; genus Pelosinus; species Pelosinus sp. IPA-1. The sequence continues at coordinate 398,380 of NZ_BSVC01000001.1, read as the reverse complement.
GATGCCTTTCTGCATATATAGCCTGCAAATTATATGTATGTTTCAACTAATTTAATTTTCTTTTCATCCTCCTTTAGGCATAAATAAAGATTGCCAAATTACTCATATCAATACATTGAGCAACCTGGCAATCTTAGATTCCTTACTAAATCTTTAGACCCATGGCTTTGCGTCCCTATCTTTCGGTAGGTTTGCCAATATTTAACTTTGATAATTTACTTCGCCATTTTTTGTCAAATTCCTGCAAAAATGATCTTTCATAGGTAACAATAAAATCATGCCCTAAGATAACTCTTCGGGCATGATTGGCGTCTGCAATGTTATACCATTTCCACCTTATACTCTCTTAGCCAAGTATCTACTTGAATTAAATAGGCAAATAACTGGGCATTTGTCATGAGCTGACCAAACCAGGGTATATTAGATATTGGGGAATCAGGTTGCGCCATAGAACGCACTTTAGCTACATCCACTACATTTTTTAACGGGGAAGAAGGATCATCTAAAATACGTAATACCCACTGACGTACGGTGCTCAAATAGGATGGATTATGAGTTTTGGGATATGGACTTTTCTTTCTCCATAAAACATCCTCGGGCAAAATTCCAACTAAAGCATGCCTTAATAAACCTTTTTCTCTTTCATGGTAATTTTTCATACTCCAAGGTACGTTCCATACATATTCGACTAGTCGATGATCACAATAAGGAACTCTTACCTCAAGACCGAAAGCCATACTCATACGATCTTTGCGGTCAAGCAGGGTAGGCATCCAACGTGTTAGACTCAGATAAAATATTTCTCGCATACGAGCCGATTGAGCATCCTCACCTGGTAACTGTGGCACCTCAGCTAATGCTTCATGATAGCGTCGTTTTAAATACTCATGAGGCTTAGTCTTAAGCCCTAGCTCAGGAGATAACCATTCCATCCGCACCTCAGGTTTTGGTGCCCAAGGAAAGCTTGAGGCATTGATCATTTCTTCACGATAAAACCAAGGATAGCCACCAAATACTTCATCAGCACATTCGCCTGATAAGGCAACTGTAGCTCCTTTTTTAATTTCCCGGCAAAACAAATATAAGGAAGTATCTACATCCGCCATTCCTGGTAAATCCCGTGAAATTGCAGCGTTCGGTAAACTACCAGCTAATTCGGGTGTATCCAATATTATATTATGGTGGGAAGTAGCATATAAATCAGAAACACGGCGCACCCAAGGAGCGTCTGAATTAGGTTGAAAATCGTTTGCCTTAAAATATTGCTCATTATTCAGGTAATCTACAGAATATGTATGAATACCTCCTAATCCATCTTGGCGGTAGTTAATAGCCGCCAATGCAGTTAATGCACTTGAGTCAAGCCCGCCCGATAATAAGGTACATACTGGAACATCAGCAACTAATTGACGTTTAACAATATCCTGTAAAAGCTCCCGAACCGTACTGACTGTGGTATCAAAGTCATCTTTATGAGGCATACTTTCCAGCGCCCAATATTGACTTATCTTTACGCCACTTCGACTATATAACATACTATGTCCAGGCCTTAATTCATCTATGCCTTTAAATACACCGTGCCCTGGAGTCCGACCAGGTCCAATGATAAATACCTCTGCTAAACCTTCACTATCAACCTGTGGGCGAACCTCAGGATGTGCCAGCAATGCTTTTAGCTCTGAGCCAAATAAAAGCCAATTCCCTTTGTTGGTATAAAATAGAGGTTTGACTCCGATCCGATCACGTGCAAGAAACAAGGTTTGCTGTCTCTCATCCCAAATACCAAAAGCAAATATCCCATTAAATTGTTCTACACAAGAGGGTCCCCACTCTATATAGGCAGTTAGCAAAACCTCCGTATCGCAAGTTGTACGGAAGGTATATCCTTTAGACTCTAATACTTGCCGTAACTCAGGTGTGTTATAAAGTTCTCCATTATAAGTAATTACGTACCGTTGTTCCCCTCTATCTCTAATCATAGGCTGGGCACCATTCACAAGATCAACTACACTCAAGCGTCTATGACCAAATGCTGCGTGTTTTGATAAATACATACCTGAAGCATCAGGGCCACGAGCAGCTAATGTTTCCATCATATTCCCTACTATATGACCTTCATTCTCAAGATTTCTTTCCCAGTCGATCCATCCAGTAATTCCACACATAATTATTTCACTCCTTTGAGAAAATAAAGAGAATATTTCTTATGCCTACCACAAGATAATATATGAGATTATCTTTAAATGTGATACTCCAAAATATAATAATTGTGATAATTATCACAGAAACCGGATACATTAGCATGTACAATAACAATAGAATAAAAAAATAAATAAGACGGAGGATTGATTCACATGGAAAAAAAATTCATTAAAAATATCGAGTTTAGCACTGCCTTAGAAATGGCTAGTTTAGTAGAATATCAAGAGGGACGCGTAGTTAGTCTTACGCTAGTGCAAAACGATGCACTTACCCTAACACTTTTTGCTTTCGCCAAGGGAGAAGCTGTGAGCACGCATTCCGCACCTGGCGATGCTATGGTCTACATACTTGACGGTGAGGCCAGTATTACTGTAGGGGAAAATAAGTTTGCTGCCCGCAAGGGACAAACTCTAGTTATGCCTTCTAATATTCCTCATGGTTTGGATGCTATAGAAAATTTTAAAATGATGCTAATTTTAGTAAAACAATAATAGCACAAACAATAAGAAGACTTGGCTTACGCCAAGTCTTCTTTATTCATATATACCATATTAAGCCCAATTACTGTTGAGATTTTTCTAAAATAAACTCTAATTGTATGCTTTGTTTCTCATCCTTACGCAATGCCGTAAATTTCCCACCCATAATTTCACTTATAACTTTCTCCATTGCTTGATAAGAATGTTGAGAAAACTGATCTTTATAGATACCATCAGCATCCAGAAAAAAGATGGTGAAATCTAATACTACTTTATCCTCTTTCTCTTTTACTGAGATTTGAATATACAAGCCTTTACCATAATGATGTGCAGGAATAATCTTCAGTAAAGAAGCTACAGCAAGTTGAATTAAATCATAATTTCCACAAACTCCCCCCTGCCAAACATTATCGACTTTACAAGTTGCCGAACTATATAGAGGGTCTGCCGTAACTAAGATTTTTAGTGCCTCAACTAGTTTATCTACAGAAAATTCATCCGCCCCTCCAGGCAATTTTTCTATATAATCATTCAGCAGCATTGCTAAGAACTTACTTTCATTGTCATCAATTCTTTCTATCGATTCTAATAGTAATTTATTGATTTTTCTAATATGTTGTAGTTGCCTTTCTCTGTGGTTTGCATTAAATTCCATCTTTTTCAAAACATTTTGATAAGCCATATTGCGTATTTCTAATTTTTCTTTAAGTTGAGCTTCGTTTTTCTTAAGTTGATAGTGCTCAAGAGCTTTATCAATTACATATTTGAGTTCCGTTTCCATATCCCAAGGCTTGGCAATAAAATTAAAAATATCTGCCTGATTTACCGTTGCTAATACTTGGGATAATTGAGTATATCCAGATAATACAATTTTCACCGTATTAGGATACTTTTCTTTTACAATCTTTAGTAATTGCAATCCGTCCATTCCAGGCATTCTCATATCTGTAACAATTACGCTAATCTCATTCTTTTCCATAATACCTAGAGCTTCCAAACCGCTCCCTGCGAAATAAGATACATATTTCTCATCAATCACTGCCCGGCGTATGGAACTTAGAATATTAGCTTCATCGTCAACAAATAAAACAGAAGATACACCTTGTTCGTTTCCTGATACGTTTCCCATATTATTACCCCTCCTAATTATCGACCGTTACCAATACCTATTTACATCTTTTAACTAACTTTTACGCTAAAAAGAGGATACCTTTGACCTCACTATATACTTTGATTAGTCTGCTTAATTGGAAGTTTCATAATAAACACAGTACCTATCCCTACAGTACTATCGAGGATAATTTCACCATGATGTTTGTTGACAATAATATCATGGGATATGCTCAAACCTAAACCAGTTCCTTGACCGATTGGCTTGGTGGTAAAAAATGCCTCAAAAATCTTCTCTTTATTCTCTTCTGCTATCCCAACACCATCATCAGAGATTTCACAGTAAACAAATTCACCAAAGGTATATGTAGTAATTCGTATCAAACCTAGTGCTTCTACCTGCTTTTGTTTAATAGCCTGACCCGCGTTTACTATTATATTTAATAATACCTGATTAATATGGCTGCCGACTGCCTCAATACATGGAATATCACCTAAATTTTCTTCCACATTGGCACAGTATTTTATTTCATTTCTAGCAACCACTAGTGTATTTTTTATCCCTTCATTCAAGTCATATTCTTGAAAGTCTGTCTCTTGATCAATTCTAGCGAAGTTACGAAGACCGGTAACAATTTTACCAACCCGTTCCAAGCCATCATTTGATTCCTTAAATAGATCTTGAATATCTTCCAATACAAAGTTAATCTTTTTTTCCTTCTCTAGTTGATTCATTTTCGCAACAAATTCTGTCAGGTTAGGATCATCGATTTTTTCTGCTACCATTTTTACATTGCTATATTCCTGAATAATGGTTCGCAAACGTTCTACATAATTTTTTAGGGTAGAGTAATTGCTAATAACAAAACCCAGAGGATTATTTATCTCATGAGCAACCCCTGCAGCTAGTTGGCCAATCCCAGCCAATTTTTCCTGCTGCACAAGTTTAACTTGTGCAACTTTTAATTGGGCTATTGTAAAATGCAGTTCTTCATTTTTTCCTTTTAAAACTTCCTGCATACTTTTTTCTTCTGTAATATCACGTTCCACGTTAATGAAGAATTTTGGGTTTCCTTGTGCGTCTACTACGGATGAAGTTATAACCTCGCTAAGAAAAGATCCACCCTTGTGTTTTACTAAACTAAATTCGGCCTTTTGCGCCTTACCCTTTTCAATTACTTTAGAAAAAAGCCCTTGCATGCGTTTTTGTTCTTCCGATTCTACCAAAGAAAAGAAGTTCTTACCCATCATTTCTTCAAGATCATCGAAGTTATGTAAAAAAGCGGACTGTTGGTTAACGATTTGGATTCTTCCACTAATATCTGTCAGAATGATACCATAAGGCGTTGTATCTACCAGCCCCCTATACATATTTTCACTTTCCCTTAGGGCTTCCACTACCATTTGCTGGACAGTGACATCTCTTCCCACGCCTACAACACCAGCAATTTGATGATTTTCATTATAAATAGGGGATAAAGATATCTGCGCCTGTTTCCCCCCCATAACACTACCTAGCTGACATTCATACATAACATCTTGCCCCGCTAATACCTTAGGGAAAATATCCCTTTCAAACTCTTCGTAACTATCAGCAAATATATGATGTAATGTCTCTCCAATGTATTCTGCATCGAGTACGCCAGCCTTTGTGGCCCATTGTCCATAAAAACCTGTGCAGCGTCCTTCTACATTCAATGTAAATATCATATCTTGGATCGATGTTATCAGTACTTTTAATTGTTCTTGACTCTCCCGTAGCTGCTGTTGGTTTTCTTTTAACTCAGTAATATCATTAATAACCCCAACTAAACCTCCTAGAGAACCATCCGTATTTAGATAGGTGTTTTTATTCATCATTAAAACACGATCATTTTTTATAAAAACAAGGTCTCGTTTTTCCACTTGACCTTTAGTAAGTAAGTCTACATCTTGCTGATGATATATTTGACCAAGTTTCGTCGACTCTATATCCAATATGGTTTTTCCTAGAATTTCATTTTTAGATAATTCATGAAAATTCTCAAAGGCTTTATTACATCCTAAATATTTGCCTGTATTATCTTTAAAGAAAATTGGCTGTGAGATGGTATCAAGAATTTTTTGTAAAAAATCTGCCCCCTCTATTGTCTTCGTCTCTGCCAAAAACTCACCACCTTTTACCCTATATAAAATGTATTAATCAGTGAAATTACTAGTATCGGTCAATTCGTCTTATTTTACAGAATCAGAAAGTATAACATTTCCTTGATTCCAAGTAAGAACGACTAAGGCTTCTGCCTGCGTCTGAGGACTTGGCCTAAGCCAAGTCTTTTCTTATCATTTTTTGTAATTTACTGTTTATTTCGACAAATATTCTATTTAACCTGCTATATTCACCTAAAGTTTCCTTTTCTTGTGCTATTTAGTATTTACTTCTTATTTTTGATTGCCTTTATCTTAGAAAATGATTACACTAATTATACTATCAACATTTATTAGGAGACTCTTATGCTGCATAACGATATAACAAATAATAAACGTATTGAAGAAATCGACTTTGCTCGCGGCATAGCGATACTTCTCATGATACTCTTTCATCTTATTGTCGATTTAAAAGATTTTTATTTCTATAATGTAGATTATTTCCGAGGTTTTTGGTATATAGAAGGAAAATTATCTGCCATATTGTTCATGTTCCTCTGTGGCATCAGTAGTACCCTAAGTTTTCGTAGCACAAACCATGGGATTAAGGTATTTACCTGGGCCATGGTATTAACCGCTGTCACTTATTTTTATAATAGCGATTTTTATATTCGTTTTGGTATCCTGCATTTTCTTGGCATTAGCCTAATCTCCGCTAGGTTTATACAGCAATTATCAATACGCTGGCTATTTTCACTAAGCATTACATCCATTACCCTTGGATTAATTTTTGCAGAACGTTTCGTAAACTCGCCTTATCTTTTTCCCTTAGGCCTACAGTCAGCTACTTTCACTTCTTTAGATTTTTACCCCCTATTTCCTTGGTATGGAGTATTTTTAGCTGGCATTATTGCAGGAAAAACAGTATATGCCGCCAAAAAGAGCTCACTAACTCTGCATCCTCCTCAAGCTATTACTTGGCTGGGTAGGCAATCTTTAGCTATCTATCTTATACACCAGCCTATTTTATTAGCATTACTATATGTTATACATGGCAAATAACAGGAATAAGTCATTAAATAGCACCCCTTAGAGTACATTTAATTGTACACGAAGGGGTGCTTACTTTACTTATTTTTACTTTAAAGCCTTCTCTAGGTTCACTAAATTTTCGTTCATAATTGCAATATAATCTTTACCTTCTTTTGTTTCCTGTTCTGTTAGGCTTTCAATAGGATTTAAGACTAGCAACTGAGCTCCGGTTTCTTTGGCAATCGTCTGAGCCAATTTGGGGCTTGTTAAGGTTTCAAAGAATATATATTTCACCTTATGCTCACGGCAAAATTCCGTGATTTTTGCCATTTTATCAGGGGTAGGCTCTGCATCAGGAGAAATTCCCATAATACCTAATTGTTCAAAACCATAACGGTTTGCTAAGTAGGCAAAAGCCTTATGACTTGTAACAATCTCTTTATTGGTCATCCCACTTAGAGTTTTCTTATATTTTTCATCTAAATCTGCTAGCTTCTTATTATAAGTTTCTGCATTTTTTTTGTATACTTCCGCGTTTTTTTCATCCACAGAAGCTAGTGCTTGAGCGATTGTATTTACTTCTTGTTGTACAGACACTGGATCAAGCCAAGTATGGGGATCATATTTATGATCTTCTCCGTGGCTATGGCCATGCTCTTCTTCCTCGTCTTCATGACTAGCTGGCAATTTAGTAACATCTTTCGTTATTTCTAATGGAATGGCATTACCCAATACATCTTTTTTCAACAATTTTTCAACAGGCTCAAACCCAATTCCATGGTAAGCAAAGATCTTAGCATCCTTGATTTGAATAATATCTTTTGCAGTTGGTTCCCAATCATGCGGTTCAGCGCCTGGTGGTATGAGCATAACTACATCCACCTTATCACCGCCTACTTGTTTTACGAATTCATATACTGGATACATAGTAGCTACAACTTTAATTTTTTGGGCTCCTTCTGGTGCTGCAGATTTCATTCCGCCACACCCAGCCATAGACAATACAGCTACTAGCAAAATTAGCGCTATTGACCATTTTTTTTTCATCTTCATTTCCCCTTATTAAGAATGTTCTTATGTGGTATATAATATCATATAAGAACATTCTTGTCTATTTTTCCATAAATTTTCTTATTTAGATTGTAGGACTATAGGAATCACCCATATTTTTTCTTTTATTTCACCATTCTAAGGTATATAATGGGGTTTATTATTCTTTAAAAGGGGGCCATTTGATTGCCAGCCATTAAAAACAGCATTAAAAAACATGCGGACTCTATTATTGCCTTGCGTCGTCACTTTCATACCTATCCCGAGTTAAGCGCAAAAGAGTTTAACACCCAACAAAAAATTATGGATGAATTATTTGCCTTAGGACTTGTCCCCCGCAAAATAGCAGGCACAGGTGTCATTGCTGACCTAAAAGGAGCTCTTCCTGGAAAAACAGTTGCCATCCGTGCTGACATAGATGCCTTAGAACTAGAAGATGAATGCGGCAAGCCATATCAATCCCAAAATCCAGGAGTATGCCATGCTTGTGGGCACGATGGTCATACTGCTATGCTCATTGGAGCAGCAAAAACATTAGTAGATCTAAAAGACAACTTAACAGGAAACATACGCTTTTTGTTTCAGCCTAGCGAAGAATGCTTCCCCGGAGGAGCAGCCTTAATGATAAAAGAGGGCGCTCTTACAGATGTTGATACCATCATTGGAGCCCACCTTTGGCAAACCCTAAGGGTCGGAACAAGCGGAATTAGCTATAATCGCATGATGGCTTCACCTGATCAGTTTACGATTCAAATAAAAGGCAGGGGCGGCCATGGATCTATGCCTCATCAAACCATTGATGCCTTACTTATCGGCGCCCAAGTCGTAACAACACTTCATACCATTGTAAGTCGCAATATTGATCCACTAGAACAAGCAGTTTTGTCCATTGGTGTATTCCGATCAGGAGATACCTTCAATATAATTCCTGATACAGCAACCTTAGTTGGCACAGTGCGTTCTTTTTCGAAAGAAGTTAAAACCACTATTTTTAAACGAATTGAAGAAGTGGTCAGCGGTATCTGCCAAGGAGCAGGTGCCACTTTCCAAATTGATACAATCTTTGGATTTTCGCCAGTCATCAACAACCCTGAGGTTGCAGATGTACTGTTTAATGCCAGTGGCATTAGCCTTTCTAAAGAAAATAGTTTACTAATTGATCCTGTAATGGGTGGCGAAGATTTTTCCTGCTATCTTGAAAAAATTCCTGGAGCCTTTATTTTTATTGGCGTTGGTAACGAAGAGGAAGGTATTATCTATCCTCAACATCATCCTAAATATGATATCGATGAAAGATCCTTAGCTTACGGCACAGAAATTATGGTCCGTGCCGCCATGAAACTTGCATTTCCTACAAGCTAGGCTTTCTAATAACAAAACATCTGCCTATATTAGGCAGATGTTTTTCTCTATTCACGAACTTTCTCGAGTAACCATATGCCGATTCCTGTAAAGGAGATACTATAAACTAGCATAACCAGCAAAGAAAGCTTTGGTACATCTCCCCCAAGGGCAATTGCTCGCAAAGCGTAGCTTGCATGAGTAAGAGGCAGTAGTTCAATGAGTAAACGCATAAGTGTTGGTAAATGATCTGGCACAAAAAAAGTGGCACACAAAAAGGACATAGGCAATAATATGTAGGTATTAAAATTAGCCATATCTTCATGTGAATTCATAACCATAGCCGCTACAAAGGCCATGGAGGCAAATACCAGACAGTTTAAGACCAAGGTCAACAAAAACCAACTGTTAATCAAAGCATGAGCACCAAAGAGATAGGCTAATGCAATAATAATAACAGATGAAATCAATCCTCTTAAGGCACCTGATAATACTTTTCCAATCACAAAAGAACTAGAGGCAATCGGTGCAATTAAATATTCTTCTAATGTCTTATGATACAACCTACTCATATTAAGTGGGCTACCTACGGAATTAAAACTAATATTCATGGAATTTAACGCAATAATACCAGGAACGATAAAATCCAAATAACTGCCTTGATTTACTTGAATACTGCGTCCTAACCCCCAACCAAAGGCTACTAAGTACAAGACGGGCGACACCATCCGCGAGAGAATAAATCGGCCTATGCGCCGTTTCAATACCAGCCAATCCCGCCAAAAGACTGTCCAAATATCGTATACCATTAATTTACCACCTTTCGTCCCGTCAACTCAACAAAGGCATCTTCGAGATTTGCCTGACGCAAAGTAGTCGTAGTCGTTAAGGTAGTGGCAAAACTAGCAGCAGAATTTCGATCAGGAAAGAATTTTGTCTTTGTCCCCTTATCGTCTGACCACTCCACCACATATTCCCCAAAACGCTTACAAATCGCAATGGGGCTATCCATAGCAATCAGTTTTCCTTTTTCCATAATCGCAACTCGTTGACATAAGTTCTCTGCCTCTTCAATATAGTGGGTTGTCAAGAGTACCGTAAGTCCTTCATTTTTCAGACGCCGTATAAGATCCCATAAGCGGCGACGCACTTGTGGATCCAGTCCTACTGTCGGTTCATCAAGAAAAAGAACCTTTGGCTGGTGCAATAAAGCTCTTGCAATCATTAAGCGCCGCTTCATGCCGCCAGAAAATTTCTGTACCATATCATTTGCTCGATCATCGAGTTCCACATACTTTAGTAGCTCTTCAATTCTTTTTTTCCGCACCTCTGGTAACATATGATGCAGACGGCCATGAAGCTCGAGATTTTCTCTGGGAGTCAAATCGATATCCAAATTGAAATGCTGCGGGACTACGCCGATTACAGCCTTAATATGCTTTTCATCTTGAGATGCTTCCGAACCATCAATAATAATTTTTCCAGTTGTTGGACGCGTTAACATGGTTAGCACTCGAATCGTCGTTGTTTTTCCGGCTCCATTGGGTCCTAACAAGCCAAAAACTTCTCCTTTAGCAATGCTTAAGGATAAATTATCCACGGCAACCCGTTCACCAAAGCTCTTGCTAAAACCTTCTATTTGAATCATTTTACTATCCCCTACTTATCATCAAATCTTAGCCTATCTTACAGGTTAATCCCTGAATGATGACTACTGGTTTTCCTGCCTTATCGAGAATAACCTCACTCTCAACACCAAAAACTTCTCGTAAAGTATGTTCTGTAATGACTTCCCGCGGACTACCTGCAGCAAAAACCTGTCCCTCTTGCACAACAACAACATAATCCGAATATCGAGCTGCATGATTAATATCATGCAGCACCATCACTACTGTAAGATGTTGCTCATTATTAAAGTTAGCTAGCAGTTCCATTATTTCTAACTGATGACAAATATCAAGGTAGGTGGTTGGCTCATCCAAAAGCAAAATCTCAGGTTTTTGGGCCAAAGCCATCGCAATCCAAACCCTTTGCCGTTCACCGCCAGACAGGGTACTAACCACTCGATCGGCCATCTGGATAAGGCCTGTTTGCCGCAAGGCCCAACCTACACAATCATCATCTTGTTTTGATTTACCTTGCCACCAACTTTGGTGAGGAAAACGTCCAAATTCGACTAAATCTTTCACTGTTAAATCACTAGGTGCCTGGGGTGATTGAGGCAATACAGCCATTTTTTGAGCAAGGATTTTCCCACTAAACTGCACTAAGTTCTTATCATCTAGATATACACTACCCCTATTCGGTTTTATATTCCGAGATAACACTTTAAGTAAGGTGCTTTTACCTGAACCATTCGGACCTAAAATAGCAATAATCTTCCCTTCTTCTATTTCTACTGAAAGATTTTTCAACACTATTTCATCACCGAAACTTACAGACAACCCCTCTCCTTTCATAAAGGTCATTAGGCATCCCTCCTTAATAAGTAGAGAAAAAAGGGCGCGCCTATAAAGGCCATAATGATCCCTACGGGAATTTCAATTGGGGAGAATAGAACTCTTGCCAAGGTATCACTTAAGGTAACAACTGCTACGCCTAGTAAAGCGGAGGCAGGTAATAAATAACGATAATCAGAACCCACTAATAACCTCGCCGCGTGGGGTACGATAAGTCCGACAAAGCCAAGTAAGCCTACCACACTAACAGCGCTTGCTGCTAATAAGGCCGCCACTGCTGTCATAGCAATTCTAGAAACTTCCACATTTAACCCTAGCCCTCTGGCAATCTCGTCCCCTAAGTTTAATATATTAAGTCGTCTTGCTCCCAATATAGCTAAGGTGCCACCAAGTATCGTATACGGCAATATAATATCTAAGTGAGGCCAACTACGAGCTGATAGGCCCCCTACCATCCACATCAACGCCCCATGAACCCGATCACTATAGAAAACCAATAAGGCAGAAATAGCAGAATTTAAAAAGGCTGATACAGCCACCCCAGCTAAGATAATGCGTACAGGGCGAATGCCACCTTTCCACGCTAATATATAGATAAAGACAGCGGCCACCATCGCTCCCATAAAAGCAACAGGCGTCACTAAGTATTCCTTATGGGGAAACAGCACCATAATACTTACACCGGCTAATCCCGCCCCCGAAGACACTCCAATAATATGAGGGTCCGCTAAAGGGTTTTTCATGACACCTTGAAGAATTGCCCCCGCTAGGGACAAATTAATACCCACTAAGGCCCCCACTAAAGTACGAGGCAAGCGAATATTCCAAATCACTTGACGATTAGCCCCTGAATTATCCGAAAGAATAGCCGATACAATATCATTGACACTTATCGCTAAGGATCCAACACGTAAACTAAGCAGAATGCCGCAAAAAGCACAAACTGCGAATACTAGGATAATAAAAAATCGCCATCGACTCCGGTCACCAAGTATAGTACTAAAGAGAATTTTTCTACTTAACATTGCCATAAACCTCTGGATATACTACTTTTGCCATATATTCAACAGATTCATGAAAACGAATACCAGGATTTAGTTGAAATAATTCCCCTGGCAGAAAAAATACCTTTCCTGTCTTTACCGCTCGTAAACCGTTCCAGGCTGGATTACTTTCAATGTCTGCTTTCATTCTTTTTTCAATTTCTGTCATATTCCCCATGGTTACCACCAAAATAGCGTCTGCATCGCCTTCTACCAATTTTTCTAAACTATAGGGAGTGACTTCGCCATCACCAACCATAGGCGTACTGCCTGCGGCAATGTTTTTGATTTTTAAAATGTTCGCCACATTACCAGCAATTGTATTTTCTAGCTCTACAGTAACATTTTTCGCTGTCGCATGTAATATCACTACTTTTTTACTTTGTGCTGGCAATTTGGCTGTTACTCCATTAATTTTTGTCTGCATCTCAGTAAGAAGACTCTGAGCCTGTTCTTGAGTACCAGCTATATCACCAAATAGTTTTACCTTTGCTAAAATATCATCATAGGTTTTCATTTTTAGTATCATAACGGGAATCTTACTGCTTTCCAATATAGGAACTAATTTATCATGAATTCCTTGAAAACCAATTACTAAATCAGGTTGCAATGCTAACACCTGCTCACTATTTACATTATAGACGAACCCTACTTCCGAAAGGTCTTGGGATGCTGGAAAGGTTTGAGGTGTCTTTGAACTAGGGCGTCCTACAGCCTTGCCGCCGATACCATATAACATATCTAAATAAGAAGTAGATAACACAACGATACGTTGTGGCTTTTTGGGAAGTACCACTGAACGTCCCGCGTCATCTGTCATCTGCAAATAATCACCAGATGATTTTGTTATCGCCTTATCTTGAGGTTGAGAAGCACATCCTGTAAAAATTAGACTCATTACACTAAGTATACAAATCAAATAAGCAAATTTCCCTTTCACAACAATTCCCCTTTCATACATAAAAAAATGGGAAAGGCCGGATAAAGCTATCCGGCGAAATCATTCATCCCTTTTTTATAATTCCATATAAGTCTAGCCAAGTTTGCGTTTCTTTGCCAAAATTGTCGTCAAATAATTAACGTTTGTTCCATCAACTTCGCTTAAATTATAGCTTACCTGTTCATCAGGCAAACCACATTTGCTAATCATAACCGCATTATCACCAAAACCATACTGTTCCAGTTTTTCTACTACTTTTCCGAAGTTCTTATATACTTTCATTAATACAACATTATCAGAAATAGCTAATACTTTATCCATTTCTCCCTCTGCCATTGTAGCAGGAATAATGCTAATTACATCATTGCCCTCTGCTAAAGGTTGCCCTAACTGACTGCCTATGGCACAAAAAGCAGGAACACCAGGTATGGTTTCGATCCCGTGTCCACAGTCCTTTAATAAGCGATAAACATACATATATGTACTATAAAACATTGGATCCCCCAATGTTAAAAATACAACCTTTTTCCCTGCTTGTAATTCTTTTAAGATACTATTTTTATTGTTTTCCCATGCATCTGCCAAAGTATCAGTATTGCTTACCATTGGGAAAACCAACTTTAATATCTCAACATCAGCTTTCAAATAGGGACGAGCAATGGATAGCGCTGTACTGTCTTCTTTTTTCTCCGTTTTAGGAGCAATAACAACATCCGCATTTTTGATTACTTCTACTGCCTTTAATGTAAGTAATTGGGGATCCCCTGGTCCTACACCAACACCATAAAAAATTCCTGACATAACGTCCTCCTCAGCATGATTTGTAGTATGTTAAATATCTCGTAACAACAAAAAAACCTTCCGTTACATTAGCTGGAAGATTTCAATAAATACAATTATAGAACTCTGTAATAATGAAAAATCGTTGCCAAGGGGCATTTTGATCTCGCATTCAGTACAATTGCACTAATCTCCTCCCTATCTCTCGCAGGTTATAACGGCGATTGCTATATAGGCAGTTCTCCTGGCTTTGAATCATTACTTATCCACACCTTCCCGAAAAATCATTTTTCAGTGGCATAACTATGGATTCGCTCCTCATTACAGTGGCGGGACCGCGCCGGATTTAAACCGACTTCCCTATTAAGCCCACAAGGGCACCTATACCGTCAATATTTAATTTTCACTGTTCTCTTAGTAATAACTGTATAATAAAAAATTTAACTTGTCAAGCATATTAACAGGATGTCAAACCACCGTCAACGCTCCACACAGCCCCGTTAACAAAGGATGCTTGCTCTGATGCCAGAAAACAAATAACATTGGCAATCTCATGAGCCTCACCAATACGCCCAATGGGATAAATCGAGGACATATCGCGTAAATATTCCTGCGGGTTATCGACTCCTGCTAATTGCTGCTGCAGCATAGGGGTATTTACATCACCTGGACATACACAATTCGCACGAATTCCATAATGAATACTCTCTAAGGACAACGCCTTTGTAAAGGTCGTCACTGCACCTTTGGATGCACAATATGTTGTACACAAAGAATTTCCATTAATCCCTGCATCAGATGAAATATTTACAATCGCCCCGCCCCCTCTTTGACGCAGGTGAGGTAAGGCATATTTACAAATAAAGTAAGTTCCCTTTATATTCACATTCATCATATTATCAAACTCATCTTCGCTCACTTCGCCAATAAGTTTCTCCATATAGATGCCAGCAGAATTAATGACGATATCAAGCCTACCAAACAAGGCCACTGCCTTGTCTACGACCTCTTGGCATTGCCGAACCTTACGAATATCACCTTGAATAAAGCGTACCTGTTCCTCAAAACTAGCTAGTTCTTGCAAGGCCATTTTTCCCTTTTCTTCCTGACTCCCAACGAGAGCTACTTTGGCGCCTTGTGATAACAATTGGCGTCCTGTCTCTAAGCCAATGCCAGAAGTACCGCCAGTAATAATAGCTACTTTCCCCTCAAAAGAATAATCCATAAGTCAGCTCCTGTTTTTTTATTTATTTCTTCATTATATACCCTGACTCTATGGTTTTACTACATCAATAAGTAGGTTTACGCCTATTTTTCTTACCTCAAGCGAAAAACGATGGGTATTGTTGTATAACACATGATGTTAACACCCCCTCGATTTTTCGCGGGTATAAATCGCCATTGCCTGACCGCTTCTATCGCTGCCTCATCTAAACTATTCTGTCCTGACGAACTATTTACCGTTACCTCTCCAGGTAAACCATTGGCCAATATTTGTATTTTAACCTGAACAGTACCTTGTAAACCAGCCATTCGCGCTGCTTCAGGGTAAGTAGGTTCTACCTTGGATAAAATACTTGGCCTAGTGATCTGCGTAGTTCCAGAGCTATTACCACTACCATTACCTGCTTTTCCACTACCACCGCCGCCATGGCCGGCAGTAGTGCCTTTGCCTGATTCGTTCAAACTCCCTCCACTAGTTGTACCTGTAGCTGAAGAAGTACTTTCTTGCTCATAATCACCGCTAGCTTGGGATGCTGATGCCTCCACAGCTACTACCGCTAACTCATTTGTTATAGCCACTACCTTAGGAACAGCTGATGAAACCATACTACTAGTACTCTTCATAACTGACTCAGGTGCAAGCTGCGTTGTTGCTGCCTGCTGTGTATCCTGTGCAGCTGACGATGCATCATTGGATTTTGGTCCTGCCGCTGCTGCATCTGTTAATAGTTCTAATTCAATATAAGTCTCGGGATCTATAGGTGAAAAAAAATCCCTTGCCAGCCAACCTACAATACTCAAAAACAATATATGAAAAATGATAGAACTGACAATCGCTTTTCGCCAGCGTGGATAGTATCTCATGTATGCTATCTTCCTTTCTGATCCGTAGCCACAGCCACCCTACGCGCCCCTGACAATTTTAGTTCATCTAATACTGCCACTACTTGACCATACTCTGCTTGCTTATCCGCTCGCACGATAAATATATTCTCAGGCTGCTTGACCAGTTCTACACCAATACGTTTTTGTAACAAAGACAGAGGAATTTCTTCCTGATCAAAAATGACTTTGCCATCTTGCATAACAGTAATATTAATATTCTTGTCCATTTCCTGCTGTGCAGTCGCAGCCTGGGGTAAATTAATCGGAATGGTATGCTGCTCTACCATATATAAGGTACTCATCATAAAAAATACTAACAAAAAAAATATAATATCGATCATCGGAATAATCATTAACGCTGGTTGATTTTCAATGCGTAAGCTACGCAATTTCATGATTTTCCCTCCGAGTTCTTTTTCCGCTGGGCAGTCGAGTTGTAACTAGAGTATAGACTTGTTCCATATCCGTAACCAATTTATCCAAACGATGGGTAAAATAACTGTGCACGATTAATGCCATAATAGCTACAATTAATCCCGCAGCCGTTGCAACTAATGCTTCACCAACTCCTCCTGTAATTGCCATAGGCTGCCCATTTTTCACATTAAAAACACTAAAAGAATTAATCATACCAATTACAGTTCCTAGCAACCCTAATAAAGGAGATAAGGTAACAATCGAGCTTAGATAATTTAAATATTCTCGTAATCTAGCTGCTAATAAAGCAGCTGTTCCTTCCATAGCCACTTCTGGGTTGCTCTCTCGCTGATAAGCCTCTAATCCTTCTGCAGCTAAACGTCCAATTATAGCTGACGTATGTTCACACACTTGCTGCGCTTCAACAATCTTCTGTCTCTCCAATAAGGGCTTCAGCTTATTAATAAAGATCTGAGTATCTGTAGACATATCGCGAAAATATACAAACCTTTCTATGGCAATCACTACTACAACGAAAGAACATCCTAGAATAACATACATAACTGGGCCACCCTTGTAAAATAAACTGATGCATTGTGATAAAAATTCCATATTGTTTATCACTCCTTTCTTTTTTCTATCTCATACCATTGGCAATATGATAATATTTCCTGTTAATACGTTTAATTCTTCTCTAGTGATTTTGTAAACTGTTCCAATGTCATCACAGTAACATGAGGCATTTTTATTAGTTTTACATATAATTTAATGGCTTGACCCCCAATGAAATCTCTCTTTTCAATCGGTGTGTCCTCAATAACAATTACTTTTTTAGCCTCAAAAGCAGCTTGTAAATTATCGATATTTTGCTCCCCATAAGTTACATTTGACAATACTATCCAATCAGCTTTGCTGATCTGTGTACGATTCTGTTGTGCAGATGACTCATCTATCTTTGAAAAGGGCTGGCCTAATACACAAGGTATATGAAAAGCTTCTGCAACATGGGCATCCACATCACTTGGCTGTATTACACCAACCGTCAGACGAAACCCAAGTTCATAAAGCAAACGTATAATTCGTCCCCCGGATCCGCCGCCACAAATAATGTGAACAGTTATATCTTTATTATGATTATAAGTAGCAGAAGTATAGGTGTGGATATCTAAATTACCAGTTACCTGATTCATAAATACAGCAGCCTGCAAACCATAAGCAGTATGGAGATTTTCCTTTGTAATCACACTGCCTGGTGCACCGTCGGCAACAATATGACCATCGGCTAATAAGAGCAAGCGAGAACAAAACTTAGCTGCTAATTTTAAATCATGGGCTACAATTAATACCGTTTTCCCTTGTTCAGAAATCAATTGACAATAACGGAAGATTTCTTCTTGGTATAGTAAGTCCAGACTAGCAGTAGGCTCATCTAAAAAAATAATAGGTGTTTCCTGAGTCAAGACTTTTGCCAATAAAACCCGCTGTTTTTCACCTCCCGACATAGTATGTACAGGTTTATCTGCTAACGTGTCAACACCTGTAAATTTCATATATTTATGGGCAATTTCTTTATCTTTGACTCTTTCATGCTGCCACCACTTTAAGTAAGGATAGCGTCCTGTTAATACCACTTCCAATGCTGTATAACCAAAGCCTACATTTACTTCCTGCTGCATATAGGCAACTTGCCTGGCTAACTCCTTATTCTCTAAGGCAGCAATAGGCCGACCTAGTAACTGTACCTCACCAGTGGCTAAGGGTAAAAAACCGCGCAAACCAAGGAGCAAAGTACTCTTCCCAGCCCCATTGGGGCCAATAATACCCACAAATTCTCCCGCACCAATGCTGCAGGTAATATGTTTCAAGATCTTTTTATCACCTATTGTAATGCTACTATCACAAACTGTTATTACTTCCTGCATCATGAAGTGCCTCCCGTTTGCTGCGCCTTTCGCAAGAGATATAAAAAATAGGGTGCCCCTAGTAAAGCCGTCATAATGCCGACGCGGATCTCATTGGGGGGAGAAATCATACGTCCTAATGCATCACAGAACACTAAGAATAAAGCCCCTGCTAAGGCGCTGCTTGGTAGCAGCCAGCGATGTTCTGGTCCTACTATCATTCGCATAATATGTGGCACAATTAAACCGACAAAGCCAATAGTACCACTTACACATACAGCGATTGCCGTAGTGGCAGCAGCCACAAATAATAATAGCAGTCGTAAGGCTACTACAGGCACACCCACGGACTTAGCCTCCTGTTCACCCAAAGCCAAAATATTGAGATGTCTCGCTAACAAACAGAGAATCACTATACCGCTAAAAATAGGGCCAACTGCTAAATAAACATGTTCCCACCTGCGATAATCCAGGCCCCCCACCATCCAAAATAAATACTCACGGACACGATATTCACTCATTAAAGTCAAGATGGCAGATGTGAAAGCCCCCATCAGCATACTAACAGCCACACCTGATAATAATAAGGTCATCACTGGTATTTTTCCTCGTAACATTGATAAAAAAACAGTTAAACTAACTGCTAAAATTGCTCCTACTAAAGCAAAAATTGGCATAATAAATATACTGATTGACGTGAGACCAAGAGCAATCGCTACGACAGCACCAAAAGCAGCGCCACTCGAAACACCAATGATGCCCGGATCAGCCAGGGGGTTACCAAAAACCCCTTGCATCACAGCTCCAGAAGCACTTAAAGCAGCTCCTACCAGCATACCTACCAATACACGAGGTAAACGAATCTGCCATACTACAGCTTGATATTCAGGATTAACGTCTGGCATTTGCAGACCAACAAAAGGGATATGCCCAGCTATAATCAGTAAAGTCTCATTCCAAGGAACTTCGATAGTTCCCCTAGAGATAGAAAATAATATAACGCCAAATAACAAGAAGCTCATAATCAGTATTATATTCCAAGCCTTCTTAGCTCGAAAATTTTGTGTTTTCTTGCACTTTACGTCTCTCATAGATTGTTATATTGCGGATAAGCTGCCTTCGCAACATCCACTACTCCTTGGACTATATATTGGGAAGTACAGCTTAAGTGGCGATCGGGGATCATAACTAATTGCTGCTTTTTAATTGCTGTCAGAGTTTGAAATGCTGGATCAGCTTGTATCTCAGACTTATATTGATTTACATCTGTTTTCCCTGAGTAATCCCACATTGGCATAATAAAAACATCAGGTTGTGCCTCCACAATTTGCTCTTTTGACATGGTGTCATTCTTGCCAACACCTACTTTGCTGGCTCCGTTTATGACACCTGCATACTGACATATATCATCAAATAAACTTCCCTTTCCACCAATGCCCCCCATTAAAGAAAACAATACCACCGTCTTTCCTTCTGCAGCGTTAACCTTTTCCAGGGACTTTTGGACCATCAGTAATTGCTGCTCCATTTGTGCCACCATTTCTTGACCTCTTTTTTCTTCGCCAACCGCATGTGCTATTTCATAAATCACAAGTTTTACATCAGCAATCGTCTTCGGTGTTTTATAGACATACACCGAGATCCCGGCTTCCCGAAGGATTTGAATTAATTCTACTGGCTGCCAATCCGCAATAAATAATAAATCAGGTTGTAAGGCAATTATGGTCTCTGGGTTAGCCTTTACCTTGTTGGGCACTAACTTGGCTTGCTCCGCTACATTAGATATACCTGGATCATCGGCTAAATAGGTCAAAGCCAAAATACGTTCCATAGAAACTAACCCTACTATTATTTCATCTGCTCCTAAAGATAGAGAGGCAATACGAATAGGTTTTTTAGGAAGTTTCACGATGTAACCTTGTGAATCTTGTACTTCATATCCTACTGTAGGTTGATTAGGCTGTGAACGGGATGCGCAACCGCTTATCAATAGGAGAGTAAAACTGACTAGCAAACTAATGATAAACATTTTTTTCATTTGTTATCTCTCCTAATATCGCACGGCTTGCTGTTGCGTAGTAACTTTTCTTGACCAATCTGCAATGGATGTATACATAAATTCATGCACAACATATCGAGGTTGTACTAATTCAAGAATCCGGTTGACTGCTGAGGACGTAAATGGTAGATGCTCATCAATTTTAAGTACATGACTCATTGCTCTTGCCAAAATATTTTTCTGTGGTACGGCTATACCTCTACTTTGCTTTATGTATTCACCTGATAAGGAATGATGTAGATGTATACCGTGAATGTAATTTTTATATTGGCCTAATGATTCAATAATTTTTAGTACATAATCGATGCCCTCATCTTGGCTCTTTAATTCTGGATTGGTATTCATTAAATGCCCAACATCTAGCATAATACCAACTTTAGAATGCTTCACTTTATCCAGTAATAAAGCAGTAAGTTCTTTATTTTGTAATGTTAACCCTGGCCACCATAAATTTTCAAATAATAATTCCATATCAGACGGTATATCTTTGACTAATTGATTTACTACCTCAAGGGTAGCCTCAATAACTTCTTGATCTGAATAGTTAAACTGCCAATTAAACAATTCTGGAATCCGCGCCTGACTGACATGAAACACAAGGTATTTGGCACCTGCCATTTTTGCTTTACGAATATTATCCCGGTATACATGCAACCACCCCTCGGGATTCAATGCACCATAACAAGCTTCAATTTGATCATCGCTGCCAAATTGCCTAAGTAGTTCTTGTCTGTTACCACGCCAAAAATCCAGCCAGTTGGGCCAAAAACGTAGGTGCACTCCCTGGATCCACTCCTTTTTATGGACGCGTGAATCCCAAGAATCACAAAACATCATTTCCAGCCCATCTAAATGATGCTGATTCAAGAATGCTCGTAAACATTCTGGACTATTATGAATAAGCTCCAAATCCGACGCACAATTAGATAAATTTACAAGTTTTAACATAGCTTAAGTCCTTTACAACAAAATTAGCTTATTTTTCCTGCCAATTGTAGCATAAATAGATTTCTTTACACTGTTAACAAGTGCAATATACTACACTGCAGTGTTTCAGTAGAACACTTCATCTTCTGTTACTAACAGCTAAAATATCGTTTTTAATCCAATCAAGTAATTACGTCCGCTACAAGGCTTACCAGCAGAAGTATCATAATATTTATCGAGTATGTTATTTACGGTTAAAAATGCGGTATTATTCTTATCTAATTTTAAGTTAACATGCGCATCCCATAACCAGTAACTTTTTTCTATAAATTGGCTATTGGTTCGTCCCAGAACGGCCGTGCCTTTTATATCAGCATTCATTTTTTCAGATCCATAGGACATGCCAATATTCCATGTTTCATCCCCTATATTTTTGTCCCTTACAAAATTACTATCATATTGTGTTTTATTCCTAACACGCAAATAGTTATAGCCAATGAATGTTTTTAATTCAGCAGTAAGTCTCTTAGTTAACTGCATTTCAAAACCATCGGCTTTTTGCTTATCCACATTAGAAGGCATCCAATATTCTATTGCAGAATTTGTACTAACATTTTTCCAAGCAATCGCATCATTTAGCCTGCGAGTAAAAGCTGAGAAATTTCCTTCTAATGTATTATCAAATTTATGATTCACTCCAACTTCAGCATTCCACCCAGTTTCTGGTTTTAGATGAGGATTACCATCATAATGGGTCTCTGGTGAACCTGGATAATACGCATTTGCAGGATCAACTGATGATGGCCAGTATAAATCATCAAAACGTGGTGTTTGAAATACTTTACCCCACGATGCGTAATAAGTAGTGCGCTCATTTTGTTTATAATTTGCCCCTAGCTGTGGAGTTGTTTTATTTCCGTATATATCACTATTATCATAACGAATCCCTGGAATAACACTAAACTTATCCGTTATATTCCATTTATCCTGTAAATAAATCGCTTTTACGGTGCTATCTTTACTGCCATACTCACTACTTTCAATCTCGTCTTTTCGCCAATCAATTCCTGTCGTTAACGAGTTTTTCTCATTTATTTTAGAATTTACTTGAAAGTTGAAACCTTTTGTTCTAACGTCATGATCATATCGATCCCAAGTGTTACTGCCTAAACCAAAACGATGGTTCGCATTTTGATAAAATTTAATTTGGTAATCTGTATTAGCAGAGGTATCTTCTGTATAGGTAAAGTCCCAATTATGCTGATTGGTATTTTCATATTTATTAGCTGCTTTCCCTTCATTTTCATGATGAAAGTTTTCATAAGAAAAACTTAAATTACCATTATTCATTTTTTGATCCAACCGCAATGTATAAGCCTCTTGATCAATACCTGTATACCTATATGTTTTGTTATTTCCATCTGAATAATCACCTATTTGCTTTTTATCAGCAGTAAAGAACCAACTCAGCTTATCTTTTTTACCCTCGTTAACCAGGGTGTAATTCTTACTATCCCAATTACCTCCTGCTACTGTTACCGCTGTTTGATTCTTTTCACCTTTTTTCGTAATGATATTAATTACGCCGCCAACAGCATCTGCACCATATAAAGCAGATCTACCGCCTTTTACTATTTCGATGCGTTCAATGTTCCCTATACCTACCAAACTAGCTAGATTGGTCGTAGCCATACCAAGTCCACCTATACCATTAGGCAAATTCATGCGCCTACCATCAATCATCACCACGACTTGTTCACTGCCATTAATAAATGCAGCACTGATGCTGCCTGGAGCACCATTAGATCCTATGGAAATCCCTGGTATATGTTGCAATACCTCTCCGATATTATGATAGTTACCTTCTTCAATTTGCTTTTTCGTAATTACTGTTACATTCGCAGCTGTTTCTGTTATTTTGGTAGGTACCCGATTAGCTGTCACCACCATTTGATCAAAGGAATATTCCTCATTCTCTTCTGCATACACATTTTGCATTTGTAGTAATAGGGCACTACTTAACACACAGGCACATCGCTTGGCTTTTTTCAACCTTATCTTATTTACTTGCACAATTTGCCCTCCTATATATTTGATTTTTACCATTCTTTCAACAGCTTAACTATTATCTATCTGTAGCTTTACGACAGTTATTTACTAAGTAACTGTTACTTTTTTAGCAAACCAATTTTTTCTTGTCCTTGTATATATTTATCCCACAGTTCTTCTACCATATGACTAGCTCCCTGTAACCCCATAAGTGGCCGCTTTTTAAGTATCATTCCATCATAAATGGGTAAGGAGATATGTTGATATGGCACATTCTCCACTGCTTTTTGATGCAAAATAACTATTTCTCTGCTACTCGCCATAAGCAGCCCTCCCGCTAACCCTGCCAAATGCTCTTCTATTGTCTGCTGATCTTTATATCTGTCTAATACGGTACCAATATATTTAGGATACCTCTGTTTAAAAGGAATACCATTTTGTAATACAGTTATTATTTTATTAGGATTTACCCATTCATAACGCATTGCCTGAGATATGCCAAAAGCTACAGAGGAAGGTGCTGAAATAAAAATACTTTCAAACCGCATATTTCCCCATGTCTTTTGCTTTTCGCTATTACAAATGTTTAGTTTTTCTTGCAAATCACGAACTTCTCGCTGAATTGGTTCTAGCCCATTACTTTCACCAGACATATAATAGTCAATCGCTTTTAGCCAATGTAACGAGCCATTTATCCCATAGGGAGGTAAAAGAGATACATAAGGCATCCCATATTGATCTTCTAGTTGCTGCGCCATATCTCGTCCTAATTCATCATGGACCACGATATTAAGTTGGGCTTGAGTCATGTTGGCAATTTCTTGGCTAGTGCTACCTGCCCCTGGACAAGCTAACACTTTATAGCCAGCTAAAGACAACATTCTTCGCAATTCCTGCACATCATTGGCTGCATTATAATAGCCGACACTGCATCCTAGTAAATTAACAGTACTAGACTTTACCACGTTGCGGGCCTGTAATGGCATTACACAGCAATAAGCCCTAGCAGCTGCCTGATAGCCTGGCCAAAATCCTCCTTTTAAATCCAAACTATCCATACAAACTACAGGACAATCCATCTTTGCTTTCTTAGCAATGAGTTGAAGTTCTTCATTGCTAGTTTTGATAACACAACTATTTCCAAGTAATACTATTGATGGCTGAGATGTTTCTTTTATGGATTGTAAAATATGTAACAGATATTCTTCTGTATCAAGAGATACGACATCTTGACTTCTTTGAGAGCAAAAAAAACGCATTGCTGCAGTAGGGCATTGTTTTTCACTATACCCACGGGCTGAAAAGTAACACCATAAAGAACTGTTAATCACCATAACAGCATCTGGGATGCCAGCAAAAAAGGTAGCTGCACCTGTCAATCCACAACTATTGCCCTCTTTACACATATAGGTTGAATGACTAGTTACCATGTACAATACCTCCTCTTTTTTTGCTGATTCCCAAAATAACCGCAAAAAAAATCTCCTAACCTAAAAAGGCTAAGAGATTTTACAATAGCATAAAGCAAATAGTAATCCCGGCATACATATACGCCGGGAAAAAATAAGCACAATAAAGAAACTATCGTACAAATCCCCTCCCCATCTCTCGCAGGTTCTAACGGTGATTGCTATATAGGCAGTTCTCCTGACTCTGGATCATTGCTCGCCCATACCTTCCCAAGACGCTCGTCTCAGTGGCATACACATGGGTTTGCTCCTCATTACAGTGGCGGGACCGCGCCGGAATTGAACCGGACTTCCCTATTAAGCCCCAAAGGGCACCTATACCATCCATATGAATTTTTCTATGTTATAAGATTCACTTTATAATATTTCAAAAGAATTGTCAAGCAATTGATAGCTAGCAGTTCTGCTAAAATTCTATACCTTTTTGAGCCTTTATTCCCTTTTTATAGGGATGTTTAATCTCTTTCATTTCAGTCACTAAATCTGCTTTGTCAATGATCTCCGGACGAACATCCCGCCCAGTCAATACAAGGTGCAACTCAGTAGGTTTTGCGTCTAGTAATTCTAAGACTGCCGCTAAAGATATAACACCAAATTTAATCGCATAATTGATTTCATCTAAAATAATCATATCCCACTGTTTTGCTAAAATTTCTTTTCGTGCCATCGTCAAGGCTTCCTCAGCTGCATGACAGTGCTCCGCCATAGCATCTTCATTTGCATTACGAACAAATCCTTCACCCATCTGGCGCATTACAAAGTTCGGCCCCAAAGCCTCTGCCGCTTTTAATTCTCCATATTTCCAATTGCCTTTTATAAATTGCAATATTAATACTTTAAATCCCTGCCCCCAAGCTCTTAATCCAAGACCTAAAGATGCCGTGGTTTTTCCCTTACCATTGCCTGTATGAACAATAATTAGGCCTTCTCTTTTTTCCATGCAATCCTCTTCCTTTCTTAAATTAGTGATTTTGTCCTGTTAAAATCAGGATATCTTTTAAATGCTGTACATAAAGATCCTGAATCCCTGCATTCTCTCCTAAACCATGAAGATAAACAGCTACTTCAAATCCTGCCGCCAGCAATTGGGATTTAGCAGAGTCCTCCTCATCACCAGCCATATCATTATTGACATGATCACCAGCTACCAGCATAAATGGCATTAGGGTTACTTTTTTGATATTCTGCTTGGTTAACTTATCAATGACGTTTTCGATAGATGGAAAGCCTTCCACTGTATATACAAATACATTTTCTAGACCAGCCGCTTCCATTTTCATTTGCAATGCAGCATAAGCAGTATTAGCGGGATGTATGCCTCCGTGCCCCATAAAAACAACAGCCTCTCGACTTCCTATTTCGGGCAGTTGTACTTTCAAAGCCTGAATTGCCTCTAGATAATCATCGGGCTTCTCTTCTTGACCTGTATAATAAAGCAGGGGACGTCCAATTACTATCTTGTCAAAATGTTTCTCTTTTTGATGCGCATACTGTACAACAATCCTTTTTATCTTATCATATTCCTCGCCAGCCACTACATGCAATGGCTGAATATATACTTCCTTATAGCCTTCTCGCTCTAACTTTTGTATTGCTTCGGTTTCCGTATCAATTTGAATACCGTCTCTAGCAGCTAAACGTTTGATAACAATACGTGATGTAAAGGCTCTGCGTACTTCATACTCAGGAAACGTAGCTCTAATCTTATTCTCTACACTTTCTATGTTTAATCGTAGACCATCCTGATAAGTAGTGCCAAAACTAACAACTAAAATAGCTTTTTTCATCATGAATCACTCCCTGTTTTTTCTTCCTGCTAGTGACAAATCAAAAAATCCTCCAACCAATTAGTTAGAGGATTTGATACATCGTTAAGTAATCTGTTTAATCTATAAAATCCTAGCCTATGTACGCCAGAAAAAATACAAATAACGCCGTTACTTAATCCCCTCCCCATCACTCGCAGGTCAATTGGTGACTGTTATATAGGCAGTTCTCCTGACTTAGAATCATCGCTTCCCAAAACCTTCCCAAGACTGTTGTCTCAGTGGCATAATCATGGGTTTGCTCCTCATTACAGTGGCGGGACCGCGCCGGCTTTGAACCGAACTTCCCTATTAAGCCCAAAGGGCACCTATACCATCTATATGTATTTTGGGATCATACCGCTTGTATCGTATAACAAGCGGTATGATTTGTCAACGCTAGGAATTCATTAGTGAAATAACTGAGGATAAAAAGCCTTAGCTAGCCATTGTACCGTTTTACCGCTTCTGATCCCTTCATTTGTATCATTGAAGGGAAATATAACAAATCGTTGTTTCTTAATTGCTTCTACCTCAGCTAATGCTGGATTTCTAACAAGCATTTGTATTGTTTCCTGGGCTGATTGTGTGGCATGATCATTAATTACTATCACATCAGGATTACGTCTTACTATTTCCTGCCAATTCGTTTTTTCCCAATTTTTTTCCAAATGACTAAATACATTGTCACCGCCTGCTAAGCGTATTAAGTCACTTTCTAAAGATCGACCTGCGACTGTAACCTGATTCCCCATTGCCCCATCAAAGATCAGAACTTGGACTCGTTTATCTACAAAGTCTGTTTTTTCTTTTACTTGCTGAATCTCTGTTTTTACATTTTTAATGATATCTTGTGCTTTCATCTCAATATGAAAAATTTCACCTACATTGCTGATATCATCGTATACATCCTGAATCGTTGCATGCTCTAAAAGCGCTCCTTGAGTAATATAACTTTTAACATTTTGTTTTTCAAGCTCATCCGCAGAACCAATCCACTTATCCTCAAAAGCATCTTTATGACCATAGACAAAATCTGGTTTTGCTCCGAATAAAACCTCTTTTGAAGGATAGTTATCTGATAATACAGGAATTCTATTGTATTGTTCCTTGTATTCAGACTGCGTTTCGCCTTTTAAATGGGTTACTCCTACCAGCTTGTCAGAAAGGCCCAGTGCCAGCATAATTTCGGTGGCATGTTGATTTAAAGTAACAACTCGCTGAGGAACATTTGGAAATTCAATCGTACGTTTATTGTTTTTAACCGCAACTACACCCTGTTGTTCTTTAGAACTAGAGTTTGTGGCTTGTTTATTTGCACAACCTATAAATAAGAATGATATCAGTACTAAAATTGTCAAAAACATGTAATTGATTCGCTTCATACTAATCATTTCCTCCTTAGAATAAAAATAGTTCTACTCAAGCATCCATAAAGAATGCTTAATACGCAGAGTTTAACTCAACTTGACTCTCAATTGGAAAGGACTGCTCCCCAGCTCTTCTATTGTCAGACTCATACATGGAAGGATGATGGGTTACATTCTTTATAACGTTTTGTAATATCTCTATACAAAAAATTCAAGATATTGTTAATTTTTCTTTTCATTTTTCCTACTACTATGACACCTTTTATATCTGAGCATATTACTTCTCTAAATGCCTTTTCTACCACTGCTAGTATATTTTTTTCAGCATCGTGACAAGAAACATAAGCACCCGTAATCCTTACTTTTAAGAATCCGTCTGCTGTTACTTTCACTAATTCTACATTGGCATGATAAGCATCTAACACTGGCCGAATTTTTTCTTCAACTGTAATTTTATTAACTTGCTTTTTCATTTACTCACCTCCAATTAATCCCAATTATTCATCTAACAAATCTTCTGCATTCGTTGGTACAATATATCCTAGAAGCCAAGGTACGGACCTTCCGGATTAAACCTTAACAGCACCCTACCCCATCTAATCCAGTAACATCGGATATTAACTTATAAAATTGTAAATTCCTCGTTTTTATTTTTTACATAATAAAAAATGGATTTTTCAGATTGTCAGCCTAACTTCTGCTAGGGAGAATTGACTACCTGAAAAATCCATTTTTATTCTTAGTCACAGGAAAAAAAGCACTGTGAAACTAGTCTATAATAGACTGCCAAATAATCCCCTCCCCATCTCTCGTAGGTCAAACGGTGATTGTCAAATAGGCAGTTCTCCTGGCTCTGGATCATTGCTCCTCCAAACCTTCCCAGGATTTCCATCCCAGTGGCATACTCTTGAAGTTGCTCACCAATACAGTGGCGGGACCGCGCCGGCGTTTTACCGGACTTCCCTATTAAGCCCTTACGGGCACCTATCTCTATATTCTATTATCCAAAAGAATAAATTAGGTAAAGTTTAATTTGACCTTAAATACTGCAAATCGCATATACACCACCTTATAAGGATTGCCACTTTTAGGCAAACAAAAATGGATTTCTCAGATAGTCAGCCTAACTCTTCGCAGGAAGAGGTGACTATCTGAAAAATCCATTTTAATACTAGTTCCACTAAAAAAACGACACGAAACCAGCCTATAACATAGACAACTCAAATAATCCCCTCCCCATCTCTCGTAGGTCAAACGGTGATCGTTAAATAGGCAGTTCTCCTGGCTCTGGATCATCGCTTCTCCAAACCTTCCCAAGATCTTCATCCCAGTGGCATCTTCTTGAAGTCGCTCACCAATACAGTGGCGGGACCGCGCCGGCATTTTTTACCGGACTTCCCTATTAAGCCCTTGCGGGCACCTATCTCATTTTATTAGATTGTGCATTTTGTAACTCACTTATTTAAAATATCACATTCCTACTTTCTTGTCAATTTGTTTCCGCATAGTCTGTTGTATTTATTTGTCAATACCATCTTTTAATCGGACTACTCCTCATCATATTCTACCAATAACTACATATATTTATCATATCTTTTAATAAGATGAAGACCGATACATCTTTTGACGAAAGTTTTATTAGCACACTCTCTGGTTCACTCTAATGTCTCTTCCACTAGAGATTTTTTCTAGCATAATGTAAAAATGCTGCATAAAGAGTAAATAATCATGTATCGAGGAGGAGAGTTGTGGGACTAGGAAAAACACCTCTACAGATTCCCCCCTGGCAGTTAATCACTTCCTATTGGTTTTCAAAAAAGGCGCCTCTAGCCTGGGGATTACTCCTTATCACCATCTCACTAAATGTAGGAATTGTTTTTATTCATCTGTATTTAAATCATTGGCAAGGCAATTTTTATCACCAACTCCAATATTATAATTATGCTGGTTTTATTAGTGCATTATTTGATTTCAGCCAGATCGGTGGCATTTTTATTATTATTTCCGGGTGCCAGGTCTTTTTTCAAATGATGCTGCAAATACGTTGGCGACAATGGATGACCCACTACTATCTGCAGCGCTGGCTTCAGGATAAAACCTATTATTACATGAATCATTTACTCCATAGTACTGACAATCCAGACCAACGCATCAGTGAAGACCTACATTTACTTGCTTCAAATACACTTAGTCTTTTCTTCGGACTATTAAAACAACTAGCTACTCTTCTTACCTTTATTATGGTCTTGTGGCAACTGTCTGGGAACCTTGGCGTTACAGTTGGTCATACTTCTATAACCATCTATGGTTATCTAGTCTGGGCATCCTTAGGATATTCCTTCATAGGCACCTACATTATTACGCAAGTAGGACGCCCATTGGTGAAGCTACATGTTTTACAACAAGGTTACGAAGCCGATTTTCGTTACGCCCTTGTCCGTTTTAGAGAAAACGACGAAAGCATTGCACTATATAACGGCGAGGCTGCAGAAAATAATAATTTCAAAAATATTTTTCATAATATTTATACTAACTTTGGAAAAATAATGAATACAAATAAAAATATAACCTGGTTAACTGCCAGTTATTCTCATTTATCCATCGTTTTTGCCTTTCTCATGGCCTCGCCCCTCTATTTCAATAACGAAATACAGTTAGGTCAGCTCTTTGAAATATCCGGAGCTTATTGGTATGTCCACTCTGCCCTTTCTTATATTATTGATAGTTTTAGCAAAATTGCAGAATGGCAGTCTATTTTGATTCGTCTTAAGTATTTTACCCAAAATATGAATAAAGCTCAATTATTGCTAAAAGAAACCCAAGCACTTACCATAAGGTTCCCTGCA
Source organism: Pelosinus sp. IPA-1 (assembly GCF_030269905.1). Taxonomy (NCBI): domain Bacteria; kingdom Bacillati; phylum Bacillota; class Negativicutes; order Selenomonadales; family Sporomusaceae; genus Pelosinus; species Pelosinus sp. IPA-1. Next base: position 366,868 of record NZ_BSVC01000001.1, on the reverse strand, counting down.
AACAATACTTTTATCGCCGAAGATCTTTCTATACAAAGTCCCCGGAGGGAACCTTTGTTAAAATACTTTTCTCTACAGTTAATGAAAAAGGATAATCTACTAATTATTGGCCCCTCCGGCTCTGGCAAAAGCACTTTATTAAAGACCTTAACTGGGCTTTGGCCTTTTTCCCAAGGTACAATTTCTTACCCACCCAAGGAAAACGTAATCTTACTACCGCAAAAATCATATATTCCAATCCATACACTATACAACGTACTTCTATACCCTCGCCATACTACTCCAATTACCAGGCAATCTATGCAAAAAACATTGAAACTGTGTCAGTTATCATTCCTTACGGAAAAATTAGATCAAGAAGAAAATTGGGGGAAAATCTTATCCTTAGGCGAGCAACAAAAATTAGCAATTGCCAGAGCCATCTTACACAAACCGGACTGGCTGCTACTTGATGAAGCAACTTCGTCTCTCGACAAAGAAACCGAACTCTATATGTATAACCTCTTGCAAACAGCCTTGCCAAGAACCGTGCTAATCAGTGTAGGACATCGGGATGTATTAAAGAAATTTCATACCTTACAACTGAAGCTAGACGGATTAGGACGCTGGGAATTATCAAAACTGCCCGCAATGTGAAAAATGACGTTACCGAAAGAAAGCTGCCTATCTATGATAAGCAGTTTTCTCAATCCATAATTATTTTATTATAGAATCTCTATACTTATTTTACCCCACAAGTGATAAAAACTATGAGGCATTCGTAGTAGCTGGCTTGCCAATATCATCCCAATTTGACCATTTGTAATATTGATCAATCCATTCACTCAATTTTTTTAACCTGGTTTCTCTGATTTCGTCTTGTTTCACCCAAAGTTCCTGAAACCTGGATACAAAGGAAAAAATATCGGTAATGACCGTGGAAAAATCAAGTGAGGTAATGGCCTGTGTACTGACAGTATTGGGAGTAGAAAATATAATTTTTTGAGAAACTGCGTTAAAATCATCAAAAGCCCTCAATGCCTCCATTACCATTGGCTGATACCTGGAATCATTCACATTGGGAATACGGCTTCCCCCAATTGCTTCTAATTCAATGGTGGAACGTATACCTGAAAATTTTGCTGCCACAATTTGATATTTCAGCTGCGCTTCAAAATAGTTCTGGTCTTTTGCTTGCTTGGCATATTTTTCTTTAATCAGCAGCACATAACTTTCTGCAATTTGTTTGGCTGAGGCACAATAAAAGGAGGCAGGAAGGGCAGCCTCTTTTGGCGCGCTGTCCGCCGCACCCGCAAAAGATGGAAAGGCAAACAAAAGGGCCAGTGGCAAGAGTGCCAATGTTTTCTTCATGATGAACCACATCCTTTCTCTCCTATCAAACATGACTCCCCACCTTTACTTGCTGAACATCAGATTCCAGCGCCATAGGATGTAAGACAATCTGGTAACCGACGGTCAAATCCAGAAAGCCGTTGCCTTCTTTTATTTTTTTATAACCTAAGGCGCTTGTCCGCTTGCAAAGCTGAGCATAAATCTCCGTTTCGGTCAGGGTGCGTTCAAAATCCTGTTCGCACTGATTAATGATGAGAGCCGCAGCCCCGGCAATATGAGGGGTAGCCATGGAAGTACCAGAAAGAATGGCATAACGATTATCTGGATAGGTGGAAAGAATGCCAACACCGGGAGCCACCACATCAATTTCCTTATTCATCGTACTGAAAGACGCCAATTTTTTATCCAAATCCACAGCTCCCACACCAACGACTTCGTTATAACCGCCAGGAAACTGCCTTTCCACTTGCCCTGTATTACCGGCGGCGCAGACTACTAATACACCAGCGCCGATTGCCTGAGCAATGGCGGTATGTAAGGCCGGGTCATCCGCTTCCCCACCTAAGGACATGGACAGGATGCGCACCTTTTGTCCTTCAGGCCCCTGCCACTCCAAGGCATAGTTAATCGCATCAATCAAATTTTGGTAGCCACCGCCACCACTACTGTCAAGTACCTTGAGAATGAGCAAGCTAACTTGCGGGGCCATACCAACAACACCCTGCCCATTTTCAACAGCAGCAATCGTTCCCGCCACATGGGTACCATGTCCGTTGGTATCACCAAATTGATCCGGATCACTATTATTATTCGTTGTAAAATTACGTCCGCCAATGATTCGGTCCTTTAAATCGGGATGGTCCAATTGGCAGCCGGTATCCAGAATGGCAACTACTACCCCTTGGCCCCGCTTGCTTGGCTCCCAAACTTCCGGTGCTTTCATTAATTGAATACCATCGGGTATTTTTTCCGCATTGTCCAAGATTTCTTTCACCTCAAAAGGTAGAAGCTTCATTTCATGCATAAGAACACCTCCTTAAAAATTCATATGTCAATTGTCATGCATCTCGAAGTAGCACCACCGTCATTAAAGGGAATAAAAGTATTCCGCACGCCCTCGCTAAAGAAGGCCGTGCGGAAATTGCTTTTGTACTTATTTCTTTTCGAGTTCTTCTGGACGTACGAACCTGAATGCCACCTTGGTGCGGGTCGCGGAGACCGCTGCGGCTGCGCCTACAGCCTCTTTGGCAGCGACATCGGCAACATCAATAATCACAGATGCCGTGTTCAGATGAGCATTGATAGCGGCACCGCTTACCGTAGTACCCAGACCATAACTGCTTGCAGTGCTTAGGGAGGCATCGGCTTTCTTCACAACAGAACCGGTACTCAAGCCACCGCTGATAAGCTGGATAATATTTGCCGCGCTGCCGCTGACAAACCAGAGAGTATCGACAGCCGGAGCCAGCATCCAAGTGGCCTCGGCTGGTGTTGCCGTGTCAACTATGGTGGTATAAGTACCGAAAGATCCTGCTCGCAAGCTGGCGCCTGTTGTTTTAATCAGGCGATAAGAATACGATGTATAATTGGTATCATAGTTGGCACGCAGCACATAGGCAGCTCCGCTGCGAAAAGCAACATCCACGAAATCTCCTTTTTGCTCACCCGAAGGAGTTGTGGGAAGCGCAGAAATTGTAACTGGCGTAGTTCCTAGCACAGGAGTAGTCAGATCTACCGATTCTATCTTGGAAGCAGGGTTACCGCCGCCTTGCTGAGCGCCACCAATTGAAGAAATATAAGCAAAATCTCCTTCCACCGCTACAGAAACGACATTTTTATTCAAACCTGAAACCACGGATGCAGTGCTGCCGTCAACCGGCACAACAGCCAATTTGGAATTGGTATAGTTGGAATAACTGCCTGATTCCAAATAGCTGAAAATAGCAATTAAACCGTAATCGGAGTAATCCATGCCGTTGCCATGGGGAAGATAGGTGGTCCCGCCACTACTTACTGAACCCATGGTATAAAGCGTGGAAGTATTATAAGTTGTTAGATCCACTGCAGTGATTTTGCCCGAATCATAATCCTGCACGTACATGTTATTGCCAACAACAACCAGCCCATAGGGATTGCTGAAGCCCCAAGTTGTACTGAGCTTTTGAACAAGTTGTTCCCAAGCGCCGGTAGTGGCGTTAATCTTAAACAATGCTACCCGGGCATTTCCAGCTGTTCCCGGTGTAGTGTAGGTATAGGCGGAAATCATGACGCAATTGTCGCTGCCGTGTTTATACCCTAGTACGCGGGGATCGCCTGATATTATTTCTGGATCTAAGCCAGCTCCAACGTCAATGTGTGTTATTTCCGGTACCCTGCGATTTCCCAACGTATTTATTGAACTGACAATTCCTTGGCTATAGCTGCCGTTGATTACGCCGCATGCAAGTCTTGACATAAACAATCACCTCATCCTCATTTTTTTAAACATCTTTCTTTATAATGCAATCTTGAATCCTGTCTTTCAGACTACATTCAATGGAATCACCCCCTTTCCATGTTCTACGTGAACCTCCGGTCATTATAGTTCTTCTCCCAAGGCAAGAATTTGTACCTCCTAGAATTTATACTCCATGGTTGCATAGTACATGCGCCCGGCGAGGGGATAGGCAAGAGTACTGGAATAAGAACCGTTAATTTGCCTGAGATCGTACCCTTTGTTGAAAAGATCATTCACACCGGCGGATAACTTCCAGTTTTGATCAAAGGCATATTTTAAGCCTAAATCGACGGTGGACAATGCCTGCATATATCTGCCATCATTGTCATCGGCACCGAGAAACTGTTTATCAGTATAGGTATATTCAGTAAAGACATTCATCTTATCTCCAGGGAAGAGGTAATCCAGACGGGCATTCCATACCCACTCCGGAGTATAGGAAATATTGGATTTCATGCCGTTGTAATTTCCCCCCATATTATTACCGGAGTACTTTGAAGTCTGCCAGGTTCCTGCCATGCTAAGGTTGAGCCTTTGCCACTTCATATTCTGGGTCAGCTCGATGCCATGGACACGGGCATCATCCATGGGGAAATAACTGGCAGGAGCATTGGGAACATTGGGCTGCCAAAGGGCAAACTGATTTTTCGAGCGCCGCTGGAACCAGGTGAGGGAGGTATTCGTATCCGCCTTGGCCAGTTTGCCTTGCCAGTTGATGCCGAAATCAAACTGATGCCCCGTCTCCCAGGTGCCATTCCCGGCAACGTCGAAGAACTTGGCCGCACCTTTGTTGGGGCGAATGGTCGCGCCGTCGCCGAAGAGTTCATAGAAATTGGGATGACGGTTATAGGTCCCCCAGCTAGTCTTGAGACTCCAATTTTCGTTAAGCTGCTTTTGCAGAGCAGCCGCACCGGAATACTTCCACGTCGTGTCATTATCCGCCATGGTGTCCATGACGACCCTGTCAGCTCGGAGCACCGGCGTGAGCTTAAAGTCACCACCCTGATTAAGAGTGATGGTATCCTGCAGGGTCAGGTGGTATTCCTGGATTTTGTACTCGTTGATGAATTTCCTGTTTAAATAGGTCATGCTGTCATCAAAGCTCTTCCAGTTGCTTCCATCGGCATCCATAGTTTCCCGGCTGTAATCAAAGTTCATTTCCACCAGATGACTAGAACCCATTTTTAGAGCCGTGTTGAGATTGCCGCCCCATTTCTTGGAGTGAAAATCAGACCACAACAGGCCGGGATAGCTGGCGAATTTACCTTCTGTAAAACCTTGCCGCAGCAAACCAACATCACGGTAGCTCTTCTGGCTGTCCAGATAATAGAGCTTCCACCCCCAGTCCAGGTTGCCCTTGGTATCCCGCCAGCCGATCTGGAATTCTTTCTGGTCGATATTCTGATCGGCATCATACAGGCCTTTATGATAATCCTCATAGTTATAACTGGAGCTTACTTCCGGACTCAAGCGGCTGACTGATCGCGGAAGCTGTTCATGCATATTTTTCCAGGCGGTTTTGACTGTCCATTTGTCATTTTGCCATTTGACCATACCGTTGCTGTTTTGGTAACCATTAGAACGACGATTTGTGTCGCCAAACTCTGTATTTCCCATAAGGTTTTCGGGATTTATGGTGAAGGGGAAATCGCCATCCCAAATATCCCGTTGGTAGGTTGCCATGAGGCTGCCGTCCCCTAGGGGTGCAGTCACTTGATAATTACCGGTATAGCCGCCATAGGATTTCATTCCCTGGCTGATGCTGCCGCCAATTTTATCTGGTTTTTTGGTAACGATGTTGATGACGCCTCCCAGAGGCGAACCGCTAAAGCGAGCCGGAACGTAGCCACGGTAGACCTCTACTCTCTCAACATTGTCCACCGGAATAGTAGACAGGTTGACCGCCGAATCGCCGTTCAGGTTCATCAGCACACCATCCACATAGACGTTGACCTGGGCACCCGTTGATCCGCGTACCCGGGCCACCGTGTAGTGACCATCACCACTGACCCGCTGGACAAACATGCCCGGTACTCGCTCCAGCAACGCCGGCAGATCCTTTTGTTCCCCTTCGAATTTCTCTGGATAGATGACACTGACCTGACCGGGGGAAAGTTTTTTCTCCCAGTTAGGGCGAACCGCCTCCACCGTTATCGGTGCAAAGGAGTATTCCCCTTCATTCACGGCATTGCCTGGCGGGAGTTCAGAGCTTACTGCATGTTGTACTACCTTTTCTGCAGATTCCCCCGTGTTTATCATACCTTCATCTGCCGCTACTGCTTGTTCTGCGTTAGGGTTAACTTTGTTTTCCTGAATCTTGGCTGTCAAGTCATTTGTACTCAACGACGCAGCTTCCTTTACCGCTTTATCCGGTGCCTGTCCGAGGATAACGGTGGTATTGTTGTGGGGAATAACACCAGTCTGGCCCTCGCTGTCCTTGGCTGTCCCTTTACCGTTGCCCCCAAAGCCGCCCCAGGTCCAGTTGAATCCGCCGTTAATCCGCCATTCATTGCCGATGCTGCTGCCAACAGTTTTACTAAGATCCAAATTGAAGACGCCTGCCGGGGAGATCCTCCGATTGCCGCCGAGGCTGAATTCCCACCAGGTATCCTTGCCCCCTGCCGTCTCCAATGCCCTTTGCTGGGTGCCGTAAAAGGAACCGATGGAACTAGGACCGGTGAAGTCATGCAGAGCAGCGACTCCGGCATAAAGATTACTCCCACCGTCCAGTTCCTTGCCCACGGACAGTCCCAGCCTGCCAGTGACCGTATTGTAGCTGTCCTGCCGGATACCCAGGTTGTTGCTGAGACGGTAGCTGACTCCATCGGTGCGGCCGACAAAGAGGGCAGCGGATGGTTCCCAGAACCAGCCGTTTCTCCGGGGCGTCTGATACCCATACTGGAGTCCCAGACCATAGGCCCAGGTGTCATACTCACCATTGACGCGGCCAATAGAGCCGTCACCCGTATTGCCTGTCAGGTGATAGTTGTCTTTCAGTTTGGCGGCCAGGAAAGATGCATCCAGATAGTGTCCCTTATCCCCCACCCAGGCGCCATATATGCCGATACTGTTGGACTCCTGATCACCGGCACCAGTGGCGGTATGGGAGTCCCCTTCCACTTTACTCAGGGAAAATCCGGTATAGACTTTGCCATTGCCGACCTTGTTGTTCAGCAGCTTGTCATAACCTACCTGCATGCCATTATAGGTCTGATTGACCTGGCGGCCGTAGCCTGAGGCACTCTTGTATTTGCCATGCCAGGTATCAGCCCACACGTTTTCCTTTTGATCCTGCTCTCCCATATAACCACTACGGTGGAGGTTCCCCACCCGGCGGAACATATTCAGGTAATTGCTTTTCCACAGGTTGTTCATAACGACTGCGTTATCGCTGACCGACCGACCAGACTCCGAGACAGTATCCAGATCCAGGTAGCTGTAGCTATCCAGGTACCAGGCCGTTCCTATACGGGAGGAACTATCGGCTGGATTGGTGAAATAATTGTCCAGCTGACCAATGACCGGGGTGATTTCATATTGGCTGAATACCCCGTCAGCCCGGGAGGTCTGACCTGTCACCGTAAAGTTGTCGGCACCGTTTAGGATGCCAAGGAGCACGTTCCCCTTCCCGTCACTAGCCGCCGATCCTTGAGTGGTCGTACCCACCCCTGGCACCCACCCCAGCTGAATGTACAGGTTGGCATGACCGTCCGGGGTAGTGACATTCGTGATATAGACCTGATCCTGGTTACCGCCTATCTTTTGTACCTTGGTAGTTCCATTCTGCCCTCCACTTTCCATTACACTATAGGAGCCCAGCCGAAAAACGGTACCGTCGGAAAGTGCTGCATTTCGCACCAGAAGAGTTCGATTAGCTGCTCTAGTGATCATTCTTCCATTAGAATCCTTAAAACCTGTGGGATACACTCCCCCCTGAATGTGGTTGGCGATGGGATCATTACCAACAGTATTGATATAAGACAGATCAATTGTGCCGTTTTTACCGACAGTCAGGTCTTTGACTGTTATCGCAGTTGGACCGGTTACCACCGTTCCGCTGCCACTGCCATTGTCAATAGAAGTCGTCGTATTGTCAGTCTGGGTAATTGTGCCATCAGCATTAATTATCCATCCCTGTCCAATGCTATAACTGCCGACAATAGCACTGGTGCTTTCCAGACGATCCATGGGGCGCCATACACCGCTCTCTCCCACAATGCGACTTTGATAGGAATAAGAATAATTTGGATCCGAAGGGCTGGAAGGAAGTGTTATCGGCCATGACGTAAAATTAACAGGTTTCAAAGAAGTACCTACTGTCAATAGTGTTCCACTCTGCCAGTCATTACCCTGGGCCGCATAAAGATGGGGCAAACCATTGCTGATCAATTGTATCAACTTAGCCTCTGCTGCAGCTTTTATGGCTGGGTCGCTACTTTGAGCAGCTTGTTGAGCTTGATAGATTTGTTGTGCTATCTCCGGCAACTTCCAATAGTCGTTAGCAACATTACTTCCAGTTAAAGCTGGACTGGTAAGGTCACTATAGTTGAGGAGAGACACCAATTTGCCGCTGTTGTCTTTCTGGGCAATCGTATAGGTTTTGGGAATTGTTGATCCTGGATTGGCCGGATCAGGCACCTGGATTACGGCGATGATCGTATCATAGTTGTTTGATCCACCGGCTGAACTATTATAATAGTTTACTATTGTCTTAAATGAATTCGCATTAAATACTAGTGCCGCCCCATTGACAGGATTAACTAATCTAGGAGAGGACGACGAATCTAAAACTACGGTATTATACGAATTCCCAGCCTGATTTACCGTCCCAGCCTGCCAATCCGAAAATATGTTATTAGAGGAATGCACCCCAGCATTGTAGCTTAAAAGCCCGCTGGCGGTTGTCTCCCCCTCGGCGGCGTAAACAACATTGGTTGAGTCCATAGGGGGCAGTGCTCCCAGCGATCCACCAAGCATTACCGTCATCGCTAAAGACAGTTTCTTATATCCTCCAGTCTGGATGTTGGCGAAAGACTGTATGGAACTTATTTCTGCAAGTACGCTGTCCCGGCGGGCGCGGCGGCGACTGGATTTCATTTTCCCATTACTTTTTGTCAATTCGGATACGACCTGCCAACAGGAGCGGGCGCGATTCCAGATGATTCTATATACATGGTTCAAAACATATCATTCCTTTGTTACTTTCTTTACTTCTTGCAGAATTGCTGGATGTTCTTATTCATCCAGCAATTCTGTTGCTGATATAAAATAATAGCAATAAAAAAAACTCCCATTTTGGGAGTGCTTACGCCATGTTGCCAGAGCATTTTTTCTCCGGCAATCTTTACGTAATCTCCTCCCCGTCACTCGCAGGTAAAATGGCGATCGTTAGATAGGCAGTTCTCCTGACTTCGGATCAATGCTTTTTCGCGCCTTCCCAAAGCCTAAGCTCCAGTGGCATTTTGCGAAATTACTCCCCATTACAGTGGCGGGACCGTGCCGGCATTACACCGGTCTTCCCTATTAAGCCCCGAAGGGCACCTATCCCAGTATTCTGTTGTTATTTCCTTTGATTCTTGGTAGCTTCCTAATCCTCTCCCTGTTAATCGCAGGTCAAGCGAGGATGTCAGTACAGGCAGTTCTCCTAGCTCTACTTCATCACCAGCCCAGCCTTCCCGGCAAGTTTATCTCCTGCCAGTGGCCAGTCAGGGCTGATTCCGTATTACAGTGGCGAACCGCGCCGGCTTTTCACCGGACTTCCCTATTGAGCCCTCTGAAAGGGCACCTGCACCCGTATTTGCTCACAATTACCAATCCTATTTCTCTATTCTTTCCTGGATTATCTATGATAAAATCTGTCATAAACCGCCTATATTGAAGCTTGTACCTCCTAAGAACCAAAAGCACTAAGCTATGCAAGATTTTGTTCTGTGCAAGCACAATCTGTCAAATAAAAAGAAGCCCCCCTGTGATGACACCACCCAGAGAGGCTTCTTGTATTATCCAGCAAAACTTCCGGAATAAAAATGCAAAAAACGACAACCAAAATCCCCTCCCCATCTTTCGCAGGTAAAACGGTGATTGTTGTACAGGCAGTTCTCCTGGCTCTGGATCATAGTTCCTCCAAACCTTCCCAAAACAATTACGTCTCAGTGGCATATCTTGGACTTACTCCCCATTACAGTGGCGGGACCGCGCCGGTATTACACCGGACTTTTCTATTAAGCCCTTACGGGCACCTGTACCTATTTAATTTTAATGAATTTTTACCTATTACACCTTTCTTTGATTTTCTTTGTCAACGCCAAAATAATACCATTTTTGGATAAACATGTCAATCCATATTATTATGTATACATGTATGACCGAATATGATCGGTGTATCTGGTATTCTTATCTCTTTTCCCCTTCAAATATATCAATTAGTTTCTTCACTGCCATGGTGGCAGAAATTTTCCCGTCGATAACATTCTGCTCAATTTGAGGTTTCTTATTGATGACCTCAGGATGATTGATAAATAAAGCCTGCAAATATTCTTGGACCATAGACTGCACCCAACTTAACATTTGAGTTCGACGACGCCTTTCAAAGATACCAGATTCCGTTGTTATTTGGTGGAACTTTTCTACCATCCGCCAAACATCGTCTACCCCCTCACCCGTACTTGCCGAGCAAGTATGGCCTTTGGTAACCCATCCTTCCGTAGCTGGACGCAAGAAATGCAAAATACGATCATAATCCACTTTCGCCATTAAAGCTTTCTGTTTATTATCACCATCTGCTTTATTAATCACAATGGCATCAGCCAGCTCTATTACCCCTTTTTTCATCCCTTGCAGTTCATCCCCTGCTCCTGTAATCATCAGCAAGAGGAAAAAATCAACCATAGAGCGCACTGTTACTTCACTTTGCCCCACGCCAACGGTTTCAATCAGCAATACATCATAACCAGCCGCTTCACATAATAGTATTGTTTCCCGGCTTTTACGGGTTACCCCTCCCAAGGTGCCACTGGAGGGAGAAGGCCTGATATAAGCCCTTGGATTACGGGACAATTGCTCCATGCGCGTTTTATCGCCTAAGATACTGCCCTTGGTTACTGTACTGCTGGGATCAACGGCGAGTACAGCTACTTTATGTCCTTTATCACATAATTGACATCCTAGGTTTTCAATAAAGGTACTTTTACCAGCACCTGGAACACCAGTAATCCCGACACGAATGGATTTACCCGTATGAGGTAATAACTTTTTTAATATTTCCTGTGCCAGCTCCATATGAGCTGGTAAATTACTTTCAATGAGCGTGATCGCTCTGGACAAAATCACTCGATTTTCACTCAATACACCTTGGACATATTCATCTACGGAAAGTTGGCGGCGAATGGAGCGAGAATTAAAAGGGGTTTCTGTCTTCTCTTGATTCGGCATACCATCGTGACCACTACGAATTCCGCCCATGACTTCCGTGGTGAAAGCATCCCCTGCATCAGGTGGAATCCATTCCGGCTTCCACCTGTCCTTTTTTTCTTCAGTATTCATATCATTTCACTTCCTGTGAATAACGTCCTAGCTCTTTTAATATTTTTTCTGCGGCAACAGGAATAATGGTTCCTGGTCCAAAAATGGCTGCTGCGCCATTTTCACGTAAAAACTCATAATCCTGAGCAGGAATAACACCGCCAATAACAACCATAATGTCTTCTCTACCAAGCTTTTTAAGTTCTTCGATGAGCTGTGGCAGTAACGTCTTGTGTCCAGCTGCCAAGGAACTCATACCTACTACGTGAACGTCATTATCTACCGCTTGCTGCGCTGTTTCTTCTGCTGTTTGGAACAGTGGTCCAATATCCACGTCAAAACCCATATCTGCAAAAGCGGTAGATATTACTTTCGCGCCTCGGTCATGACCATCCTGACCCATTTTCGCAATCATAATTCTGGGACGACGGCCTTCTGTTTTTTCAAAATCATCAGCCATGGCCCTTACTTTATTAATGGTTTCTTCTTCAGCAAACTCACTGCTATATACTCCAGAAATCGAACGAATGATGGCTTTGTGCCGTCCGGCAACATGCTCAATCGCATCGGATATTTCACCTAAACTAGCTCTGGCTCTGGTCGCTTCAATAGCCAGTGCCAATACATTTCCTTCGCCTGTTTCCATAGATTTGGTAATGGCTTCTAATGCACGTCTTACTCTATCATTATCCCGGTTACTGCGAAGTTTTTCTAAACGCTGAATTTGGGATAAACGCACAGCTGTATTATCTACAGATAAAATATCAAGAGGATCTTCTTTTTCCAGGCGATATCGATTTACCCCAACAATTGTTTCTTTGCCGGAGTCAATATGTGCCTGGCGTCTTGCCGCTGCCTCTTCAATTCTCATCTTAGGAAGACCAGTATCAATCGCCTTGGACATACCACCCAATCTTTCTACTTCTTGAATATGGCTCCATGCCCTTTTGACCAGCTCATTGGTCAAGGCTTCTACATAATAAGAACCGCCCCAGGGATCAAGTACTTTGCATACCATGGTTTCATCCTGAATATACAGTTGTGTATTACGCGCAATGCGAGCCGAAAAATCTGTAGGTAAGGCAATGGCTTCATCCAGTGCATTGGTATGCAGTGATTGAGTATGGCCAAGGGCCGCGCCCATTGCTTCCATGCAGGTTCTTCCTACATTATTAAAAGGATCCTGCTCTGTCAAACTCCAACCGGAAGTCTGGGAGTGAGTTCTAAGAGCCATGGATTTTGGATTTTTAGGATTGAATTGTTTAATAATCTTGGCCCACAGCAAACGTCCTGCACGCATTTTGGCTACTTCCATAAAATAGTTCTTACCAATGGCCCAAAAGAAAGACAACCGGGGAGCAAAAGCATCCACATCCATGCCTGCCTTAATACCCGTCTTAATATACTCTAAGCCATCAGCGAGTGTATAGCCAAGTTCAATATCAGCAGTGGCCCCTGCTTCTTGCATATGATAGCCGGAAATACTAATGCTATTGAATTTTGGCATAAACTGTGAGGTATAAGAGAAAATATCAGCAATGATCCGCATGGAAGGCTCTGGCGGATAAATATAGGTATTACGCACCATGAATTCTTTTAAAATATCATTTTGGATAGTACCTGTCAGTAATTCCTGTTTTACGCCTTGTTCTTCTGCGGCCACAATATAAAAAGCTAATATGGGCAGCACCGCACCATTCATCGTCATGGATACTGACATTTTATCTAGAGGAATTCCTGAAAATAAAATTTCCATATCCAAGATGGAATCAACAGCAACGCCAGCCTTTCCTACATCACCCACAACACGTGGATGATCGGAATCATAGCCTCTATGTGTCGCCAAATCGAAAGCGATGGACAAACCTTTTTGCCCGGCAGCCAAATTTCGGCGATAAAAAGCATTGCTTTCTTCAGCGGTAGAGAACCCGGCATATTGCCGTACCGTCCACGGCCGAAGCACATACATATTGGCATAGGGTCCCCGCAAGAAAGGCGCTATTCCCGCTACATAAGGCAAATGGTCAATTCCCTCAAGATCCTTTTTCGTATACAAGGGGTTTAGATTAATTTGTTCCATTGTCTTAAATTCTAATTCATCCAATAATTTACCACTATTAGCTTCTACTTCCCTTTGCCATGCAGACATATCCGATGGCGCAAAGTCTTTTCGGCAGGCAATTTTAGTAAAGTCTGGTTTTATTAACATTACACAATACCTCTATCTTTCTGCAATTTGGCAAGCATCTTATAACAATTGGCTCTAACATGAATAAAATCATCGACTCCAGCTTCTTTGTATACTGGCTGTAAATCTTCTGGCGGTAATCCTGCTAAAAATAAGGTAATTTGAGGATTTCCTGTTTTAATGAGCTTAGCCAACGGTGGTACTAATTCGGGATACGTAGCATCGGTGGAGCAAATAACCGCAATTGTCGCTCCTGATTCCAGAGTAGCTTTAGCAGCTTCTTCTACCGTAGCGAACCCATTATTCTTTAACATGGTAAAAGCACCTACTTCCAAAAAGCCGCTGACAAAATCGGCCCGTGCCTTATGCTGTGGAATTTCTCCCATGTTGGTGAGAAACACCTCTACATTCTTGCCTGTTTTTTCTATATAAGATTCAGTACGCTGGCGCAACTCTCTATATTGTTCATCAGCTGAATGCATATGCATCGGATTGATTGATACTCCATCCTGCCCTTTACGAATTACTTCGGAAATATCTCCTAGAGTAGCTCCACCAAGAACAGCGACGATGGTTGCCTCTAGCAAGGAGTTTTCTACTCTACCTTTAGAAGAGAACCCGCTCAATGCTTCTAATCTGCTTTTCCATTCTACATCGTCAATGTCTTGGCGATATTCATTTATTTCATTTTTACGCCGTACCTTAAAAGTATGATAGTCAAAGGCATGAACTTCTAAGGGTTTTTCCAACAAGTTAGGATACATATTCGTACCCAAGATCACATCTTTGCGTTTCGCAAGACCATCTGCCCTGCTTTTTGCTGTAGTCTCTACCTGTTCTTGAGGTATATTTTGCTTTAAAGATTCTACAATACCTCCAGCTGCTTCTACTTCTTGAAACAGGCTCCAAGTTTTTTCAGCTACTTCACTCGTTAATTTTTCAATATACCAAGACCCACCTGCTGGATCAACTGGTTGCGTTAGATTACATTCCTGCTGCAGCATTATTTGTGTATTACGGGCAATTCGGCGGGAAAAATCATCTGCTGGTCGTATAGCTTCATCAAAATAACCAACATGCAGGCTGTCTACACCGCCTACAATGGCAGAAAAAGCTTCTGTTGTTGTACGAAGCATATTTACATAAGGATCATATACACTTTTAGTAAAAGTGGAAGTTCGCGCATGCATATGCATCTTTTGCGCCTCTTGGGCTCCGCCAAAGGCTTCGACAATTTGAGCCCATAACATACGTGCTGCTCTTAATTTCGCAATTTCCATAAAGAAATTAGTTCCTACGGAGAAGGAAAAGGAAATCTGCTGTGCAGCAATATCAATGGAAACACCCCGCTGCTGCATTTCCTGCAAGTATTCAACACCTGTAGCCAACATAAAGGATAATTCTTGTACAGCATTTGCACCACTATTATGATAAGGTTGTCCTTGTACCAAGATTGTTTTTAACTGTTTGGTATTCGTATAAGCCCACTTCGCTGCCGCCGCCATTTCATCGTAATAGGTATCTAAAGAATGAGCCACTTGCCCTTCTGCTGCTAAGTAGCCAATGGGATCTACGCCAATGCAGCCATTTAATTTATGATAATCTCTCCCATTGGCTTTCATTAAGGCTACAAATAAGCTAAGTAATTGTATGCCAGAAGTACCAGCAAAGATAAGTAAGGGAGTTTTTTCTAAGTCAAAGCCATGAAAAGCCTGTTGTACATCATCTAATGTTGATAGCGATATGCCTTTTCCTAGCAGCAGCTCTTCTGCTTTATCTGCATCAATCCCATTCAAAGTCGCTTTATCAGCCACGATATGAATGGTTGTGCCGCCTTTGTTTAATTCATGCTGCAACACATCATGCATTTTAGTAGAAAAAGGCTCGGCACATTCTTGGCTGATCTCCCATGGTTTATTTAAGTATCCCATAGCATTGGAACCTCGTACAAAAGGAAAACTGCCAGGTAAAGAGTCACAATGACTTACATCTTCCAAGTCTTCCATCCGATACATCGGCTGCAAATTAATCCCTTCGTAGGTTTTTGTGATTAATTTTTTTTCCCAATTTGCACCTTTCAGTGCTTTTTCTGACTCAGCCCGCCATTCCTCATAGGTGGGATAGGGAAACTCAGCAAAAAATCGTGCTGGCAGATCTTCGCTCACTGCTTTTTTATTTTCTACATCCTGATTTGACATACTTTCACCATCCATTTCATCATCATTCTCTAGGATTTATCCAATTTCCCATTAGGGCTGACTAATAATACGCACTCGTTCTACACCAAAACTAGCTTGAATAACAGGTATGAATTTGCTTTCAATTATGGATCGATACATTTCCTTCTTCGTAATAAGCAATAACATACCATTACCTTGTTTTAAACTAGTTAGAGAATTAATATATTTTTCAAACTCTGCAGTTGGCATATTGTTTTTTAATGTTTGCAGTCCAGTTAATAGTCCCGGTGCCTCCTGCGGTATCCTTTCCATCAAGGGCGTAAATGGTTCCCATTTCAATGTACTCATATATGTTCTACTCTCCTTTATATACTCTATTCTCCTTGCTTTCTGATTCTAGCTAACATGTGATGCATTTTAACCTATCCCCCCTCCTTTTGTAATAAAAAAACTCCCAGCATAGGCCGAGAGTTAAACGCAAGTATAGAAATCGTATAAATAAAGCCTGGCCATTACATAACAGCCAGGACGAAAAAACGCGAATCTTGCGCGTAAATCCCCTCCCCATCTCTCGCAGGTCAATCGGTGATTGCTATATAGGCAGTTCTCCTGACTTTGAATCATTGCTTGCCCATACCTTCCCAAGACTGTTGTCTCAGTGGCATAATCATGGGTTTACTCCTCATTACAGTGGCGGGACCGCGCCGGCTTTGAACCGGACTTCCCTATTAAGCCCCGAAGGGCACCTATACCATCCATATGAAATTATCTTAATATGTACAAGTTATACTATTTTTCCCAGATTGTCAAGTTTTGGCATATTAATAAAAAATAGAATTATACAACCTATAAACTCATTTTATAGCCTAACTGAAAGGTTCTTCCCATTGTATAGTATTCAGATGTTGCATGAGAAGTAATATCTTTACGGTCAAATAAATTGTCTACTGTTAAAAAGATCTCTTTGTCCGCTTTCAGTTTATAAATGACATTTGCACCTGTTAATAACATCGGCTTAATACTTCCACCAGCATCAGTATCACGTTCACGATTCGCTAAATAGTTCGTTGTCAGTGCCGCTTTCCATTTTTCACTGGTATAGTTTATCCCGCCGTTTAGTTGCAGCTTGCCATAGTATCTGTGCCATCCCTGGCTAGCTCCATTTTTATCTGTTTCATATTTTTGAGGATTGCTATAGGAAATGCCCCAGTTAGTATGCCAGCCCCTGCCATTATCAATAGTACAGGATAATTCAAGCCCTGTATTCTTTATGTCTTCATTGCTAGTGGTAAAGGTATCTGTTGATTCGGTGTAAGTCGTTGAGATACTGTCATCAATCGCATAGTTAAATACGGCTAACCGCCAGGCATGAGTATCAGTATTACGTTTTAATCCCACTTCATAATGTTCACCTTGTTGCGGTTTTACGCTTGGATTACCTTTTACCCGACTGGCAGAACCATATATTTGAGTAAAGGTTGGCATCATAAAGGACATCCCTGCATTAGCATAAAAAGTGGTGTTTTCTTCTAATTTCTTCATATATTGCAGTTGCGGTGTAAACTTATTATAGTTTTTATCATCCACAGCCCCTTCTGTCCAAGTTTCGCGGGCACTAAAAATAAGATTGGAGGAAGTGTCCAGCTTATGGTCATATTGCCCGTAAAGAGAATATACGTTGCGATCAAAATCACGACCATCCCAAGCACCATTATCTGCTTTTTCTTTCGATTCATAGCTTTCTCTTTGTGCATTCATACCGACAAGTAAGGTATTATCCTTTACCTTCCAAGTATTTTGCATATCTAGGCCAACCGTTCTGTCTTTGTCAGTTCCATTCGTTATGGTAGGAGTAGTCAGTTGTTGATATTTTTTGCTTACAGTAGCCCAATACTCAGTTTTATTATTATTCAGCTCTTTTTGATTTAAATAAAAGGTAGCTTTTATATTCTCTTTCTTATAATTTAATTGCATACGATTATAGGTGGTATCAAAATTACTTGCTGAACTCAGGCTGCCAATTGTTGCTGCATTTGCTGTTTCTGCATGACGATAGAAATAGGTTGAATTACTCGTACCATAAGAATGTGTAAAATCTAAATTATCATCAAACGCATAGCGCCAAGACAACGCTTCCCGGTCATTACCAGAGAAATCATAATATCGTTTGGGTACATAGCTGGTACTAGTAGGCGCAGCTGTGCTGCGAGTATATCCATCTGATATGTTGTTAATTTCATCTGTTTTATTAACAGAATAATTTATGCCAAACTTGCCAGCCTGTAAGCTCATATTATAATTTTGCACTCCATTATTACCTGTCGCCACTGTTATACTATTGTTCTTTTTGCTCTTGGTAATAATATTGATAACACCGCCGGTTGCTTCACTGCCATATAGTACTGAACCGCCCCCTCGGATAACTTCGATTTTATCAATATCATCTAGTGGAATATCTTCTAAATTATAGCGACCATGCAGGTTTAATGGTATACCATCAATGAGCACTAATGTTCCTTTTTCAACACCCCTGATAATAATTTTGCTGGTCATCGTCCCTTGGGCGTTGCCCATTGGGCCTTGAGCATGATAAATAATGCCTTCACTATATTTTAATGCTTCAATCACACTAGTTGCCCCTGTTGCCTTTAACTCTTCCTGCGTATATACACTAACTGCTGCCGGTGTATTTATATCCCTTGTTGCATAACGTTGTGCGGTTACTATAATTGGATCTAATGTAAAGTCATCAGTCTCTTCTGCCGCGCTTACAGTTCCTGCTGATAGTATAACAGTTACTGGCATTAGCATACCAATTGCAATTTTTCGTACAAGTTCTTTCTCATTTACTATTTTTTTCATGATCCACTCTCCTCGTATCATTCTGTTTATCACTTCTTCGACATTTTACTTCGGCATGAGTGATTTTTCCATATGCACAATTTGAGCATCTCCGTCCTCTTTAATTACGATGGTGAACCCTTGTTTTATCCAGAAATTAAAACCACCCGGCAAGAATCGATGCGTGTGTAGATATATGGTTAAATACTCTTTTTCATTGCAAAACTCTTCGACTTCTTTTACTAATTTAGATCCGATACCTTGTCTCCTTAGTTTTTTTTCAATATAACAGCGTCCAATTTCTGCTGTAATCTGATCAGGATAACGCTTCTTTAAAAGCTGAATTCGATCATTATATTCACACACAGCAATCGTCCCGACAACTGTACCTTCTGGCGAAAAGGCTGCCCACATCTGATTGCGAACTGGTTCTATATACAACTTTTCTAAACCCCAAATATCATCCATAATAGCCAAATGACCCTCCTGAGAAAAAAGGTCCTGAAGCTGCCGCTGTAGGAAGTTTTGTACGGCATGAATATCTTCTTTTCCAATCTTTCTTATTACAATCTCCTGTGCACTCAAATGATTCTATCCCCTTTTCTCATTTCACATCAAAAAGTTTCAACAACTGTTTGGTATAAGGGTGCCGTTCAGTCGCAAAAAGTTCCTTACTTTTACATAAATCAACCATTTCTCCATACTGCATGACCATCAGACGCTCACTCATAAAGTTAACCGCACTGAGATCATGGGAGATGAAGAGATAGGACAGCCCTAATTCTTCTTGCAGGTCTTTTAAGAGATTTAGCACTCTTGCCTGAATGGATACATCTAGACTAGCAGTCGGCTCATCTAAGACAATTAAGGCTGGTTCAACGCTAATTGCCCGGGCAATAGCCACCCGTTGCTTTTGACCGCCACTAAGTTCGGAAGGATAACAGTTCAAATATCTTGCAGGCAAATGAACCTTTTCCAACAGTTTACTGGCAATCTCCTCCTCATTGCTATTTTTCTTACCTAAAAAGCTAGGGCAACCTTTATTTTGGCAACGAATCGGTTCCAATAAAGAGTCCTTTATCGTCAGCTTGCTATTAAATGATCCCGACGGATTCTGAAATACTACCTGCATTTCCCGGCGAGCATTACGAAGTCCTGAGGTCCCCAATTCATGAAGAGGACGGTTATTTAACCAAATTTCGCCCTTATCCATCCGTTCCAACATTAGAAGGCAGCGAGCCAAAGTGCTTTTACCGCTGCCGCTTTCGCCAACCAGCCCCAGGCATTCTCCCTGCCCAATGGTAAGGGAGATTCTTTTCACGGCTTGATGACCGCCAGAGTAAGTTTTCCAGACATCTATAAGTCTTAACACCTCTGGTCTACCTATATCATGCATTTCTTGTAGCGGCACAAACAGCCCCCCCTTCCAAAAGATCTTCCCCTACTATGGGCAGACGCCGCGGTACATTAT
The DNA here is from genome assembly GCF_030269905.1 of Pelosinus sp. IPA-1. Lineage (NCBI taxonomy): Bacteria > Bacillati > Bacillota > Negativicutes > Selenomonadales > Sporomusaceae > Pelosinus > Pelosinus sp. IPA-1. The sequence goes on along the minus strand of NZ_BSVC01000001.1, from coordinate 346,838 downwards.
GAAGGGGTGGCACTGACGCCAGCAAATTGCGAGTATAAATTTCCTGCGGATTTTCAAAAATCGTTCTTTTTTCACCAGATTCGATAATGGAACCATTTTGCATAATAGCGATTCGATCCGCATAACGGCGAACGCAGCGCAAGTCATGGGTAATGAAAAGTACTGCACAGCCTTTTTCATTTTTCAGCCGAACCATCAAATCCAGTATCTTAGCGGCACTCATTGCATCCAGAGCGGTGGTGGGTTCATCCGCAATCAACAGTTTTGGCTCCATCATCATCGCCAGAGCCAAAGCAGCCCGCTGGAGCTGACCACCACTCAGTTGAAAGGGATACCGCAGGTAAGCTTCTGGCCCTTCCAGTCCGACTTCTGTAAGGGCATCCCAAGCTTTTTTCTGTCTTTCTTCCCTTGTCCAGTCCCTATGGGCCCGCATGACTTCATCTATCTGTTTCCCTAATGTGAAGTAGGGGGTAAAAGCACTCTGATAATCCTGAAAGACATAGGCAATATCCGTGCCGCGAAGTCCTCTTAGCTCTTCTTCGGAGATACTTACCAAATCCTGACCTAGCATTCGTATTTCCTGGGCTTCTCGTCGCAGTCCATTTGGCAGTAGTCCTGCCAAAGAAAAGGCACTGATACTTTTACCGCTGCCGCTTTCACCAATCAGAGCAAACCATTCGCCAGCACGAATGGAAAAATCAATACTATGTACCAAAGGACGATTATCCGGGCAGAAAATTTTTAAATCACGGACTTTCAGTAGTTCCATCTCGCCCCTCCTCTTGACGGTCTGAACCGAATTTTTCTACCAAACAATTCCCCAGCAAATTCACGACAAATACCACTAAGAATATCGCCACTCCTGGCACAATCATTAAGTATGATGCCTGTGTAAAATAGGATCGACCTTCGTTGAGCATAGAACCCCATTCAGGATGAGGAGGCTGAACACCAAGACCGATATAAGAAAGGGAAGCAACCAGAAGAATAACCTTGCCAATATCAAGGGTCGCCAAAGCCAGTACCGGACCAATCACATGAGGAATCAAATGACGTCTAAGAGTGGTATAGCTACCCGCGCCGCTAATTTGGGCAACGAGCAGATAATCTTTGGATTTTTCTTGCAAAACCACACTGCGTACCAGCCGAGCATACCCCACCCATTTCACAACGAGAATAGCAAACATCAGATTAAAGAAACCCGCTCCCAAAAGACCGCTGATAACAATGGCAACAATGTATTCCGGAAATGCCATGAATGCATCTACCAGACGCATTAGTACCCAATCTACACGTCCGCCTAGATAGCCAGCAAAAAGACCAATGGGCACTCCAACCAAAATAGACAGCCCTAAAGCCATCAGGCTGATCCCAACCGTCATCTGCCCGCCTGTCAAAATCCGAGACAACTGATCCCGGCCTAATTGGTCAGTCCCTAGCCAATGATCCGCACTTGGCAATTGAAGCCGCTTGGAAAGATCTACTACATTAGGATCCATCGGCGCTAGCCAAGGTCCAAATAGAATGATTAGCATAAAGACTATCGTGAGGCAAACGCCCCAAGATTTTCTTTGTATCATTGACGTTCAGCCTCCTTCAAAGAAATGGCAGGATTCAAGTAACAATATGACAAATCCACTGCTAAATTAATCAGAAAAATTAAGATACCAATCGACAATACAAAGCCTTGAACAATAGCATAATCTCGGCGGGTAACCGCTTCAATGGCCAGTTTACCAACACCAGGAAGTCCAAAAATCACTTCCACTACTACCGATCCGCCTAGTAAGCTCCCGAAACTAACTCCCAAAATTGTCACAACCGGGATTAAGCTGCCCTTTAAAATATGCCGCATAAAAATCACTTTTTCAGAAATTCCTCGAGAACGTGCCGCCCGGATAAAATCTTGGTGGGCACAATCAATTAAGCTATTACGAAAAATTTTTATAAAGGGAGGCGCAATGGCGATGGCTAAAGAAAGCGAGGGCAAAATAAGCCCTCCATTAGCCATTCCCACTGCCGGCAGTAAGTGGAGACGAACCGAAAATAAATCAATAAGCAGCAGCCCCAGCCAAAAAGTCGGAATGGAAGCCCCCATAAGGCAAAAACCAGTAGAGAATTTATCAATCCAACTCCCGGCAAAGCGGGAAGATAAGTATCCAAAAATTCCAACCAAGACTATTGTCAATAGTAATGAAGTACCAGCCAGCAAAAAAGTGGCAGGAAAAGCGTGGGAAAGTTCTGCGACAACAGGACGCCCCGTCATTATAGATTCACCCAGATCCAATTTCAGCAGATTGCCCATATACCGAAAATACTTCTGGTAAACAGGATCATTCATGCCCATTTCTTGTCTTAAGGCTTCTACCTGTTCTGTGGTTACAGCCACTGTATCCACCCGGAGCAGGGACAACGCCGCATCCCCAGGAGCTACTTGAACAATGGCAAAGCTAACCAATGAAATTATCCATAAAAGAAGAATGGCTTCACTTATCCGTTTCAATAGCCAGTTTTTATTCTGAAACGATATCCAAATCCTTGGTAACCATTTGGAACTCAAATTCATTTGATGGAGTCACCCAACCTTTCACATTTTTACGATATGCAGCCGTTTCATATGGAGAAGTTATATAGGCATTATAAGCTCTTTCTTCAATCATTGTAGCGATTGTCTTCGCCGTTTCATTTCGCTTAGCTTTATCGATAGTCTGATTATAGGTATCCAATAAAGAAATTAATTCTGGTACAGTGAGGCGACCATGATTTTGCATACCCTTTGGCGAAAAAGCAGCATTCAGGAAGAAAGCTCCATCCCCTCTGGTGGTTGTCAGTAAGGAGTAAGTCACTAGATCCCAATTTCCTTGGGGCAGATATTCATCAATATTCTCTGCTACTTGAATTTCCATTTCAATTCCCACTTGCTTAGCCGTTGCTTGAACAATTTGTGCAATCTGAGGCAATTCAGGACGAGCAATATAGGTAGCCATTCGAAGTTTGATCGGCTGGCCATTTCTAAGCACCTTACCATCTTGCACTGTCAAACCAGCAGCCTGAAAATGTTGTAATGCCTTTTCTATACTGTAAATATGAGGTTTGGAATCAGGAGAGAAGGAATAAATTCCTGGAAAAGGATTATAGGCTACAACAGCTTCTTTTCCCATAACCTTATCAACAATTTCCTGACGATTAATGAGAGCATCTATTCCTTTGCGGAATTCTTCATTACTCCATAAATCTTGATTCTTGCCAGCATAATTATAAATTAAATGATAAACTCTTTTGCCTGGAACACTCTCTACTATTACTTTGTCATCTTTGCGCAATGTTTGCAGCGTATCCAGTGCCGGGCGATAAATGATATCCGCATCACCGGATTGCAGTGCCAATAGACGAGCATTTGCATCATCATTAAATGTCATAATAACTCGATCCAGCTTCGCTATACCATTCCAATATTGAGGGAATTTCACCAACTCTGCACCTTTAGCAATATCAAAACTGGCAAACATAAATGCGCCTGTCCCAATAGGCGGCTTATTGTCTGGTACCGCAACATCCATTATCACCGTATTGTAATGAACTAATTCTGACGGAAGAGCCGGATACGGATTTTCCGTAGTGATTTTCAGAATATCACCTGCTACCTCGATAGCAGTAATTTTTAAAGACGCTTTTACGCCAGGATTTGCAGAAATAGAACGCTCCAAACTAGCCTTAACAGCCTCAGCAGTCAGGTCTTTTCCATTATGGAATTTCACTCCTTTACGTATTTTAAACTCCCAATGCTGACCATCCTCGGATTTCCAGCTTTCAGCCAGCCAAGGATAAAGCTCTGTTGTTTTTGGATCCAATCCAACCAGGGTTTCCATAGCTCCAGAATTTAATATAAAACTAAAATGACACCGATGAGGGTCCATCGTATTCGCAGGCCAAACCGTAATAAATTTAAGTACCTTCTCTTTTGTACCGCTACCGCTCTTCTTTTCAGAGGAGCAACCAGCCGCTGCCAGCATCAAACAACTGAATAATCCAACAAGAATCCATAAGTAAGTACATTTTTTCATTTTTTTCCGCCTTTTTCTTATATAGTATTTTACTAATGTCTTCATAAGAAGACAAAAAAAACTCTCGGTATAAACCGAGAGTGAAACACAAAGAGAAACGCTAAATTACAATTAGGAAATAATAACGCACAAAAAATAAACATAAAAATTTCGCGTAAATCCCCTCCCCATCTCTCGCAGGTCATATCGGTGACTGTTATATAGGCAGTTCTCCTGACTCTGGATCATCGCTCTCCCAAACCTTCCCAAGATGATTTATCTCAGTGGCACAACATGGGTTTGCTCCTCATTACAGTGGCGGGACCGTATCGGCATTGAACCGATTTCCCTATTAAGCCCCGAAGGGCACCTATACCATCCATATGAATTTTTTCAATATCATAGGATTGACTCTATAATATTTTTACAGAATTGTCAAGCAGTTCCTTGCTAACGATCTATTATCTTGCATCCCGCCCAGTCCGCACAAGATGTAACGCTGTTAGTCACAAAATTATTATCATTACATATTATATAGTAATTAAAGCGTTTTAAAAGTTAGCCATGGCTAACCATACTATTGTGTTTTGTAGTATTAATTAAACATAGCACTTATGTAAGGAGTGGGAATATTGAAAGATGATCAATTTATCACCAGCTTACCGATTAATTTGCCATTAATACCTGGAGAAGAAATTAAAACCAAGGCCAAAGGGCTATTAAAATACCTCGGGCCTGCTTTTATTGTCAGCGTAGCATATATGGATCCAGGAAACTTCGGTACTAATATTAGTGGTGGTTCCCAATTTGGTTATAACTTACTATGGGTCATTCTTTGGAGTAATTTGATGGCTATCTTTGTCCAAATTCTCTCCGCAAAAGTTGGCATTGCTACCGGAGTTAGTTTGCCCGTACACTGCGGCAATGTCTTTTCACGAGGCGTGAATTGGTTCTTATGGACTATAGCAACCTTAGCGGCTATGGCTACCGACCTTGCAGAGTTTTTGGGAGGCGTCCTCGGTTTTTACTTATTATTTAATATCCCCTTAGTTTGGTCTGCAATACTTACAGGGTTTATTACTTACTTCATCTGCCACATGCAAAAATATGGGCAGCAAATTGTGGAACGAATCATTACGACAATGGTAGCCGTTATAAGCATATCTTATATATGGGAAATGTTTATGTCTAGTCCAGAATGGGGGCAAGTTGCTTATCATGTAGCTGTTCCTATGCTCACCGCTGACAGCTTACTGGTAGCTGTCGGCATGCTAGGAGCTACGGTTATGCCTCACGTTATTTATCTACACTCTCATTTGGTCCAAAATCGCCGCACAAATGACGAAAACGACTGTGTTCATCATTTAAAGATGGCCAAAATAGATGTATTCGTTGCTATGAATATGGCCTTTATTGTAAATGCCGCTATGGTTATCGTATCAGCAGCCATATTTAAAGGCAATGGTCTTACTGTTGACAGTATTGAAGCAGCTTATATGACCTTGCAGCCTCTTATGGGCAATATGGCAGCAGGAGCCTTTGGCCTCGCTCTTTTAGCCTCAGGATTATCTTCTTCTACTGTTGGCACTATGGCTGGAGAAGTTATCTTAAATGGCTTCGTGGGCTTTGATATCCCTATTAGCATCAGGCGCCTCATTACCATGTTACCTGGTATGGCTATTATCTTAGCAGGTATCAATCCGATGAGTGCCCTTGTAACAAGTCAAGTCGTATTAAGTTTTGCTTTACCGGGTGCTATTATTCCCCTTTTGCTAATTAGTAACAAAAAGGAAATCATGGGACGTTTTAAGAATAGTACTATAACTAATGTATTGGGTTGGATTATCATTTGCATGATACTTACCTTGAATGCAGTCTTACTGTACCTAATCTTTTCAGGGCAAGCATAATATATTTCATGTACTTAAGACCAATGGTACGCTTTGGTTAAGCTTTATTCTACAGCTTGGTTTTTAGCCACATATTCTAAAAATAGCTGATAACATTCTGGGTGATTTTTCATAAATTTCACTACTAATTGGATAGAATGAATCGTACCTTGGGATAGATAATGCTCCATCGCTTCTGCCTCAGCATCGCTATCACAATCAGCACAAATCAAGGTCAAAAACTCTTGTAATAGTCTATTCCGTTCAACCAAAAAACTTCCCATTTTTTTACCTGAATCTGTCAAGCTGATTACACCATATGGCTGATAATGAATATATTGGTCTGCTTTTAACTTCCCTAAGGCTTTACTAACAGAAGGCAAAGATACCCCTAATTTTTGGCTTATATCAGTGACACGAACAATTTCATTCGTTAGAGACAACCGATACAATTCTTCTAAATAATCTTCTAAACTAGGTGATAGCATTTCCAGCCGCCTCCCACGATATTAGCGCCCACTCTTATTCTACTACTATGATTTTTCACTAAAAAATATTCCACCGCTAAAAAAAAATCGAAAAATAAGACTAGATATTCCATCTGCTAACAATTTCTGATATACTCTTCAGTATATGACATAATCTGCTATAATTATATGCTATTATTTTAAAACTGACACCATTCACGAATGATAGTTACCTAGTTTTCTATTATTAAAACTTTTATTAGCAAACATACTGAAAAGTATGGACGCAAAGCTATAGGGTCTACGGATTTTTTTAAAGATCTATGATCGCCACGCTGCATGATTATGATAAGCTTAACTGGCTCATTATGCAGTTAAGCTTTTTTTATACGCTTACTTTGCTAATAGCCTTATCGATTAGAAACACGAGCATAATTTATGCTGATTTTTATACAACAAAGGAGCTTTTATCTTGAGACAAATCAGTTTAAACGATGTTATCCCAGGTATGACATTAGCGCGACATCTTTTAAATAAAAAGGGACAGGTATTGTTGGCTTCGGGAGTGACTTTAACTGAAGAATATCTCGACAAACTGCGAGATTTGGATGTAAATGCCCTGTTTATTAGAGACAATCGATATGCCGATATAAAAATTCCAGAATATCTTTCCCTTGAAACACAACAACGTGCTTTAGCTATATTAAGTATTACTATGGAGAAAGTCAATCGGGGCGAAAATTTTGCCATGGATCCAATCTGCAGCCTTGCTTCTGATATTGTAGAAGAATTAATCCTCCAACCATCCGTAGCCATTCAATTAACGGGTATTGCAACCCATGATGATTATACCTTAGCACACTCTCTAAATTGCGCCATATACACAGCATTACTGGCCCGCTTTTGCGATTTTTCCATTGTACAAATCAAAGAAATTACCTGCGGTGCATTGCTTCATGATCTGGGAAAAATAGAAGTAGATAAAGAAATTATCAATAAACCTGACCGTTTGACTGAACAGGAATTTGGAATTATTAAGCAACATCCAGAGTCTGGATTTCATTTATTAGTAAACAAGCGATGGGAAATTTCAAGTCTTGTTGCTCATATGGCTTGGCAACATCATGAAAAGGTTGATGGTACAGGTTATCCCCGTGGACTACAAGGGGAAGAAATTCTCAATTATGCGCGTTTACTAACAATAACAGATGTTTATGAAGCCATCACTGGACACCGCCCTTATCGCAAGGCTATGGAACCAGACGAAGCATATAACATTATTGCTTCTGGCCTCGGAACTAGTTTTGACGAAACTTACGGGCGAATTTTCTTATCAAAGATAGCTACCTATATGCCCGGCATGGAGGTCTTACTGAATACGGGAGATTTGGCTGTTGTTGTTTCCATCCCTAATTCTTCCCCACAACGACCTGTCATCCGCCTTATCTCTTATCCAGATGGCTCACCCTATATGCCTACTAGGGATATTCGATTAGCAGATAACCCTCAAATTTTGATTTCCAAGATTTCAAAATCCTAAAGAATAAGAAAAATGCTATATCGTTTCTGATCTGTAAAAGGGCCTACTCTTTGATAACCAAAGAGTAGGCCCTTTTGCTATTACCGATCTAGCCCTTTTTTTATTGCCTCCATATTAACGGCAAAGAGTTCTGGCTTTTTCTTACCTACCACTTCATGCATTGCTTTCTCTATGGCATTAACATTGAGTAACTTCAAGTTTGGAATAAGTGCCCCCAGGCATACCATATTAGCTAGGGCTGGTTTTCCCAATTCGTTGGCAATCTCTGTTGCTGGCAAGGAAATAAGTGTAATATCATTCCGAATAGCAGTAGATTCTATAATCGAAGAATTAACAACAATCGCACCACCCGGTTTAATCCGTGATAAAAATTTATCATAGGAAGGCTGATTGAGCACGATCGCCACATCTGCTTTTTCAATTACTGGTGAGTGAATTTCTTCGTCGGAAATTATCACAGAACAGTTGGCAGTCCCGCCCCGCATTTCAGGGCCGTAGGAAGGAATCCAACAAACTTGTAACTCTTTTTCCATGGCTGCGTATGCTAATACTTTGCCAATAAACATGACACCTTGACCACCGAAGCCTGATAATATAATTGTATCAATCATAGCCCTTTTACCTCCTCAGGAACCTTAAGTTCTCCCATTTGATAAAGAGGTAACATTTTTTCCTGTAACCATTTTAAACTGTCCACAGGAGATAAGCCCCAGTTTGTTGGGCAGGTTGATAAAATACTAACTAAGGAAAATCCTAGTCCTAATTGTTGCACTTGAAAAGCCCTTTTTATGGCTTTTTTCGCAGCAAAAATGTTTTTAGGAGAATCAACAGATACAGCTGCCACATAGACTGCCCCTTCTAAGGTAGCTACGGTTTTAGGCAAATCGATTGGTGACCCAGATAAAGCGCAATCTCGCCCATAAGGGCTGGTAGTCGTAACTTGACCCGGAAGTGTAGTTGGAGCCATTTGTCCACCTGTCATGCCAAATACTGCGTTATTTACCATAATAGATGTAATCTTTTCACCCCGGGCTGCCACATGTATAGCATGAGCAGTACCAATAGCAGCAATATCTCCATCCCCTTGGTAAGTAAATACCATTTTATCCGGTAGAGAGCGTTTTATCCCAGTAGCCACAGCTTGAGCCCGTCCATGGGCTGCTCCCACAAAGTCACAACTAAAGAAGTCTAAGGAAAATCCAGCACACCCTACAGGGGCTACACCAATTGTGTCTTCAATAATACCTAGTTCCTCCATTACTTCCCCAATGATACGATGAATAATTCCATGGGTACACCCTGGGCAGTAATGAAAGGGGATTCCGGTTAAGCCTGTTGTTCTTTTAAATACAACTTCCATTCTTATGCCTCCCTTACCAATGACAAATCAAAGACTTTCCCAATAAACTCTAGTATTTCATTTTCAGAAGGCATCATTCCACCTTGCCGATTGCACAAATAAACAGGCACACGGCATTCGATTGCCAACTTTACGTCTTCAATCATTTGTCCTGCATTAAGCTCTACTGTGACGATTCCCTTAATCTTATCTTTATAAGGTGCAAATCCCTTTTCAGGGAAGGGCCATAAAGTGATTGGACGGATAAGCCCTAGCTTAATTCCTGCTTTACGAGCATTTAGTACTACACTTTTACCAATGCGACCGCACGTCCCGTATCCTACAATGAGATATTCTGCATCTTCAGTATAAAATTCTTCCCAGCGTTGCTCTGTCTCTTTAATCTTTTCATATTTAGCCTGCCATCTTAGGCAATTTGCTTCCCCAATTTCATTCGTTAAGGAATAACTAACGATCTTACGCTTTTCTCGCCCTCGGCAGCCATCTACAACCCAGTCTTTAGGGGGAAGTTCTACCTGTGGCCGTTCTTTTATTTCTACAGGTTCCATCATTTGACCCAAAAATCCATCTGCCATAATCAGTACAGGATTCCGGTATTTATCCGCTAGGTCAAAAGCTTCCATGGTAAAATCGTATAATTCTTGACTTTTCGAGGGTGCCAAAACAATCAATCGATAATCCCCATGGCCGCCGCCCTTGGTGCACTGAAAATAATCCGATTGTGCAGGGCCCAGTCCACCTAATCCAGGGCCAGCTCGATTGACATTCACAACGACCACTGGCAGCTCAGCCGCCGCCAAGTAAGACATCCCTTCTTGCTTTAAGCTAAAGCCAGGGCTTGAAGTAGCCGTCATTACACGAGTACCTGTTGATGCCGCACCATAACACATATTAATCGAAGCAACTTCATCTTCCCCTTGAAGCACAGTACCTCCGGCCTTGGGTAAATGCTTAGACAAATATTCAACCACTTCCGTAGAAGGTGTTATCGGATAACCAAAAAACAATTTACAGCCAGCTTGAATGGCAGCCTCTGCAATGGCTTCATTGCCTTTTATTAATATCTTTTTCATATGGTCAGCTCCTTTTCTTTCGAGAAACTTCCAACGCTACATCAGGACACATCGCTCCGCACATAGCGCACCCTATACATTTTGATTCATCTTTTACCACAACTGCATAATATCCTTTTTGATTGGTCGTATCACCAATGGCTAGTACCTTTTTGGGGCAGATATCTACGCATAAGCCGCAACTCTTACAGTACTCCCGTAATACAACAACTTTTGACATCAAATCAACTCCTTTCAAATTTCATACAGCTGCATTAACGAAATGTAGCTATGTACTATTTGGCTAAGATATACACTTGTCATCTTTATTACACATCTATTCTTGTATTTATGAAATATTACTATTTACTAAACAAGCTAGGGCAATAGAATTCATTTTTCCTTCCGGTGTTTCAGACCGCGAAGTCATAACAATCGGATGGGTTGCCCCTAACACAATTCCTGCCATTTTGCTGTTGGCAAAATAAATCAGCGATTTCCCCAGAGCATTACCCGTTTCGATGTTTGGTACTAGAATTAAATCTACATTTCCTGATACTTTGCTGGTAATGCCTTTATGTTTTGCCGCATCTTGACTTACTGCTACATCAAGGGCAATCGGGCCTTCGATAATCCCTAAAGGGAAGTTACCAGCTGCACTCATTTGACACAGGGTTTGTGCATCCACCGTGGCAGGCATCTTTCCATTTACCACTTCGTTGGCTGTTAATACTGCTACATGAGGTTCTTTAATACCCATCGCCTGCAAAGCCAACATAGAATTAAGGAGAATTTCTTTTTTTTCTTCTACTGTAGGAGCAATATTCATTCCACCATCCGTAATAAACAAAAGTTTCTTTTGGCCTGGAATTTCAAATGCTCCGAGGTGGCTGAGTAATCTGCCAGTTCGCAATCCTTCTTCTTTATGAAGTACAGCCCGCAGAAAATCACTGCTATTAATTAAGCCTTTCATTAATACCTGGGCTTGACCGCTTTTCACTATAGAAACTGCCTTTTGTACAGCTTTCCCTATATCTGCTTCATGAATGATTTTGGTTTCATCAGACAGACCAACTTCAGCAAGCATAGGAGTGATTAAAGCAGTATCGCCTACTAAGATAGCCTGAGCGATACCGGCTTCTTGCACCATTTTAATCGCAGACAATACCTCTTTATCCTGGGCCACGGCTACGCTAATCATTACCTGATCACGTTTTTTTATTTCCGTTACTATTTCTTCGTAAGAGCAGTACAAATAATCACCTCCTATCTAACAATAATTCTGTGCCGGCTCTTGACCTCTTAGTACTCTAAGGGCACCAAAAGCTAATGCTTCTAGTTCTTCTTCCCCTGGTACAACGGTTACAGGAGCAATAAATGCAACTCTTTTCTTTATTTCATCAGTAATGCGTTCTGAATGGGCAATACCCCCTGTTAAAATGATATGTTCTACATTGCCTGCCAGCACTGTAGCCATAGCACCAATTTCTTTGGCTACTTGATAACAAAAGGCATCTAATACTAGCTTAGCTTCTACATTACCCCCATCTGCCATCGCAAATGCTTCTCGAATATCCGTTGTGCCAAGATAGGCATAGATTCCGCCTTTATTACCTAATTTCTCTCGCAGTTCCCCAGAGGTATACTTACCTGACAAAGCCAACTTTAAAAATTGACCTACCGGTAGTCCACCACAACGATCTGGGGAAAAAGGCCCTTCTTCTTTTGCATTATTTACATCAATCATTCTACCCTTTTTATGTGGTGTTACAGAAACACCTGTTCCTAAATGAGCAACAATTAGATTCATATCCTCATAGTTTTTACCTAGTTGGTTTGCCACCTTACGCGCAACAGCCTTGGTGTTTAATGCATGGGATAGGCTGATCCTTGGTAAATCAGGCAAGCCGGAAATTCGCGCTACTGGTTCCATTTCATCTACAGAAACAGGATCAACAATATAGGAAGGGATCTTCAATGTTTCTGCTAACCCATAAGCCATGACAGCGCCCAAGTTGGAAGCATGTTCACCAAATTGGGCTGCCTTGAGATCATCCACCATGTCTTGATTAATACAATACGTTCCGCCCTTAAGAGGTTTCAAAATTCCACCACGCGCCACCACTGCTTTTAGCGTGGCAATATCAACCCCTTCTGCTGCTACTTGTTTTAAAATTAATCGCAAACGATATTCATATTGATCGACTACTTTTATGAAGCCACTAGTATCCGCTACAGAATGCTCGACGGTCTTTTTAAAAACTATTTTTTCTCCATCGTATACAGCAAATTTTGTTGATGTTGCCCCTGGGTTAATTATCAATAGCCTTTCCGCTGCCCCATATTCTTTAGCCATAAAGTTCCTCCCATTACATTTCAAATTCATTCTATGTATCCACATTTCACCAAATATTCTGTTCATATGTTCTGCTTATTTATTTCATTTTATTTTTCTTATTTCCTGCTTTTAAATAAGAAAAGACTTGGCTTAGGCCAAGTCTTCAGACGCAGGCAGAAGCCTTAGTCGTTCTTACTTGGAATCAAGGAAGTGTTATACTTTCTGATTCCGTAAAAAACAGACAGGTCTACTTCGACCTGCCTGTTCAAATATTTTTAATTATTTTCTAGTAGCCGCTGCTAATTTTATTTCCGTTTTTTCGAAATCCAAGGTAGCAAAATAATCCCCAATGGTTTCTGCCCGACGAATCATCTGCACCTGGCCGTCATCCTTTAATAATAGTTCTGCGGAACGCAATTTTCCATTGTAATTAAAGCCCATTGCATGTCCATGAGCACCCGCATCATGCATAACAATAATGTCACCAATATCAATACGAGGTAAACTACGGTCAATAGCGAATTTGTCATTATTTTCGCACAGGGAACCTGTTACATCATATACATGATCTAGTGGAGCATTCTCTTTTCCCACGACCGTAATGTGATGATAGGAGCCATATAATGCTGGGCGCATTAAATTTGCCATGCAAGAATCAAGACCTACATAGTTTTTGTAAATCTCTTTTTTGTGCAGTACAGTAGATACGAGGTAACCATAAGGTCCTGTTATCATTCTGCCACACTCCATGGTAATTTTCAAAGGATGTAGTCCCTTCGCCACAATTTTTTCTTCATAAGCTTTACGCACCCCTTGGCTGACAACATCAAGATCAACAGCTTCTTGTTCTGGACGGTAAGGAATACCAATTCCGCCACCCAAATCTATCATTTCAATCCGAATCCCTAATTTTTCATACACTTCAATGACTAAATCAAACATCATATTTGCCGTTGCAACAAAGCTATCTGAATTTAGTTCATTAGAAATTACCATGGTATGCAGAGCAAAACGTTTTACCCCTTTACTTTGCACAATTTTGTAAGCTTCTAAAATTTGTTCTCTCGTTAAGCCATATTTTGCTTCCTCTGGATACCCAATAATATCATTTCCACCTTCCAATAAGGGACCTGGATTGTAGCGGAAGGAAAGGATGTCAGGTAAACCAACGTGCTTCTCCAAATATTCAATGTGGCTAATATCATCCAAATTAATAATAGCTCCCAGTTTTTTAGCTGCTTGATAATCTTCTACTGGCGTATCGTTGGAGGAAAAGACAATTTCTTCTCCCGTTATTCCAGCTTGTTCAGAAAGAATAAGTTCTGGCAGAGAACTGCAATCAGCCCCAACGCCTTCTTCTCTCAACACCCTTAAAATATGAGGATTTGGTGTTGCTTTTACAGCAAAATATTCTTTAAATCCTGGTGCCCAGGAAAAGGCTGCCAAGAGTTTGCGAACATTATTTCGAATGGCCTGCTCATCATAAATATGAAATGGTGTTGGATATTTTTCAATAATTTCTTCTAGTTCAATCTTCGTAAAGGGTAATGTTTTTTCTGCCATTTTTGTATAGACCTCCTGAAATTGTTTATTATTTGCTAAAGTTATCGAGTAAAACAAAAAGCAGTTTGCGGAAACCATCCCGCAAACCGCTATAAGAATCTAACGTATCTCATAATCAGTTATGCAGATAGCACTCCACCCAAAATTGGATGACAGTCTTGTATTTATTCAATACAAAACCAACAAAAGGGCCTTTGCCAAACCCTTCTACTTCGGCGGTTATTCCTTTTTGTATCTTTCATCGCTGGCTACTCTAGATACATATTCTTAATATACCGCGCCTCTATCTTTTAGCTATTCAACTGTCATTTTTCTAAGTATAGACTAATCTAGTTTGTCATGTCAACTCTAATCCTATATTTTTTTGTAAAAGTTTAGATAGCCTATCATCTGAAGCCTTACAGATACTATCTTGGTTTTACCAAGATAGCTGGATTCATATATTCTTCATATTGTGCTTCACTAACCCACCCTGTGGCTAAGGCAGATTCTTTTAATGTAATGCCTTCTTTTACTGCACTTTTAGCAATTTGAGCTGCCTTATCATAACCAATTAGAGGTACTAAGCCTGTAATAAGTATTAGGGATTGGTGCAAATAAAAATCAATAATCTCAGTATTCGCCTGTATACCTACCGCACAATTAACATTAAAAGAGTTCATCCCATCCGAAAGTAACCGAATGGACTGCAAGAAATTATAAACAATGACAGGCATAAATACATTTAATTGAAAATTTCCTTGGCTAGCAGCAAAAGAAATTGTGGTGTCATTACCAAATACTTGGGCAACAATCATTGTCAATGCCTCAGATTGGGTTGGATTGACTTTTGCAGGCATAATGGAGCTGCCTGGCTCATTCTCGGGTATTTTAATCTCTCCAATACCACATCGTGGACCACTTGCAAGCCAACGAACATCATTGGCAATCTTCATTAAATCAGCAGCTAATGCCTTCATCATACCATGAACGACGACTACCTCATCTTTACTTGTTAACGCGTGAAATTTATTAGGAGCTGTACGAAATTCCTTGCCTGTTAACTTGGTAATTTCTGCAGCAACGAGTTCGCCAAAGTTCATTGGGGAATTAATACCAGTCCCAACAGCCGTTCCTCCCATGGCCAAATCCCGCATAAAATTAATACCTATGGTCAGCATTTCTTCGTTCCGCTCTAGCATCCGCACCCAACCGCTTATTTCCTGTCCCATAGTCAGAGGTGTCGCGTCCATTAAATGAGTCCTGCCAATTTTTATAATTTCACTGTATTCTTTGGATTTCTGATCTAACGTTTCTTTTAAAGAGGCAATTGCAGGTAATAGTTTATCAATCACTAATGTTACGCCGGCAACATGAATCGCCGTAGGGAAAATATCATTAGAGCTTTGGGATTTATTCACATGATCATTGGGATGAACAATTAAAGGTTCTTTTTCTTCGGCTAGCAACTGAGTCGCTCTGTGTGCCAATACTTCATTTATATTCATATTAAACTGAGTGCCACTCCCCGTTTGCCACACGGCAAGAGGAAAATTACCATCTAGCTTTCCGGCTAACACCTCATCGCAAGCCTTAACTATGGCCTGAGAGCGTTTTGTATCAAGTACACCTAGCTTCTCATTTACTAAGGCAGCTGCCTTCTTTAATATGGCAAATACACCAACTAACTCATAGGGCATCTTTTCGATTCCAATACGAAAATTTTCAAAACTACGTTGCGTTTGGGCTCCCCATAATTTATCAGCTGGCACTTTTATTTCTCCCATTGAATCTTTCTCAATACGATATTCCATATAAAGCACTCCTTTATCAATTCATTACCTATAAGCTAAAAACGAAGAAGGTATCGTGAATTAGATCTTCTCTTAGTTTCTTCTTCATAATTAAAAACAATCCTGCAGTAATTTTAAATCTTCTCTAAAAATAAAAAGTGTTTACAACCTTATTGATTGCAAACACCTTTACCCTATATCTTTCTAAACCTCTTGCGGTAGGCTTTGGCCGTACAATCTTTCTTACCCGACGACTAATTCTCTAGAAAATCCGCTATGAATTAAATCCTCTTCTTTGTCACTTGCAGAAAGTGCCTGACCTAAACCCCCTAAGTTATCAAATATATAGTCCGGTTTAAAGACCGACTGCTCAACATCTGATATCTTGGATTCTCCACTGAGTACTAACACAGAGACCATACCCGCATTACATCCTGTAGCTATATCAGTATATAATCGATCACCAACCATTGCCATTTCTTCAAGAGGATAATTTTTTTTATTTAATAATGCTTCCACGATCTCCCTATTTGGTTTGCCGACAACCTGAGGCGAACAACCAGTTGATGCTTTTATCAAAGCAGCCATAGCACCACAATCTGGTATATAGCCTGTTTCTGTAGGACAATTAAAGTCTGGATGAGTCGCAATATAAGGGATATTATGCCGTATAAGATCGCATGCAATAACTAATTTTTCATATGTTAATGTAGTATCAAATCCTAATACTACATATTCAGGATTATCTGCTGTTATTATAAATCCATGCCTTCTAAACTCTTCTTCTAAAGCAGGCGTTCCAACTAAATATATATTTTTGCAATTTTTAGTATTTTTTAGATAAAGGGCTGTGGCTTCGCCAGATGTTAAAATATTACTTACACTGCAATCAATGCCTAACACCTTAAGTTTATTGGCATAGAAAGTTGCATCTCTAGAGGAGTTATTCGTCAGAAATAGAAAATCTCTACCCGTAGTACGCAAATAACTCAGAAATTCCAGCACACCTGGCAGTATTTTATTCCCTAAATATACAGTACCATCCATATCAAGTGCAAAACACTTTATCTCTTTTAATGATTTCACCTTTTCTTGTTTTGTTACTATCTTATTTTCATTGAACACAATACAAAGTCTCCTCTCTTTTCTCTCGACTTTTACATTAGGCTCATTTCAAAAATAACGCACCAGCCTTTCATTATATTTGCACACAATTTACATAAAAATTACACATATTTCATCACTATTATATGAACTTCATGTGTATATTGTGTATTTTCTTGTCGTTTTCATTATTGCATCTCTTCCATTCTTTGTCAATCATAAAAAAAGAAGAGCCCATATTAGGACTCTTCAAAACCTTAAATAATTTCAATATTATTCAATTCGGCAAACTCTCTATATACATCTGGAAATTTATTATCAACAATAAAGCCATTGAATTCTTCTAACTCTGCCATACTAGCTAATGAAACACAATCAAGTTTAGAAGAATCAGATAACATATACTTTTGTTCGGCGATATCTAGTAAAACTCTATTGTTAGCAATTTCTTCAAAGACAGGATGCATGACACCTTTTTTAAGATTTACAGCAGCTACACCGAGGAAGCATTTATCCACACTGAATTTTCTCAGAAATTCTTCACTATCGCCGCCACAAAAAACACCGGAAGAATTTCTCATTTTCCCTCCCGGCATATATACAGACACATAAGGGAGACTCGCCGCTTTAACTGCAACATGTACACATAAAGTAACAACGTTTAAAGAAGTAATATTCTCTAAATAATCCAAAATGTATTCTACGGTACTACCTGCATTTAAAGCAATTGTTTCACCATCTTTAATTAACATTGCAGCCTTGCGCGCAATTACTTGCTTTTCCTCAAAGTTCTGCATCCTTTTATTGGCCAGATGTACTTCTGCAATGGAGTAGCAAGTTTTCCCCTCTTCCATATAAGCTCCACCATAGGCTAACTTTATATTATTACTCTCAGATAAATATTTCAAATCTCTACGGATTGTTGCTTCATTTACCTCATATTGCTGAGCTAAAGCTGTCACCTTTACCGACCCTAGCTTAAAGATGAGATTCAAAATATCCTTTCGTCTCTTAATATTCGTTAACATGCACACACTCCTAACAACATCAGATAGTTACATTATATAACTGCATAAATCTTTTTACTATAGTAGCAAAAGGAAGTTTACAACCTTAAAGTTGTAAACTTCCTCTATTAATTATATATCGAATCGTTTCAAACACCTTCCACTGGAACGGTATTCGCGCCATGTGCCATTATTGTAATGGTATAGTCTTTCTTGCCTAACTTTTCTTCAGCCATACGAACAGCCTCTTCTAAGCTAGCAGCCGCCAGCATACCTGCTTTTTCAATAAACTCTTTATTGCGCGGCAAAGAAACAACAATATGAGGAACTTCCTTGGCCATAGTACCTAGTTTTAATGCAATAAACCCTGGAACGGTAAAGGCTTTTCGCAAGGCTACTTCCCGGTCATATAAAGATTCATAGTTAAACCAATCACTAAAATCAGGTGGTTCCATCATATCACGGCATTCTAACAATAAAATGACGACTCCCCCCGGTTTTACTGCCATAAAGGCATTACCAATTGTTTTTGACCCTTGGTATAAATTGATATCTTTAGGAAATCCACCTGCAGAAGCGATGACCAAGTCAGCTTTACCGTTTACAGGAACACCAAAGATATCACTCGCAGTCTTACAACCTTGCAGCCAAGCTTCATGCCAGTGACCTGCCACAAAAGAAGCGAACTGTCCCTCTGGGGTAAAGACTGCATTGAGTAAAAATGCGGGTTTAAGGAGTTCTGCCATTTCCAACATATCGGCATGCATTGGGTTGTTTTCTAATTTACCCGCAATACACTCTAGGCTAACACCTTGCCCTACTATATCATGAAGGCACAAGCTGTGATTTCCCTGAATCGTGCTATAAGAAGAAACACCAGGCATAATTGCCTTACGTCCTCCGCCAAATCCAGCCATTAAATGATGAACAATACCACCTGTCAATATAACCTTATCTGCATTCACTACATGTTTATTTATACAGACATCTTTCCCCCGAGACGTTTGACCGATACAAACAAAATCGTCTGCTTCTGGAGCATAACTTTGCAAGATGGTAATACGATCAACCACTTCTTGACCAAAGGTTGCCACATTTTCTTCAGGTGTATGGTGTCGATGAGCACCCAGTGCCACAATTAGAGAAATATCTTCATCTGGTACTCCAGACTTATTTAATTCATTCAATAAGGTTGGTAAAAACAAATCGTGACGTACCCATTTGCGAGTAATATCACTGGCTATGATCATAATCTTGTCACCTTGCTGTACTACTTCCTTAAGAGGTGGTGTGCCAATCGGGTTATTTAGTGCAGCGGCTACAGCGGCTTCTACATCTACTAGAGCCTTAACTGCTTTGCCTTCTACCACGTTTAAGATACGTTCTTCAGGCAAGGCTATAGTAACTTCCTGATCACCATAACCAAAGGAAAATTCTTTTAACATATAGCATCTCTCCTATGCAATTTTTTCCAGCTTTTCTTCTACTTTTACAGCCAACGGCACATCAGGCTTTACAGCTAGCCATGCGATAATACCTACTACAGCCGAAGCTGCAGTTGCCACAATGGCGGCCTGCCATCCATAATTTGTTGCAATCCATGCCGTAACAACAGGAGCAGCAATACCGCCCAGGTTGCCCCAAAAGTTCATCCATCCTGACACTGAACCAGCAAATTTACCACCAATGTCAAGACAAGCAGCCCAGGATGCATTAAAAGTAAATCCAAGAGATCCGAGGGAGATTGTCAACCACAACACGTTCATGGAAGGTGTTGTCGCTACGGCTCCTAAATAAAGTGTCATACAACACAGAATCAATCCAGAAATCCCTAACAAGGTTCTTGACTTATACCGAGAAACACCTGACGCTACCAGCTTATCACTGATATAACCACACGTAGCCGTTACGATACAAAGTGCAGCCCAAGGAAATGAAGCGGCAATTCCCATCTTTTGCAGTGAAAAATTTTGTGCCTCCATTAAGTATAAAGGCAACCAGGCCAAAAATACAAACATAATATAGTCTGTTATAAAATATTGAATCCCAATAGCCCAAAATTGAGAAGATCCTAAGAAACTACGCCATGGTGCCAATTCTTTTTTATCAGCATTCGCACTGAGGCCTTCTTCTATATAATCAGCTTCCGCCACATCAACATAAGGACTGGTCCGAGGCGAATCCTTTGCGAGCCAATACCAAAGTCCGGCAATGACTAAACCTAACACACCAAAAATCACAAATACAGAGCGCCAGCCAAAAGCCATCATTAAGGCTACGGTAAGAGTTGGGCCAACAACCGGTCCAAAAAATACACCACTTAACATGAAAGAAGAGGCACGTCCTTTTTCACTAGGATTAAACCAACGATAAATAAAACGTCCTATAGCTGGCGCCATAGGTCCTTCACCTAAACCAAACATAGCACGAGTGGCAGCGAAAAAGGTAAAGTTACTACAAGCGCCCGTCAATGCGGTAAATATGGACCACCAAGTAGCTGCTATAGCCAAGACTCTACGATGTCCCCAAAACTCTCCCATAATACCACCTGGTATTTGCATAAATGCATAACCGACAAAGAAAGCGGTTTGTATTAAACCCATATCCATTTTACTAAAACCTAATTCCTGCATAATGCTTGGAGTGGCTACGGATAAATTTACTCTGTCCATGTAAGAAACAAAACTAATAAGAAACATAAGTCCTGCTAAGGTCCATCGAAAATTGGTTTTTTTCTGATTCATAAAATTTACCTCCCGGAATAAGCATCTAAGTCCTTCTAAGAGAGACCCTTTTCCATTAAATACATTATACGTTTGTAAAGTTTACATGTCAATTGACAAAAGAATCTGTCTTTTTAAACCTACTTGACATGACCTAGATCGCATGCTACTATTATTTTCAATAACAGCATATATTCATCAAGAGTTAGCTGAGGGATTGGCCCGATGAAGCTACGGCAACCACCGCATACTGCGAACGGTGCCAATTCCAACAGGAGTATTCCTGGGAGATGAAGATTATTTTGAAATAAAATCTTCTTCATCTTATGAAGAAGATTTTTTATTGTAAAGAAAAAGGAGTAAGTAGCATGAACCATAATTCACAACCAACCCAGGATCTAAGAAAATACGCCTCAGAAAAAGCTAGCCGCTTTACAGAATCAGTCATTCGGGAAATGTCTCGTATTGCCACTGCTCATAAAGCCATCAATTTGGCACAAGGATTTCCGGATTTTCCTGCATCAGATGAAATCAAAGAAGCTGCTGTTAAAGCAATCTTAGAAAACCACAATCAATATGCTATTACTTGGGGTACCAAATCCCTAAGAGATGCCATTGCCAAGAAAAATAAACGAGATTACAACCTTGACATTGATCCAGAAAAACAAATTACCGTGTGTTGCGGTTCTACAGAAGGAATGGTGGCAACGCTTTTGGCGACGATTAACCCTGGAGATGAAGTTATTATTTTTCAGCCGTTCTATGAAAATTACGGCCCAGATGCTATACTCTGCGGTGCAACACCTAAATATGTACAATTACATCCTCCAACGTTTTCCTTTAATCAAGAAGAATTAATCGCCGCTTTTTCTGAACGCACAAGAGCTATTATTATTAATACTCCCAATAACCCAACAGGTAAGGTGTTTAATCGAGAAGAATTAGACTTGATTGCTAAGCTTTGTATTCAATACGATGTTTTAGCGATTACTGATGAGATATATGAACATATCATCTATGACGAAATCAAACATATTCCTCTATCTACCTTACCTGGTATGGCAGATAGAACCATTACTATTAATAGTATATCCAAAACCTACAGTGTTACAGGTTGGCGTATTGGTTATGTTATTGCATCTCCTGAGATAAGCCAGTCCATACGCAAAATGCATGATTTCTTAACAGTAGGTGCAGCTGCACCGTTGCAAGAAGCTGCTGCTCACGCCATGGGTTTTGCTGCTACTTATTACGAAAAGTTAGTCGATTTTTATAGTCACCGCCGGGACTTTATGTTAAAAGAATTAGCTGCCATCGGTTTTGAGTGCATTCGTCCTGATGGAGCCTACTACATTATGGCTGATATCGCCTCCTTCGGCTGGAAAAACGATATCGACTTTGCTCGCTACTTAGCTGAAAAAGTTGGCGTTGCAGTCGTGCCAGGTTCTAGTTTCTATCAAGAAAATGCCAATGACAAACATCGTTTTATACGTTTTTGCTTTTGCAAACAATTAGCCACACTGGAAGCTGCAGTAGAAAGATTGCAAAAATTAAGATAAGACTTGGCTTAGGCCAAGTCCTAAGACGCAGGCGGAAGCCTTGTCGTTCTTACTTGGAATTAAGAAAGTGTTATACTTTCTGATTCCGTAAAATAATCCATTGAATTATTAAATAGGAGGTATATTCATTATGAAGAAATCAATTAAGTTTATTTCCCTTTTGTTAACCCTCATCTTTATCCTAGGCTTATCTGCTGGGTGCAGTCAACAAAGTACAGCAAAGATAGAAAAACCACTTAAAGTAGGCGTTACTGCTGGCCCCCATGCAGAAGTAATGGAGCAAGTAAAAAAAATAGCTGAAAAAGACGGCCTAAAAATTGAAATTGTTGAATTTAATGACTACATTCAACCTAACGTAGCTTTAAATCAAGGTGATATCGATGTTAACAGTTTTCAACATAAACCTTACCTTGATAACATTATCAAAGATCGCAACTACGATATCATATCCTTAGCAAATACAGTTATTTTCCCAATGGGTATTTACTCTAGTAAATTAAAAAATATTGCCGACCTACCAGTAAACGCTGTTGTTGCTATTCCTAACGACCCTACAAACGGCGGAAGAGCTCTGCTATTGTTAGAAAAACTTGGCCTCATTAAACTAAAACCAGGAATTGGCCTTAAGGCAGCTGTTACTGACATTGTTGAAAATCCTAAGAAAATTGTAATTAAGGAGTTAGACGCCGCACAAATTCCTCGTTCCTTAGCTGACATGGATGTTGCCGCCATTAACACCAACTATGCAATTACCGCTGGATTAGTACCTACTAAAGATGCGATTGCCATTGAAGATATTAATTCCCCATATGCAAATATCATTGCCGTACGTAGCAAAGATAAAGAAAACCCAGCCGTACAAAAATTAATAAAAGCATACCACTCGGATGAAGTAAAAGCATTTATACAAGAGCACTTTAAAGGTTCTGTAACAGCCGCTTGGTAAAAGTTAAATATATGTAATATGTAAAAAACTGCCCTTGGTTAAAAGGGCAGTTTTTTACATATATTTACGTTGTACTCTAACTAATCGTGCTGATAGACATATCGCGCCAAAAGCTAAACCAACAATCAATCCAATCCAATAACCAAAAGCTCCTAGCCAGGAATGATGCGCTAAGACATATCCGAGGGGCAAACCTACAACCCAGTAAGAAATCATCGCCATAATAAATGTAATGCGTACATCTTTATAACCTCGTAACGATCCTTGTACTGGTGTAGCAATTGCATCAGACAATTGAAAAAATACTGCATATAGTAAAAATTGTTGTACAAGATTACGAATTGCTACATCTTCTGTATATAAACAGGCTACCTGCTCATTCCAAAAATATAAGACTAGAGCAGCAAGCACAGCCATAATCAATGCGATACCAATCCCAATATAACTATACTGCCTAGCATCTTTGTATCTTTTACCTCCTACTTCAAACCCAACGGCAATGGTTAATGCCATGGAAATGCTCAAAGGTATCATATAGATAAGGGCCGCAACATTAATCGCTACCTGATAAGCAGCAATGGTGGCTTCGCTAAATTCACTCATAAGCAGGGTAATCACTGCAAAGATACTCGTTTCACAAAAAATAGCACTACCAATTGGTATCCCAATTCTAAGCTGTTCTTTCCATACAGAAAGAGAGAATCGATAAAACTGACTAAATATATGGTAGGTCTTAAACGGCTGCCGGTACTGTATGACGCAGGCACTGATGATAACAATGCACCAATAAGTAATTGCTGAAGCCCATCCAGCCCCTACACCACCTAACTGTGGAAAACCAAACTTGCCAAAAATAAGTACATAGTTAAATAAGACGTTAATTGGTAAGGCAACCATAGAAATTAGCATCGTTATGTTTGTATAACCCAAGGTATCAATGAACGAGCGAAGCACTGTCGATATAAACAAAGGTATAATACCAAAAGAAATAGCTTTCAAAAAATTTTGCGCAATATCATAGGCTACAGGATTAAGCTCCATCTTATTCAAAATAGGCTGGACAGCATAGGCACCACCAATTATTACAACGACTCCTATCGCTACAGCTAGATATACAGCTTGAATTACAACAAAGGGAATTTCCTCTTTTCGTTTGCCACCAAGAAGTTGAGCAACGATGGGAACCACTGCAAATAGAATTCCGTTTAGCCCTGTGAAAACAGGCATCCACATACTTGAGCCAATGGCAACGCCTACCAAATCATTTGCACTAGCATGTCCTGACATCATAGTATCAAAGAAAGTCATGGCACACATGAAAACCTGTGTCACCAAAATAGGAATTAAAATAATCGTAAACTGTTTTGTTTTTTCCTTTAAGGAATATGTTTGTTCCATATCTCACACCTATTATTTATTTTTTTACTACATCGTTTTCCACAAGGTGTAAAGAATGCCATTTCTTCCACTCTTGCCAGGAAAGCATGGCCAAAAATAATAAAACTCCGAGGCAAACGACATATTCTATCATCGTAAATACTTTTACTACGGCGGCTACAGCAGTGGCTTTCCCTAGTAGTAGTCGCTGATATCCTTGCCACCATACTACAGCAGTAATAAACGGTTGGAATAAATATACTAAAAATGCCCACGCCAACAGAACAAAGAGAGATTTTAGCCCCTGAAAAAATAGTTTTCTGCTAACTGCCTTCTTTTTGTTTCTTCGATCTTTTCTTGATTTGGTAACCAATATATAGTCCACATAGCTCTCCTACCTTCATGAATCTAAGAATACATTAACCAACGATCTCTTGCACCCTACCTACGATACCATTCACTAGACGAACTTTTATGCCCCGAGGATGAATCGCGCTATTAGTCAAAAGATCTTTTACTACACCTTCCGTTAACCGCCCGGTACGTTGATCTTGTTTTTGCACAATTTTCACTTTCGTACCCGGTCTAATATTTTTTCGTTCTGTCCCATTCATACTATTGCTCCTTCTTTTTAGCACAACTTTAGACCCCGTACATCAAAGATGTACAGGGTCTTTTTTCTTGGCATTTACCATTCACGAAACTCTTCTTGATCTAAATAAATCCAATCATGGCCCACCTTTTGAAACACTTTTAAACAAGGATCACCATCTGAAATCATAATAGTAATACCGTCAGTGGCCAACGGATTTTTTTGCACATTTTGTTCTACTTGAAGCAAAAGCTTCTTTAATTGATCACTATATAAGGTAAAGGATCTTGTCATTTTACTTCCCCTTTAT
Organism: Pelosinus sp. IPA-1; assembly: GCF_030269905.1. Taxonomy (NCBI): domain Bacteria; kingdom Bacillati; phylum Bacillota; class Negativicutes; order Selenomonadales; family Sporomusaceae; genus Pelosinus; species Pelosinus sp. IPA-1. The sequence goes on along the minus strand of NZ_BSVC01000001.1, from coordinate 321,196 downwards.
AACATAACATATTGGACGAATTGCACCTTCAATATGCTAGTTGTAAATCTTCTACATCTACTTTTATTTGGTTTCTTCAGAGTTACAAGAGAAATCTCTTATAACTTTATTGTCCGCAATACCAGCAGGTTTTCTAAAACCTCTTTGTCAGTTGGTTATTATTACTTCTACATAGTATTGGTAAGTCCTGTTCAAATCATTCTTTAGCATTCATATTTTTCCCGTTTTTAACTCGCCACCAGGACATCGCCCTTCGGGCATCAATATCTTTCTGGATAAGAGCTAAATCAGGAGGCTCTTCAGGCTGTGTCCCCGTCACACTTTCCGCACTCTCATTTCCTATTCTCCCGATTGAATCGTGAGTAACCCAAAGTCCGTAATTAAAGCCGATATCATTGCCTCGCGTCAAACTATTCCCTAGGGAATGATACACAGAACCTTGGGGGGAAAGTAATTCAAGCAAGGTTGGCGCTACATTAATATGGCTACCTGATACCTGCTTGGGAAAAATATCTTTAGTAATGCCTTTTCCATAGACAATAAAAGGAATGGCATAGCGTTCATAAAGACTAGGATTTAATTGGATATTCAAACGGTCCGCATGATCACCTACGATGAGAAACAAACTATCTGGATATTTTTGCTTCATTTCCTCAATAAATTCGGCCATAACCTTATCTGCATACCAAAAATGTCCTAATTTTTTAATGAGTTCTTTATCTTCCTTTAATTTATCAGGTAAGCCCCTAATCACGCTATCCTGATCAAACCCTTCCTTCTCTAAATCCACAGTATAAGGAGCATGATTCGAAATATTCATAATCACATCAAAAGTGGGGCGAGGATCATCGATTCCTGCGGCAACAGCTTTAAATAAATACTTGTCATCGCAGCCCCATACATTCCCAGACTGACTCTCTATATCGCCCATACCATAAAACTCTTCAAAACCTTGGGCCAAGGTAAAATCCTTAACTCGTTCCCAAGAAGTCGGTCCTGCATACCAAAACCTAGGCTTATATCCTAAGTTCTTCATTTGTGGTGCAAGGGCTGTGGAGTAAGGCTCTTTATAAGATTCAGGCAAGTAAGTCAGATATAGATTAGCCTCCGCTAATCCTGTAGTAATTCCCATAATCCCAGAGATCGTACTCATACCATTGGGCAAGAATGTGGGCACGTAAGCAGCATCTTCTTTGCTTATAATGTTTCTGATCCCATTTGCGATGTTCAAATCTTTATATTGCGGCAGCAAAGGCCAGTTTGCATAACTTTCCCCAATTATCAAAAATACATGCTGTGGCTTTTTAATTTTTGTCCCTTGGGCCTCTTTCTTTAGAAAATCATCTACATTTTGTGAATCAACCTGATGACCAGCCAAATAATTACCATACTCTACCATTCGCCCTGGGTCCATGTCCAGTCCGGTAGATGCAGTTACCCGTTCATGAAGGGTATACGCACGGTATAATGCTTGCACATCGTCTAAAATGGCTTCATTTAGGAATTCATCCTTTGTAACCCCTGAATTTTCCCAGTCAATATTATAGGCATAAGTCATACTTCCACCAAAACGCACAAATATTACAATATAATAAATAAGAACCAGCAGGGATACACGAAAGGCAATATTTTTATACCATGTAGAAAAACGCGGCAATTCAAATGTCTTGGTACGGAGTAATGCTTTTAATGCTTGGGATAAAAATAATCCCGTCAGCCCAGTCATGACAAGGCGAATGGGTAGATTGTATTCTTGGACTAACGTATGAAAAATTGCGGTCACATCATCATTGAAGGTATTAAATAATAGTTGGTTAAACCCCATGTGAAACTGTTCATAATAAGGAATTCTTGCATAAAACAAAAGGCTTAGTATTGCAATATAAACGGAACCTAGGATATAGCGAACATGTTTTACTTTATCCTTCTTTATAAATAAAGTAAGAATTGTACAAAACGCAAAGGATGTAAGTGCCACTAAACCTGCACTTTTCAAACTTATCCGTATGCCATAATATAAGGCTAAAAATATATCTTTAAGCGTAGTCGCCTCACTAATATAAGAGTTTAAAACCGTAATAAAGCCAATACGAAATAAACAAAAAACTCCTAATATAAATAAAAATAATTTAACATCTTGTTGAATATTTTTAATTAACTCTTCCCACCTTGACACTTAAATAAACATCCTTCCTATAACATATTCCTTGCTTTCTTGTATTTCTAGATTTATCAACATTATCCTGCATTTTTCTTACTCTGTGATGGTGATTATAATTTTCCATCTATTTTCCCATACTTCGACAAATTCTTCTCGCTAAATTTTCGATTTTGTTATATGATTTTAATAAGTAAACTTTTATTGATTTTTCCTAGTATTTTTGCATCTCTATACCTTTTGATAGAGGTACATACCTAGAAAATGTTTTATTCTATAAACAATGCTATGATTACAACTGTTATAAAATGTAAATTATTTTAAACTATGTTTTTTAGCTGCACGGAACAAAGGTAAAAAACTCATTTAGAGTTTTTCAACTAGGAGGATATAACATGATTAAAGCCAAAACAAAAGAGCTAAAACCCGGCGATATAATCGCAGAACACATTTTAAACCCAGAAGGGCAAGTTCTACTAGCAGCAGGCACTACTCTCTCTGAGAAAACAATTTCACTGCTAGCATTATGGGGAGTGCATGAAATTCGGTTACGTGAAGAAAAGGACACCGATGATGATTTACGCTTATCTCTACAATTCGATGAAATCATCGCAAAGAACAGCCAACTCTTTGACAAAATAAAAACAATCGCAGAAACGGAACCAACTGAAATAACCTCTATTTTTAATGAGAAATCCTCACAACAATATGGTGATATTAGCCACAAATTCTCAAAGATCTTATTAGACCTTAAAGAATCGAAAGACATTACCTCATTGACAGTGATCGCCAACATTATCTGCAAATATGCGACAACAACAACAGGCGTACTTGCCTATACCTTGCAGCGGGAAATTACTGCTGACCGACATGAGAACTTAATCAATCATAGTATGTCTGTCGCGATTATTTCTGCAAAGATAGCTAAGTTGTTAGGTTATTCAGAGGATGCCATCCATACCATTGTGTTAGGTGCCTTAATCCACGATATAGGTAAAATACAATTACCGGACAATATCTTTAGTAAAGATGATTGCAAATCTTTAGAAGAGCAGTCCCTTTACCAAGGACATGTACAAGCTGGCTACGATTTAGTGAAAAGTCTAGGCCTCCCGCGAGAAGCAACTCTCATCTTGTTACATCATCACGAATACCTAGATGGTAGTGGTTTTCCGCTACACTTGTCTGCCGCCAAAATTCATCCTTATGCACAAATTGTTGGGTATGCGAATCTCTTTGATTCTTTACTCCATGAAAAAGGTACAACTCCTGACTTTTTTGCAATTCGTACCAAGTTAACACAAGAAGGTGCAACGAAATTCAATACAGCTATCATCGATATTTTTGATCATTACTTGGAAAGCTTTGATTTTAATTTAAATGTAGAACTAAACGATGGGCGCAAGGCGGAAATTATTTATAATCATCCTTTCTTTATGTCTCTTGTCGTCCGTACAGATAATGGTCAATTTATTGATTTAAGCAAAAATAAAGATGTATTTATTGCAAAGTTAACTTTATAAGGAAGTACACGCAAAAACGACAGGCTGTTAGCTAACAACCTGTCGTTTTTTCATTTTAAGTCTTCTATTTCTATTATCTTTGAGGCACTATTTCTAGCCAGTATCCATCTGGATCTTGGATAAAATAAATACCCATTGCCTTATTTTCATAGCAAATACAATCCATTTCTTTATGTAACGCATGAGCTTTTTCCATATCATCGGTAATAAAGGCAAGATGGATTTCATTGTCCCCTAGGTTATAGGAAGTAGTTCGATCTTTCAACCAAGTTAATTCTAGCTTATGTGGTGTTTGGTTATCGCCCAAAAAAACAAGGGTGAAATTTTCCTTTTCACGTCTTGCTGTTTCTACAAGTCCCAGAGCTTTTTCGTAAAACTCCATGCTTTTTTTCAAATCTAAAACATTTAGATTGTTATGAGCAAATTTAAAATTCATAACCCGACCTCCTTTATTTACTAATTATATTATATAAGAATAGAGTAAGACCTTGTCAAGTTCTACTTTTTTTTGCCTTTGCTTTTGCCTTGGAACTGCTGATTGGACTTCTCAGTATCCTTTGGTTTACGTCGGCTTCTGATATTAGCCCCACTGTGACCGACTGGCTTTTTTTTCTCTGGTTTTCCTAGGATAAATGGATTTTCCTTCTTTTCTACTCGTACTTTTGTTTTTTCTTCTCCCTTTTCTTGGAAAACTCTTCTCTTATCTTTACTAATTACTCTTTGACCACTTACTTTATGTTTCTCAATGGATGCACTGATCCCTTGTTCAATGAGGCGCACATAAGGCTGCTCATGAGGATCGATAAGAGTAATTGCCATACCAGTTTGTCCTGCACGTCCTGTTCGTCCAATACGATGAATGTAGCTATCAACATCATGTGGAATATCATAATTAAATACATGAGTAATTCCTTCTACATCCAATCCTCTAGCCGCAATATCCGTTGCTACTAAGATCTGAATTTTCGCCTCACGAAAACGTCTCATAACCTGCTCACGCTTTGCCTGAGACAAATCTCCATGAAGTTCATCTGTATCATACCCTTTCTGCGAAAGGGCCATATTCACGGCCGTGGCACGCTGCTTTGTATGACAAAAAACGATAGCCAAGTAAGGGCGATATTCGTCAATCATGGTACATAGCTTTGCCATCTTTTCCGGTTCTGGAACCTCTACCATGATCTGTTTGATTTCGTCTAATGTAATATTAGAGGTTTGTACCCGAATGTCAACGGGTTTTCGCATATAACGATCTGCAAGTCCACGAACCTTAGAGGGCATAGTTGCTGAAAAGAGCATCGTTTGTCGTTTGGGGGATGTCTGACGAACTAATTCCTCCACATCATCCAAAAATCCCATATGTAGCATTTGATCCGCTTCATCTAATACTAGCTTACTTACCCCTGAAAGATAAATAGTTTTGCGTCGTAAATGATCCATTAAGCGACCAGGAGTACCTATTACAATTTGAGCACCACTTTTTAATTTCTTGATTTGTCGATCTACATCTTGCCCACCATATACAGATAATACCTGAACTCCTAGCTTATCCGCCAATTTGGTTACTTCCTGCGTAATTTGAAGGGCTAATTCTCTCGTTGGAGTAATGATTAAAGCTTGTACGATGGGTTTATTCACTTCAATTTTTTCTAAAATTGGCAAAACAAATGCCAAAGTTTTTCCTGTACCTGTTTGAGATTGTCCGACAACATCCTTACCTGCCAGTAAAACCGGAATCGCCTGTATTTGTATATCTGTGGGTACGGTAATACCGTTTTGTGCCAATATAGCATTAATTTCGGGTCTAATACCTAGGGAACTAAAATCAGCCATTTAAAAACACCTCTTCTTCATCCTTCTGGATTATTCGTCATTATACCAGTTTGTACAACTATTTCATACCATATGCCTTATTATTGAGAAATCATTTGCCATATTTCCTGGAAATACTCTATAAAGATTACCTTCAAGAAAGAGAGTATTAGCATCATTTCGTCTAATACTCTCTTTGCATCAATGGCTAAAAAAGCCTAGCTGTATGAAAAACAATATTGCAAATACGTATAATATAGGGTGAACTGCACCTGCTTTTCCACGCAGTACCTTTAAAATAGGATATACAATAAATCCAATACCAATACCTGTAGCAATGCTATAAGTTAAAGGCATGGCAATCACAATTAAAAAAGCTGGAAAGGCTTCTTCTAAATCTCCCCAATCAATACTCCGTAATCCTTCCATCATGAAGAACCCGACAATAATCAAAGCAGGTGCCGTAACAGCTGGTATACTCGCCAACATTTTTGCTACAGGCGCAAAAAACAAGGTAACCAGCAACAAAATTGCCGTTACGACAGCCGTCAAACCGGTACGTCCCCCTACGGCAACACCCGAACTTGATTCAATGTAGGCAGAAGTTGGGCTCGTACCTAAAGCAGCTCCTACGGTGGTACCTACGGCATCGGCTAAGAGTGCTCCTCGTACACGAGGAAACTTCCCGTCCTTTAACAATCCAGCCTGCTCAGCTACTCCTAACATAGTACCCGTCGTATCAAACAAGGTGATCAGTAAGAATGTAAATACCACTGCATAGAGCCCTTGCTCAAATACGCCCGCCACATTCATTTGCCACGCAGTATTTACAATACCATGGGGCACCATAAACAAACTATCTGGCAATACTAACATACCTCGAAAATAGGCAATAGCAGAAGTAATCAGCATACCAACAAATATGGCACCTTTGACACGGTAAACCATTAAGATTAGGGCAATGACAAGACCAACGATTGACATAAAGGTAATTGGTTCACCTAAATTACCTAATGTTACTAAGGTTGCCGGGGAGGCAACCACAATCTTCGCATTCTGTAGCCCAATAAAAGAGATAAATAAACCAATACCTGCAGTAATTGCATGTTTTAAGCTTGTAGGAATGGAATCAATGAGAACATAACGAAATTTGGTTAAGGAAAGCAATAGGAATATAATTCCTGTTATAAATACGGCTCCTAGTGCTACCTGCCAAGAATGTCCGCTTGCTAATACAACACTATAGGAAAAGTATGCATTCATCCCCATGCCTGGTGCTATCGCAATGGGATAATTAGCAAATATCCCCATAATCAAAGTTGCTAAAGCACTTGCTAAAATGGTCGCCATAAATACACCGTCAAAATCCATGCCAGCAATATGTAAAACAGCAGGATTTACGATGACAATATACACCATTGTTAAAAAAGTAGTGATACCAGCAATGATTTCAGTCGATATCGTAGTTCCCCGCTCTTCTAGTCGAAACCATGAACTCAATTAGAACACCTCTATTCTTTTTTCTCATTATGTATTTTGGCCAAAAGGCCGAAATTTATTTTATCATATATCACTAAGTATGTATATACTAAAAAACCACCTAAACATTTCTGTTTAGATGGTTCTCTTAGCAATCTATTTATCCGATGACTAAACTGCTCTAAGACTCCTATCTTCATCTCGTTAACAGTCTGTAATTCCCTGCCCTTTATGGTCAGGGAAACAGGCTGTAAACTCGAAATAAGTTCGCTCTAAGGGTCTCCGGCCCCAAGGATCACTTATATAAGTGGGAGTTAAGAGCGGCTAAGTCCCTGGATAAGAAGGGCTAAGATTCAGATGGAGTTAAAACTCCATCTGAATCTTAGTCTTCTTTATTTTTTCTCTTTATGTAAGATACCACCCGTAGCTTGGTTGGTAGGTGTAACTGTTACTTCACAAATTTGAACATGAGCTGGTGCACTGGCTGCATATACAACAATGTCTGCTATATCCTCTGCAACAAGAGGCTTAATCCCATCATATACATTGTCAGCTTTTCCTTTGTCGCCGTGGAACCTAATTACACTGAAGTTGGTTTCAACCATACCCGGCTGAATATTAGTGACTCTGATCGGTGTATCTACCACATCCATTCTAAGTCCATCACTTAAAAATTTGACTGCTGATTTTGTAGCACAATAGACTGCACCACCTGGATAAGCATGAATGCCAGCAATGGAACCGATATTAATGACATGCCCATTCACTTTATTTTCTAACATTTGAGGAACAATCTTTCTCGTCAGATACAATAACCCCTTAACATTAGTGTCAATCATAGCTTCCCAATCTTCTACATCGCCTTGGTGAAGTTTTTCTAAACCGCGGGCCAAACCTGCATTATTGACTAGAATATCTATTTTTTCCCATTCGGAAGGCAATGTATCCACTATCTCGTTTACTGCGTTTTTATCTTGGACGTCAAGCTTTAGCGCTAATGCATCTGTTTGGTACTTAGCCTTTAAAACATCGGCTATTTCTTGTACCTTCTCAACACTTCTTGCACACAGGATTACTTTTGCCCCTGCCTGTGCAAACAATTCAGCGCAAGCCCTACCAATTCCACTACTGGCGCCGCTAATGAATACAATTTTATTCTGCAATGTCTTCATATCCTATAGCCTCCTATTTCATTTACATGAACCATTTTTCATTAATGAATCTATCTATTCTCTTTCTACATTCCCCAATCTTTCCCTGCTGATATCCATGAAAGTAACAAAACAAACATTGACTATTGCTAAAAAGTCAATGTTTGATCTTATTTACATTTTTGCAATAATAATTAGTAATACAAAAATGCCTGCAGCTACACCTGCATATAATTTCCAGCTACTCTCTTGCTTTACCCTTTTTTTCACTGCTAAAAATAAAAAAAACGGTACACCTATCATTAATAGAAGAGTAATAATATCAGACAAAACCCATCCTCCTGCATCAAGAAATTTATGATTAGTTACTCTTCACGATATCTATCTATTTTTCCTGCTTTTATTTGATCATTGCGAGAAAATCCCTACCGAATTTTTTACAATTTTCAATAGCCTGCTCGTCTGGGTTCCATAGTTCACGCAATCCGTCATTGACTAAGGTAAAACCACTGCTTTGCAGTAAACTAGATAAAACCTTAGTCCCTTCCCCACTCCATCCGTAAGCACCAAAAGCAGCAGCTTTCTTGTTTTTAAAATCCAAACCTTTTATTTCTTCCATAATCCCTGCAATAGAGGACAATACTCCTTTGTAAACTGTGGGAGAACCCAGAATAATTGCTTTTGATTTAAACACTTCGCTAATAATATCATTTTTATCCGCTTTTGCACTATTAAATAACTTTACAACTACTTTATCATCTACTGATTGTATTCCTTTGGCAACTTCCTCGGCCATGCGACGAGTGCCATTCCACATAGTATCATATATGATGGTAATTTGATTTTCTTGGTAATCTAGGGCCCACTTAGCATATTGAGTAACAATTTGTAATGGGTTATCGCGCCAAATAACGCCATGACTAGAACAAATCATATCAACTGGTAAATTCAGGCCTACAACTTCCTTGATCTTTTTATCAACAAATTTACTTAGAGGAGTCAAGATATTAGCATAATATTTTGTGCATTCCTGGTACAATTCTCCTTGGTCCACAAGATCATTGTACATGAGCGCTGATGCATAATGCTGACCGAAGGCATCGCTGCTGAACAAGATATTATCACTTGTCATATAGGCAAACATGGTATCGGGCCAGTGTAGCATTGGTGCTTCTACAAAGATGAGTTCTTTTGAACCTAAATTCAACTTATCCCCAGTCTTAACTATTTTAAAATTCCAATCCTGATGATATTGTCCCTTTAAGGATTTCACCGCATTGGCTGTGCAGTAAATAGGTACATTAGGAATTTTTTTCATTAGTTCAGGTAAGGCTCCACTATGATCAACTTCACCATGAGTAATGACAAGAGCATCAATTTTTGTTAACGGAATTTCGCGTTCTAAGTTCTGAATAAATTCGTGGGCAAAGGGCATCCAAACTGTATCTAGTAACACTGTCTTCTCGTCCTGAATCAAATAAGAATTATAAGATGTCCCTTTGTGAGTCGAATATTCTTCGCCATGGAATGTCCGTAATTCCCAGTCAATTTTCCCTACCCATGTAAGACCGTCTCTAATTTTAAAGCTCATCTTTATTCCCCCACACTTTTATTTCATCTTTAGAAATTATTATCTCTCACGCTACTCTCTCTTATTTAGATCCTTAAATTCTACCTTGCAAACGGGGATGAAGGATATTATTTTCCAAATGAATGTGTTGAAAAATATCCGACTCCATTTCCTCTAATTTTTGATATGCAAGTTGATAGGTTGTACAAGTATTCGCGGGCAACTCATATTGATTAGTAATGTTACGCAGTTCTTTTATAATATCTCCTGCTTGCTCATGCTCTTCTTCAATATCATTGGTCACCTGTTTAATTTTATCAAGTAACTGATCGGATGGATTCTTTTCATATTGTTTTATAAGAGGAAACAGTATCTCCTCTTCTTTTATCAGATGTTGCTCTAATTCCATTTTTAATGTATGGAATAATTTATGTACCCTCGTTAATTCACTATGATTTTGACCATGAACACGTAAGATTTTTGTTACAAATTCACTGATTTGTGGTAGTTCTTTTTGTAAGTACAGATGATGTGTATTGACAATGTGATCTACAAGAGTAGTAAAGGACTCCTTACGCCAATCGACTTCGTCACTTTTCTTACTTTGATTTACTGTTTTACTATAGGCTTGGTTTAATTGTTCTAATACAGTATTCTCATCAAGCCCTAATTCTTGTACTGCTACTTTTAGCGTTTTGTCGCCGCCGCAACAAAAATCGATTCTGTATCCTTTAAAAATTTCAGCCGCTTGAGGGAATTCTGCAACAATAGCACCCACAGCCTGACTAGATGTAAATTTCTTTTCCATAATTCCTTACCTCCAAAATAATCTATTTAACTACAGTATCTCCCACAACTTTGATTTAATCATACTATCTATGCCGATTAAAAGAAGTGATATAAATCAATTTTCTATAATTAACTTTATGCCTTAAACAAGTTATAATAGAGAAAAGAATATAGATAATAATTGAGGTATTCATATGCATAATTGCACAGACCAAATAGAACACATTTGCGCTAGTATCGTACCTATCTTTAAGATGCTGCACATCAATGAATTGCAAAAAATTAATATGCTAATTAGAAAGAAAAATTATCATAAGGGCACAGTACTCTTTAATAAAGGAGACATCGCCAAACATCTTTACATTGTGCGTTATGGACGGGTAAAGGTCTATGAAATGTCAGAGGATGGTCGCCAACAAATTGTGCGCCTACTAGAACCTGGAGACTTCTTCGGAGAGCTAGCATTATTGATGGATGAACAGCACTATCTTCTTAATGCAGAGACATTGGAAGATACAGGGATTTGTCTACTTTCCCGAGATGACTTGAAAAACATTATGAGGGAAAACTCAGAAATTTCCGCAGGTGTGATGCATGCTCTAACAGAAAGACTTGCCTACGCTGAGAAATTCATTAGTAATCTTTCATTACAAACCATTGAACAACGATTAATTACGTGGCTGCGCATTATGGGAGAAAAAGAGGGAGTCATTACACCTCAAGGCACCCGACTCACCATTAATTTGCCAAGACATGAGCTAGCCAGCCTATTCGGCACTACACGCGAGACCTTAAGCCGTAAAATTTCAAAACTACAGGCAGAAGGATTTATAAAAATCAGTAGTCCGAAACAAATACTACTTCTCGATAAACTTAGGCATTACTCACTTTAAGAAAAAACAGCTAGCTGGCCTACACAGGCCGAACTAGCTGTTTTTTCTTTCCTATTAGTGATTTAAGATTCCAATTTGAATAAAGAATAAGACCATAAATAAATATAAAATCGGATGAACCTCTCGCCCTTTACCCCTCATTAATTTTAGTAATGGGTAGACGATAAATCCAATGCCAATACCTGTCGCAATGCTATAGGTAAGTGGCATCGCAGCTACGACTAAGAATGCCGGAAAGGCTTCCTCAATGTTTTGCCAATCAATATCACGCAAGCCATTCATCATAAAAAAGCCAACGATAATCAAGGCAGGTGCTGTTACTGAAGGAATACTTGATAACATCTTCGCAATCGGGGAAAAAAACAAAGTAATTAAAAACAGAATAGCTACTGTAACAGCCGTTAATCCACTACGTCCCCCTGCTGCTACACCTGCGCTAGACTCTATACAAGTAGCCGTTGGACTAGTCCCCAAGAGGGCTCCAGCAACCGTACCTGTTGCATCGGCTAAGAAAGCACCTTTTGCATTTGGGAATTTACCATTTACTAATAATCTGGCTTGCTCTGCCATCCCCAGCAAGGTACCTGTCGTATCAAATAAAGTAATCAAAAAGAAGGTAAAAATAACAGAATATAAACCTGAATCTAGGACACCTTGTATATCTAGTTTTAGTAAAGTATGCTCTAGTCCATTAGGCATAACAATAAACTGAGACGGTAAAGACATAAATCCCATAGCGTAAGCGACCACTGCAGTTACCAGCATACCAATAAATAGAGCAGCCTTTACCCGGTAAGTTAGCAAGACAAGAGACACAACAAGTCCAATAATCGTTAATAATGGTATTGGTTCTGAAAGCTTACCTAGCGTTACTAAAGTGGCAGGAGAATCCACTACAATTTTGGCACTCTGAAGCCCAATAAAGCACACAAAAAAACCAATTCCCGCTGTGATAGCATGCTTCAAACTAGCAGGAATGGCATCAATTAGTATGGAGCGAAATTCAGTAAGAGACACTAACAAAAACATGATACCCGATATAAAAACAGCTCCTAACGCCACTTCCCAGGAAAATCCTCCACCTTTTACTACACTAAAAGCAAAATACGCATTTAAGCCCAATCCTGGTCCGATAACAATAGGATAATTTGCAAATAAACCCATAATTAGGGTACCAATTACACTGCTCAAAATGACTGCCATAAAAACTCCGTTAAAATCCATACCCGTCAAACTCAGCACGGAGGGGATAACAATTACAGAATAGGCTAATGTTAAAAATGTTGTTACACCTGCTAAAACCTCCGTTGATACACTCGTTCCTCTTTCCCCTAGCTTAAATAATGATTCCATATATCACACCTCTAATAATAAATAGTAAGCGACATTATAACACATATTATGGTATTATGTATACACAATACCTAGAATGAGATGGCCTGCCTTCAAAAGCTTATATGAATTTATCATTCTTATACTTTTTTGCGAATATTTCCATTATTTCAACTTAAATGGATTTCATCGGCAGGACATTTATATTTTTTGAAGAATGATTTACCACATTATGGGCAGGTTTGGTTATCCGATGACTAAACCGCTCTAAGACTCCCATCTTCATCTCGTTAACAGTCTGTAATTCCCTGCCCTTTATGGTCAGGGAAACAGGCTGTAAACTCGAAATAAGTTCGCTCTAAGGGTCTCCGGCCCCAAGGATCACTTATATAAGTGGGAGTTAAGAGCGGCTAAGTCCCTGGATAAGAAGGGCTAAGATTCAGATGAAGTTTTAACTCCATCTGAATCAAGTCTTCTTTAACTGACCGCCTTTGGTATTTCATATTATTACACTTTTTTGTTTATAGGATCAGATACATAGCATTTGCTTCACTGATAATATGACATATATAATTTGAACACAGGAGGCTAATATGAAATTGATTGGAAAAGCACTAATTGCCCAAGGGGGAGGCCCGACTGCCGTTATTAATCAAAGTATGGCAGGAGTGGTTGCAGAAGCACGAAAATATAGTCAAATCACGAACATCTATGGTGCCTTACGAGGGGTCGAAGGCATTTTGAATGAGGACTTTATTGATTTAAGCCAAGAAACATCCTGTAATCTTGAGCAAGTGGCACAAAGCCCATCATCAGCCCTGTTTTCTACTCGCGTTAAACCTGATGAAAACTATTGTAAAGAAATTTTCAAAGTATTAAAAGCCCACGATATCCGTTACTTCTTCTACATTGGCGGCAATGATTCTGCTGACACGGTACATATTGTGAGTGAACAAGCTAAGCTGGATAATTATGAATTTCGTGCCATTCATATACCAAAAACCATTGACAATGACTTATTGATTAATGACCATACACCTGGCTATAGCTCTGCCGCACGTTTTGTAATGCAGGCATTTTCGGGGATTAACCTTGATATGAGAGCATTGTCAGGAGTCTATATCGGTGTCGTCATGGGAAGGAATTCCGGTTTTTTAACTGCAGCAGCAGCGGCGGCACAAAAATTTCCTGATGATGGTCCTCATCTTATCTACTTACCAGAACGTCCATTTAACATTGATAACTTCGCTGCTGATGTACAGAAAGTATATTTACAGTATGGTTATTGTGTTGTAGCAGTATCAGAAGGTATCAAAGACTCTTCTGACCGCCCTATTATTTTAAGTTTACTAAAAGATGTAGAAAAAGACGCCCATGGCAATGTAACCATGTCGGGAACAGGAGCCTTAGGCGATTTACTTACCCAAGCTGTGAAAGAAAAACTAGGAATTTCTAGAGTTCGTAGCGATACTTTCGGTTATATTCAGCGCTGTTTCCTCGGCTGTGCTTCCGACGTGGATCAACGGGAAGCCCGAGAAGTCGGCGAAAAAGCCGTGCAATTTGCCCTCGCTACTAACTGCGATGGTTCCGTTACAATTCATCGTATAGGAGATTATGCAGTAGAATATAAAATGACACCGCTGGCCGATTTAGCAGGTAAAACAAAGCACATGCCTGATAATTTCATCAATGCTGCTGGCAATCATGTAACAAATGCTTTCAAAGATTATCTTAGACCGCTGCTTGGTTCTAATCTTCCCTCAGCAACTAGACTAAGAGCTCCCAAAGTTGCAAAAATATTAAAATAAAAAAATACTATTTAACATAAAGCAATAAACCTCCAGTTATCAATTGTAGATAATTGGAGGTTTATTGATACAATTCCTTATCTTCATGTTAGCAAACTTTTTCGGTTATGACTATATTGTAATTCTAGCTCCATAATCGACTGACTGATATCCTCCATATCCTTTGGTAAGTTATCAGCATGTTTTCTTACACTTTCAATAGCTTGCCATATCTTTTCTATAAGGTCTATGCCCTTTTGAAGACCATATAAATAGAAAGGTTTTTTAAAGATAAAATTCACAAAAAAGTTTTCCATTAGTATTTCTGGAGTGCAATGCTCTGTAGATTGTGTAATGGCTTCTTTCCCATCCATCAATTCATAATTAGTATAGATAATGGAATTCAATTTTTGTCCTAAGGTATCATCTTTTTTTAAGTCATCGATTTTCCAAATGGTCTCTTTCAGGAGCTGTATGCGCTCTCCTATGGTAATTTGTCTGCACTGTATAATATCAAGCAAATGATGTTCTATTTCAAAATAATAATGTAATGGATTATAAATAGATTGTTGTTCAGGAAATATATGAACTACATAATTATTGGGGAGTATTACCATAGGTGGTTCCTCTGAACGCAAGATCTTTATGGGCTCAATTCGACTGACAAGTTTAATAACTGCTGGGCAGCTGAAACTTAATGTTAATTCCATTCCTCTAGCTGTATTCATCGGATAGCGAGGGTAAGTCTGACAGACCGCATCAAGATGACTATGACCAGCCTCACCTTGAAGAAGGCAAAGATGATCTTCCGCTAAAAACCAACAACCACCACTGGTTTTTTTTGCAATGTAGGCATATTCACCTAGCTCCCCTTTCCCTGTAATGGGGATAAATGCCTTTGAAAATTCTTCTTCCCTGCCCCTCTCTTTAAATAATAAGGCATTGCGGCTATAACTCTCTTCATCCATTGTAACCTGCCAATCATTGCGGCAACATTGTCCACACATTTCACAAGAAAATTCTTTTATAATATCAAGATAAATATACATGTATTATCTCCATTCGATAACTTTTATTGATATATTGTTCCTTAATATTCTAATAAATCCCTGCCATTTTTTTAAATATATGCCTATTTCTAAATAGAAAATATATAATAGTGTTGATAGTGAATTTTACAATTTAGTGACAATCTCTTCTCATATTACTGCAGTTAAATGGATATTATTATGAAATAGATTTAGAAAATATTAAAACTATCAAAGAAATGTTCAATTTCATTATCGTCAACCATCATAAAATTGACATCTTAATTAATAATGCCGCGTCAAAGGGTATACACTTTTTGAATGGAAAACAAAAAGGTGTATTTTGAATGACAACTGAATGTCATTCGAAATACACCTCTAAAAAGCGTCTTATTTTATTTAATATTATTTAAAGATTCCGAAAGGCTTACCCGTTGGTAAAAATGGTTTGCCAAAGTGATGATTTAAGACAACGGCAGCTGAGCCGTAAAAAGATACTAAAGAAATAGCAAATTCAGTGTATCCAGCTACTGTATGAGCCCAGTGATTTACGCCAAAAGCATCTAAGGCTAGCATTGCCAACAATACATCAATGAGTACGAATATGGTAAATAATACCTTGTTTGTTTCCGTAGAGCCAATCGTCATAAATAATGAAAAAATCAAATATCCAATAAAACCAAAACCTAATTGTCCCATATCGATACCCGTCATGAGAGCCTGTCCAAAAACTCCTAATTTAATTAACCAGCAAGCTGCAACTGAAAACCAGAAGAAAGCATACCCAGCAAATGCAGTAGCACCAAAAATATTATTGTGTTTAAAATCGAGTGATGCCGCCATTAATTGAGCAAAAGCTCCCAAAAAAATGGCCCATGGAATCACAAAAGATAAACCTGTTGTAATGCCGAGTTTTTGAGTTGATGCTACGAAAGTAACCATTGCCAAACCAAATAATCCTAAGCTAGATGGGTCTGCTACTACGAGTTTTACATGTTGCGTGTCATTATTGTTCATAAAAGCCTCCTTTATTTTCTATAGCTAAGTTACCACAAAACTAAAATTCGTGTCAATATGTTAAAATATTATAAATTACGACAAAAAAAGAAGGTAATGATATTACCATTACCTTCTTTCCTTTTTTACGCTATTAAACTTCTTGATCTCCCACTAAATTCCGTACTTTATCTACCTTAAAGAAAACAAGATATAAGTCTTCTTTCCTTTCTGATTCATCTTGTTTACAATGGCGGCGGAGAGAAAAAAGCAATTCACTATTTTTTTCTTCCTTTACCTTAGTGAGATAGATACGTTTCCCTTCCATCCTACCCGCTTCCATAAATAAGAAGCAAGCACTAGGGTTAAGGATAATATTCTCATGAGTCTTGCGTGGTCTCATAATAAACGCGACCAAGCCATCCTCTAGACAATGGGGGCTTGCATATACAGCAGCATTCACTACCCCTTTATCATCAGCAGTAGATAAAATACCTGTACCTTTAACCGATGCAAAATATTCTTTTAATTCCATAATTATGACCTCCCACTCTTCAGCATCTATTTATACCTATATATTCCCTTTATTTTTACAGTTTCCTTCTTTTTTAAGAAAAATTATCCTTTATTAATGATTATATATTGTATACCTATTCGTATAATATAATAAATAAGGCAATACATGTCCTTCTTGAAAAGTTATTTGTATTTTCAGGAGGAATAGTGTATTATATTAACAGTACTAAGTGAACTGAAGGAGGATTGGGATGGCTTTAATTGTAAAAAAATTTGGCGGGAGTTCCGTTGCTACACCTGAAAAAATTATGGCAGTAGCCCAACGGGTATTACGGGAAAAAGGTCCTGAAGATAAAATGGTTGTAGTGGTATCAGCAATGGGAGATACTACTGATGATTTAATAACCTTAGCCAATACCTTAGTTGGACAACCTTATACATATGCTCGTGAAATGGACATGCTATTATCAACGGGCGAACAGGTAACCATTGCCTTACTGGCGATGACCTTCAATAAATTGGGGCATCCTGCAATTTCCCTTACTGGTTCGCAAGCCGGTATAAAAACCAATAACGCTTATACTAAAGGTAAAATTCTAAATGTCAATCCTAAGAGAGTTTTAGCCCAGCTTGATAAAGGTAATATTGTTGTTGTCGCTGGTTTTCAAGGCTCTAATGCAGAGGGGGACATTCTGACCTTAGGTCGGGGTGGTTCTGACACTTCAGCCGTAGCTTTAGCTGGAGCACTCAAGGCAGATGTATGTGAAATATTCACGGATGTAGATGGTATCTATTCTGCGGATCCTAGGGTTGTAAAAAATGCTCGCCGCATGAAAGAAATTACTTGTGATGAAATGCTCGAAATGGCTAGGCTAGGGGCAGTTGTCATGCAGCCTCGCTCAGTGGAAATGGGTAAACATTATGGTGTACCTATTCATGTACGTTCAACTTTCACCCAAGATTCAGGCACATTTATTAAGGAGGTATGTACAATGGAAGAAAAGGAATTTGTAATTAAAGGGGTCACTCACGATACGAATGTAGCTAAAATAGGATTATTAGGCGTTCCCAATCGACCTGGTATTGCTTTTAAAATTTTCTCAGCTTTAGCAACAGCCAATATTGATGTGGATATGATTGTACAGAGCATTCGTAATACTGATAAAAATATAATTGATATGTTATTTACCATAGCCTTGCCTGATCTTGCTCAAACTAAGAAAATCGTAGAAGAATTAGGAAAAGAAATGCAAGTCGCTGGAATTCTTCTAGATGATAATGTAGCCAAAGTATCTATAGTTGGTGCAGGCATGTTAGGAAGCCCTGGTATCGCCGCCAATATGTTTGGGGCTTTATCCGATGCTGAGGTAAACATCGAAGTTATTAGCACCTCGGAAATCAGTATTTCCTGCCTCATTCAAGCTAGCAGGGTAAAGGAAGCTGTAAATGCAATTCACGCCCGCTTCTTCCCTGAAGAGTAGTAAATAGAATAAATAAAACTAAGGCTCGCGCCAATCCTAGAGGGAAGGTGTGAGCCTTAGTTTTATTTATGTATTAAGTACGTATCCTTATCCATTTTCTAACGTAAAGGGAGCCTTTTTTTCAAATACTTTAATACAAGCTAATACTACTTCTTCATCATAGAGACTTCCACGATTTGAATTTATTTCAAGTATTGCTTGAACAATTCCTTGACTAGCCCTGTAAGGACGATGAGACGACATAGCTTCTACCACATCTGCGACTGCAATAATTTTCGCTGGCAGTAACATCTCCTCCCCTTTTAACCCCTTTGGATACCCTGTGCCGTTTACTCTTTCATGATGTTGGTAAACAATTTCCGCTATCGGCCAAGGAAATTCAATAGAACTTAGAATTAAGTAACCTGCCTCTGCATGTTCACGAATGATTCCAAATTCATGAGTACTTAATGCATTCGGTTTTGTTAATATTTCCGCAGGAACGGCAATCTTTCCAATATCATGCAACATTCCCGCAACCTGAACAGATTTAATTACTTCATCAGACATCTGCATTTCATGTGCGATTGCTACTGCAAGTTCAGATACGCGCCGCTGATGCCCAGCTGTATACATATCCCGAGTTTCAGTAACAGTTGCCATAGCACGAACAATTTGTTCTAATATATCATTTAATTTTTCCGTGCTCCTTTTTAGTTCCAACTCCATTTTTTTACGTTCTGTAATATCAGTTATCACCCCAACCAACCCAGCAATTTCATTGTTGGTATTGGTGTAGGTAGCTTTATCAAAGATAACATCGTGCTGAGTACCATCCGCATATTGTACACAACTTTCATAATTTTGAACACCAGGATGTAGGAATAATTCTTCATCCATTTTATAATATGTAGATGATAATTCATAAGAAGACAGTTCATGAACATTCTTACCAATTACTTGCGATTTTTCTTTACCAATATAGCTTTCAAAGGCACGATTACAACCTTGATAAATACCTTTACAATCTTTATAAAATATAGGATTGGGAATTGTATCAATTAACTTTTGCAGAAAATCAATATTTTCTTTTAGTACATGAAGTACCTTGTTACTCTTATTTTTATCAAGTAAGGACTTGCTTCTTCGCCAGCCTCTATATTTATCGAATACTCCTCCTGCAACCACTCTAGATTCCTCCTCATATTTTTACCATGTCATAGAAAAGATGCACTCATCAAAAAAAATCAAGTACACCTCCAACATCCATACCGTCAACGGTGCCTTTAAGTGAAATAAGCTTAACCATAAAAAATATATAAAAGTATGAATACGTAAGAGCAACGTTACAAAAGAATTTTTATCTATATGCTTAGCGATTTCAAAACAAAAAAGCCAGGCATATGCCTGGCTTTTGATCCTCGTAAAGATGGCATTCAGTCAATCTTCTTAGTTACACTTACTAGACCTGTCTTATGTTCTTTACCATGTTGAAAAGATTCACCAATGTTAATGAAATCATCTATTTTCTATTATCATATTTTAGCGAAAATTAGTCAATAACAAATTACTCTACCAAAATTCAATCTTCTTTAATCCTCATTACGCTTTAAACTGCATTACTAAGGTTTCTAACTTATAAGCCATCTCTTGTAACTTCTCTGTCGAAGAAGTAATATCTTGCGCACAAGCTGCTTGTTCTTCACATACTGTGGCAATTTCTTGAGCACCACTGGTATTATTGGCTGCTAAGGTATTAATACTGGTAACGGTCTCCATGGCCTCTCTACATAATCTAACCTGACTCTCTGTTTCAGAGATAATGGCATTAGCCTTTTGTTGCACATGACTGATAGCCTCAACGATTTTTTTAAATGCCATACCACTACTTTGTGCAATTTCTACCCCCTGCTCTACATTCTCAAAACTTTGTTGCATCGCAAGAACAGCACCACTACTTTCAGATTGGATTTTATTTATAATGGAAGAGATACTTTTAGTAGCCGTTGCTGATTGTTCAGCCAATTTACGGACTTCATCTGCTACTACGGCAAATCCTCGGCCCGCATCTCCCGCCCTAGCCGCTTCAATAGCTGCATTTAAAGCCAACAAATTGGTTTGTTTCGCGATTTCAGTAATCATCCCTGTAATGGTACTAATTTCTCTAGTACTTTCCCCTAGTACTCCAACAGTTTTTGCGGTGCTCGCAACAAGTCCCTTAATATTTTGCATCTTAGTTACTGTATCATTGATAACCTGCTGGCCTTGTGTGGCCGCTAACGAACAAGTATCTGTAAATTCTGCGGTTTGGTGAATACTATCCGAAACACCAGCCGTAATAGCTACTAACTTTTGTAACAATTCTTCCGTTTTTTTCGTATCTTTCCCTTGCTTGGCGATTTGTTCAGCAATTGCAGCAACTGACTGAGAAACTTGAATACTGCCTACCCGTGATTGTTCAGAAGTAGCTGCTACCGTATTTGTTGCTTCTAATACATGGGCAGAGGATTGTTTTACAGATTGAACAATATCCCTTAAACTAACTGTCATACTATTAAAAGCCGTAGCAACATGGCCTAACTCATCATGCTTATAGTTATCCATGGTATGGGTTAGATTTCCCTCAGCTACGATATCTGCACCCTCTGCTAATTTCTGTAAAGGAGCAAGAGCTTTTCTCATCACAAATAAACCAATAATAAGAAGCATGATGATCATTAAGAAAATAATCTTTGTGCTATTTTCAATCACATCTGATGCGGCTTGCAATGCGGTATCTTTTGAATAAGCCGATACTGCAATCCAATCCGTATTGGCAATAGGGCGATAGGAGATAAAATATTCTTGGTTACGAAACATTCCGATCGTATTACCTGTTTGTTTTTCCACAGCTTCTTTATAATATTCTTCATTTAATTGTTTTGATTCTTCAACTGCTGATGAATCACTTTGATAAAATAGCGGGACTCTACTTTTGTTAATGATAGTAATCGAATAACCTGGATTCTGGGACAAGATCTGCTCTACTAGGTTATTTACATTCTGCATGGAGAGATTTGCCCCCAGCGCTCCCTGCACTTTATTATCCGCACCAAAAATAGGTACCGATGCTATGATGGTTAACTGATTATTCACCTTACTATGTATGGGATCAGAAAATTCAACTGCTCCTTGAAGGTTTTTTTGAAAGTAGCTGCGATCAGCAATATTGACCAAAGTTCCACCGTCAGTACGCCAAATTTGCATACCATCTTTCTGAGCAACAAAAAGAGCCTCGTTACTACCATAATAAGGCTTAACCTGAGCTAGATAGTTTTTTACTGTTTCTTTATCCAGTCCACGAATAGCAGCCGTTGAGCTGGTAATCATTAAGAAATTCTTTTTTGCCTGAATATTAGCCCCAATATCACTGGCAATTCGATCAGCAACTTTATTATTTTTGTCAATCGCAGCCTGGGTTAAGCTTTCCATTGTTTGCTTAGTAAAATACCAACCGATCAAACTCAAAGGTACAACACATATAAGAATAATACCGATCGTAGCCTGGGTAGCCAATGATGACCAAGATATCTTCCACGAAATTTGCCGCAAAAAATTCATATTACTATTTCTCATGAAAGTAAAAATATTCTTCCTCTTCCATTGTAAACTAGGCATCTTTAACCTATTTTTTTTAAATGTAGCATTCTTAGTCCCCGTAAATTTAAGTACAGATGTGCTTTTTAAAAACTGTACAAGTTTCTTATACATACTTCCCTTTTCCTCCCAAGCAAAAATGACTCCATGCTACCAATCCTATTTTCCAGTTGCATAAAAAGAAAAGGCCATGATATTCACATGACCTTATCTGCTTACTATTTACCTATTTAAACTATTTTTTCATTTTAGTGATAGGTACAAAACCATTTTTTGCAACAAAGGCATCTTGGAACTCGCTGCTCATTACGTAGTCAATAAAAGCTTTAACTGCACCAGTAGCCTCGCCTTTCGTATACATATGTTCATAAGCATATACAGGATATTTACCATTTATCACCGCATCAGGAGTATATTTTTCGCCATTAAAAGCAAGTGCTTTTACGGAAGCATCAACATATGCGGCATCAACATAACCAATGGCACCAGGTGTGCTGGCAATCGCAGATCTTACAGCTCCATTGGAGTCTTGAATAACAGCGTTATCCGTGAATTCAACACCTTTAAGTACTACTTCAGCAATGGTCGCACGAGAGCCAGATGATTTTGCCCGGTGAACCAAAGTAATTTTTTGATCTTTACCACCAACATCTTTCCAATTGGTGATTTTACCAGTCATAATATCAACATATTGTTGCCCAGTCAGGTTATCAACACTCACATCATTATTAGCAATAAACACAAAAGGAGCAACTGCTACTTGATGGTCTACAAGACCTTTATCTTTATATTCACCAGTAGCTGCAACATCTGAGTTACCTATGTTCACTGAACCGGCTGCTACTTGATTCAAACCAGTGAAGGAACCACCACCTGCAACGTTAACAGTAACTTTCTCATATTTTTTTTGAAAGGCTTCCTGAGCCGGCTTTAATAAAGGGAGAAGAGCTGTAGAACCAGAAGCAGTCACTGTTCCTTGAATATCTGTAGCTTTTGCTTCTTCTTTTTTACCACCGCCACAGCCAGCAATCAGACTAACACCAAGCATTAATGCTACAGCTGCTACGAGCATTTTCGATTTTTTCAAGAACTTCATTTCAAGACCTCCTAAAAAATTTACTATATTTAGATTGTAAAATAATCTCAAACATTATGTGTTAAGGCATTGTTAACATTATGTTAAAATCCATCTATTTAATCAATACAATAACAACTCCGCCATACTAGCTTACATTTCTTTTTCACGGCACTAGCGGCTTCTCCGATGTCAGCAGGATTTCTAATTTTTTTCCCGCTACTGGTTACTACAGCAATAGACAAAGATACAATTGGAAAGTTTTCTTCTACACCATGTCTATTTTTCGCAACAATATACCCCAACTTTTGATCTATCTCTGTGTAAAATCCCCGTATCCGCACATCAAAATAATCTATAATTGTTTGACAAAGAGACACAATATCAACATTACGCAGTACTGCAATAAAGTCATCGCCACCAATATGGCCTACAAATACATCTGTCATTTTCGCATCCTTTAGTTGGGACTGGATAATCTGAGCTGTCATGCACAAAATTTTGTCACCATTATCAAAGCCATAAATATCGTTATAGGCTTTAAAATTATCAAGATCAAAATATAGTACGGAATACGGTTCTCCTGATTCAATGACCTGGTGCAATTTTTCTTCAATTAATATATTGCCTGGCAGGCCACTTAGTGGATTGCTATGTTTTGCTCGATTAATTTCTAACTGGGTCGTTTTCTCTAAGAGTTGTCTTACGGTAATCACACCATAATATTTTCCCTTCTGGGTTACAATGATATAGTCATATAGGCTGTCCTCATATCTTGCAATCGCTAATTTTGATACCTGTTCTAATGGCATATCATAATCTACGATCAATGCATTATTATCCATTAGGGAGCCAACACTGCGATTCATATAAACAGCAACTCCATATTGAGTGGCTAAATGAGCAAGAAACTTATTCTTCATCAACAGTCCAACGGGAACATCCCCTTGCAAAAGAGGTATCCCCATTAAGCTCGGATTCTTACTAAAGTAATCCAGCACTGTGCATCCAGTGACCTGCTCTGGAAAACCAGGGTCCCGCCTACTTATTTCACCAATAGGCATGGTTAAGGGTGTATGAAAAGCTTCTTGTTTTTTTTCCTTATTCTTTTGCAGAATATTATCTTTAATCAAAGGATTTATCTCTAAAAATTCAGGGGCTGGCCTTTGTAGCAGATACCCTTGTCCATAAGTTATACCGATTTGAATTAAAGTATTCAGTTCATCAATGGTTTCAATACCCTCAGCTATGATTTTCATATTCGTCACAATAGAAAATTCTTGAAAAGCCTTCATCAAGGCTTGTTTTAAAACATCCTTATCAATATTTCGCACCAAATCCATATCAATTTTAATGAACTGAGGCCTAGTTTCTGCTAAAAGTTTCAAACCAGAGTACCCTGATCCTGTATCATCAATTGCTATCTTGTAACCTTGACTTGTATAGTGGTCAAGAACCTTGCGAAAACTTTTATAATCATCAATGGAATTTTTTTCTGTAATTTCAAAAATAATATTGCTAACGTCAATATCATAAGTTGGCAACATTTCTAAAGTAGCGCCTTTTTTAAACCGTTCATCATTTATAATGTTCGGATCTACATTGATAAATAGCATTTTATCTTTTGCTAAACCTTTTAATCTAGTAAATGCTTTACTTCGGCAGAGAAACTCTAATTCCCATAGTTTATTAAACTTTTCTGCCGCTGCAAATAAGTTATCTGGTCGCTCTAGCATTGATCCTTGTGGACCACGACTCAAAGCCTCATAGCCAAAGATATTTCCATCTAGTAGGGAAACAATAGGCTGAAAAACTGTCTTCACATCTCTTGTAATTAGAATTTCTTCTAGTGCATTAAGAATGTTTTGCTCATTTTGGCTGTAATTCTGATTTTTTATTAACTGATTATACAGCACCGCTGGCATATCTTTTCCTCCAAACTATTAATACGTATCCTATATTAATAGTAAAGAAATATTTGAAATCTCATGTTATGCAATCATTAATTTTGTGTTAAATATTACTAATTCATCCTTTAGAATATTTTTCTAGCGAGTTTTCTGATTTTATTGTATGCTTTTTCTAGAATAAACGTCCAAGGAGGATCATTATGCTCAGATGGGGGATTAAATTAAGATTAATCGTTAACTATCTCATATTAATTATTGTAACGATGTCATGCCTAAGCGGGTATCTTCTTTGGTATTTTCACCGACATAATATAGAAATTCTCACCTCTAGCCTACTAACCCATGCAAGAGTTACAGAACATTTTTTAGAGAACTATATGATAGGTCCAACTGAAAAAGCCAATATTGATAACCAAATCAAAGAATTAGCCACAAAGGACGACCTAAGGATCACTGTTACTAACATAAATGGGGATGTACTTGCTGATTCTTGGGAAAATCCAGCAACGATGGAAAATCACCTGCATAGGCCAGAAATTTCTGCTGCTCTCGCCGGAACAGTCGGCACATCCATCCGTTATAGCACTACTTTAGACCAGAATATGTTATATGTGGCAAACCCCATTCTAAGTGGCAGTGAAATCGTCGGTGCAGTGCGAATATCTAGTACACTCGCCGCTGTTGAAGCTGGTTTTAATCAAATTAAATCTACCCTTTTAGTTACTATGTTACTAACTTCTTTTTTGGCCATTCTCTTAAGCATTCGCTTGGCCCAAAAATATACAGCCCCTTTAGAGGAAATAACTAGGGCTGCCCAAGAAATGGCGAATGGAAATTTAGATCGCAGGCTTCATATACGCACAGGCGATGAACTCGAACTTCTCGCTCCTACTCTCAACAACTTGACCTCTAACTTAGATGATAAAATCAGCGAATCCACTGCAGAAACAAAAAAGCTGGACCTTATACTCCAGCATATGGATAACGCTGTTATCCTCCTTGATCGTTATGGTCGGGTAACGACGGCTAATAAAATGGCCCGTGAATCCTTTGATATTAGTGATTCCATGTTACATCAACATAACATGCAAGTTTTCGGTCACAGTCAATTAGATCGGGCCGTACACCAAACCCTTGACCAAGGGAAAAATATGCACATCTATCTTAAAACAAATATCAAAAATACTCCCCGGGTTTTTCAAGTATTTTTTGCTCCTATTACCACTACGGAAAATGAAATCACAGCTGTTTTAAGCGTGTTCCATGATGTAACAGCTCTGCAAGATATTCATGATCGGCAAGCTGACTTTGTCGCAAATGCCTCCCACGAACTTGCCACTCCTCTTACCACGATTAAAGGTTTTACTGAAACCCTCTTAGATGGGGCCATAGAAGATCCACAACTGAGTACCAAATTCCTCAACATAATCCATACAGAATCAGAAAGAATGCAGCGTTTGATCCATGAATTATTACAATTGGCTAAACTCAATTCCCAAGAATACAGGCAACAAGTAACGCTAGAGGCGACCCCATTAAACCCATTACTCTATACTACCAAAGAAGACCTTAGCTCCAATGCCCAAGAGAAAAATATTACCGTAGATATTCATACTACTGCTGACCCTATCATTATGGCGAATCCAGACTGGCTAAAACAAATTTTGATTAATCTACTTGATAATAGCATTAAATACACTCAACCTTTTGGTCGAGTGGTCCTAACCTGTTTCCAGGAAAATGACGAAGCAATACTTACCATCGAAGACACTGGAATTGGTATTCCAGCAAAGGATCTCCCCCTCATTTTTGATCGCTTTTATCGAGTTGATCGGGCCCGCTCTCGCGGTGCTGGTGGTACTGGACTCGGGCTTGCCATTGTCAAATTCATCGTCGAAATGCATGGCGGCAGAATTGATGTGAAAAGTACGGTTAATATCGGAACAACCTTTACCATTACACTACCGCTGGCATAATTCACTTCATCTTACCGGAGAAAGATCCTTATACAAAATAATCGATTTGAGCTTGGGGAAAATAGTTCTGTATTTCCTTTTGCATATATGTTTTCATGTCCTTCATGGTCTCACTTTGATAAACATACTTACCATAGCCAAATTGTCCGTACTTATACTTGCGTTCTTCTTCCTCTAAAGGCAAGGTCGTTTGCGGAAATATTTCTAGAATGTTTCTTTTTGCCTTGGTTGTAAATCGATGAGATATTAATTCGAAGGTAACATCTTTACGTACTTCATGGGGAAGCTGTATATCTAACTCTTTTACTAACTCATGATAATCGGCTTCCCAACCTGGATAATAAAAAATAGGTGCAATAATAAAACCAATGGGATAGCCATGAATTGCTACTTTGGCAGCAGCAGTAACTCTTTGGCTAAGGGATGGTGTTTTATGCTCATATTTTTCGATAATCTTTGCAGCGTTTATACTGAAGCGAAATCGTGTGTGTCCTTGATGCTTAGCTGTTAATAGAGAATCCACCTGATCATGCTTAGTAACAAAACGGAAACGTCCTAAAGGCTCTGCACCAAAAAACTCAATTGTTTTATATAGTAGTCCTGTTAAATACTCTGTAGGAATGGGATCAGAAGTAGCAGCCCCTTCAAACCAAGTTACCTCTGGTGCACGCTCCTTCATATAGTGAGATGCCTGATCCAATATCTCATCAATATTTACATAGACTCTAAGGTATGGTTTTTTACCTAGAGTAGTTGCTAAATAACAGTATTCACACATGCTAGAACAGCTCGTCGTTAACGGCAGTTGATAGTGGGCCGAGGGCTTGCATCCAGCAAAATCTAACTTCTTCCTAACCCCCACCACTAAGGTACTTTTAGCCTCTTGGTATGCCTCCTGAGTGGTTTTTCCAGGTATGCCAGTAACTCGATTATGAGAACCTGTAAATGAAATAGGCACCTTCATATCTTGTAACCGTTCATATATTTCTTTTCCCTTGGGATAATCCAAAGCCTTTGGTTCAAAAAAAACCCTTTTCGGAACAAATATATGGCTCATCCTTCTCCTCCTCATCGACATACTCTAATTTATTCTCTTTAATAGTCTAGGCATAATTAGAAGATTCTTATGCAAAATGCAGTAAAATAAAATAAAAGTGGCTGTTAGGTTGCTTTTTTATCCGATTTGTTGTAAATTATTCAATAGACTGAGAAAGGTAGTTGATAGGAAAATGAATGTTAAAGTGATTGATCATCCGTTAATTCAACACAAATTATCCCTAATACGCAATATACATACAGGAACCAAAGAATTCCGCGAATTATTAGAAGAAATCTCAATGTTAATGGCATTTGAAATTACTCGAGATTTACCACTAGAAGATGTTGAAATCGAAACCCCAGTTGCCAAATGTACTTGTAAAATGTTATCAGGTAAAAAATTGGGTATTGTTCCCATCTTGCGAGCTGGTCTGGGTATGACAAATGGAGTAGTAAAACTTATTCCTGCTGTTAAAGTTGGGCATATTGGCCTCTATCGGGATCCAAAAACATTAATGCCAGTAGAATATTACTGCAAATTACCAAGTGATGTAGCAGAAAGAGATTTTATCTTAATTGATCCGATGCTTGCCACTGGTAATTCCTTAGCAGCATCGATTGATATTCTTAAAAATAAAGGTGCAAAAAACATTAAATGCATGTGCTTAGTTGCTTCTCCAGAAGGGATTAAATTGATTAACGACTCCCACCCTGATGTTGACATCTATGTAGCTGCTGTGGATGAAAAATTAAATGATCACGGTTATATTGTTCCTGGCCTAGGAGATGCGGGTGACCGTATTTTTGGCACAAAGTAGAAAGCGATACATGCGCTTCGTCATTTTCGATGAAGTGCATGTATTTTTTTATTACTACAACTTTCTCTTGTTAAAAAACATTCTATACTATGCATACTTTTTTCTAGCTTTTTTAACAATAAATTTACACAAAAACAATATCATTTTTCTGAAAAAGGTGTATAATGAACTTAAAAAATAAAATACAAGAAAGGCTGGGATAGGTATGGCGATTTGGCAAGTTGAACTAGACAGTAGAGATGTGAGTCAATATCGCAAAAAGTTGAAAAATCGTGGTTTTATCTCAGCAAGCTATTTTTCTTATAATGGCTTTGATTTAGATAAAATGAGAAAGTTGGCCAAAGAAGGAAAAATTGATGCTATGAGATGTATTATTGGTAAATCTATAAGGTGGTATTACTTAGAACAGCAAGCAGAAGCAGCTAGACTCAAAGGTGAATTGTATTAACATGCACAGGCTCCCTCTTATAGGAGAAATAGGGTCAGTGTTTCCTTCATACTCATGAAAAAAGGAAACACTGACCCTATTTCTATCGATTACGGTGTTGCAGCAAGAACATTTTACAAATTTTGATATTTTTTTTACTTTTATTAGAAAATTTTAAAAGGGATATTCTTAATTTTCACGAAATTGTTTTATATACAAATAATATCTAGGAGGATACTGCTATGAACAAAAGCTATTATACTTGCCTCTTTGGCGGTGAAGCAGGTTATGGAGTGATGAGTGCTGGCTCCATCATTGCTAAAGGAGCAAATCGTAGTGGATTGTGGTCTTTTGTAGTAAATGAATATCCATCCTTGATCCAAGGCGGATTGAATTCTTGTTTAGTACGTTTATCAGATAAGCCAATAACAGCTTATGAAGAAACCATTGATTTCTTAGGGTTATTTTCTCAGCAAGCTTTTGACTGTTATGCTGATAAACTAAACCCAGGTGCTATTGTACTATATGATGCCACCACAACAAAAATAGATGCAACAAAGGTCCCAGAGGGAACCTTGTTATGTCCTGTAGCTTTAGCAAGCTCTATTCCCAAGGGCGGAGCAAAAATCATGATAAATAGTGCCATGTTAGGTGCTTTTGCAGCTTTCACAGGATATCCAAAACAGATACTCATTGACGTAATGAAAACTGAGTTTCACAATGAAAAAATACAACAAGAAAACATTCAAATTTTAGATGAAGTCTATCATCTTGTGATGGAAACCTTGTCTAGTTCCAAAACCTTTCCTTTCCCTTTTGAACCAAAAGCCGAACCAAAAATGTTGATTAACGGCAATGAAGCCATTTCTATAGCAGCTATTAAAGCAGGATGCAAATTTTCCGCTGGCTATCCAATGACACCAGGTTCTAGTGTCCTAAGCTATTTAGCGGATCATGGTGCCGAGTATGGTTTAGTATTTAAGCAGGCAGAAGATGAAATAGCCGCGATTAATATGTTAATTGGTGCCTCTTTTGCTGGTACACGAGCCATAGGTTCCACCAGTGGTGGTGGTTTCGCCTTAATGGTAGAAGCGTTAGGCTTTGCTGCACAAGCGGAAATACCTCTAGTAATGGTAAATGCCCAACGTGGTGGTCCTAGCACAGGATTACCCACCAGAACGGCGCAAGCTGACTTAAATTTTGTTGTCCACGCCTCTCAAGGCGAGTTTCCTCGGATCGTCTTAGCCCCTGGTGATATTGAAGAATGTTTTTATGAAACCTTTCGCATCTTTAACTTAGCAGATACATATCAAGTGCCTTGCATCATCTTGACAGATAAATTTTTAGCTGATTCCTCTGTTTCTCAACTTCCATTTGCCACCGAAAGTTTGACGATAGAGCGTGGTAAGCTTTTTGAAGCCAAAGAGCAGCCTTATCTTCGCTACGAAAACACTCCCGATGGAATTTCAGCTCGGGCTATCCCAGG
Source organism: Pelosinus sp. IPA-1 (assembly GCF_030269905.1). Taxonomy (NCBI): domain Bacteria; kingdom Bacillati; phylum Bacillota; class Negativicutes; order Selenomonadales; family Sporomusaceae; genus Pelosinus; species Pelosinus sp. IPA-1. Next base: position 290,336 of record NZ_BSVC01000001.1, on the reverse strand, counting down.
TCAGGTAGGTGGACGCCATATTGCCACTAGCTATACCCACGGAGAAGATGGGTTTTACAGCTCGGGGAATAAAGAATATGCCCTTAATGAGCCAATGGTAACAGTCAATAGTATGGATAAGTTATATAACAAGCTACCTGCGATGGAAAAAGAAATACCGGCTATTAAATTCTATGGTCCTCCAAATGCTGACCTAACAATTATTGCTTGGGGCTCAACTAAAGGCGCTATTTTAGAAGCTATGGAACTGGCCGCGAGTCAAAATATTTCCGTTAACTTCTTACAAATTTTATACATATCTCCTTTCCCTATCACTGCTACTGAACTAGTCTTACAACAAGCAAAGAAAACCCTGCTAATTGAAGGCAATAAGACAGCCCAGCTTGGTAGCATTCTTCGGGCGAATACTGGGCATAAAACAGATTATACTTTTCTAAAATATAATTCTCGTGCCTTTCTTCCTTCTGAAATTCTGGCAAAAATCAAGGAGGTGCTTTTCTAATGGCTGCTCATGATATTAATCTGCCTTATGTCCCTACTTGGTGTGCCGGCTGTGGTGACTATGGAATTTTTATGGCACTCAAGAAAGCTATGACTTCCCTAAACCTTGACTTAGAGCAAACTGTGTTAGCAACGGGAATTGGCTGCTCTAGTAAAATTGGCCAATACATGAATACTTACCGAATTGAAACATTACATGGACGGTCTTTACCTGTAGCAACTGGGGTTAAATTAGCCAATCATAATCTTACTGTAATCGCAGAAGGCGGTGACGGTGATGGCATGGGCCTTGGCATGGGACATTTTGTCCATACGGCAAGGCGTAATATAGATATAACCTATTTTATTCATAACAATCAAATCTATGGTTTGACAAAAGGACAGTCATCCCCCACAAGTGACTTAGGAGCAGTAACAAAATTCACTCCCGCCCCCCTTGGCAACGTCGAGCATCCTATTAATATCGTAAAGATGGCCTTAAATGTAGGGGCTACTTTTGTTGCTCGGGCTTTTGTTGGCAATAGCACTCAGCTGGTTTCCCTTATGGAACAGGCCATTTCCCATCCAGGTTTTGCAGTGATTGATATCCTGCAACCTTGTGTCTCTTTTAATCACACCAATACCTATCAGTGGTATCAACAGCGTGTAAAACCCATTGAAGAAATGGAAGGGTATGATCCTGCTGATTTAGAAAAAGCACTAACCTTTGCTGGATTATGGGGTGAGCAAATTCCCATAGGCCTATATTATCAAACTTTGCGCCCCACTTTTCAAGATTCACTGCCCCAACTCTCTCACCAGCCTTTGGCCAAACAAAAAATTGATAATATTGATATCACAAACCTCATGCAAAAACTGTACTAAGGATAGACTAAGACTCCCTATATGCTACGTGGCATATAGGGAGTCTTAGTCTATTACCTTTTATCCGATGACTAAACCGCTCTAAGACTCCCATCTTCATCTCGTTAACAGCCTGTAATATCCTGCCCTCTGGTTAGGATAACAGTCTGTAAAACTAGAAGTAAGTTCGCTCTAAGGATTTTCGAATCCAAGGCTCACTTATATAAGTTGGAGTTAAGAGCGGCTAAGTCCCTGGATAAGTGCTACTAAGATTCAGATGGAGTTAAAACTCCATCTGAATCAAGTCTTCTTTATTTTTTTGTAACAACTTACCTGCAGCTTGATCTAGCATCCAATATAACTCACCATTTTGCGGTGCAATCAGTTGAGAGGGTAATCGTTGAATATCCTTAGGTCCTTCAAGTACTTCTCGAACAATTTCGGCTTTAGCGGCACCAGTTACCATGAATACGATAGTTACCCCATGATTAATCAGAGGAGCTGTCAAAGTCACGCGATGGCTATCTAAGTCAAGTAGATGCACATGGCCAACCCAGCGGTCTTTCTCATTTAGTACAGAAGTAAACGGGAATAAAGAGGCTGTATGGCCATCCGCCCCTAAACCGAGGAAGATAAAATCAAAAGCTGGAGTCTGTCCATAGAAATTGGCAGTAATGACCTTTTCATAATCCTCTGCTGTCTGCTGAGGAGTTGATTCGCAAACAATAGGGTAAATCTGTTCGGGGGGAATGGATACACGCTCTAATAAAGCTTTACGGGCCATACCTTGATTACTTTGGCTGTCATTGGCTGATACATACCTTTCATCTCCCCAATACACATGAACCTTTTCCCAGGGAATGAGATGATTGTAGGGCGCTTTACCTAGCATCTCGTAAATTCGCCGTGGTGTTTCCCCACCCGCTAGTGAGAGGGTAAATCGCCCCCGCTCTTTTACTGCTTTACATGCCTTTTCTACGAATAATTCAGCGACTCCTAACCCGAGTGCATCTACATCATCATAAATCCTAATCATGGGCATATTCCATCCTTTCTATTGGATTCCAAACATGCAGGCACTAACCAGCTTCTTCCATCCCGTGTAATTAAATCTTCTGCTCCTTTAGGTCCCCATTCGCCAGGGGCATAATTCGGGAAATCAACGGGTATCGAATTCTCCCAAATTTCTAGCACGGAACCTAAGACAGACCAAGCCATTTCTACTTGATCATTTCTCATAAATAAGCTAGGATCTCCACGAACCACATCTAACAGCAAGGTTTCATACGCTTCCGGAGAGGCAGATTTAAAAACCTCTTGATATGTATAATGCATTTCTACCGGTTTTATTTTCATGCCAAGTCCAGGTTCCTTTGCCTGGGTACGCAGCATAATACCTTCTTTCGGTTCAATTTGAATCGCAAGACGATTAGCAGGAGTGACGCTGTCCGAAAAGGGATGATGGGGAACGGGACGAAACTGTAGTGAGATTTCGGAAACACGGCCTGGCAAGTGCTTACCAGTTCGCAAATAAAAAGGTACTCCCTGCCAGCGCCAATTGTCAATGTATAATTTCATGGCCACAAAAGTTTCCTTCCCAGAATCCTCTGCCACATTTTCTTCTTCCCGATAAGCGGGAACGGGCTGATCATCCACAACGCCCCTATCGTACTGTCCCCGCACAGCAAATTTTTCTACCTCATCCTTTTCAATTGGACGAATGGCACTTAGTACATCAACCCTCTTATTACGAATTTCATCTGCCTGAAAGGAAGTAGGAGGTTCCATTGCCACCAGACACATTACTTGCAGCAAGTGATTTTGAACCATATCACGCAAGGCTCCTGCCCCCTCATAATAACCCCCCCGCCTGCCAACTCCCACTTTTTCAGCTACGGTTATCTGAACATGATCAATATAACTACGGTTCCAAATAGGTTCCCACATGGCATTTGCAAAACGGAAGGCTAAAATGTTTTGTACTGTCTCTTTTCCTAAATAGTGATCAATCCGGTAAATTTGGGCTTCATCAAAAACTTCTGTTAATGATTGATTCAAGGCACGAGCTGACTCTAAATCTTTGCCAAATGGTTTTTCAATGACAATACGATAGTTTTTTTCTCCACGGAATGCTTTGAGCTGTCCCAATTGCTCTACAATGACGGTAAATAAGGTGGGCGGTGTAGCAAGATAAAATATTTTATTGGCTGACTGCCGCCACCCTGCATCCAGATCTTCTAAAAGAGAAAGATAGGTTTGCCTGTCATTATAATCAGCTGCCATATATTTTATAGCTGAGGCAAATTTACTCCACTCCTCCTCTTTTGCTTTCCCCCTCCGGGAAAAGGTATCCACACCTTCACGTAATTGATGACAAAAGGCCTCATCTGTGGAAGCTGTACGTGCTACTCCCACGATAGAGAACGTTTCTGGCAACCAGCCATCAATAAATAAATTATAAATAGCTGGTATGATTTTTCTTCGGGTTAAGTCACCAGATGCACCAAAAATAACAATAACAGTAGGACCTATCTTTACATCGCGTAACATCTACTCACCCCACAATTTCTTTTTATAATTATGAAATTGACTAAAATCATGTATCTATATCACTAGACATTCTTTATTTCTATCTAAAACTCCTGTCTTCTTATATATTATCCCAAATTAACTATATAATGACAACGTATCCGTAAAGCCGATTATTTTTCTACATCTTTTTTCCTTTCTATCCAAAATTAAATGCAATTCAAAGAATGATGATATAAAATAATGTATATAATGGAAAGGAGTTTGTCTATGAAGCTATTACTCATCGAAGATGAACATCGCTTGGCTGATGCGTTATCCTATTTGCTGAAAAAGAGTGGTTACGATACTGATATTGCCTCGGATGGAGAAACAGGTATTGAAATGGCCTTAACTGGCATCTATGATATAATCATTCTTGATCGAATGCTTCCTAAGCTAGATGGTATCTCGATCTTACAGGAATTTCGTCATGAAGGTTTTGCTACTCCCGTCTTATTTCTCACAGCGAAGGATACTCTTAAGGATCGTGTCCAAGGTTTAGATGCTGGAGCAGACGATTATCTAGTCAAACCTTTTTCTTCTGAAGAATTACTTGCTAGATTGCGGGCACTTAGCAGAAGAAAAAACAAAGAACTCGTTAGTGCCAAGATTACAATTCCAGAAATGATGTTTGACCCTTTACGTGGTGAAGTAACAAAAGAAAATGAAATTATTCAACTTAGCGTCAAGGAATCACTTTTATTGGAACTTTTAATGTCAAATTTAGGACAAGTTATTACCAAGGAACGTATCTTTGAAAAAATTTGGGGCTACTATTCCGGTACTGAAATTGCGAACGTGGATCTTTATATTCATTATTTAAGAAAGAAGCTCAATACTACTTCGATTAGAACCGTACGTGGTGTAGGTTATTTCTTTGAGGATAAACAATATGTTTCATAAACTACGTTTACAGCTTACACTTATTAATTTGGTGATCATTGCCGCACTTTTCTTAATCTTAACCATAGGGACTTATTTTTTTGCTGAAAGTCAAATGAAGACCCATACAGAAGATTTTACTAGAAAAATAATCTTTGATATCCAAGCTGGTATTATTAAAGATATCCCCCTTAATGGTCCAATTAATCGGGAAGATCGCCCACCAAATGGTGAGCAACGCCCTTCTTTTCCCCCGCCACCAGGCCCTCGACCAGACCATCCACTCATTTTCTTTGTTAAAACTGGTCCTAGCAGCGAGATTTTTTTTGAATCTTCTACACAACCCTTAGAACCTAGCCAATTGTCTGCTCTTGTGGAAAAAACCTTAGATAAGGTAGAGACAACAGGCACTATTACTTCTCAAGACATTTATTACTATTATTGTAAAGTTCCTCTTCAGAACCAACCTGGAATGCTGCTGCTTTTCCAAAACTTTCAGCGGGAAAAAGAATTACTTCGCAGCCTTGTGACTGCCTTACTTTTCATTGGTTTCATATGCCTCCTCTTATCTCTAGGTGGAAGTCTTTATATGGCGAATCGCGCTATAATTCCTATTCGTAATGCGTGGGAGCAGCAAAAATGCTTTTTAGCAGATGTTTCTCATGAACTGCGTACCCCCCTAACCATCATGCAAACTAATTTAGAAATTGTCTTCGATAACCAAGGAGAAACGGTCGCAAGTCAGTATAAATGGTTACATAATATTAAAGAAGAATCGGATGCTATGGCCAAATTGGTAAATTCCTTACTCTTTCTTGCGCGTGCCGATTCTAAGCAACCGCTAATCGAAAAGAAGCACTTTTCTCTAAGTGAAGCGATAACACGTTCATTAGCATCACTCAGTCCTTTAGCTGCTACCAAAGATCTGAAACTTCATGTTTTAGTTAATCCAGATATTTATTGTTATGGCGATGAAGGAACCATCAGGCAAGTAATAACTATTTTATTTGATAATGCGATTCGTCATACCCCAGCAAGTGGGCAAATTTCTCTGCATTTACAACAAATTTCCAAAAATATCATTCTCACTTTTTCCGATACTGGCGAAGGAATTCCCCCAAAACACCTAGGGAAGATTTTTGATCGTTTCTATCAAGTAGATACATCTCGTTTTAAAGGCGGTACAGGATTAGGGTTATCGATTGCCAAATTGATTATCGAAGCACATAACGGTACTATCCAGGTCACCAGTGAACCTATGGTAAAAACGGAATTTCTCATAACTTTGCCCATATCCTAAAAGGATATGGGCTTTTTGCGGAATCAGAAAGTATAACACCTCCTTGATTCCAAGTAAGAACGACTAAGGCTTCTGCCTGCGTCTGAAGACTTGGCCTAAGCCAAGTCTTTCTTATCATTTAGCTATAGAATTACTTGTTTAAGTGATAGGGAATGGTCGTCACACTTACATTTTCCTTTATAACTAACATAGCATGTAGAATCCAACCTGTCTGATTATGCAGCAGTCTGTGCCACCATTTTCTCGTTTCGAATTCGGGAATGACAACAGTAATATAATCTTCAGGATTTTTCTTCTTCTTTAACTCTTCCACATAATCCAGGAGTGGCTGGATCGTAAGGCGATAAGGCGATTGAATGATTTCCAAATCCATGCCAGGATTCCACTCTTCCCACTTTACTTGTACTCTCGCTGCACTTTCATCATCTTTTGCAATATGTAAGACAATGATATCCTTACTAAGCGTTTTTGCAAATTTAAGGGATTCATAAACTACACGCGTTGGGGAGGAAATAGGCACAATGACAAAGTTTCTTCCGACTGCCTCATCATCATTTTCTAGTTTAACGTCTAAAGGCAGATGTAATTGTTCTGCCATATCGTCATAGTGGGCCCGAATTTTTTTGAAAATAAAAACCATTAATGGAATAAAGACTAATACTGCCCAGGCACCATGACTAAATTTGGTTAACGTTATGATGAAAACTACCAAACCAGTTGCTAAAGCCCCAATACCATTTACAATTGCTCGCACTAACCAACCTCTTCCCCTTTCCCTTTTCCAATGCACTACCATGCTGCATTGGGCTATGGTAAAGGAAATAAAAACACCAATCGCGTATAATGCGATCAAATGATCTAATTGTCCGCCGTAGGCAACGATAAGAGCTGCTGCCGAAACAGTGATCACGATAATCCCATTAGAGAAAGTTAGGCGTTCACCCCGGGAGCTAAGGTACCTTGGTAAGTACCCATCTTTCGCAACAATTGATAGCAGTACTGGCAAACCATTGTATGCTGTATTCGCTGCCAAATATAATACTACCATGGTTGTAAGTTGTATGTAATAATATAAAAATGACCGGTCGAAAATACGTTCAGCAAGCTGAGATAGGGCGGTAACCTCTAGAATCGGGCTTATGTGAAAATGCATCATCATGAAGGTAACGCCGCCAAGCATAGTAACTAAGATCCCTGCCATCCAATAAGTTGTCGTAATGGCATTTTTCGCTTCTGGCTTTCTAAACAAGGGCACACTATCAGCAATTGCTTCTACCCCCGTCATAGAGCTACAACCATTGGCAAAAGCCCTCAGAACAATATATAACATGGCCATACTCATAGGCTGTTTTTCCAATGATGCTGTTGGGATGAGGGCGACATCACTAGTAAAAGCTTGGTAAACTCCAGTACAGATTAGCACTACCATCCCCAGCAGAAAGGCATAGGTAGGATACACAAATGCAGTCGAAGATTCACGCAAACCTCGTAAATTAACCAACATAAGAATAAAGAATAAGACTGCTAAATCAATTCCTATTTCCTTCCCCGCTAAAGCAGGAAAAGCCGATACGATCGCAGCTGTACCAGCAGCAACACTAACTGCCGCCGTTAATACATAATCAGCGAAAACGGCTCCTGCAGCAACTAAGGCTGGAAATTCACCAATATTTTTCTTTGCAATAGCGTAGGCGCCTCCGCCTTCAGGATTTGCCCTGGAAACTTGGACATAAGATAATACTACAATAAGCAAAAGAACGGATACTGCGATAATAACAGGGGACAAATAGCCATATGCAACAATCCCTTGCGCCGCCACTAATACGAGTAGGGCCTGCTCTGGCCCATATGCAACGGATGATAATGCGTCAGATGAGAAAATAGACAAGGCTTTCCATTTGGGCAGCCGCTCATGCATGATTTCTTTATTATGAAGCGGCTTTCCAATAAGAAGGCGGCGGGCAATTCGAATCAACTTTTATTCCACCTCCATAAATCTGAAAAAATCTGTCCCACTTAGGGCATAAACATTTTAGGCAAAGTCATTGTAACTGCTGGAACATAAGCTACTAACAAAAGGACAGCGATCAAAACCGGGATAAATAAGAGCACCACTTTTACAGTACTTTCTAGACTGCATTTTGCGATCGCACACCCAACGAACAAAGCCCTTCCTACAGGCGGATGAACCAAGCCAATTGATAAGTTTAGTAATAGCATAATATCAAAATGAACAGGATCCATACCAATACTCATAGCTATAGGTAAAAAGATAGGAGTGAGAATCAAAATAGAAGCCGCTAGATCCATAAAGAATCCAACAATTAGTACAAATGCATTAATAATCATCAGTACATGTATAGGATTCTTTGTAACTGATGATATTCCTGCTGCAATATTTTGAGGGATATGTTCATAAGCCATAATCCAGCCGAATCAGGAACAAAACCAACTAGTGGCGATGCACTAATACGATTAATTGCAAGGATCCCATTTGCGCATTTCAATGGTTTCTTTTTTTCCGCCAAGTTGCCCCCTGCATACACTTCTAATTTGATACATCCTTGGTTTTTTCATCAAGAAGTTTTGCCATATATTTTAAGCCCATAGTAGTTGGGTAATCTTCAGGTTGAACATCTGCCGCTTTTAAAACAATGTTTATTTGAGTTTTAGTTGCACTAGAACTACAGCCTGTTACCAAAGACGAAACTAGAAACAATGATAAAGCAACTAAAATACTCCATCGATTTTTACTCACAATTATCTCTCTTTATACTTTTTAACCGAAATATTATAGCAATGTAGCTTCATTAAAGATTAGTTACTAATGCTTCTTTTTATGAGAAATCCTGCCGTATTAGCGTAAACGAATCTATTAAAATAGAATCCTCTTCTAAGGCAACGACACCATGCAACACATTTTTAGCAGCATAATAACAGTCTCCTTGTTATAATCATACATATCCTTCTTTATCGCATCCTTTAATACCCTTAGGAATTTACAAATTCTGCGACTATTTCTATTTTTAGTATAATCGAAATATTGTCTATTACATTAACTGAAGATTGTGTTAAAATGTTGTTATATTGTTATATGTAATTTAGTTAGTGGGGTGATTTATTTGTCTACATTGGACGATTTTAACTTTGAACTGAATGCAAACCCACATCAATTCATTCATGAACATACTACATCTTCCAAAAATCTCTGGGATAAATTCCATTCCCATCCTGGCATGGAATTTATTTATGTAGAGCAGGGAGAAGGCTCGGCCATTATTGATCAAAATATTTATCCCTTTAAGCCAGGATCACTGATGTATTTTCAACCCTTTCAGCTTCATAGAGTAAAGGCTGACATACCAGAAGAAACTTTTTATATTCGCTCCAAGCTATTACTAGAACCGTCTACTGTCAATTCTTACATGCAAAGCTTTACTATTTTATATCGCTTTTTTCAATATTTATGGCAAAGTAACCTGGATTGCCAAGTCATTCAGGTTGACAACCCCTCTGAATTTAGCACTTTTTTCAATTTATATGCTTCTCGCCAGAAAGAGTTGGAGGTTACAGAAGGATTTTCTCTATTTTTTATGCTTTTTTTAAATACAGTAAAAAATCAATGGACTGTCCAAAATCAGACTGAAAGAGAAGTTGAACTTCGCCACATTCATTACGCCGAACAGGTTATGAGATGGATCGATAGAAATTACCACGAAGAATTTTCATTGATATCTCTAGCAAAAGAACTCCATTTGTCTCGCTTTCACATATCCCATCTTTTTCGCAAAGCTACAGGAAGTACCATTACTGAATATCTTACCTATCGCCGCCTGCGGGAAGCCTCTTTGTTACTAAGGACTACGTCCTTACCTTTACAGGAAATCTGCAATCAAATTGGCATTGGTAATGTATCATACTTTTGTCAGCTGTTTAAAAAGAATGCTGGAGTTACACCTGCCCAATACCGAATTAAACAGTAATAGTATAAAAATAAGAAAAGACTTGGCTTGTGCCAAGTCCTCGGACGCAGGCAGAAGCCTTAGTCGTTCTTACTTGGAATCAAGAAAGTGTTATACTTTCTGATTCCGTAAAACAGCAGCACTAATGTGCTGCTGTTTTATTTTTATACTATGTAAGACCATTTTTTACCTCGGATAAACAGACTACAAATCGTAAAAAACTAATGAAAGAAAAAGATATCGGATACGGAAGGATGAGGATTCACATGGATCTTAGCATCATAATTCCCACATTTAATGAAAAGAATAACGTTAGAATACTTGCAACGAAGATTATAAATTTATTAAAGCAGGAAAACTATTTCTACGAAATTGTTTTTGTCGATGATAGTCTAGATGATACTCCCACTATATTAGAAGAACTATCCCAAGAATACAAAGAGATTAAATATATTCATAGGACAAATGAACGCGGCTTAGCTTCTGCTGTAGTTAACGGTTTTCTTCACTCTCAAGGTAATCAGATCATTGTGATGGATGCCGATTTACAGCATCCTCCCGAGTTGCTTCCCTTAATTTTAAAAAGATTAGCCAGCGCAGATATTGTAATTCCTAGCCGTTTCATACCGGGGGGCTCTGACGGGGGGTTAAACCTATTTAGAAAACTAGTATCAGGGATTGCTAGAGGCATCGGTTATCTCTCTATTAAGAAGTTACGCTCCATTTCTGATTCAACCAGTGGGTATTTCGGCTTTCAGCGAAGTGTTATCGACCAAGCCCACTTAAATCCCATTGGCTGGAAAATTTTAATTGAAATTCTCGTAAAAGGCAAGTACCAGACTGTACATGAAATACCTTATACCTTTGTTGCCCGAGACGCTGGAGAATCTAAAATGAATTTCAAAGAGCAGTGGAATTATCTAAAGCATATTATTAAACTAATGGGGCATAGCGCGGAAGATCGCAGATTCTACACCTTTTGTGCCATTGGTATTTTAGGGACTTTCGTCAATTTGTTAAGTTTAACCATTTGTCTTTCTTTGCTTAATATGGAGGAAATTTCTGCCTCCATTAATTCTTCCTGTATCGCAATGTTTCATAACTTTCTATGGAATGATAAAGTGACATGGAAAAGAAGCAAACAACAGATTCTTCGAAAACGTCTCCTGCAATTCTGCCAGTTTGCTTTAATCTCTAGCCTTGGCATTGCCATAACAACTTTATGTACCCAAACTTTTCTTTTTCTCGGATGGAGTATATATGTTGGTCAATTAACTGGTATTGCGCTATCAACTTTTTGGAATTTTTCGGCGAATCGAAAATGGACATGGTCTGTCGCTCATTTAATTGTAAATCCACAAGAGGAAAAACTAGTAGTAACCCAAGAGATACCAAGTAAAATTTCCTGGAATTAGACACAAGGGGTAACACCATATGAGGCTTCCTTCAAAACGTGTATGGCTTGCATTCTTCGTACATACACTATTAATTAGTATTGCTTTTTTTATGTCTGATATAATACCGCACCATCCTCCGGCTGGCTTTGTGGACCAGTCCCTTTACCCAATGTCAACGACAACTGAAAAACTGATTAAATGGGACGCTCACTGGTATACCTATGTGGCTGGACATGGATATAATGCAAAATCGATTGTTTTTTTTCCCCTTCTTACCCTTTTTATTAAGTCATTATCCTACCTAGGTTTACATATAGCAATTGCAGGACTACTAATCTGTAATCTATTTACTTTTTTAAGCTTTTGGATTATGGATCTTACCTTTCGTTTAGATTTTTCCGAGAGGCAAGTAAGCCATGCTCTCGTAGCTTACGCAGTGATGCCAACCTCTCTTTTTCTTAATAGCATTTATACTGAACCATTATTTATCACCTTTTCACTTCTCTGCGTCTATTTTTCAAGGTTAGAAAAATGGTGGTATGGAGGAATTGCTGGTGCATTTGCTGCCGTAACCAGAAACCTAGGTATTTTTCTTTTTCTGTTTTTACTCTATGAATTTTGGAAAAAATATCCAAAATCAGGAAAATCTCTTCTTACAGCAATTCCCTTATTCATTCCGCCAATCGCACTATCATTCTATATGCTATATAACTTTTATTTGCTAGGAGATCCCATTTCATTTGTTAATTCCCAACAAAATTGGGGCAGGCACTTCGCACCGCCTTGGTATAATCTTTGGGCGAATCTCCCTCTAACCTTTTCTAACAATCCTTACAGTCAGCCTGGCATAGCATTAGATACCTTTACTGTCATTATCGGGTTGATAGGCTTTTTCGCCCTCACCTTTTTATTACAGTTTAAAATTCCCACTTCCTATTTACTCATTGGCTGGATTTGGTTTTTGATTCCTCTATCCTCTACAACTTCTGAGCTACCATTATACAGCATGTCTCGCTTTATCCTTCCTATTTTCCCGCTTTATTTATTTTGGGGCCAACTCCCTTCTAAGATTTTTTATTGCTATATTTTTCTAAGTGCCTTCTTTTTAGTCTTATTTACATCCCTATTTATCAACTGGTATTGGATCGGATAAAGAAGACTTGATTCAGATGGAGTTTTAACTCATCTGAATCTTAGTCACACTTATCCAGGAACTTAACCGCTCTTAACTCCCGCTTATATAAGTGAGCCTTGGGTCCGGAGACCCTTAGAACGAACTTATTTCGAATTTACAGCCTGTTTCCCTGGTCGTCAAGGGCAGGGAATTACAGACTGTTAACGAGATGAAGATGGGAATCTTAGAGCGGTTTAGTCATCGGATAATTTTCTTCCTTAGTTACCCATTAAAGGCTGATTTTCAGTAACATATTCAATAAGAAAATAGGGGAAAATAAGATTGCACCATAAATACAAAAATAAAAGGGGGCACAATTATGAACAAAAATAACCAAAACAATAAACAAAGTAAATTATCTTCAAGTAAAAATCAATTTGGAACTTTAACTGCTACTTCAGACGCTAATAATGATTATTCTAGCTCTACCCAAAACCAGGCAACTAGCAGCCAAACCCAACAAAGTAAAAATAAATTTGGTACAATGACTGCCTTGTCAGACGCTAATAATGACTATTCTAGCTCCAGTAGCCAAAATTTTTCAAATAGCTTTAACAACCAAAACCAAGCAGCTAGCAGCAATCAAACACAGCAAAGTAAGAGTCAATTCGGCACAATGACCGCCTTATCCGATGCCAATAATGATTATTCTTCTAGTACTTCTAACCAAAGCCAAGCAACTAGCAGCCAAACACAACAAAGCAAGAAACAATATGGCACAATGACTGCTAAATCTGATGTTAACAACGACTACGAATAAAATATAGAAAAAAAGGTGTGAGGATTATAATCCTTACACCTTTTTTCTAAAATACGTTTTAGTGACCGCCACAGCATCCGCCCCCGTGGTTATGACCATGATGTCCGTGACCCCCACAAGCATGGCGCGTACCATCCTGTGCCAATTTTATTTTCTTCATACTATTACATTTTGGGCATGGAATTTCATATCCATGTTTGCCCCCTTCTGTACAAGGTTCTACTTCCCAAACTTCGCCGCAATCACTACACTCAAATTTTCGATTCACGATGGATCTGCCCCCTTTATTTTATTATATATAACCAACTAGAATTATTGAGCATATGCCCATTTATATTATACTCTCATCTGATTAAATAATGCAATATAAACCAATTTAAAATTAGGGCATGTATTTATATTATATTGCATTACATTTGTAAGGGATTCAGAATATTATGATAAAAAAATTTAGGGAATACTTAGACTGTATTTATTGATTCGGACATGTAATAAGAAAGGAAATTTACCTAAAACTAGGCAAGGAGGATTGCATGTGATTACGATCTCCAGAATGGGTTTCAAAGTAGAGATAGACTCCTTTTTTAGTGATAAGCAAGATAATTCTATATATGTCTTAACTAAAACATTACAACAATCTAAGCAACTAGAAGAAAGATTAAAGAAAGGAGTCAAGGAAGGCAAGACTTTTGGATGGTGTATAAACACGTTAAAGGGAACACAAAGTGATTAAATCTATTAAAAGTAAAACCTCCTACGGTAGTTATTTTTTCTACCATAGGAGGTTTTTCATTAGCCTAATTGGGATGATTTTCCTGTATTTCCAACTCCAATGATACAAAATACCCCTATGGTTGCTAAAAGGACTCTGAAATCCCTGCAAAATGGTATTATAATATGTGCAAAAAAAAAGAACCAGAAATAGTTCTGGTTCTTTGCTCATTAATTATTGGTTCACACATGGTCCACTGTTATTACCATTTTCCATCATACCGTTTTGCATCTTCTCATGATTCTTCATCATGCCCTTACCCATCATGCCACCCTTTTGCATTATTTTCTGCATGATAGGTGCTGTTTTCTCCATGCCTTCTTTCAAGGTAGCTGCTTCTTCACTTGTAATCGTTCCATCGGTAACCGCTTGCTCGATCATTTGTTGATGGTGGTTCATCATTTGATTATGGTCGCCTTGCATCTTATCATGATTCTTCATCATGCCATTCCCCATCATGCCACCCTTTTGCATGATTTTTTGCATGATAGGTGCTACTTTCTCCATGTTTTCTTTTAAGGTGGCTGCCTCTTCAGTTGTAATGGTTCCATCGGTAACAGCTTGCTCGATCATTTGTTGATGATGAGTCATCATTTGACTATGATGTTCATTCATTGGATTAACAGACTCTGTTGCTGCAAAAACGGGTATCGCAATAAGCGCCGCTAGCGCTACCATTAATAAGATTTTCTTTTTCATATTTATTTCCCTCCACATTTTATATGCTTAGCTCTTGATCAGTATCCTGTAACTGATAAGATGCCTTCTATATTCATAGTATAATCGAAGAATGTGGATTTTTTATGGAGAAACTGTGAGATTTTCATGAATTTTCAAGGGTAATAGCAATGAAAATGAGCTGCCATGTCCTAAGGTACTTGTTACATGAATCTGTCCTCCCTGGGCCAAGGCTAGTTGTTTGACAATAGCAAGCCCAAGACCCGTACCGCCACTTTTTTTCGTCCGCGCTGGATCGACGCGATAAAAATAATCAAAAATATGTTCCTGATCTTCTGCGCTAATTCCGATTCCCGTATCAATTACACTTATTTTTGCCATACCCGCCTCTTCAATTGCTGTGACAGTAACCTTACCTCCTGCACTTGTATACCGAATTGCATTGATAACGAGATTATACAGAATCTGATTAACCATAGCAGCATCGCCCCAAAGTGGAGGCATCTTATTTGTTTCTAGGTTAAGGGCAAGCCCTTTTTCCTCCGCTACAGATTTCATTTTACTCACCACTTGGCGCAAAATCGAATTAATATCAAAAGTTGTACATTCAGGATGGATTTGTCCCGTCTCTAATAAAGAGAGATCCCTTAAGTCATTGACCATCTTTGTTAATCGATCTACTTCTTCTGTTAAAGAATCTATTTGTTCCTTATCAGCCTCGATAATTCCATCACCAATACCTTCTAGATTCGCCTTTAAAATAGTGAGTGGCGTACGAAGTTCATGAGCTACCCCAGCTAAAAACCGTTGCCGAAGAATAGTATTGGATTTCAACTTTGCCGTCATAGCATTAAATGCCATTGCCAGTTGTCCAACCTCATCCTGACGATTCACTATCACACTAGCATCAAGATTACCTGCCGCCACGTCATTAACCGCCTTATTAAGTTCAATCATGGGTATTGTAATACTACGGGCTAGATAATAACTCACAATAAGACCTATCAGTAACATAGCGCCAACAACGAATAACAAGGAGTGTTGTAAGGAGCTAATAAATTGTATTTCTGGCCCTCCCATCATAGACATCATTTCTCCATGATTCCGCATTCCATGCATTTCATGCATATTCAAATAGCGACTAAAATGAGATGATACCTGGAAATTTACGACAAGCATTAACCCAACAACAACAGCTGTCGTTGTGGTAAAAAAGATAATCGTTACCTTAGCAAGCAAACTACGCATGCTGTTCACCTGCCAATTTGTAGCCGACGCCATATACGGTTTTTATATAAGGAGATTCTCCAAAGGGTTCACCTAGTTTTTTTCGCAGATTTTTTATATGTGAATCAACGGTTCGCTCATAGCCTTCGAAGGTATATCCCTGTACTTTTTCAATCAATTGCAGCCTTGAAAAAACTTGTTTTGGATGTTCTATAAATAATTCCAGCATTTTATATTCCGTAGGTGTTAATTCCATGGTTGTTCCCTTTACAATTACATTATGGTTATGAGGCTGCAAGATTAGATCTCCGAACCGCAACACAGCCTGCATTTCTCCTTTCTGCTCTACAGGCTGTACCCTTCGAAGAATAGCCCTGATCCTGGCGATCACCTCTCGTGGGCTAAAGGGTTTCGTAACATAGTCATCGGCACCAATCTCCAAACCAATGATCCGGTCAGCCTCCTCCACTCTAGCCGTCAGCATAATAATTGGCACATTGCTTTTACGTCTAATTTCTTTGCAAACGCCCCAGCCATCCATTCCTGGTAACATTACGTCCAGTAACACTATATCTGGATTACCTTTATCGACTTTAGCAATTGCTGATAAACCATCCTGTGCTGTTTCTGTTACATATCCTTCCTTATTTAAATACGTAACTAGTACTTTTAAGATTTTTTCATCATCATCTACGACTAATACCTTCACATTAACACCTCTTCTTCTCACTTACGCACTAAAATATCATTAAAACAATCATACCTTACAATTACAGAATGTGCATCCCATATAATATTATACAAACCATTTGTGGAGAAATGATGGAGGTAGATTAAGAAAAACGCCTTGGCATATTAATTAAAAACATTTTAAACACGAAGACATGAAGGATATAAATTCCTTTGGGGAATTGTGTGGGATAACAATTTTTTTGAAACACAAAGACACAGAGAGCACAAAGAAAAAATTGGATAGGAGGGAAAAGGGAATTGAACCGCAGAGACGCAGAGGATACAGAGAATAGGAGATTTTTATGGCAAACCATATTATAAATGCTACTCTGCGCCCTCTGTGGTGCTCTGTGTTCTCTGTGTTTCAACATTCTTATCCTATAGCAATAAAGAAGGCCTATAAATCTCATAACTGAGATTTATAGGCCTTCTTCTTATTTACTCCAATTTTCTAACAGGTATTTTTCTGCTTCCGTGCACCATAATCCCTTATTTCTTTGGGTTATTTCAGCTAGTTTTGCATAATGGGGATTTTCTTTACCCAGTTCTGCAAAATCAGCAATTGCCGTTAATTCCATGTTGATACTGGTATAAATTAATTTTTTCCCCGCTGGTACCTCTGGCAACCTTAAAGTAGCCTCAGCGGCACTATCAAGCCCGCCTATATGAGTGACCATAACAGCTGGATTAATTAGCTTCTTCTCTGTCATCCGTAATGATTCAATCATATCATTGGTATTCCCTCCAGTAGTCCCAACAATATGAGTGGAATTATAGTGTACATTATAAAAATTACACTCTCCAGAGAAATTAATATCTGTAGGACCTGCAAAGAAGTTCAAGCAACCATCTCGTCCTAAAATTTTATCGCCTTGTTCCACTAATGGTTTTACTGGAGCAAACACATAAACATCATCAAACCCAGTGCCCCCCGTAATATTTCGCAAATATCCAGGTGCGTCCGCCATATCTTTTGTATTTACAAAAACAAGTTCAATACCATTTTCCTTAGCTTCTTCTATGGAAAAAATACTCTCTGCTCTTTTTAGTCTGTTCTCATCCACATCCGTTACTACAATCATTTTTGGTCTTCGGTCACAATGGAGCGCATAATCAATTGCACCAAGTCCCATTGGGCCTGCCCCAGCTAAAATAGCCAACTTTCCGCCTTCAGCAATTCCCATTTTGTGCTCATAGCTGCCCATTGTCGTATGGTAATTGGCATGAAAAGATCCAATAATACAAGACATTGGCTCTGCCAAGGACGCTTCATAATAAGATTCACCTTCATATTTGAGTAAGCATCCTAGCTCCATAACTTCCTGAGGCATAATCACATAGGTAGCAGCCCCACCACAATAACGGTAAGAATAACCAGGAGAATCCATACTGCCCTTATAATTCAAAGCTGGCTGCATAGAAAATTTTTCTCCAACTTTAAACTGATCTTTCCATTTAGAACCCACTTCAACAATATTACCAGCCATTTCATGTCCAATGATAATCGGATACTCGGCAATATCTGCAGGAACTCTTTTGTGATCGCTTGCCAGTACTGCTGCCTTGTAGCTCGACATACAAATACTATCGGAAATGACCTGTACTAATATTTCATCTTCTTTTATTTCAGGTAATTCAAACTCATCTAACCGTAAATCTTTTTTACCATATAATCGTACTGCTCTTGTTTTCATTTTATAGCCACCTTTATCAATTTTAATGTTACAAATACTTCCACTGTACTTTTTTCTCTAGTTCTCTAATTACCTCAAGAGAACTAGGTTCTGTACCACAAGTCATTACATTGGCCGTGCCAGCAGCAACAGCCAGTGTTACTGCGTCTTCAAAAGAACTTCCTTTATCTATGGCGTAAGCAAGGGCAGCTACCATTGAATCGCCTGCTCCCACAGTGCTTTTCACATCTACTTTAATACCCTCAGCAAAGATAGTAACCTGTTTATTTAGAAACAAGGCTCCCTTCTCTCCCATAGAAACAACTACAATTTCTATACCGTATTTTCCCATAAGATCTTTAGCACATTCTACCGTGTCTTCCATGCTATTAATCTTTCTGGCAAGTAGTCTTTCTAGTTCATGAATATTTGGTTTTATCAGATATGGTCCCGCTTCAATTCCTAGTTGTAACAGTTCTCCATCTGCATCAAGAATAGCCTTGGCACCCTTTTCTTTTGCCCTTTGAATCCACTTTTGATAGGTGGCAAGATCTACATTAGGAGGGACACTGCCCGAGAAAACAATAACGGTTTTTTCATTGACAGACTCTGAAATAATATTATCAATTTTTTTACTATCCTCAAGGGTGATATCTGGTCCTATTTCATTTATATCCGTATTTGTATGTTGCATCGGATCTACAATCTTGAGATTCGTCCTAGTTTCCCCTTTGACAAAAACAAATTCATTGGCAATACCCATTTCATCTAGATAACCTTTGATAAAAGTCCCTGCTTTGCCGCCAAGGAACCCAATGGCCTTACTTTTCCCTTCTAAGTTTAATATAACCTTTGAAACGTTAATCCCCTTGCCTCCTGCATCTACCCTTGCCGAAGCTACTCGATTCACCCTATTTATATGCAGATCATTAATTTCTACTGTTTTATCAACTGCTGGATTTAAAGTAACAGTAATTATCATTATTTTCCTCCAGAGACTTGATTTTTTTGTGCTAATTTGAGCTATGAAATAAGTTATAGATATATTCACTATCTGTTGTTGTTCTCAGTACCTCTACCATACTATCATCTTCTTCATTAATCGCGGTAGCAATGTTAGAAAGAATACTCAAATGTTCATTTCCTACACCTGCGATACCAATTACCATATAAGCCGTTTCGTCACCAAAGGAAACTCCTTCTGGGAACTGCAAGACAACCATTCCAGATTTTTTAATATTTTCTTTTGCTTTACCTACACCATGAGGAATGGCAATTCCTTTACCAATATAGGTCGTAAGATCCTTTTCTCTTTCAATCATAGCTTCAATATACTCTTCATCTACATAACCGCTCTTATAGAGCAAACTGCCGGCCATGCGAATGACTTCATCTCTTTCCATGCTTTTTAAACCTAAGAGAATATTACTTTTCCGTAAAATTGCACTATCTTCTTTATCATCAGTATTTTCTTCTACAATAACGGAACCATTTATAGGCTGTAGCCTTTTACTTATTGTTTCAAAAACAGGATTATCGATAAAATCTCTTACTAATATATATTCAGAATTAGGTGCTTTACTTTTTGCGCGAGCCGCTAGCTTTTCGTGAGTGACGACGATTTGAGCATCACTAGGAATCGCTTCAATCGCACAATGCACCACCTCGATATTAAATCCAGCTTTCTTAAATTTGTTGCGTAAGGTTGTTGCCCCCATCGCACTCGACCCCATGCCTGCATCACAGGCGAAGATAATTTTCTTAATATCGTGGTGTTTAACGATATTACCTTTAAGTTCTTTCACACTTTCTTTTGCTTCTTCCAATTGAGAATCATCTTGTTTTGCACTAGCTTGTTTAACAAAGATGGAAGCGATTAAAAAGGAAACGACTGTCGATACCAGAACTCCGGTGAGTACTGCAAAGTAACCGCCTTTTGGTATCATAGCCAACACTGCAAAGATACTACCGGGAGAAGGACTTGCTACTAAGCCAGCACCTAATAGATTAAACGTAAATACGCCGCTCGCGCCCCCACCAATAACAGCAAGTAAGAGAAGTGGGTTCATTAATACATACGGGAAATAAATTTCATGGATACCACCCAAGAAGTGAATAATTATAGCTCCTGGTGCGGATTGTTTGATCATGCCTTTAGAAAACATCCAGTAAGCAAGTAGAATACCAAGACCTGGGCCAGGATTGGCTTCTAATAAGAAGAATACGGATTTTCCTACTTCTTTTGCTTGTTGTATGCCAATTGGACTTAAGATACCATGATTCATAGCATTATTTAAAAATAATATTTTTCCTGGTTCAATAAACAAGGAGACTAACGGCAATAAGCCTGCATTTACAATGCTTTCTACTCCATTTTTAAGAATTACATTTAAAGATACAACCACAGGGCCAATTCCTGTATAAGCTAATAATGCCAGTAATGCACCAATAATACCTGCTGAGAAGTTATTGATTAACATCTCAAAGCCAGCTGGTACTTTTCCTTCAATCGCCTCATCAAACTTTTTGATAACATAGCCACCAAGAGGCCCCATAATCATGGCGCCAATAAACATAGGGATATCAACCCCAACTATCACACCAATGGTAGCAATTGCCCCTAGAACACCACCCCGACTATCTGACACCATTTTACCACCGGTATAACCAATCAAGAGAGGAAGTAAATAGATTATCATCGGTCCAACTAGTTTGCTTAAATATTCACTTGGTAACCATCCCGTAGGAATAAAAAGTGCTGTGATTAAGCCCCAAGCGATAAACGCTCCAATGTTCGGCATTACCATGCCACTTAAAAATCGACCAAACTTTTGGACTTTTTCTTGTATTCTACCCTCACCCATATTTATACCCCCATAAGATTTTTATTTTTCATCCAATAAAATTCTTCTAATACATTGCTTACTTCTTTCACTGCGTCTTTCTCTGCTCCTTCTTGTAGCAGCCTGATAAAATCAGGTCTTTCTACAAGCATCTTACTAAGATGGCTGATTGTTTCTATCGCATGTTCGCTACTTTTTTCTGGTGCTATCATAATAATTCCTAGTGTAACTTCTTCTTTTTCTCCCTTTCCATTCATTGCATAAATTTGTTTTACGTTCTGCACTACACCAAAATGTAGTTTTTTCATTGCCTCTGTCCGGCAATGAAGTAGAACAAACCCATGTCCTGTAATAAAAGTTCCACCCTTTTCTTCTCTGTCTTGTAAGGCTGTAGCTAACTGATTTACCATTTCATCATTTGTACCTAGTAAGGAACTTACCCCCTGAATCATTTCTTCTATCGTATTAGATTCATAGTCTTTTAGGGTGAAAAAATTTTCTAGAATTTCAAGAATTGCCACTGCATATTGCTGCAGTACATGCAGTTTATCTTCAAATCTAACTCCATCAACATTTTTACTAGGATAATACTCCACCTTATTTACTAACAATTTCATTTGAGTGTTGATTCTATTTTTATCTTCTTCAAAGAGTAACGGATTGACAGTTACTACTGGAATAGAACAATAATCAATCGAAACTGTTGAAATAATGAAGTCAATTTTTTTTTCTTTTAGCCTTGTTTCTTCAATGTGAATCGTAGAAATAATCTCTACTATTTGAATGTTGTCGTACTCTTTTTCTATCTTTGTTGCCAACAATCTAGAAGTCCCCATGCCAGTTGAGCAAGCAATGGCACAACGATATACAGGTTTTGGCAACCGTTTACCCGTTTCGATAGCAGCTCCTAGGTGCATTGCGATATAGGCAATCTCAGAGTCAGGCATAATAATACCTAATTGTTTTTCTACCACGACAGCACATTTTCTACTAATGGCTACTAGCTCAGGATAGAAGTTTTTAATTTCTTCCAAAAAAGGATTTCGAATATCTAAGTTCATTTTCAATCGACTAATAGCTGGCCCCAAATGATTGACTAAGCCGACAAGTAAATTTTCATTTTGGATTAATAGACGCCCTGTTTCTCTTTCCGCAATTTTAATGATTTCCTTTGAAATCTTCACCAATTCAAAATTACCGACAATTTTGCTAGTATCTTTTATATAATCATTCCGGTTTTTTGAACCTCTAATATGCATCGTAATATAACCAATTTCAGATTCTGGGATATTGATGCCAAAATTTTTTGCAATACTAGCCACCATATCTGTTGCCACCAAATACTCCGGATATCTTTTTAATTCTTGCAAAAACTCTTGGTCAATTGTAATTTCTTCATTCTTTCTGATTCTTTGCACAGCAAGCGCTAAATGAACAATTAACCCTACATAAGCACTGTCCGCTAGCTTATGCTCCATTTTTTCTTCTGCTTCATGTATCGATGATTCTAATTTATGAATCACTTCTTTATCAATTAGGTTTAGTAATCTTCTACGAGTTTTTGTTTCAATATCCGTTGCTTGATTCGTCGATTTCACTAAGCTATTTCTTATAACTCCTAGTAATTGGTCTTCTTCGATATTCTCATAAATAAAATGCACCATAGCTTTTCGAATATTAGTTTCTGGGCCTTCAATATAAACCCCTAAACCAGGTTTTCTGACCAATGTAATTCCTTGTTTTTTAAACCACTGTTCTACTTTATCTAAATCGTTACTAATTGTTCCCTCTGTTACTTTTAATATTTTAGTAAAATTATATAACTTAACTGATTCTTGATTCTGCAATAACTCACTAACAATCACGATTTGTCTTTCTTTTGGGGAATATAAGTTCTCTTCCTTTTCCCCTTTTAGAATCTCAAGAATCATTGTCTTTCTATCGTGACTACCATTTACCTTAATACCTGCCCCTGTCTTTTTACTCAGACTGCATCCTTTGGAAATAAGCCAATCTTCCACTTCTTGTAATTCTCTTAAAATTGTTTTTGCACTAACACCTAATTCTTTGGCAATGGCAGAAATCGTTACATACTTATCTTCTGCACAAATTCTAAGCAAGATTTTTTTCATCCGTGAATTCAGTTTATTATCTTGCATAAAATCCCTCCATACCCTTACCTTATCGCTATTATACTGTCCCTATTTTTAAAACTATCAGGTAAACTAAGAGCAAGTTAGCCTCAGTTTACCTGATGTAATCATTTCCCCATACTTAACGTAATCGGCTAACTAGTTCATCATATTTAGGACTCGTTAGAAAATTACTAATGGAAATATGCTCTGCATGTGCAGCAATCGTTTTTGCTCTTTCTGTTAAACTTTCATGAGTAATAACAATTTCAGCATCTGCAGGAATGGCCTCAATAGCACAATTCACTACTTCAATCTTGAGACCCGCTTTTTGAAATTTATTACGCAAGGTTGTTGCCCCCATAGCGCTTGACCCCATCCCCGCATCACAAGCAAAAATTACTTTCTTAACTGTTTTTCTCATTGGGCTGCCCTTGAGCTCTTTTACACTTTCTCTTGCTTCCTCTAATTGAGAATCATCCTGTTTTGCACTGGCTTGTTTGACAAATACAGAAGCAATTAAAAAGGATACAACTGTTGATACCAGTACCCCAGTAAGTACTGAAAAGTAACCGCCTTTTGGTATCATAGCTAACACTGCAAAGATACTACCAGGAGAAGGACTTGCTACTAAGCCAGCACCTAATAGATTAAAAGTAAATACGCCGCTTGCACCCCCGCCAATAACTGCGAGTAACAGAAGTGGATTCATTAATACATAAGGAAAATAAATTTCATGGATACCACCCAAGAAGTGAATAATCACAGCCCCTGGTGCCGATTGTTTGATCATGCCTTTAGAGAATGCCCAATAAGCAAGTAAGATTCCTAGACCAGGACCAGGATTGGCTTCTAATAAGAAGAATACGGATTTCCCTACTTCTTTGGCTTGTTGTATGCCAATTGGACTTAAGATACCGTGATTCATTGCATTATTTAAAAATAGTATTTTTCCTGGTTCAATAAACAAGGAGACTAAAGGCAATAAGCCTGCATTTACAATGCCTTCTACCCCATTTTTAAGAAATACATTTAAGGATACAACCACGGGTCCAATTCCTGTATAAGCTAATAATGCCAGTAATGCGCCAAGGATACCTGCTGAAAAGTTGTTAATTAACATTTCAAAGCCAGCCGGTACTTTTCCTTCTATCGTTTCGTCGAACTTCTTAATTACATAGCCACCAAGAGGCCCCATAATCATGGCACCAATGAACATAGGGATGTCCACCCCAACTATCACACCGATAGTTGCAATTGCACCAAGAACACCGCCCCGGCTATCTGCCACCATTTTACCGCCGGTGTAGCCGATCAAAAGGGGAAGCAAGTAGATAATCATTGGCCCAACCAGTTTGCTTAAATATTCATTTGGCACCCAACCAGTAGGGATAAAAAATGCTGTAATTAAGCCCCATGCGATAAAGGCTCCGATATTGGGCATTACCATGCCACTTAAAAATCTGCCAAATTTCTGAATGTTTTTTTGGCTTGTACTCGTGGTGCCTGTTTGAGTATTCAGTTGAATAGTTGACATCAAATATTAACCTCCCTCATTTTTTTCACCGCAAATCGCCAAGTTTTTTCTGCAGAAATATTCTCTCTATTCCGGTAATGTCATTATAAGTCCTTTTATACAAACCTTCAATTTAAAGATATATGCATAAGTCCATAGTGATTAGAGACAAAATTAAAGATCCAAGTATAAGACATATTTTATCCCTACTTGAATCTCTCATTCTCCCATTAAACTCTTAAATTTATTTATCTAGCAACATCATACACTTTTTGAACTACTCTCTGAGGAGTAATGCTGTTCATACAACTTGCCTCTCCCTTAGGGCACCTTTGCTTATGACAATAATTGCAGGACAGTTGACTAGAAACGATTCCATTTTGCTCACCTAAGGGTGCATATGTAGCTGGATCTGTTGGTCCAAATATCCCTACGGTTGGTACTCCAAGTGCCCCTGCCATATGAAGAGGTCCCGTATCTCCTGCTACTAGGACGGAAGCTTGCTCGATTAAAGCTGCCATCTCTAGTAAACCGGTTTGACCAATCGCATTCACGATTTTTACACCTGCTTGGCCCTCAATCTCTTTGCCGATATTCAATTCTCCCCTACCACCACACATAATAATCTTAAAATCCTTAGCTAGAAGCTTAACAGCTTCTATAAAATAAGCAGGCGGCCAATTTTTTGTAGGCCAAGTCGTTGCGATAATTAATATTAGAATTTTTTCATGTGCAAGCACAGCATGCTCCGCAAAAAAGCTTTTGGCAAATGCTCTAGCGTCTTCTGGTATACTAAGGCTCATCCTATGATCCACTGATTGGATCCCCAAACAGGGTAGAACACCAAGATACTTATCTGTAATATGTTTGCCTAGCGATTTACCCGTCTTGGTCATAAAATGTGGGTTTAATTCTCTTGCATCCCTCATACCGATACGTCTTGTTGTTTTTACCTCTCTTATTATCATCCCGGTTAAAAATAAGCCATGTATATCAAGAGCCGCATAAAAATCTTTTTTTTGTAATTTACTTCTTAATTCGCGCCACATCTCAAAAGCTTCCTTAAATTGGAATGTTCTTAATTTCTTTTCAAACTTTTCCCTAGACCAAACTATAATTTCATCTATGTAAGGATTCTCTTTTAAAAGATCCGCTGAAACCTCCCCAACAAGCCAGGTGATTCTACAATCTGGCCAAGCCGCTTTCAAAGATCTTGCCACTGGCGTACAGTGAATGACATCGCCAATCGAGCTTAATCGAATAATTAATATTTCCTTGGACACAAAAATACCTACCTTTGCCTAATGTTATAGAAAAAACAACCTATTTATTATTGTACCTTTTTTCGGCAAAAAAATCCTGTTTTTCCCTTCTATAAAGTGAAGATAAGACTCAAATATTACCTCTACTACTAATCCATTTAATAAGGTCATGAACCATACCTAGTCTTACTTTACATACTAAAAAAATCGCTGACCACTTAGCTATCAATAGCCTGTAGTTAGCGATTCTTCTATTATGGCTGCCATGCTTCTTCTTAATTTAAAATTGCCTGCTCTGTCTCCTTATTAAATAGGTATATTTTATCTGTATCAATTGCTATCTTAATATGTTCCCCTGCTTTGGCAGTGGTTTTAGGAGTAACACGTGCTACAAAAGCACTATCCTCTACCTTCATAAAGAGATAGGTTTCAGCTCCCATAAGCTCTGTAACTTCAATAGAAGCATCAATTATACTATCACTAAACTCTTCAAGACATTCTATATTGTCATATAAGTCTTCGGGGCGTATCCCCATAATCACTTCTTTGCCTATGTACTTTGTAAGTTTTAAGATCTCCCCCTTACTCTCTGGCAATTTTATGCTGTTTTTGCCAAAAGTAAGATATACACCCGTCGATTTATTTTCAATCTCAACCTTGACAAAATTCATCTGGGGACTACCAATAAATCCCGCAACAAATAAGTTGGCTGGCTTAGCATAAAGGATCTGGGGAGAATCTACCTGCTGTACCAGTCCATCTTTCATCACTACAATGCAAGTCCCCATAGTCATGGCTTCTCGTTGATCATGGGTCACGTATACGAAGGTAGTTTGTAGCCTCTTATGTAACTTACTAATCTCAGTACGCATTTGGTCACGAAGCTTGGCATCTAAATTGGATAATGGCTCATCCATTAAAAACACCTTAGGATCTCTGACAATCGCCCGCCCTAAGGCTACACGTTGTCGCTGTCCACCAGATAATGCCTTGGGCTTTCGATCAAGAAGATGGGTAATGTCAAGAATCTTTGCAGCCTCCATAACCCGTTGTTTCATTTCTTCTTGCGGTATTTTGCGAATTTTTAAACCAAATACCATGTTCTCGTAGACTGTCATATGAGGATATAAAGCATAATTTTGGAATACCATTGCAATATCCCTATCTTTAGGAGGTACCTCATTTACCAACTTACCATCTATATAGAGTTCACCTTCTGATATATCTTCAAGTCCCGCAATCATTCGTAGAGTGGTAGATTTACCACACCCAGACGGACCTACTAAGACCAAAAACTCACGATCAGGGATTTCTAAATTAAAATCCTCTACAGCAGTGACGTTACCAGGATATCGTTTGTAAATATTTTTCAATTGTAAACTCGCCATGTGTATTACTCCCTTTTATAAAATTCCCCTTGCTACCAAACAGGTAGACCTACCCCTCTTCCAAAGTGGTGCTTTTGCATATCGCCTTATACTCGACTGGAGTTCTACCCGTCATGACTTTAAAGACCTTAAAAAAATAAGTATAATTATTAAATCCTGCCATCTTTACGATCTCTTTTAGTTTTATATCTGTGCGCTCCATTAAATACTTTGCCTGAGATACTCTTATGTTGTTCAAATACTCGGCAAATCCAATGCCGCAATCCTCCTTAAAGGTCCGGCTTAAGTAAGAACTGTTAATACCAATCTCTTGGGCTGCCTGATATAAAGATACATCCTGTGTATAATTTCGTCGTATGTATTGTATGGCTTTTCTCGTAGAGTCTGTATAATTTTCACTATCATCTGCACTTAAAAGTAGATTGATGAGTCTTTCGTATACACCACCAATCCATTTTTTCACATCCATAACCGTTTCCTGCTTTTTCATCTCGTCATAAGGTATATCTTTATTACTATATATTTCTTTCACATCAATGGAAGATTCCCTTGCAATGCGATTTGCAATACCGATAAGTTCAATGCAAATCATTTGAATTGCTTTATAACTGACTTTGAGTGTTATTATCTTATCAAAAACAACAGTAAGATAGTGGGTAACACTTTTGGTATTACCTGCCTTAATGGCCATCATAATCAGTTTTTCATCTTTTACATCAAGATTAAAGAAATCAATCCCACTGCCAAGATTAGAAGATTCTCGGAAAATTTGATCTTGCCCCGTGATTATCTTCTCACTTAATGTTTCATTAATCTCTTTATAAAGTTTGCTTATATCTCCTATATTGTAAAATAAACGACTGAGACTAAAGCATGCTGTAAT
Source organism: Pelosinus sp. IPA-1 (assembly GCF_030269905.1). Lineage (NCBI taxonomy): Bacteria > Bacillati > Bacillota > Negativicutes > Selenomonadales > Sporomusaceae > Pelosinus > Pelosinus sp. IPA-1. The sequence continues at coordinate 261,840 of NZ_BSVC01000001.1, read as the reverse complement.
GTTTAGGTAACGTTTAAAACTCTCTCGTATCCGCTTAACCGTTGTCGCTACATGATTATCGATATATAACTCACTGCGGATTGTTCCAAAATGAAAAATAATAACAAATTTACCCTCATCAATAAAAGACATGGTTCCATTTCCCATATCCTGCAATATATCTTCCATTACATCTTTAACGGATGATATGAATCGGCTCATCTCCTCCTGAGTGAAACGGTTTTTTAAAAATTGAAGGTCGTCAATTGCTACCACCACTAACAACAAGTGGCTCACGTCAATCGGTAACTCCAATTCTTTTACTGTTTTGCTGATGAGCTGTCTATCATACATACTACCTACTACTAACCGCTTTATAAAATCCTGTCGTAAAATTTCCCTACTTTGTACTAATTGCTTCATAACTTTATGCTCGCGATTAATTTTTTCACTTGCTATTCTCAAAACTTTTAGTAAGGTTACACTATCCAATTTGTGCTTTAAAAGATAATCGACTGCTCCATTTTTAAGACTTTCTTTTACGTAATCAAAATCTTCATAACCGCTAAGAGCAATACTCTTTATGTCAGGATTATGTACGCTAAGATAGGAAATAAGAGCAACTCCATCCATCAAGGGCATAAACATATCGGTAATCACTATGTCAGGTGTGCTAGCCTCAATGACTGCTATAGCGTTTTGACCATTCGTAGCTTCGCCACATAGGACAAAACCATGTTTCTTCCAATCTATCATTGTTTTGAAATTACTTCTAGCTGTATAATCATCATCAACAATTACTACCTTGAGCATACCTGTTCACTTCCTTGCTTTAGCGCTGGTATTGTAATCTCAACCGTTGTGTAAAGACCTTGAGCACTTTCAATTGATAGGCCATACTGGGCACCAAAGTACATTTTTATCCTTTCACCAGCGTTGGCAATACCGATTCCATTTACCCGCATAGCCTCACACTCCTGATCCTTTTGCAAGATAACTTCTAACTCCTCTTCTGGTATACCAACTCCATTATCCGTTATCGTAATTTTGATATCTTTGTCATAGAAAAAGCCTTTAATTACCACCATGCCCTGTCCATCCATTGGCCCGATACCATGAATCAGTGCATTTTCTACCACAGGCTGCAAAAGAAGCCTCGGAATTTTGCATTCTAAAATTTCTGGTTCAATATCAAAACTCACTTTAAATTTATTCAGATACCGATATTCTTGAATATTTATGTAATTCGTAATGTATTCCAATTCTTTCTCAATTGTGATAAGGTCATCCCCCTTTCCCATGGTCATGTGAAACAATTGAATTAGAGAAGTGGTAAGACTCTCAATATTGTTAGCCTTTTGTGATTTTGCCAAAAATTTTACTGTATTTAGCGTATTGGAAAGAAAGTGAGGATTAATTTGCGCTTGCAAAGCCTTTAACTCTGCTAACCTTTTTTGATTTTCTTGATTTTTTATATTATCCATTAGGCTTTTAATCTCAATCAGCATGTTATTAAAATTTTGAGTAAGCTCACCAATTTCATCATTGCAATGATCCTGAACAATTACCGATAGATTTCCTCCTTGTACCTGCTTCATTCCTTTGCGCAGCCGATTAAGGGGTGCAAGGATACTAGAAGAAAAAAGATACGCCAAGAGTACCGCTATAACAAAACAAATAATAGCGATAAAAATAGCACCCGCATAGATCTTCTGAGAATCAGAATTGATGTAGGAAAAGGGGATTGTGCTTACTACAAACCAGTCAACTCCCTCCACTGGGGCAAAGGACACAAGATATTTCTCGCCTTCAATGTCTAATGAAAATACATGCTGGCTAACTTCAAAATTCTCTTTTATTTTCCCCATCATCTTTGCATCAAAATAAGGTTTTGTTACTGGTATGTGAGGGCTACGGCTAGATATTACCCGTCCCGTCTTATCCAGAACAAAAATTTCGGACCCTTGACCAATATCAATATCTTTATAAATATTTGATAAGTATCTTTCATTGGTACGAATCATTAGATAGCCAATACGATCTCCCTCGGACAAAGCTCGAACGGCACGCCCAAGTAAGACGCCATTGCTTTTACTTAGTTGCTCGGCACTTGTAGCATGTTTGACTAAATGATATTCATTTTCTGTATTAATGGGTACCCATACCACACCGCCATCTTTTTCATGAAGCTGGCTGAGATAGTTATCAAGATAATCCTGTTTCAGATTAAAAGAAAATCCAGCATCACCATAGGCATTTATCTTTTTCCCACTTTTTGTATAGAGTAATACATCGGAAACATCGTGGAGAAAGGAAAACTTTTTTACATGGTTTTCTCTCATAATGTAGATTGCATGTTCAAGCTCCCATTCTCCCATTTGGTCATAATGGACAAGTGTGTTTTGCACTACATCAGAAAATCCAATCTCCACACTATCGTTTTCTAGTCTATCTAGCTCCCTTTTTATATTTTCACTTACTTGACTCATAACTTGTAAGGAATAGGTACTAATCTTTGCTTTTAAAGCATCGCTAGAATCTTTATAAACCAAAATAACAGTGATTAGTAAGGGAATAATTGAAAGTATGGTAAACAATAGCACTAATCTAGTTCTTATTTTAAAATTTCGAAAGATTTTTATCATCATAGCCATCCTTTGATGGCTATTTCACTGAAGAAAGTTTTCCCATGATCCATCTCTATCTCCCATTTTCCTGCCACTAAAGGGCAATACAATTTATTCATATGGAATATTTTACCACATATAGTATCTGTATTGTATCACACTGGCAAACAAAATGTTTACTTTGTCTTTACTGTTCGGGAATACTTATAAAATGGAATACATTCCAGGAAAGTTTCGGCAATATTGTTGTAAAGCTTTGATTTCCAGTTACAACAGATGCGGATCTTGGAATGACAGTGTCAGGCTTGTCAAATGTATTTTTAGCGAACAAGTCAGGACCATCCATAATAATATGCTCTGTCATTTTAACACTGCCAAAGGAACGTAAGTCGATAGAAAATTGTGCATTCTCTTGCATATCACAATTTAAAGCAAATAAGGTGATCCTCCCTTCTTCTTTATGATAGATGGCAGCAGTTTGCACTGTGGGAACTTCTCCATACAGGGGTGTAGAAAATTTTTCCGATTGGGTTAAGGTTTTTAGGGCTGTTCCTCTGCCATAAAGAGATACCTGTTTGAAGGGATAATAGATAGACTGTTTTAAAACCCGCCCGTCTTTTTCGGTAAAGATGGGGGCGATAACATTGACTAATTGGGCTAAGCATGCCATTCTCACCCTGTCGCAGTTATTTAATAGGGTACATAACATACCACCAAATACTAATGCATCTAACAAAGAATATTGATCCTCAAGAATGGCAGGTGCCTCCGTCCAAGGAAAACGTGTCTGTCTTTTGATATACCACACATTCCACTCATCAAAAGACAGCTTCATGATTTTTTTACTTCTTACCTTTGCTTTCACATAATCAGCAGTAGCTGCTACTGTTTTTATAAAGTCATTCATATCGGCAAAGGAAGCTAAGAAGTCTTCTATGCAGCCTTCATTTTCATAATATCGGTGAAGGGATATATAATCTACCTGTTCATAAGTATGTTCTAATACAATTCTGTCCCACTCTGGGTATGTTGGCATCCAGGGGGAGGCACTACCACAAGCTACAAGTTCGATAGAAGGGTCAATCCACTTCATAATTTTGGCTGCTTCACGAGCCTTTTTACCGTAATCTTCTGCAGTAAGCCCACAAGTCTGCCAAGGTCCGTCCATCTCGTTGCCAAGGCACCAAACTTTTATATTATGTGGCTCCTTATGACCATTTTTTATCCTTAGTTCACTCCAGTAGGTACCTGCTGGGTGATTACAATATTCCATCATATATCCAGCATCTTGGGGTGTGCCAGTACCTAGATTGACTGCTGCCATTGGCTCTGTACCAACTTTTTTACACCAATCGACAAATTCATCAATACCAATTTGATTGGATTCAATGGATAACCAAGCATAATCTAATCTCTTAGGACGATCCTTTACCGGGCCTATACCATCTGTCCAATTGTATCCTGAAACAAAGTTCCCACCAGGATAGCGGACAACTGGTACAGCAAGGTCACCTACCAATTCCATAACATCTTGCCGAAAACCTTGCTCATCGGCCGTCTTATGGGATGGTTCATAGATGCCAGAATATACAGCTCTCCCCAAATGCTCAATAAAAGAACCATATAATTTCGGATCAATTTCGGCGATGCTATAATCCTTATCGATAATACATTTTGCTGTTTTCATTTTCTACCTCCATAATCTTGTCGATCTAACCCTTTACGCCACCTACAGTAAGTCCTGAAATAAAAGCTTTCTGATTAATAATAAATAAAAGAATAATGGGGATAACTGACATAACAGCACCAGGAAATAACATATCGTAATTATTTCCATAAGGTGTAATTAAGGATTGCAGTCCTATGGGTAGAGTTAACATGTCGTTCGATCTAAGCACAATCAAAGGCCATACAAAACCATTCCAGCTAAACATAGCCTGTAAAATTCCCATGGCGCCGAAAGCTGGCAACATGAGGGGCATCATAATTTGAAAAAAAATTCTAAATTCCCCGCAACCATCTATCCTGCCTGCATCCAACAGTTCTTTGGGTAGTGACTCGGCATACTGGCGAAAAAAGAAGATGGACATAGGAGCCACTACAAAAGGCATAATTACCCCCATATAGGTATTAATCATTTCAATGCCGATCGCCAATTTATAAAGAGGTAATATTAAGATCTCTACTGGTATCATCATCACAACAAGTACAATCGTAAATATCAGATTTTTTCCTTTAAATTCATACATTGCTAACCCATATCCCACCATAGAAGTTACCAACAAAGAAAGTAAAGTATGAAGTACCGTGATAATAGCACTGTTGATATACCAAAGGAGATATATTCCATCTTTCCCCTCAAGTAACAGCCAATAATTATTTAAATTTAATGCTGTAAAATCGACGTTAAATGAGATCCCATTCCGAATCATCTCAGCTCCTGGCCGTAGAGAAGATATCAGTAAAAAGAAAAAAGGTGCAAGACAGAATATGGCAAATACCGTTAAAACTAAGAAGATCAAAAGTGATGCGGCCTTACTCCCAGCTTTCGTTTTCATATCATGTGCCCTCCTTCTTAAAGAATCCGCTGGAGAAAAGTTGCAGTAGATTTACCGCCATGACGATAGCAAACAATGCAATACCGATAGCCGAACCAAATCCTAGATTGTTATTATTAAAACCTTCCTGATAAATATAATTTACAATTGTCATACCAATTTCACCCGGCGAACGTGGCCCATTCCATAAAGCAAAAGATTCTGCAAACATAGAATAACCGCCATAAACACTGATTGTTACTACATACATAATTACCGGCTTTAAAGAGGGAAGAGTGATATGTAAAAACTGTTCAAACTCACTGGCACCATCAATGGCAGCTGCTTCATACAATTCTTCTGGTATACCTTGCAAGCCTGATAGAAAATATATGATGTTAACTCCCATCCACCGCCAAGTGCATAACAACACCATGACAAACATGCTGGCATCCGCATCCTGAAGCCATATGGTGGGCTTTATACCAAATACCCCTAACATAGAATTGACTAGTGTAGTCTGTTGTTCTCCAAAAGCAAGACGGAAAAAAAGTCCTGCTACGATGACAGAGGTAAGGGCTGGCATAAAAAAGGCGGACCGGAAGAAATTTTTCCCGATTGTAGTTTTCTTATTTAAAAAAATTGACAGTACAAGAGGTAGAGGTACCAGCACCAAAATAGTCCAAAAGGTATAGCGAGTCGTTAACCATACTGCATTAAAAAAATGGGGATTCAATAGATTCTTGTAATTTTGGAGCCCAATAAAAGTTATATCTCCTGGCCCATCGATCCTCTGAAAACTCATAATCACTGTGGAGACAATGGGATACAAAAAAAACACTAAAAAAGATAGGATAAAGGGCAAAACAAATACATAGGGTGCTGTTTTTTGCGAGGAAAATAGTTGTTTCAATCGACTTCGTCTAATAAAGGGTTTACCCAGACCAATTACTGATGGATCTGCCACCTTTGCGCCTCCTTCACCTAGCAGTCTATAGTCTACCAAAGTACTATATTTAGTAAAAGATTCAACCAGCGGAGGGGGTTGAATCTTTTACGTTCTCTTTATTTTGTCCTAAGCTCTTCAGCGGCCTCCTTAAGAGCTTGTTCAGGAGTCTGACTTTGTTCTTTTAAGACTTTAAAACAGATATTTTTTTGTAATAAGGTAATTGCATTGGGGAACTTTGCGCCAACATTGATAGAGCCAATATCACCAATAACGGCTTTTAACGTATTGAAAATATCCGTACCAAAGTAATCCGTATATTTATTGTCTGCTGACATAGCAGGATCTGTCCATGCATCACTTCTTATCGGATCAAAGCCTAAAAGTGACCATGTTTTTATACTGCCGTCTTTCGATAGTTTCGCTTCCGCTAAAAACTGCTTGGCAAGTTCTATGTTTTTTCCTTGGGTTGTAATCGCAGTTCCTGTACCGCCCATCCCTGCTGATTTCTTGCCACCAGGGAAGATTGGCATAGGGCGGATAACCATTTGACCTTTTAAATCAGGCATATACTGTACAAATCTTCCCATATACCACATGGGCATCCAAACAGAAGCAGCATTTCCTTTATTCATCCAAGCCCAGTATTCTTCTGAATGGTGGAAACCTCCAGGTGCTGGGACTGCAATCTTGTCTTTGTATAACATATCTTTGAGCATTTCTAATGTTTTCTTATTGATTTCGTTATCTAAAATAACTTCGCCATTTTTCCCCAATAAGTCGGAGCCTTGCATATTGATCAAGGGATAATAGGACCAGTGTTCTGTGGTTTCAAGGGTAGTCATCGGCTTTCCTGTCTTTTCAACAATCTTTTTGCCAGCAGCAATGTAATCATCCCAAGTAACAATATCATTGATGTTTACGCCTGCTTGCTCAAAGAGTGCTTTATTATAGTACATAACCTCAGCACCCACATGATAGTCAATACCGTAGTACTTACCATCCTTTGCATAGTTCTCCATTCTCCCCATAATTAACTTATCCTTTACAGGCTCTACCACATCATTAAGCTCTACTAAGCCTGGTTTGCTCCCCTTCAAAAAGTTAGCAAACTTACTGATCTCAATATCTACTATATCAGGAGCCCCTGTCCCTGATTGAAGCGCAATTAAAAGTTTATTGTGTTGTTCGTCATAAGGATATACATCCGTTTTTAATACAATCGGCTTATCTGGGTGATTCTTATTCCAGGTTGCAACTGCATCATCCATAAAGCCTTTATGCAATTCCTGAAAGGTCCAAAAATTAAGGGTGGTAGGCTTTATATCGCCTGTTTTTGCTGTGGACGTCTTTGCACCACAACCAGAGAGTATCATGGCCAACAGTAATACTGTGGAAAGTAAAATTGCTAAACTCTTTTTCACTATTGTCTCCCCCTCATTATTTAACCAAAATATGGTTCCTCATTAAGTATAAGCGATCCAAAAGTCATTTAGCATTTAAATCATTTTACATTTCACTCAATTATTTTTATTTTCAGTCTATTTAACTGTATCTAAATAAGAAAAGACTTGGCTTGTGCCAAGTCCTCAGACGCAGGCAGAAGCCTTAGTCGTTCTTACTTGGAATCAAGAAAGTTTTATACTTTCTGATTCCGTAAAAAAGACGCAAATGAGTAAGCTGTTTACTCTTTTGCGTCTTTCACATAGCCTTATTTTTTGTCTTACATGACAACATCTTGTTTTCTATATCTGATAGTCATAAACAGGTTTGGTACAACGCACTGCTTTTCCAGCCTGTCTATCCATAATTTCTCCCTTGGCAAGAGCTAACTTACCATTGAGGAAAACATAATCAATTCCCTCAGGATAAGCATTAGGCAGCCCAAAATCTGCCTTATCCGTAATAGTTTGCATATCAACTACTACAATATCCCCATCCATTCCTTCTCGCAGGCGGCCTTTTGTATTAAAGCCTAACGTCTCTGCTGGCAGTAATGTCGCCTTACGAACGGCCTCCATGATGGTTAATTCATAGCGTTCTGCCACCATTTTTTTAAAATAACGGGGGAAACTGCCTGCAATTTGAGGATGTCCCTCACCAGGCAGATATGTCCCCGTATCCGTGGAAGGCATGGCATAAGGATGATGAAGGGCCATATAAATTTCCTCTTCAATGCCTGTAAACACCACTACTGCTGTATGGGGATAATGGGTACGAAGTTCCTGATAAATATCCATCGTCAAGCGCTGACCATTGTACTTACCCGTAATCACCAAAATATCCTCTAGTTTCCACCCGTTCAACTCCATATATTCTTCACTAAATAGTACCGCACCGATATGAGTTGCCCACTGGGTATACATACCACTGTCAAAACGTATATCCAGCCCATCGGCCCTTGCCCGATTAATGACTGCGAGAGCTTCATTCATGACACCTGTTCCATATTGGTAAACCAAATGAGATACCTGAATGCGGGCTCCCGTTTGGCGTGCAATGGAGATCACTTCCACTAGGGAATACATATCGATTCCTGTAATCATCCGTGTGTCCACAGCTACAATTCTTCCATACCTAGCAGCAATTTTACTTAAATTGATAATTTCAGCGTTAGAGCTCCCCGGCGCATAGGCTAAGCCTAAGGATAAACCACAAGCTCCCTCTTCGAATGCTTTTTCAACTAGATATTCCATACGGGCTAACTGCTCAGCTGTAGCAGGTTCTAGAGGATCTGCTGCCCCTACTTCTGCCCTTAAACTAATAGAATGTCCAATGAGCTCTGCCTGGTTGACGATAAATCCTTGCTTTTCTTGCGCTGCAAAGAAGGCATTTATATCTAAAGGACTTAATCCACAGTTACCACCTACGGTAGTAGTAATTCCTTGGCGCAGGGAAAGTTCCCCACAATAATCGTCCCAATCAATATGCCCATGAATATCAATAAAGCCTGGACAAACCATCTTACCATAAGCATCAAATTCTTGAACACCATGAATTTCTTCTTTAGTGATGGAGGCTATTTTCCCATTTTTCATGCCTACATTTCCATTGGTTCTGGTAAGGGATTCTGGGTCAATCAGAATTCCATTTTTAATTACTATATCAAACACGTATCGCCACCACCTATCTATCACCAAAGATAATTTCATGTAATCTGAATGAAAATACAGATTACTTATTTTTATTAATTATATCATTATCTTACGTTATGACGCTACGTTAACTATGTTACAAATAAAATCCAACCTATTAATACTAGATTTTAATCGATTTGTTTATCATCGTTTCAATGATACGGTCTAAACCTTTTTAACCTAAGAGCATTGAGCACTACAGAAACAGAGCTAAAGGCCATTGCGCCACCTGCTAATACAGGAGATAAATAACCAGCGATTGCTATAGGGATACCTAATGAGTTATAAATCAATGCCCAGAATAGATTTTGCTTAATATTCCTCATGGTGGCTTTACTTAATTTAATCGCGGCAACAATACCACGAAGATCTCCTTGCATCAAGGTAATATCGGCAGCCTCTATGGCAACATCCGTACCTGTACCAATCGCAAAACCAACATCGGCTGTCGCAAGGGCTGGAGCATCATTGATACCATCACCTACCATGGCTACCACTTTTCCTTCTCGTTTTAAAGCTTCTACTTTCTCCGCTTTGTGTTCAGGCAGAACTTCAAATAGTACATTGTCAATTCCGACTTGCCCTGCAATCGTGCGAGCGGTACGTTCATTATCACCTGTAATCATCCATACATCAATTCCTAATTTCTTTAACTCTGCTACTGCTTGTAAAGAATTTTCTTTGATCGTATCCGCTACGGCAAATAGGCCTACCATTTGATTTTCTAGGGCCATCAACATAACCGTCTTCCCTTGTTCTTCTAATGCTTCAATTTGAGGAAGCAAATCTTCAATCACAATATTATTATCATTCATCAATTTGCGAGTTCCAACTAATATTCTTTTACCATCAAGATTCACTTCTACGCCATAACCAGGAATAGCAGTAAATGAATCGGGATCCTGTGCCGATATACCTTTGGTCTGCCCAAATTTGACAATGGCTTCTGCTAAAGGATGTTCGGACTTTTTTTCTGCCCTTACAGCAATTTGTAGTATTTCCTCTCGTGTCAAATGTGCTAGGGGAATGATATCAGTAACATCTGGTTCTCCTTTGGTGATGGTGCCTGTTTTATCTAGCACAATAGCGGTCAGTCGGTGGGCATTTTCTAAGTGTTCCGCTCCTTTAATGAGAATACCATTTTCCGCTCCTTTGCCTGTTCCCACCATGATAGAGGTGGGAGTTGCCAAGCCTAAAGCGCAAGGACAAGCAATTACTAATACAGAGGTAAAATTAATTAAAGCTCTGGAAAAATTGCCAGGATCAAATACAAAGTACCACCCTAAAAAGGTTAATAGGGAAATACCAATGATTGTTGGTACGAAATAACCAGAAACAACATCGGCAAATCGCTGAATCGGGGCTTTAGAGCCTTGGGCTTCTTCCACGATCCTTACAATTTGAGCGAGAACCGTATTACTCCCTACCTTCATGGCTTTGAATTTAAACGTGCCAAATTTATTAATCGTAGCGCCGACTACTTTATCCCCCACCTTTTTGTCCACAGGAAGGCTTTCACCTGTTAGCATAGATTCGTCTACGGCTGAAGTTCCCTCTACAATTTGGCCATCTACAGGAACTTTTTCGCCAGGTCGTACGATAATAATATCATCTACCACTACTTCTTCTATTCTAATATCGATTTCTTCTTCTCCACGGATGACACGGGCAGTTTTAGCTTGTAGCCCCATAAGAGCTTTTATCGCTTCTGACGTATGTCCTTTTGCTGTTGCCTCTAATAATTTACCTAAAATAATGAGTGTAATAAGAATTGCAGACGTCTCAAAATACAACTCAGGAATGCCCCTTACCATATTAGAAACGCTATAGAAATAGGCTGCAGATGTTCCAAGGGCAACCAATACATCCATATTGGAACTTCCATTTTTTAGGGCCGTATAGGCGCCACGATAAAACTCCCACCCAGCCACAAACTGTACAGGAGTCGCTAGCAGCAATTGAAAATAGGGATTCATTAAAAATTCACTAGTTTTTCCTATTATGCCAAAAAAGTGTAATACCATTGCCCACAACAAAGGAAAGGAGAGAACTGCAGATAAAATAAGGCGAAATCGCTGCCGCGCTACTTCAGCCTGCTTTACCACCTTTTCCTGGTTCGCATCGCTAGCATCAGTGATACTATGAGCTGTAAATCCTAATTTTGCTACCCTAGCTTTCATCTGCTCCACGGTTATTTCGCTAGCGTTGTATTCCACACTGGCTTTTTCAGCAGCCAAATTAACGATTGCGCTATATACGCCAGGCAACTTATTTAAGCCCTTCTCAATCCGATTGGAGCAAGAAGCACAATGCATACCTGTTATGTTAAAGTCCGCCTTATCCTTAATGACTTGGTAGCCAAGGCCTTCAATTTTTGCCCCAATCTCTTGTAAACCAATTTTATCTGCATCATAAGAAACAGTTGCTTTTTCAGCGGCAAAATTCACTACTGCTTTATCTACTCCTACTAATTTCCCTAGTCCTTTTTCAATACGAGTGGCACAAACGGCACAAGTCATACCGCCAACTTTAAAACTACCTGACTGCAAGGCGAGATTTTTAGTGCTATCCTTTTGATCGGTCATGAGGTTCAACTCCTTTTCTCTATGGTTATTTCGTAAATTGTTTTAAGACATTCATCAATTCATCAATGCTTTCTTCTGCTCGATTTTCTTTAATCGCTGTCACCACACAACTTTTTGCATGACTTTCTAATACAATCATTGACACGCGATTTAGGGCAGCCCGTGCTGCTAAAATTTGCTGCACTACATCTACGCAGTAACGCCCATCATCCAACATTTTATCAATGCCATTTATTTGACCTGCCACTTTTTTCAGTCGCAATTTTAATTCACTTTTCTCTTTTTCTGTTAACATGTTTTCACCCCTTTATACCATACCCCCCTAGGGTATGTTTTAATTATAAATTGATTTTAGTATCTAGTCAATATGATTTGTTTATTTTAGTATTTTATGTAAATTGCTTCGTTTTTTATAATGCCCTTAACCTTGTAATATTACAGCGGCTTTTGAGTCATAATGAAACTGTGAATGCAAAATAGAAGAACGGATCTAAAACAACTACTAACTTGTCTTAGATCCGCTTTTTTTAATTATCGGTTATCAATCTTCTCTAAAGAGTGCAAATCGTGTTCCTGCATTCTATGCCAAGCGAGAGTTTCGTATTTAGTATCAGGTTTGCCATAGTTGCAATAAGGGTCAATGGATATACCACCACGAGGCAGAAACTTCCCCCAGACCTCAATATAGCGAGGCTGCATTAATTTTATAAGATCCTTCATAATAATATTAACAACGTCTTCATGAAAGTCACCTTGGTTACGGAAACTAAGTAAATATAATTTTAATGACTTGCTCTCAACCATTTTGACATCGGGAATATATTTTATATAAATAGTGGCAAAGTCAGGTTGTCCTGTCATGGGACAAAGGGTAGTGAATTCAGGACAATTAAACTTTACCCAGTAGTCATTTTCAATATGCTTATTTTCAAATACCTCCAAGACCTCCGGAGTATATGAATATTCATACTTAACATTTTGATTCCCTAAAAGGGTTATACCTTCTAATTCTTTACTATTTCTTGACATTTACATTCTCCTTTTCTCAATAGCTGGCCTCTCCCATAAAGATAAACCTCTCATTTAAAAATTCAATAAACAACCCACAAATCACTGGATCAAATTGTGTTCCCGCACATCTTTTAATTTCCGTTATACAGCCCTCAAGGGACACAGGTTTCCTATAACATCGATTGGTAGTCATAGCGTCAAAAGTGTCACAAACAGCAAGCATTCTACTTAGCAGTGGTATATTCTCTCCAGCAATCCCTTTTGGATATCCTTTACCATCGTATCTTTCATGGTGGTGAAGCATAATTGTAGCCAGCTTTTCTGCCCCTTCGATGTTTGATAGCATATCCGCACCATTTTCAGCATGTTGTTTCATAATTTTAAACTCGTCCTCAGTAAGCCTACCTGACTTATTTAGAATATCGCCAGGAGTTTTTATTTTACCTACGTCATGAACTAATCCGACAATAAAAGCAAGATTAATTTCATCCGATGACATGTTCATTTGATTAGCCAATCCAGCCATAAGCTCAGCCACGTGCTCTGCATGCATCGAGGTATATGGGTCACAGTAATATACCTGATGACAAAATTCCTCTATAGCCTCCATATTGACTATGTTTATTACAGATAGTTTGTTCTGTTTTAAATTATGCATGCGTCCACCTATATTATTTATAGTATTGGTAACATTATCATTAATATCATGTTTTTGGCATAACAATCTTTTACGTAATTCTACATTATGTGAAATCATTCCTGCTGTTATCTTTGCGATAAAATAGAATTTAGTAATATTCTCCTTCTGCTTATTGCAGGATAAAACTATGCTATTATATGTTCACAAAAAATTAAAGCAATGGCTTCTGCATATAATTAACAATTATTAACACATTCTTAACATAATTGACCTATCTCTGCTACTAAATCTTTGTTATATTCTTAAAGTATAGGGGAATTTTAGGAGGGATTAGAGGTGCGAGAAACAGTTACTATTAATCGAATTATTCAATGTTCCTTCATCGGCAAAGAGGTAGCGCAACAAATTTCAGCCTATACACTTACGATGCAACAAAATCAAATCACTAGTGAAATACTTACAAAATATTGCAGCGCTGAACACGCCTGCAAGTGTCCTGATTGTCAATTTATCATTGGATTGTCAGGCAAGTCATATACAAAATCCTTAGAAAGTATTTATACTTGTTTAAGTAAAGAATAACTGGCAATGTAAGAGGCACTATTTATCATTCCGATAAATAGTGCCTTTTATTTGTAAAGAAACTGCTAGTATTGAAGATATCTAAGGTAATCTCCCCCTATTTATATTGCCAACTGCATTTTCTCTTTTCTATGTAATCAATTGTACCAAATAAAATTAACCCTATATTGCTTAACACCACGATACCAGAGTACATTTCCAAGTAATTCACTCGCATCCATGCATCCATGATAAAATACCCCATCCCATACTTGGTACCAAACGTCTCTGTAAAAAACAGTACAGAGACAGCTGTAGCCATAGCTACCCGTATTGATGTCAAAAACTTTGGCATGGAGGCAGGAATGAGGATTTCCCGGAAAATTTCCAAGGAGCTAGCTCCTAAAGAATATAAAGGATAATAAGTTTCCTTGGGAATTCCTTTTACTCCATCTCTGACAGCTATAATAACTTGGAACACAATAATCAAAAATATCATCAATATTTTTGACACTTCTCCTAAGCCTAGCAATAACATTAAAACGGGTAATAAGGCAATTTTAGGAATAGGATAGGTCAAATATACAACAGGAGATAATAACCGATCCCACCTTGGGAAATACCCCATACAAAGACCAAGAGGCAAGCCAACAAGAGCTGCTAAAAAAACTCCTGCTACAATGCGCCATAAACTATAAAAGCCATGAATTGCAATTTGCGGTATAAATATTTTAAATAGGTTCTCGATTACCTTTCCAGGTGAAGGAATGATGGGCAATTGTATCCAACTTGCAACACACTGCCATAGAGTTAAGAAAATAAGTATGCCATAAAAGTACCAAAGCCTCTGTCCTGTCTCTTTCACTTTGACCAATCCTCTTTTATCATCTTACGTAGCTCAATGCATAGTTGAAAGAAATCTTGACGATTTCGAACATCGTCTACTCCAAACAGAGGATTTTCAACCATTTTGCTGACTGCTCCAGGCGCAGCAGATAAAATCACGATCTTCTGCCCTAGGTATACAGCTTCCTCCATATGATGAGTGACTAGAATGGTTGAAACAGAATGTTTCCTCCAAATGTTTAAAAATACATTCTGTATTTCTTCCCGGGTCATAGCATCTAACGCAGAGAAGGGTTCATCCATTAAAAGTAAATCAGGTTTTAAAAGAAAGGCACGAGCCAATGCGACCCGTTGCTGCTGCCCTCCACTTAATTCTCCTGGATAGCGGTATTCCATCCCGCTAAGTCCTAACAATTCAATCATTAAAGCCAAGTTATACTCATTGTTCTGATTTTTTTTGTCTTTTATTTTAATACCCAAACTTATATTCTCAAGTACATTTTTCCAGGGTAAAAGTCCGTAGTTTTGTGGAATAAAGCCAATCTTTTGCTCTTTGGGTTTAACGGGCTGCCCGTTAATCTCGACTGTTCCATCAAATTTAGTAATAATTCCGGCTAATACTTTTAAAAGCGTGGATTTTCCGCAGCCCGAGGGCCCTATAATGGCACAAGTTTCGCCTGCTGAAAGTTCCATGTTAATATTTCTGAACACCTCAAAAAGGACTCCTCCAGAATCATAAGTAATGTTCAAATCTTTAATCCTAATCATTTTCAGTTACCTTAAAAACCGAGTATCGACTAAATCACTATATAAATATTTTTGCGTAATTAACTGTCTTGATTGAAGCCATGTTATGACATCCTCTATATCTTTCTCTTGAGGTGCCGTAGCTTTTTTGTATTTTGGCAGAACAAGAGCCCCTTTAACATCTTTGGGAAAGCCGCCTTTTTCAATGACTAAATCAATATAATTCTCCATTGGTTCACTTGCTAAATAGGCAACGGCTTTACTATAAGCTCGATACATAGCCTGTATTTCTTTTTCCTTTTCATTTACTGATTTAGTAGTGAATATGAGTACTCCAGGATTTAGATTAAGCTGCTCTGACGTTCTTAGAACTTTCCCCCCGTTTTTAACAGCAATTGTCGCCATCGGCTCTGGTAAGGTTGCCGCGGCTATTTTACTATTCTGTAACATTTCCAGCCGTGTAGGTATTTGGGGAATAACAACTTTATTACTATCCGCAGAGGAGAGTCCTCCCTCGGTCAAGATTTTGTCTGTTACATAATCAATAATGGTATTTTTAGAAATCGCTATCTCTTTCCCCTTCAAATCCTGAACGGAAGCAGCTGTCTCATCTTTACTAACGACCAACTTATAACTCCCATTGGTTATCGAGGTGATTACAGTATCAAATCCCCCTGCTTTGGCAAAAGCTTCCGCCAACATATCAGAAACAGCACCATCTAAATTACCACTTTGAAGAGCACTATCTCGGTCCATAGCACTTTTAAAAGGTTTTAATGTTACTGTTATACCTTCTTCTTTAAAATATCCTTTTTCTTGCGCAATGATAAAAGGAATGGAATCTACATCAGGCATAAGGCCAATCGTAATATTCTGTAACTGCCCCTGTTTAGAAGAGTTATTATCCTTTTTGTCGCTAGAGCATCCTGCTAAAACAGACAGCATCATAGCAAAAATTAATAGAATGGTAGCTTTTTTCATTTTCTGTCCTCGTTTCCTTAAAATTGGATCTCATAATTTTTGTTGTCTTGGCACTTAATTCGACAACTATTCTGTCCTCACCTCTAACTTACACTCATTTCCATATCATTCGCCCATATTCTTTTATTTCAGAAAGAATAATCTACTGATTTCTTCTAGATTATAATTTTTCTAGAATACTAGAGGAATTTCCTTCATATAAATAATGGATTTTGTATTACTTTCACAAGGTGAATTGGGGGCGTTAGATTGGATCTCATAGTGTCAATAATTTCTTCAACGGTATCAACTGTTATGAGTTGGAATGATTTTATTAACTTTAAGATAATCTTACTTAGCATTGTTATTGAAGCTTTTCCTTTTTTGATACTTAGCGTTATGGTCTCTGCAATGTTAAGTCATTTTGTTTCCGAAAGCAGAATTCGCAGTATGTTACCCAAAAATAAATTTTTGAGTCTTATCATGGCTTGCTTTCTTGGCATTCTCTTTCCTGTTTGCGATTGTGGAATGGTTCCCATTGTTAGACGCTTAGTTTTAAAGGGAGTTCCCTTACCTACAGCTATTGTTTTTATGTTGGCCGCTCCCATTATAAATCCGATTGTCGGAGCCGCGACAGCATTTGCTTTTCGAAATCATATTGAGGTAGTTTTTCTAAGGCTAGGAGCAGCTTTCTTTGTTGCTTTGTTTGCTGGACTCTTTATCAATTTTTTCTTTATCGGTAATCAGCTGAAAAAGGCTGGCGAAATCCACTCTCATACCCATGGATGCTGCCATGATACAACTGATAACCATCTTATTGAGCCTTCTTTTCTTAATAAAATTATTTTTACATTTCGAGATGCTAGCAACGAGTTTTTTGAAATGGGAAAATTTCTACTCATAGGTGCTATGCTTGGATCCTTATCTCAAATTCTTCTGCCTCACGCCATGCTACTTACACTGGGACAAAATTCCTTCTTATCAACTGGATTCATGATGTTGTTTGCATTTTTCATCTCCGTCTGCTCATCTGCAGATGCTTTTATTGCTGCATCATTTAGCACCAGTTTTTCCTTAGGCTCTCTTATCACCTTTATGGTATTGGGACCGATGATCGATCTTAAAAATCTTCTAATGCTGCTCTATACATTCCGTACAAGATTTGTAATATGGCTAACGCTAATGATTATCCTTTTATGTTCCAGTGCAGCCTATGTTATAAATCATCTCTAAAGGAGGTAGTTTTTATTGGAACCTAGATCGCCGAGAACTGACCCTTTTAACAATGGCGCAATTTTGCAGTCCATTATTCTTTTGGGATTCATTATCTTATTAGGGTGGCTTGATATTACAAACCAATTATCCTTATATATCAACCCCAAATTTATCATATTAACTGAGTTATCTTGTTATTTACTAATTCCAATGTTTGTCATACAACTACTAAGCGCCTTACTACCTACACCACATAGTAATGAACAGAAATGCCACCATCATTCTGGTGCATGGAGATTTTTCCCTTTTCTAGCTGTTCTTATCATTGCTTTTGCAGTGCCTGATAATACACTGAATGCAAATCTTGTCAACAATAAAGGACTCAATACCCAAATCAATGTGCTATCTGATTCTACTCAGGATGTTCCCCGCCCTTTAGCTCCCGAACTTAAGCCGCTAAGCCTTATTAAGGTTACCAACCTCAACTATACAGAGGTTATCTCTGAAATTAATGGCTTTCCCAAGGATTACATTGGAAAAAAAGTGATGATTACAGGTTTTGTTTTTAGAAATCCAGAGCTGGCTAAAAATCAGATTTCCCTCGTACGTTATGTTGTTATGTGCTGCACTGCCGATTCCCTGCCCTATGGAGTTATGTGTGAAGGGGCCAACGTAGAGAATTATCCAGATGGAACCTGGTTATCGATTGAAGGTGTCATTCAAATGAGCACGTATGAAAATAAAAATGTCCCTGCAGTGAAAATAACCTCTC
This sequence comes from Pelosinus sp. IPA-1, assembly GCF_030269905.1. NCBI lineage: Bacteria > Bacillati > Bacillota > Negativicutes > Selenomonadales > Sporomusaceae > Pelosinus > Pelosinus sp. IPA-1. The sequence continues at coordinate 243,277 of NZ_BSVC01000001.1, read as the reverse complement.
TACAACCTATAAACGAGCCAAAAGAACCTTATGTCTATCCCTATAATTAAAAAATCAACCCAATCCACTACTTCCCTTTGGAAACATAGAGGTTATCTTTTATGATAAAACGCCAAGGATATTCTTTTGCCTCCTTCGCATAATCAATATTAATGCGGGGAGTGGTAAGGATACATTTAGGAGAAATCTTTTCCCCTTCTAGAAGATACATGGTATCATCACACAAATCCATTCCATTTTGCAATTTCGTAATTTCCATTGCCATGCACAGTTTTCCAGGTCCACTACATAGATTGCGGACTTTATCTGTTTTGCGCCGCGTCTCCATTAATTCAATTCCTTCGATTGGCTCTAATGCTCTAATTAGCACGGCTTCAGGATAATTTTCTTGATTGGTAACGATATTCATACAATAATAAACACCATAAATCAAATAAACATACGCATGGCCTCCCCGGCCAAACATAACTTTCGTTCTATTTGTGTATTTTCCATTATAAGCATGGCAAGCAAGATCAATCGCACCAATATAGGCCTCTACTTCTACAATTTTACCAATCGTTTGGCCACCAATTGTATTATGAACTAGATATTTCCCTAATAGCTCCCTCGCTACATCTAAGGTTTCCCTCTCATAAAATTCTCTTTTTAATTTTTCCACTTGTGATTACCTTCTTTTCAGTTTTGAACTAGATTTTGCCCTACTATTGCCTACCTCTACTTTCCTTATTGATAAATTTAAAAAAGATACGGCATGCAGCTGCGTGTCGTTTTTTTACGGAATTAGAAAGCATGACACTTTCTTGATTCCAAGTAAGAACGACTAAGGCTTCTGCCTGCGTCCGAGGACTTGGCACAAGCCAAGTCTTTTCTTATAGTACCAGAAAGTATAAGTTTTGTTGTTGTTTGTAGGTCGCTTCGAGTCCATATTATTAACGCTTCACCGTGTTACTTGACTTACGCTTATAATAACATGGACCCATCGCTTGATCCGTAGACTAAAAGGACGCAAAGTGTTTTTCTTATCGCACTTTATTATACTTTACCTTTTGTTTTACTTTCTCGCATAACATAACCAGAAAAAAGTAAAAATACAAGATAGAGTCTTAAAATGGGAGGCAATGTTAGTTTGGCGACATTTAATAAAACAGATTTTATCATAATGGCTTTAGGTAATATTATTGGTTCTGGTATTTTCTTGGCTAGCAGCCTTGTAATCAGCATTGCGGGAGCCTGGACCCCCTTAGCCTATTTGTTAGGTGGGCTCATTATGATGATGGAAGTGGCTTTCATAATTGAAATGACAATTGCTAATCCTGTGCATGGTTCTTTTAAGGTCTATGCCCAAGAAGTATTTGGTGATTGGTGGGGATTCTTGATTGGTTGGATGTTTTGGGTCAGTGGTGTATTAGGAATGGCCAGTGAAGTGACTGCTTGCGCAATTTTCATGCGTTTGTGGATACCTAACGTCCCTTTATGGATAGGCAGCTTAGTTCTTTCCTTGGGAATTACATTTTTAAACTTTAACGATCTAAAAGGGTTAAGCAAAATTGAATTAGGCCTTTCCATAACCAAAGTGGCCACCCTTGTAGTTTTCGTTGTCATTGGCTTTGCTGTTCTATTAGGCATGCCCATTGGGAATGTTACACAAGTAAGTAGGCCTATCCCTGAATTATTCCAATCACCAGCAAAAGGATTGACGGGCATGTTAGGTGCTATGCTCTTAATTCTATTTGCTTATACAGGTACGGGTATTATTGGTATCGCCGCTGTAGAAACAAAAAAACCTGAGCAAAATGTACCTCCTGCCGCTAGAATCGTTACAGTTTCCATTGTAATTCTCTACACACTATCTGCCTACTTCATTGTCAGCTTTCTACCCATAGGATTACTTGATGAGACGGTTAGTCCCTTCGTACAGCTATTTACTATTTTTAAGATTCCTTATGCGGGAGATATTGTCAATTTCATTCTTTTAACAGCTGCTTTATCTGCCCTGAATTCTCAGGTCTATTCCTCATCTCGTATGCTATTTTCCTTAGCTAAAGATAAACAAGCACCTAAAATAGCTAGTTACCAAAATAAAAAAGGAGTGCCCGTAACAGCAGTTGCGATTAGCGGAATCGTTCTTTTAGCTACCGCTATGCTGTCTTATATTTTGCCAGAGACAATCTTCATTTATACGGTTAGTGCCAGTGGATTTTTAGCGCTCATCAATTGGATGAGCGTATCCGCCACCCATTATTACTATCGAAAGAAAATAGTAGCAACAGCACCTGAAAAATTAAAATACAAGGCTCCAGGATACCCTTATCTTTCCTGGCTTTGTTTTTTCTTAATATTTATTGCGATTCTTTCCACACCACTATATCCAGATCAACTTCCTGGTTTGTATGCTGGCGTAATCATCCTAGCCTTAATTAGTATTGTATATTATATTAGAAAATCATTGCATCGTAAGAGAGATCTATGAACATGCTTCTGACTTCAAATCGAAAATGTAATAACCGGATACAAAAATGGCTAGTAACAAGAAATCATAAGAAAGGACTTGGCTTAGGCCAAGTCCTCAGACGCAGGCAGAAGCTTAGTCGTTCTTACTTGGAATCAAGTAAGTGTTATACTTTCTGATTCAGTGAAATAGATGAAGGCAGTGGGACATCCTGTACCACTACCTTCATCTTATATAATATTCATTTGTTTTTTCTTTCTTGAGCAAACAAATAGCATTAAACCTTATTCTTTTTTAGTTAAAGCTTCATCTAAGTCAGTTAGCAAATCGTCTACATTCTCTAGACCTACAGAAAAACGCAATAAATTATCAGGTGTTTTACTTTGTGGTCCCTCGATGGAAGCACGATGCTCGATCAAACTTTCTACGCCACCCAAGCTAGTAGCTCGTCGAATAATTCTTAAACGTCCTGTAAATGCTAAGGCCTCTTCTTTGTCACCTTTAATTTGAAAAGATAGCATCCCACCAAACTGACTCATCTGCTTAAGGACGATATCATGCCCTGGATGGTTGGCAAGTCCTGGATAATAAACCTTTTCCACATTAGGATGTTTATCTAAAAATTTAGCTATGGCAAAGGCACTTTCTGAATGATTTTTCATCCGACAACATAATGTCTGAATCCCTCGTAGTACCAGCCAACAATCAAAAGGGGCGGGAACCGCTCCACCGATTTGCTGTAACATGCGAATTCGATCAAAAAATGCATCCTTAACTTTGCTGATAACTGCGCCGCCTAAGACATCACTATGCCCGCCAAAATATTTTGTAGTAGAATGAACAACAATATCAGCCCCTAGTTCAAGGGGTCTTTGTAGTATTGGTGTTGGCCAAGTGTTATCGCAGACACAAAGAGCCCCAATCCGATGTGCAATAGCCGCAACTCTACTAATATCCGTTATTTTTAATAAAGGATTAGAAGGCGTTTCAAAATATATGATCTTTGTATTCTCCTGAATAGCCCCTTCTAATTGGTCCAAATCGGTTACGTCTACAAAACTAACCTGTAACCCCCATGGTTCTAATATGTCTTGTAAGATATGGGTAGTTCCATGGTACAAGTCCTGAGAGGCAATGACGTGATCATTAGGCGATAATGCCTGGAATACGTTCATAATCGCTGCCAATCCAGAGGCAAAGGCAACAGCTCCTTCTCCTCCCTCTAACCCTGCTAAACATTTTTCTAGTGCATCTCGATTTGGATTACTTAAGCGAGTATAGATATGGCCACGAGGATAGCTTCCATCTGCTTCTCTTTCAAAAGTAGTTGATAAGTGCAGCGGAGCAGCAATGGCTCCCGTTAATGGGTCTACCTCATGACCAAGATGAATGGCCTTGGTTTCAATCTTCATTTTTTAAATTCTCCTTTTATAAGAAAAACGTTACGCGTCCTTTTCGAACCACAAAGACATAAAGGTCACAAAGGAGTTCTATCCATTTCATTTCCATCTTCTTTGTGTGCCGTGATAGCGGCATTGTGTCTTTGTAGTTCAATCTTTTTAACTAGAAACTTATAAATTCTGATACCATAAGAAAATCTGCCCTTTATCTATTATAAATACCAAAATGGGGCGAAGAGATTATTTCTTTAGAAAATAACTTCTTCGCCCTATAATTGAAATATCCTTTTCCTTATTTACTTCTCTTCGTGCAAAGAAGGTCTTCCATTTTTTAAATTTAAGAGATAGCTTACTTAACGTAATTCACAATATTTTCTTTTCTAGGAGGTGCATTCAAGGTTTCAACTTTTTTGTAGCCTAGTGTAATAGAATAAAATGGGCTATACCCTTCAGGAATTGCTAGTGTTTTTCTATAATATTCAGCTTTATCACTAGCAAAAGCAAATCTAGTAAAATTGATCCAACAAGCCCCCAACCCGATGGCTTCTGCAGCTAGCAACATATTTTCCGTTGCCGCAGCACAATCCACATCACTCATTAGGGCTTTCTCCTCTCCTGAAATGATAATTACTGTAGGAGCCCCATAATAAATGTGAAATTTTTCATTGTTAGCTAATTTTTGCAAATGCTCATTATCAAAAGTCTTGGCAACCAACTTAGAGCTTTCACTGATTTGGTTCATAATTTCTTTATTTTGCAAAATGGTAAAATGCCAGCACTGTTGATTCATGGCACTCGGTGCGTAGAGTCCAGCTTCTAGTACAGCTTGTAATTCTTCGTCTGTTATTTGCTCCTCTTTATAGGCTCTTATACTTCTCCGGTTTTTAATTACACTTAAAGTTTCATTTTTTATCATCATGTACCCTCCACTTATTTTTATTTATTTTATTGTTTGGGCAGGAATAATACCTACATTAACTTCCTTATTTGTTCTTTCTTTGAAATTCTTTTCATGCTATAATCTTAGAGAATAATCTGCATTTTTGCAAGTACGCACTGATTGGTGTTGTAGTATGTTTTTGTATACCAATATCGTTTTCTTATTATTACATAATTAGGAGTGACAACTATGATAAAATTTCAAGGTACGGAATACCAGTGTTCCATGGAGCTAACCTTAGATTTGATTGGCGGAAAATGGAAAGCCTTAATCCTTTGGCATTTAGGTGAAAACACCTTACGATTCAGCGAACTAAAAAAAACCTTGCCTCAAATTACGCAGAAAATGTTAACACAGCAGCTAAGAGACTTAGAAAGTCATGGTCTTGTACATAGATTCATCCATACCCAAATTCCGCCGAAAGTAGAATATTCTCTTACAGATGCAGGGAAAAGTCTTTTGCCAATCTTAAGTACTTTATGCCAATGGGGACTTAATTATGCAAATGACACGGAGCTAACCGAAAATCAAGTAAACCAAACCTGTATATAATAAGGTAAATTTTTCAGGAGGTGAAATAGGGCACAGTGCCCTGTTACATGGAAAATCAAGTAAAGATCCAAATGCTTACCCTCGATGTTGATATGTTTGGAGTACAAAGTAAAGTACATCCTACTTTGATTTGGGATCAAACTGGAGCAACTCTTGTGGATGCTGGATTCCCAGGCCAATTTGAACAATTAATGCAAGCAGTAACCAAGGCGGGTGTCCCCTTTACCCAAATTAAACGTGTTATCATTACCCACCAAGACTGGGATCATATTGGCACCGTCCCCGCTATTGCTTTGGCAAGTAATGAAGTAAAGATTTATGCTCACTCCAATGAAAAACCTTATCTTGAAGGCGCTATACCTTATCTAAAAATGACTCCCGAAAAAATAGCAGTTAGAGTCCAATCACTTCCTGAGGCAATGCGAGCAAAAGCCGCAGCTATCTTCGAGAGCATCCCCACTTTCTCCATTGATCAAGTTCTAGCTGATGGAGACAAACTTCCTTTTCATGAAATTGAAATTATACATACCCCAGGTCATACTCCTGGTCATGTGTGTTTATACGTTAAATCTCATCGATTACTTATTGCCGGTGATCAATTGCGTATAGAAAATGACTGTCTTGTAGGTCCAGCTGAAATGTATACTCCCGATATGCCTACTGCATTACAATCTCTAAAGAAACTAGTTGCCTATGATATAGAGCATGTAATCTGCTATCATGGTGGTATGTATGGCCCTAAAGCCTCCATCCGAATTGCTGAACTTGCCAATACATAGGTCGAAATATACACAATAGGATTGACTATTCTATAGTATTCTTATTATAATAGAATTGGAAAACATTACAACAGGATAAAGGGTATCGCAATGTTGCGACTGCAATGCTATATACGCTTATTAAGCTGGCTTGATTGCCAGCTTTTTTTGTATATAAAAATTGCTTTATTGCGTTTATTGCATTGTGTAATCTTCCAATTTAAGTTGAAGGAGGCGCCTTGTTATGACAATTAGAAGGAAAATTTTTAGTGGTTTTATGGTGATAATCGGTTTGGTATTTATCATGAGTGCATTTACATATTTTAAAGTTGGTGAACTTACCTCCTACTCTCAAGAAACAACGAGAGATAGCCTCTATCAACTTGAACTTGTTGAGGAGCTTGCCATTGATGTATCGAATGAAGCTGTAGCTATGCGCCGCTTCAATTTTACAGGAGATCTTGCGGATGTAGCCTCCTTTGATGGGCACCGCAAATATGGTGATGACAAAATCAGTAAGTTAGAAAATTCTTTGCCCTCCGAAAATGCACAAGCTATTCTTGCAACATTAAAAAAAGAAAAACTAGCATTTGATGCAATTGCGGTTAAATCCTTTGAAGCGAAACGCGCTAATAATCTTGAACAGGTTGGCTTCTATATGCATCAGGCTGGCAAACCATCGGAAAATTCGATAGCCGCCACCAAAGAGCTTATTTTGTTAGTCAAAGGTCATGTAAAAGAAAAGGAAAGTACCAGCACACAAAAAGCGGGAGAAGTACAACTTCTATTGGTTTTCGTAAGCCTCTTTGTTGCAGGAGTCGCAGTTGTAATTAGTATGTATATAAGCCGGGGTATCTCCCTGCCTGCAATAATGATTACACAGGCAGCATCAGAAATCACGAAAGGGAACCTGACAGCTGATAATTTGGGAGTAAAGTCTACTGATGAACTAGGCCAACTGGCAAGTTCTTTTAACGAGATGAAAGATAAATTGCGCCAGGTAATCCAAAAAGTTGCTAACGCAGCAGAGCAAGTTACGGCTTCTTCCCAGCAGCTCACATCGAGTGCGGATCATGCAACCCAGGCTGCCAATCAAGTTGCCGCCTCAATCTCCGATGTAGCCCAAAGTTCGGAAATGCAGTTAGTTACCTTTACCGAAACAACAAATGCAGTACAACAAATGTCAGTTACTATACAGCAAATAGCCACTAATGCGAATACAGTCGCTGGAAAATCATCACAAGCTTCTGAAACTGCTACTAAGGGTGGTGAATCTATAGAAAAGGCTATTACGCAAATGGCACAAATCGAAAAAACAGTAAATACATCAGCCCACGTCATTGCAAAACTGGGAGAGCAATCCAAGGAAATTGGACAAATTGTTAGTACTATATCTGGAATTGCAGGACAAACCAATCTCTTAGCATTGAATGCGGCGATAGAAGCCGCGAGAGCCGGCGAACAAGGTCGGGGTTTTGCAGTAGTGGCAGAAGAAGTACGAAAATTAGCAGAACAGTCACAGGAAGCAGCAAAAAAAATCGCCCAACTAATTGGCGAAATCCAGGGCGATACTGCCGATGCCGTCTTAGCTATGAATAAAGGAACGAGTGAAGTTAAAATCGGCGCACAAGTTGTGGATATTGCGGGAAGATCATTCCAAGATATAGCTATCCTGGTACTAGAAGTATCGACTCAAATTAAAGATATTTCTGCCGCTATACAACAAATCGCTGATGGCAGTCAGCAGATTGTATTATCTGTAAAAGAAATCGATACATTAAGTAAGAAAACCTCTGAAGAAACGCAAACCGTATCTGCTGCTACCCAGGAACAATCTGCATCCATGGAAGAAATTGCGGCTTCAAGCCAAACACTGGGAGAAATGGCACAACATTTGCAAGAAATCGTTCGCCAATTCCGCTGCTAGCCTGAAAAATTCTATTGACAATTGCTTGTACCATCTGTTACAATACGTTAAACTACATATTCATCATCAATGATCAGGAAGAGTACACAATACCCAAAAGGGTTACAGCGAGCCAATGACAGTGGAAGTTTGGCACTACTTGGTATGTGGAATGGGCCTGGGAGATACAGTCTGATTCGCAATTTGCGAGGTAGGAACTGTCGGGATTCTTCCGCCGTTATCAGGAAGCAGGTATCGGATAGTAAATATCCCGTATCTTGTAAAGCTGGGCTTTTTTAAAGCCAATCAGGGTGGCACCGCGGGTTAACCCCTCGTCCCTATATATATTTATTATATATAAGGACGAGGGTTTTTTGTATTCAAAAATGAAAGGACGCGATAAGAATGGAACTTCAAAAAAATGAAACAGATTTAATTATCCATGAAAAAACTAAGGGTGGTAGATACCGCTGGGTTACTATCACAACCCTACTCTTGGCCATTGGAGCAATTCTTCATTTAGTCAGTCCTAGCATTGGCGGAATAACCCCCAACTGGACAATAGCTATGTATTGCATTGCTATCAACTTAACAAAGCCAACCGTTAAACAATCTTTTGGTATCGGTCTTGTGGCCGCTGCAATTAATATTCCTACTTCTAAATCCGCCTTTCCTTATGGTAATTTAATAAGTGAGCCAATTGGTGCTATTGTGTGCGCATTGATCGTCTGCCTCTCCTACAAAATATCTGTAGGAAACTTAAATATTAAGCCTGCAGTTACAGGATTTATCAGTACTGTGGCAAGTGGTATGACTTTTATAACCATATTAAAATTAGTTCTTTCTTTACCTATGTCTGTATATCTTTACGCTATGATTCCTGTCGTATTTTCAGTAGCGGCTGCCAATGCTGCCATTACCCAAATTCTTTATTTCCCTGCCAAAAAGTTATTTGATACGAAAGGTGATCAATAATGCTAGATATTGCCCTGCAAAATTTCAGTTATGCTTACAATCACCCTAAAAAAGTTTTAGATACCATTAACCTTTCCATTGAAAAAGGCTCATTTTCTGCAATCATCGGTCCAAGCGGAGCAGGAAAAACAACATTGTGTCTAGCTGTTGCAGGCGCTGTCCCTCACTACTACGGTGGCAGTTCTGCTGGGCAAGTACAGGTAACTGGAATTCCTACACAGCAATCTACTATGCAACAAATCGCTTTAACTGTAGGCACGGTTTTACAGGATTATGAAACCCAATTGGTCACAATGACAGTAGAAGAAGAAGTTGCTTTCAGTCTAGAAAACATAGGTACTGATCCTTTAAAAACTGCAGTTCTTGTAAAAGAATCACTAAATAAAGTCGGTTTGACAGGTTTTGAAAAGGAAGCTGTCACGTCTCTTTCTGGGGGGCAAAAACAACGTCTTGTCCTTGCTAGTGTGCTGGCAACAAATCCTAAAATTCTAGTCCTGGATGAACCAACTTCTGCTCTGGATCCTGAGGGTACCCAGTCACTGTATAAATTGCTAAGTGAGCTTAATAAAGAACATGGAATAACAATATTGGTAGTTGAACATGATATTGCAACCATTCTCCCCTATGCCGATCAGTTTATCCTTTTAGAAGAAGGTAAATTGACCATAAGTGGAATTCCTGAAGACGTACTCACTTTTATGGCAAATCATCAAGTTTTCCCAGAGGCTATTCCACCATTATGGCAGCTTAAACTCATGTTGGAAGGGCTTACGCAACAACCATTTGATCCTTGGTACACCGAAGAAGATGCTATCACCCAACTTCACCATATCTTGCAAGAAAAGGAGGACGCTTAGGAATGCTCGACCTACAAAATATCTCTTTTTCTTATAAAGCTCAGTCTCCAGTCATTCACAATGTCTCTCTTACAGTAAACCCAGGTGATTTCCTTGCTATCGTAGGTCGTAATGGTAGTGGAAAAACAACTCTAACTCGTCTAATGATGACTTTAAAGAAACCGACCAAAGGAACCATCCTCTATCAGGGCGATAGCGTAGAAAAATATACTCCCGCCAAAATGGCACATCATATTGGTTATGTTTTTCAAAATCCCGATCGGCAAATTTTTCACGACACGGTAACAGAGGAAGTCTCTTATGGGCCAAGGCAACTAGGCTATACCCCAGAGCAAATCGAATCTTTCGTCACGGAAGCTTTGACTCTGACTAGACTTTCTCATTTGGCGGATGCTTATCCCCTCACTTTATCCAAGGGACAAAAACAAAGAGTAACCATTGCTTCTGCATTGGCTATGCAGCCTAAGATATTAATCTTGGATGAGCCAACGAGTGGTCAAGATGCACGAGAGCGGGAACAACTGCTAGAGTTATTATTAAAGCTAAACCAACAAGGAACTACCATACTTCTAGTTACCCATGATATGGAATTCTTATCTGCTTGTGCTAAAAGAGCTATTGTTATGGCAAAAGGGCATAAAGTCTTTGATGGCAGTACTTCTGAATTGTTTCAAGACACTCATCAATTGTCAGATTGGGGCCTTATTGAACCCACAGCCCTTAAGATTTCTCGTCAGCTTGCCTCTTTAGGTATTAAACAAACAGCTTCTATTCACCAATTAGGAAATGACATCGCAACTATGTTAAGGAGGAATGATCCATGCAAACAATAGCACCGATTACTAAATTAGCTCTGACAGTTTTCGTCACCATATGGGCCATGGTATTACAATCTCTTCCTGCCTTAGCCGCACTTATCATTTGCCAACTGCTCCTCCTCGTTATAGCAAAAGTAGGCATAACTATCTATAAAGGAATTGCCAGTCTCTTCGTTTTCGCCGCTGTTCTTGCTGGCATGCAGTATGTATTAAACCATGATATCATGCTGGCCGGGATTACTGCCGGTAAAATGATCGCTATGACGCTAGTCTTTTTTATCTTGCTGGCAACTACACGAATGCAAGATTTGTCCGCAGCCCTAGTTCTGCAATGTCATATCCCCTATGAGTATGCATTTATGTTAACTGCAGCGCTGCGCTTCATTCCCGACTTTTTAGCAGAAAGCAAAGCCATTCAAGAAGCGCAAGCTTGTCGTGGTTATTCCCCCCAAGGTAATCTTTTCCAACGTTTTTTTTCCTACATGGCTGTTATTAAACCCCTTGTTTTAAAAGCCGTAACTCGCTCAGAGACTATGGCTCTCAGTTTAGAGTTGCGTGGCTTTGGCAGTCGAAAGAAACGTAGCTTTGGTAATCAGGTAACCCTCGCCCCCCGCGACTATGCCTTATTATTTTCTATGGTACTCTTTACGTCCTATCTCTTTATTCAAATCAACTAGAAACTTTATTGTTTCTTTTAAGAAAAGACTTGGCTTGTGCCAAGTCCTCGGACGCAGGCAGAAGCCTTAGCCGTTCTTACTTGGAATCAAGAAAGTGTTATACTTTCTGATTCCGCAAAAAAGACAGCCTAGTATCCTACTTTACAGGATCAGGCTGTTTTTTTAGTGACTCAATTCTTCTAGAATACTCTTTAGTCGAACTCTTTGCTCTTCTCTCTCTAGGGGAAGACCATATTGATAACAATCAAATACATCTGCATCTTTGACAATTTCCTCTAAAGGGCTTCCGATTTCTTTTTTACTACTATGATTCTGTGCGGCCTTTGCAAGAAGTTCAATCTCTTCTGAGGTAAAATAACCATTTTGTGCAAGAAACAACTTAAGAGGCTCATAACCTACAGCGGCATGATCATATTGTTTCCCCGTTATAATACGGCCATAATCATGTATCGAACATGCTATGGAACTTAGTTCCGCGTCCGCGCCTCTTTTTATTGCAAGAATTCGCCCTACCGCTGCACAACTAGCCATATGTATTTTTTCCCAGTTTAAAGATATATCTCGAATCATACTCGTATTCTCAAATCTTGCAATTTCAGCAAGGTATCTTTCTTGTATCTGAAACACTCTATTCATAAAGTTCCTCCATTTTACTCATTTATTTACCAAAGAAAAAACTACTAATCAGAATTAGAAAAACAATAGCTGAAATAACTACATATAACCAATCCTTCTCTTTTAAAAAAACCAGTATTGAAACACCCACTCGCATAATAGGGGTTAATATCAATAAAACTAACCCTGCCAAAATAATGGCAAATGGTTTCATTTTTGATGCTCCTACAAAAATATCTTTAAGAAGAGTCGGATACGTTTCTCCAGGATAACCACTTTCCCCACTTACTAAAAAAAGCATAAGTCCTACAAAAATAATGCTGGCGCTTAACAACACACCAACCCGCAAAGACTTACTCACAAAGATTTCAGCTTCATTAAGTGCCTTTACAGAAGCTTGTTTTTCCTTTTCTAATACTTCACTCATAATGTAACCCCCAATCCTTGTGCCATCATTTGAATTGCCACGTACATTAGAATTGGAACAAAAATTTTACGAATGGTTTTGCTTTTTAACCGTTGCATAATTCTAGTTCCAATGGTAGCGCCAATCAAAACACCAAGGGCAACAGGGGCTGAGATGAGAGGACTAATATCTCCTCTAAATAAATAGATCCCAGCACTCGCTGCACCAGTAACACCCATCATAAAATTACTAGTTGCACTAGAAACCTTTAAAGGCAGCTTCATAAAAACGTCCATTGCCATTACTTTAAAACTGCCGCTTCCGATACCTAAAAGGCCTGATATAATTCCAGCCCCATACATAACGCCAAAACCACCATACACATTATCCACATTATAGGGAACAGTTTTCTTTAATGCTTTATCATAGTACTCGCCTTGCAACTTTAGTTTACTTGCTACACTATGTAAAGCTACTTCACCAGGCAGCTCTTCTTTGACCTTTTTCAGCATAAGTACAGCGGAATAAAAAATAAAGAAACCGAACAGTGCGTACAATAAGTTAGGCGAAATAATCCCACCTATCATGGCCCCTGTAATAGCCCCTATTGTTGTTGCAATTTCTAAAAACATTCCTACCCGGATATTGGTAATTCCATCTCGAATGTAGGCTACTGCCGCCCCACTGGAAGTAGCAATAACAGAAATAAGACTTGCACCAATAGCATGCTGAATATCCACCCCAAACAAGAAGGTTAATGCTGGTGTAACAATAATTCCTCCACCAAGACCTAAAATAGAGCCAAGAATTCCTGCTGAAATAGAAATAAGCAGTATCTTTATAGCTACAATCGTCACATAACTTCACTCCAATCATAAGTTTATTTATATATCAAAAATTTATCTTCTAAAAAACATTTTAAGCTTTCCTTTTATGTACATTCACAAGTATAATATATAAAATACATTCGATCAATATTTATATATATATTTTTTACTTTGTAAGGAAAAATGAATGTATCACTTTGGGTAAATAATATAAATAGGAATTTTAAATAAGTATATCCTAATTCTTTAGTTTATTTTATCTAGAAAGGAAAGGCTAACCATGCAGTTTAAGAACTTAGATGAAATTGATAGGCAGATACTAAAATATTTATCAGAAAACGGCCGGCTAAGTAATGCCGAGCTGGGCCGTCTTGTAAATTTAACTCGCGCGACTGTTAGAGAACGTATTAATCAACTTGTAGATCATGGAATCATTGATCGTTTTACGATTGTCGTCAATCCTTTAAAGGCTGGAAAAATGCTCTCTATGTATTTTAATATTAATGTAGAGTGGTCTAAAATAGATTCTGTTGCAGAAAAACTCTTGGCCTTCGACGAGATAACAAATGTTTACCAAATGAGCGGCCCCCCCCATTTACACGTTCATGCCCTATTTGACGATCAAGAACATGCAAATTGTTGTATCCGCAAACTACAATCCATTGATGGCATTACAAATGTAGATTCTGAATTCTTAATAACCCGTTATAAAGAAAGAGGCGCGTTACTTATTTAATATTCTTAGCTTATCAACTAACTCCAATCCTCATATCTTGACAATTAAACATACTAAAAGATTCCAAGGATTTTATTTTCTATTTTGCAAACACTAGAAATAATAACCTCGTCAAGGAGGATGATAAGTATGAGTCATAAGCATAGACGAAACCATACTATTGCACGGTTACAGAAAAAATTCAAAGGTCTTGCAGCGGCAGTCGCGGGAGCTACCATACTATCTGGTGCAATGTTACCAGGAATACCAGCAGCTACTGTCCATGCTTCCGCTGACCCAAATGCTGCTGGCAACGCTCCAGTTGAAGTCTCCCAACAAGTCAAAGACACTCCTTCAACTCACAATTCAACTACCGAAAAATCAACTCCTTCCGCTCAATCAAGACATCAAGATTCCAAAGATACGAATGATCAAAATAAAGACTCTTCTGGAAAAGCCCCAGCACATTATGAAAAGGTACTGGATATTAAGGCAACGGCTTATGCACCAGGCGCTCACGACAATGACCAATGGGGTGATAAAACATTTTTAGGTACTGATATCCGCCCTGGAGTCATCGCCGTAGATCCTAATGTCATCCCCTTAGGGTCTAAAGTATTTATCCAGTATCCTGATGGCCACGGTGAATACGCCGTAGCGGAAGATACTGGAGGAGCCATTAAAGGAAACCGTATTGACATTGCTAAAACTTCTGTTGATCATGCCCTAGACTTTGGCAAGAAGGATGTAAAAGTATTCATCGTTGATTCAGGAAAAGCATAAAACATTTTCTGAATGTTCATCTTTATCTCCCGAATAAAGAATGCCCATATCCTTAGTAAGGATATGGGCGTTTATTTTATGCTTGGTAGAAAACTTCTTGTAAGTTAACTACTACCGGAGAATTGTCTGGATTGGTTTCCATGACATCTTTCATATAGGCCCACCATTTTTTGCAAATTTGAGTTTCAGCACTTTTACTCCATTTTCCTTCTTCTTCAATTTCCAAATAAGCAAATAGGGAATTAGTAGTTGGATCAAGATGGATGGAATAATTGTGAGCTCCATATTCGGTAAGCATATTCACCATTTCTGGCCAGATGCCCTCATGACGTTTTCTATACTCTTCATGGCAATTAGGAAATACCTTCATAATGCATGCTTTACGAATCATGTTAATAAACCTACCTTTTCCAGATGGTCTTAAAAATGAATTAGAAATTAAAAGTATCGACATTCTCTTTTGTGAAATCTAAAGGTTCACCCATGATGATTTCCTTAGTATCTGCCTTATACGCAACCTTACCTACAGTAGGAATCTCCATTCCATCGGTAGGAGTTTTGCCATCAAGAAGTTGTTTTGCCATATACATGCTTAAATAGCCAAGTTTACCAACATCCCATAAGGTAGCGCTTTGTGCTGCACCACTCTTTAAGTATTGTCTCATTCCATTAGGAGTAGCTAAACCAATTAATTTGATTTTGCCTATTAAACCCATTTGTTCGATAGCCTGTGCTGCGCCTGGTTCAGCAACAGTGGATAAAGCCGCAATTCCTTTCAAATTAGGATAGGCTTTCACTAGGTTTTGTGTTTGTGCAAAAGCTTTTTGCTGATCTTCTTCACTTGGTGCAATCGTTACCAGTTTAATATCAGGATACTTAGCAGCTTGTTGGTCTTTCATCCATTTAATCCAGACATTTTGATTGGAAGCTGTTAAGGAAGCTGTTAAAATGGCATACTCGCCACTGCCACCAATTTCTTTGGCTATATTGTCCATAATATGACGACCAAGTATTTCAGGAGTTGTCTGATTGATAAATAGATCACGAGCATCTGGAGTGGTGTCAGCGTCATATGTTATTACTTTAATACCAGCTGCTTTTGCTTTCTTAAGTACAGGAGCAACAGCTTGTGCATCGTTAGCAGAAACAATTAACACGTCTACTTTTTTACTAATTAAATCTTGAATTATATTTACTTGTTGGGCAGCATCAGCAGCCGTTGGTCCAGTATATAAAAGTTCAAAACCAAATTCAGCTGCTACTTTCTTGGCACCTTCTGCGCAAGTATCAAAATAAGGGCTACCAATTACTTTAGGTACCATTGCTACCACTTTCTTACCTGACTTTCCTTGATTATCCTGTTTTGCAGCAGTATTTGAATTACTACTGCCACATCCTACTAGCAGCATAGACACAACAAAAACCAACATCAATAACGTTGTAATCTTTCTATTAACCTTCATTCCAAATCACCCCATCATTTATTTTTCGAAATGCTCGGCATATTCCTAAGGCTCCTTATAACTGATACCCTCCTTTCTTATTTTTAAAATATGCAGACCTCCTGTTAAAACCGGAAATCTCTATGACCATCATGAGTTAAAATTTAATTTGATATATAGAGAAATTTTATTTCTAATAATTTCCATATTGTTAATTAAAAGTACTACAATCAAAGCTAAGCCCATTAATAAGTTTTGCGCGAAAGGACTGACACCAATAAGATTAAGACCATTCGCAAGAACTGCAAAAACACAAACACCGATTACTGTTCCAAAAATGGTACCAGAACCACCAGCAATATTGGTTCCTCCCAAAACCGTAGCAGAAATACTCTGCATTAGATATACAGCGCCCAAATCTGCTCTGGCAGTAGAAACTCGCGAAGAAATAATCCAACCAGAAATTGCAGCCATAATACCAGCAAAAATGTATACATAGAGAAGTACTTGTTCAACCTTAACACCAGAAAATATGGAGGCTACTGGATTATTCCCCACCGCGTACACCCTTCGTCCCCAAGGTGTCTTAGATAACAAAAGGGAGGTAACAGCAGCCAATATAGCAAAAATAACTGTTTGTACGGGAATATTCCCAAACAAGTAACCTTGCCCAATAAAATAGAATTCCTCTGGTAAATCAGAAATCGCATTTCCTTTACTAAGTACCAATGCAATACCATTAAAAAAGGTCATGGTTCCCAATGTTACTAATATAGGCGGAACACCAATCTTGGCAATCAGCACTCCGTTAAAGGCACCACACAACGCTCCTGTTACTATTCCTAAAATAACTGCCAGCACTAAACTACCAGACATGCCATAAGTCATGGCAATAACGATAGTAGTCAAACCGGCAATTGAGCCTACGGAAAGGTCAATGCCTGCAGTAATAATAATCACCGTAACACCTAATGCTAATATGCCGAATTCTGACATCTGCTGTGTAACAGAAAGGAGATTGTCAACCGTTAAAAAGGATGGTGCCAAAATACTCATAACAATCATTAAAACGATAAAAAATAGCAGCAGCGTCAATTCGTGAGATCGCTTTACTTTTATCATGCTTTAACACCTGCCTTTATGTCCTCGGCGACATAAATTACTTTTTTACTTGCTTCATTTTTACGATTGTTCACGACATCCAATGTTACTGCGGTAATTAAGATTAAACCCACAACTACATTCTGCCAATAAGGTTCGATACGCATCAGAATAATGCCATTTTGCAAAACACCTAGAATTAATACACCAATCAAACTTCCCAGTAAGCTGCCACTTCCTCCAAGCACATTCGCACCACCGATGACAACGGCAGAAATAACCATTAATTCAAAGGATGTGCCTGCATTGGGATCAATTGTCGCCAATTGAGCACCATACAAGATACTGGCGATGCCAGTTAGCGCTCCCATATAAGCAAAGACAAACAAGGTTACCTTCCCTGTGTTGATACCAACTCTTGAAGCAATTGCCGGATTACCTCCTAAGGCATAGATACTTCGCCCTAATCGAGTGTGCTGAGCAATAAAGTAAGTAACACCAATCACCAATAGCAAAATCAGAATTGGAGTTGGCATACCTAAAACTGACGTGTTATAAAGACTTGTATACCAAGTAGGTAGGGATGTTACCCACTTACCATTTGTATACAGCAATAAACTTCCACGAAAAATATTCATTGTCCCTAAGCTAACTACAATAGCTGGTATCTCGGCTCCAGCAATTAATATACCATTTAAGATACCTAATAAAGTCCCGCAAAGTATGCCTACTAGTAACACTGTGAATATGTTTGAACTGGGCAGTAAAGCTAACATACCAACAAATATGGCAGCAAACCCTAACTGCGAGCCAACTGATACGTCAATACCTGAGGTAACAATAACTAAGGTCATGCCCATCGCCATAATTGCCAAGATAACATTATTCATAATAATACTGAGCAAGTTAGACGGCGTCAGAAAAGCGGGGGCGATAAGAGATATACATAAACTGATAATCAATAGCATCATAAACATGAGAAACTCACGTTTTTTAAGCAAATCTTTCATTCCTGCATCCTCCTTTTTTCACGGAATCAGAAAGTATAACACTTTCTTGATTCCAAGTAGGAACGACTAAGGCTTCTGCCTGCGTCTGAGGACTTGGCACAAGTCAAGTCTTTTCTTATAATGCAATGCCTCTTATGCACCTAAAGCTTTTGCTAAAATAACTTCCTGAGTTGCTTGGTTTTTATCAATAACACTAACGATACTACCTTGCCGCATTATAAATATTCGATCACTCACTGCCAATATCTCAGGCAGTTCAGAGGAAATTACAATAACACCTATACCGCTATTCGCCAATTGCCTGAGGGCTTTATGTATTTCAATTTTTGCACCGATATCGACTCCGCTTGTTGGTTCATCTGTAATCAAAATCTTCGGGTTTGTAACTAACCATTTAGCCAATACTACTTTTTGCTGATTACCGCCACTTAATTGCCCAACCAATTTATCCATATCAGTAGGCCTAACATCTAATTTCTCTATATATTCCTGAGCAAGTTTTCTTTCCTTGATTACATCAATTGAATTATATTTATCGCACAGCTGTTCCAAAATCGATAAGCTAATGTTTTGACAGACAGTATTTTTACCAATCAGCCCTTCCAACTGTCTATTTTCTGGAACATATCCTATTCCATACTTTACTGCGTCATTAGAGGACGCAATGGTTGCAAGTTGACCGCCTAAAATGATTTCTCCCGAGTCTGGTTTATTAAGTCCAAAAATCGCCTTCGCTAGTTCCGTACGCCCTGAACCAACTAACCCTGTAATTCCAATAATTTCACCTTTTCTAAGTTCAAAAGAGATATTACGGAAATTACCTTTTTTACTCAAATTTTTGACTTTCAAAATTTCTTCGCTGGAAATCTTCTCTGCATTCATGGAGATATATTGTACATCTCGCCCAACCATTAAACGTATTAGCTCTTGCGGATTCACATTTTCAGTATTGTGGGCAGCAATAAATTTACCATCTCGGAGTATTGTTGCACGAGTCGCCACACGATATACTTCATCAAATTTATGACTAATAAACAAAACAGCAATATTGTTCTTGCGGAGGTTATCTATAATCTGATATAGGTTTTCAACCTCCCCTGAGGATAATGCGGAGGTAGGCTCATCCATAATAATTAAACTAGCGTTGAAACTGATTGCTCTAGCAATAGCAACAATCTGCTGTGAAGCCAAATTTAAATCTTTTAGCAACATGCCTGGGTCAATCTTTGAACCTACTTTGGCAATGGCGATTTGTGCCAATTCCTTAATTTTTGGCCAGTTAAGCTTTGCCTTCCATACAGCATCATTGCCAATACAAATATTTTCTGCAACCGTTAAATTAGGAAATAAGCTAATATCTTGATAGATAACCGAGATCCCCTTGCGAATGGCATCCATTGGATTTTTTATAATGGTTCGTTCCCCATTAATATAGATCTCAGCACCATCATCTGGAAAATGAACACCCGCTAATACCTTGATTAATGTGGATTTCCCAGCACCATTTTCCCCTACCAACGCATGAACTTCACCACGCTTAATATCTAGTGAAACACCATCTAATGCCTTTACACCGCCAAATGTTTTGCTAATATTTTTT
This sequence comes from Pelosinus sp. IPA-1, assembly GCF_030269905.1. NCBI lineage: Bacteria > Bacillati > Bacillota > Negativicutes > Selenomonadales > Sporomusaceae > Pelosinus > Pelosinus sp. IPA-1. The sequence goes on along the minus strand of NZ_BSVC01000001.1, from coordinate 223,443 downwards.
AGATTGATGATATATTCTGAGGCCAAGGTATTCCCCTCCAATTTCAAGTCTAGATTAAATTCCCCTACAAATAGCTTCCTTACTTAGCCTCCAGTATTCCAGCTACAGGAATGACACTGAAAGTCTCAGCTAAATCTAGAAGTTCTTGATCCGTAAGACTTTGTTTAATGCCACCTTGATGGGAGTTAATCAGCATATAAATTTGAGCAGCCTTTTCTACTGTTTCGATCAAACCAAAGGTTTCATCCATTGTCCTACCTGCACCAAAGATTCCATGTTGTGGCCATATAACTACCCGATGATCTTTCATTTTCTCCGCTGTGATTTCACCAATTTTATTAGTTCCTGGTACAATCCATGGAATGACACCAACTCCATCTGGAAAAACAACTAGACACTCTGTACACATTTGCCACAATGTCTTGGTAAACAATTTTTCATCAAGATCATGGACAAATGTCATAGCCAATGAATTTGTGGCATGGGTATGGAGAATAATGCGATGATTCGGGTCCTGTTTTAGCCTCTCCATATGACTCATAAAATGGGCTGCCAATTCACTTGTCGGACGACTACCATCTTCATATCCCCATACAATATCAATCGCCTTACCATCCTTTGCAACACGGATAACACCTAAGTTTTCCTCTGGATTAAACACTACATTTTTGAAATACTTCCCAGTACCACTTACAATGAAATACTTGCCTGCTAAATCCACGACAGGAAATTCTAAAGCAAGACTGCGCTTCACATTCGTTACATCAATGTATGTCTCTACCTCTTCCTCCGCTAAAAGATAACTGATGTTTCCTCCATTACGTTCACCCCAGCCCATTTCCCAAAGATTACGGGTAACCTCCATCATCTCTCGCACAAAAGGAATTTTATGTTGAATATAAGTTAAACTCATCGTAAATCCTCCAATTATTTGCTTGCAATTACCACTACTACGGTATGCAGCTATTTTTATCTATTATTTTCGTTTCATCAAAACATCTGTTTCATATCTTTTTACATCAACCAACCATGATTCTCTTACAGGAACCCCCATCTTTTCGCAATAGTAATCCCAAATTGCACCAAAAGGAAAAGATTTCAACTCTTCTAACAGTACCAAACGAGTGGTAAGATCACCTTTGGCTTCTGCTTCCTTCAATAATTCAGTAGGTTCAAGCATAGCACGCAGTATTGCCTTTATCATATTACGTGATCCAATTACCCATGCAGCAATCCGATTGATGCTAGCATCAAAATAATCCAGTCCAATATGTGTCTTATTTAGCAAATTGTTGCGTACTAGTTCTTTGGCAATTTCTTGTAATTCATCATCCATAATCACTACATGGTCACTATCCCAGCGAACTGGACGGCTCACATGCAATAAAATTTCGGTATCAAATAGTGCTATAGCTGATAGTTTATTTGAAATGGTTTCTGTTGGATGGAAATGACCTACGTCTAAGCAAATAGCTTTGTCATGTTTAATCGCATAACTTAAACAAAATTCATGGGAACCAACTACATAACTTTCTGAGCCAATACCGAATAATTTACTTTCAATTGTATCTACGTTATATTTAGAATCAATTTTTTCGCTAAATACTTCATCTAGAGCTTCTTTCATCCGTCTTCTGGGGGCCATACGATCAACAGGTACATCCTTATAGCCATCAGGAAACCAAAAATTAGTAACACAAGTTTGCTTCAATTCCTTGCCGAAATATTCAGATATTTTACGTGTTGCTTTGCAATGCATAATCCAAAACTTCCGTATTTTTTCATCAGGATGGCTTATGGAAAAACCATCTTGAAAGTTTGGATGGGAAAAACAACTAGGATTAAAATCTAGTCCCAGTTTCTGTTCCTTAGCCCATTCTACCCAAGGTTTGAAATGTTTTGGTTCTAATGCATCAAGATCCACCTTTTCATCGGTATCGGCGTAAATGGCATGCAAATTAACCTTGTGTTTTCCTGGAATTACAGTAAGGGCTTTTTCTAAATCTTGACGAAGTTCTTGAGGGGTACGAGCAGCCCCTGGGTAATTACCTGTAACTGAAATTCCCCCGGATAATTCCTCATTTCTAAGAAACCCATGCACATCATCCCCTTGCCAACAATGCAAGGAAATTTTTACTTGCGCTAATTTTTCTAGGACTAAATCCGTATCTACCCCTAATTGACTATAAATCATTCTTGCTTCTTCATATCGTTTTGCTAAACTATTAACCACTGCTGCTACCTCCTTATTTGTTTTAGTTGTCTGATTTCCACTTTATATTATTACTTATCCATAGACACTAATTGATTAAATCTTTGGTAAGCTTCCTCTAAATTAGTAATAACAGCTGGCTGATAAGTTTTAATTTCAAAGGAATCCATAATCATATTCCGCGCTTCTTTCAGATTTCTTAACTCACCAGTACTAATCATCTGCACTACTATATTGCCAAGGGCTGTAGATTCTACAGGCCCTGCTACAACTGGTATTTCAACAACATCTGCCGTCAGCTGGCATAGTAATTCATTTTGCACTCCACCACCAACTATATGTAGACAATCGACAGGGTGTCCAGTAATAGAAGATATTTCACCTAAGATTTTACGATAGGTAAGTGCAAGACTGTCAAAAATACAGCGGGCAAGCTCTCCTGATGTTTTTGGTACTGACTGTCCTGTATTTCGGCAATAATTTTGAACTTCCAAAACCATATTTTCTGGTTTTAAGAAGCAATCTTCATTACAATGAATCAAAAATTGAAAGGGCTTTATTTTGCTGGCTTCTGTGACAAGCTCAGCAAAGGAAAGTTTATTACCTAGGGTACGGCGAACTTCCTGAATCAGCCAAAGACCCATAATGTTTTTTAAAAAGCGATAGGTACCATAGGCACCCCACTCGTTAGTAAAATTTTTACGAAATGACTCTTGGGTGGCTATGGGAATCATATTTTCCACCCCTATCAATGACCAAGTGCCACTGCAAAGATAGGCAAAATGTTCCTCCACACCAGGAACTCCAATCACAGCAGAAGCCGTATCATGACTTGCAACGCAAATTAGTTCACATTTGGGTAAATCGTACTGCTTTCTTAGGGGTTCTAAAATAGGTCCTATGACTTCTCCAGGTTCGATCAGTGTAGCAAATTGCGCCCTCTCTACACCTATGAGTTTTAACAACTCTCCATCGTACTCTTTTGTTTCTAAATTTAATAATTGAGTAGTAGAAGCATTCGTTTTTTCACTAATTAAAATTCCTGACAACCGGTAATAAAGATAATCAGGCACTAAGAGTATTTTATCGGTCTTTGCCAGCTCCTCCTTATCATGGACATACAACTGAAACAAGGTATTAAAACTTAAAAACTGAATCCCTATTTTTTTATAAATTTTCTCAAGAGATACTTTTTTGCTGATATCTTGAATCGCTGTTTTGGTTCGCTCATCGCGGTAAGCATAAACTTCTTGTATCCGATTTCCTTTGGCATCAATCAGTGCATAATCCACACCCCAGGTATCAATCCCTAAGGTACATTCTTCAATACCTTCTTGTTTTGCAACTTTGAGACCATTAACAATTTCATTAAATAATTTTTCAATACTCCAAAAATAACTGCCATTTTCACCCTTAATTTCATTTTCAAAACGGTAAATCTCTTCTAACTGAATCTTTCCATCTTGTTTCCCTCCTGCCATCAAGCGTCCGCTGGAGGCACCAATATCCACAGCAATATACTTTTTCATCCACAACATCAATCCTTTCCTTTATACAACTTATTCTTTGAATCAAACATATATTCCTTGTATTTATAAGGTTTCATCTGTTTTCATCTTCTTTTTTACCACCATCATCTACGTCATCAATAAATTTATTGTTGTTTCCCTAGTACTTTTTCTTCTTTTTCATTTACTTCTCTTTTGTTTTTCGATAGAATTATAATAACTTAAAGAAACAAAGCAGCATATAAAGCCACTAAAATGATTCTTTTACAGATATTTACTTAGACAATTTATGAGCTGTATACTAAGGCAATGTGAAAGTCTCTTTTTTGCATGCCACAACCCAGAGGAGGATCCATTATGCTTGGAATTGAACGCCGACAAAAGATTATTGAACTCATTCAACAAGACAAGAAAGTCTATGTCTCCAATTTGAGCCAGTTATTTAAAGTTACAGAAGAAACAATCCGTCGTGACTTAGAAAAATTAGAAAATGAAAGCATGCTAACCCGTACCTATGGTGGCGCTATTTTGAGTCAAAATACATTAGAAGATCTACCATTCCAAACAAGAACATCAATGAATCATGAATTCAAACAAAATATTTCAATAAAAGCGGCTAATTTAGTAAATGACAATGACACCATTATGGTAGATGCCAGCACTACATGCTTAGAACTAATACAAGCACTTCAAGGGAAAAAAGGGCTTACTATTATTACTAACTCTATTAAAATTCCCTACGATTTTACCAATTCCAATTTTAATATTATTTCAACTGGTGGGAATCTTCGGGCCCACTCTTTAGCACTAGTAGGTTCTGTCGCGCAAAATGCCCTTCAAAACTACTACGTTAATATGGCGATCCTAAGTTGCAAGGCCTTGTCTTTGGATAAGGGTATCATGGAATCTAATGAACCAGAGAGTGAATTTAAAAGAAGTATGATCAAGCAGGCAGAAAAAGTAATCTTGTTGGCAGATCATACGAAATTCGATAAAACCGGATTCATAAGACTCATTGACTATAGTGATGTCGATTATATAATTACTGACCGGAAACCTGACAGTAATTGGGTAGAACTATTTCAAGCCAATAAAATTGAGGTAATTTATTAATTTTTAACCTGCGAAGTCAACTTACTTATATAAGAAAAGACTTGGCTTGTGCCAAGCCCTCGGACGCAGGCAGAAGCCTTAGTCGTTCTTACTTGGAATCAAGAAAGTGTTATACTTTCTGATTTCGTAAAAAAACAGCACCTAATGGTGCTGTTTTTTTTGCTAGAATCCTTCTATCGCCTTTTTTCTATATTCATCAACATCCTGTGTTAATTTATAATCATTTTTCTTTACAAGGGTAAGATAATCACTCATGATCCTAGAAAAGCTCCCCTCGTTCCCATTACTAGTTATAGTCTCAAGATAACTTTTCTTAGCCGCTGGAATCATTAGTTTATTCTCGTAACTAAACAGAGGCGTATTATTTGTTCCATACAAAGCAAAAATAAGGTATCTCTTGAGTAGAGTTTTTACATCTTCCTTTTTCGCTGAATTACTATATTCTTTAATAAATCGCTCCTGATTGGTCGCTCGCTTGACCACTTCATCCCAGCTGATCATGAGGCCAGCATCTTTTACTGCTGCTTTGTCTGATTCTACTGACATAATATCAATATAGGCAGCAATATCCGAAGTCACATTTGATTGGTATTTCCTATAAAAAGAATAGTCGATAACAGGAAAATAAAACCCTTCCGCTGTTTCAATTTTAAACCCCTTATTTTTAGTCTCCAACAATAAGTCTTTTATTGCTTTATCTTGTACGTTATTTATATAACCTTCAGAGAAATCTCCCCGAAAATTCTTAGCTATTTTTTCTTGGATCTTATCATTCCCATACTTCTCTTCCAGCTTGGTTAAATCAAGTTGCTGATTCTTCTCCAATATCAGAATCATCATAGATGCACTGTCAGAGGAAACAGCAGAAATTTTTTCATTAATAAATTTAATAAGTTCCTCTGTTGTAAAATCATTTCTCTGGGTCATTTGCTTAAACTCATCAATGATGGCCTTGTCTTTATTTATATTAGTTTCACTTATCTTTTGCTGTGCTGTTTCATTTATAGATTTTGCCCCAAAACTCACACATCCGCTTAAAGCGGTGAGAACTACTAGCAACAAGATACTAGCAATCAATTTTTTCTTATTCGAATTCATTGTAACGCCTCTTTTCTTAACCTTTTCATTTATCTTAACGTCGCACAATACAAAAGGTAACGGAATCTCGATCTGGTATTTTTTTCATCAACAGCGTATGCCTTTTAAGCACTCTGTGATTAAAATATAAATCCTGTAAGGTGCGATTACCCTACAGGATTTTGTTACATTTAATTTAACCCTTTTGCTTCTCCATAATCAAATTGGTATTCACACAGGCGGGTAATGGCTTACCTTCTAACCCTGCAAGCAAATTATCAACTGTAAGTTGAGCCATTGCAGTACGAGTCTCCGTGGTTGCACTACCAATGTGAGGGGTAATAAGAATGTTAGGAAGTGTTAATAAGGGATGATCAATCGGTATTGGCTCAGGGTCAGTCACATCAAGTGCTCCATAGGCAATCTGACCTGTTTTTAAAGCGTCAAAAAGCGCATTTGCATCGACAACCGGCCCCCGTGAAACATTGATAAAATAAGCCGTAGATTTCATCTTGGTAAACTGTTCTCGCCCAAACAACCCTCTAGTTTCCTTAGAGAGAGGTGTCAATACGATGATACAGTCCGCCTCCTCTAACAACGTATCAAAATGTTGATATGTGGCTCCGATCTTTTCATCATCAGGACGCCGATTCCGATTGTAATAAATGACATTCATACCAAAAGCCCCTGCCCTTTTGGCTACCGCCGCCCCAATCTGTCCCATACCGACAATGCCAAGGGTCTTACCGGCAAGATCGATGCCAAAAGGTATATTTGATCCAGAGCGCCAAGCACCAGAACGTACAAAATCCCACCCCTCGTGAATCCGCCGTGCTGAGCACAATAGGAGAGAGAATGCTAGATCAGCCGTAGCATCTACTAACACTCCCGGCGTATTGCCAAAAGGTATACTTTTATCGGTACAAGCTCCTATATCAATATTGTCATAACCGACTGCCGCTTGAGAGATTACTTTCAGTTTTGGCGCGTGCTTTAGGAGTTCTTTATCGACCTTAATACTTGCAGTCGCAATAAGTCCCTCTGCGTCTTTTAGCCAATCGAATAAAAGTTCTTGTGGAATTGCCCCTGATTTCGTCCATTGTTTCACGTCACAAAATTTCTGAATTCGTTCTAAAGCAGGAGCCATTAAGCTACCAGCTATTACTACTTTGTATTTACTCATTTCAAAAACCACCTATTATTATTCTTTTTATTTATTCATATCAAAAGAGATAACGTTAGTAATCCTATTTACCATAAAAATGCAAATTCCTGCAAAACTATTTATTTTGATTTTTTTCCACTAGACTTTTTCACCTTAATTTATACAAACCAATGAAGCACAGTGATGTTATCTCACTGTGCTTCACTGGCTTTGTATAAAATCTTATTCTCCAGTAGGTTTTAGACGACATAGGAAATGACGAAGCACTTTAGGCTCATAAGTAAATTCTAAACCTTTAATTTGTTCACGGCGATCCCATATGTTTGATAATGCCTTTACTACAACATCCATATGGCGATCCGTATAAACTCTGCGTGGAATCGCTAATCTCATAAATTCCACACCAGCTTTTTTCTGTATACCAGTTTCAGGATCACGACCTAACAGTAAAGAGCCAACTTCTACAGGCCGGACGCCGCCTTCCAGATAAAGTTCATTACAAAGGGCTTGTGCAGGAAATTGCTCCGCAGGAATATGAGGTAGAAATTTCCCCGCATCAACAAATACGGCATGCCCGCCTACTGGCCACTGAATGGGAATGCCTCTCTTGCGAAGCTCTTCTCCTAAATATTCCACTTGGCCAATCCGGCTTTCTAAAAATTCGACATCAATTCCCTCGCGAAGACCAACAGCCAAACATTCCAAGTCACGACCTGATAAACCGCCATAAGTTACGAATCCTTCCATTGGTACACAAGAGGCACAGGCAGCGGCATAAAGATCAGGATCATTTTTTATAGCAATCATCCCACCCATGTTTACAATTGCGTCCTTCTTGGCACTCATCGTCAAGAAATCCCCCATAGCATACATTTCCCTAACGATTTCTTTAATGCTTCTATCAGTATAACCAACCTCACGCTGCTTAATGAAATAAGCATTTTCTGCAAAACGAGCGGAGTCGAAGTTAATCTTTATACCATATTTATCTGCTATACCTTTTACACCACGAACATTTTCCATAGAAACCGGTTGACCACCAGCTGAGTTACAAGTAACCGTTATAATAATAAAGGCTATATTTTCTGCTCCCTTCTCAACTATGAAACTTTCTAACCGCTCCAAGTCAAAATTACCTTTGAAGGGATGTTCTTTATCCGTAGCAAAAGCCTCGTTTATGACAAGATTCACAGGTATTGCCTTATTTAATTCAATCCAGGCCATCGTTGTATCAAAATGCATATTACCTAAAACATACTGTCCCTTACGCTTAATCAAATGAGGAAACAGAACCTGTTCAGCTCCACGCCCTTGGTGAGTGGGAATGATATCGTTATAATTAAAAATATCTTTTACTGCATCTTTAACCTTATAAAAAGATCGACCTCCAGCATAAGCTTCATCTCCTACCATCAAAGCAGACCACTGCTGATCGCTCATCGCTCCCGTGCCGCTATCTGTTAGAAGGTCAATATATACATCCTCCGCTTTTAACAGAAAAGGATTATAACCAGCTTCTTTTAATGCGTATTCTCTTTCCGCTTTTGAAATTTTACGTAATGGTTCCACCATTTTGATGCGATAAGGCTCAGCTTCTCTACTCATATTAAGTCCCCCCATTATTATAATGACCTCTGCACCAACTTACTTTTGCAATTGCCATGCCAAAGTATAATGTGGGAAATTATATGTAATTGCTTATTTATATATATGGTTTCAGTATTCTGATAATTTTTCATGTCAAGAATTCGTCTCACTGAAAACATTTCTTCTCACTCTGACAACCATAATATATATACGCTCTTTATAATATTTACCTAGTACTTTACCTTTGAAGATAATACATAATCTTATGGATTTTCATCTTGTTTAAAATAGTCGTATTGGAAACCCCTAAAGCTTGTCCAGCTAATCTAGAGGAAGGATATTTCTTTAAAACTTTCTTAATAACTTCTTTTTCAACCTCAGCGACAATATTTTTTAGCGGGCGGCATTGTCCATCACTAGGAAGTTCAAACTGCAAAATATTTTCGCCTTCTTCTTTATAAGTAATCTGGCTCGTAATATCCCTTAAATCAGTCCAGGTTAAAACGTGCTCAGAAGTAATTTCTGTGGCGCTAGTCAAATTGAGAAGCCGCTCTAAAGTATTCTCTAATTGTCGTACATTACCCGGCCAGTCTTGCGCCATAAAAAGATCAAGACTCTCTCTTGATAATCGAACCTCTGGTTTATCTAATTTCTCACAAATTTTACGAATCAAGCGTTGTACTAGTAGAGGGATATCTTCTTTTCTTTCTCGAAGTGGAGCAATGGTAAGAGGAATTACATTTAGCCTATAATATAAATCTCTCCTAAATTCTCCTTTTTCCAGCAAATCTTCCAGATTACGATGTGTTGCAGCTATAATGCGAACATCAATCGGTATTTCCTTATTTCCACCTACTCTTCGAATTACACCTTCCTGCAATACTCGTAGTAATTTCACTTGCAACCGATGAGATATCTCACCTATCTCATCTAAAAACAATGTACCACCATTGGCTTGCTCAAACAGTCCTCTCTTCCCACCCCTCAATGCACCTGTAAAAGCACCTTCATCATAGCCGAATAACTCACTTTCTAGAAGAGTATCCGCTAAAGCTGTACAGTTTATCGCAATAAACGGAGCTTTATATCTAGGGCCATCTGCGTGAATCGCCGTTGCAAATAATTCTTTTCCTGTCCCGCTTTCTCCACGCAGTAGAATGGTAGAGCTGCTTTTAGCCACCGTGCGAGCAGAAGCAATAAGTTGATTCATCTTTTGGCTTTGATACACAATATCGTCAAATGTAGTTAATCTGTGCATATTCCCCACTCTAGAGATAATATTCTCTACTTGATGAAAGTCTTTTATCGTAGAGACAGCCCCGATTATTTTACCTTGGTCATTTCTGACGGCTACACTACTCATAAGATAATGGATTATTTTTTCGTCTATTTTAATTTTTTGTTCCTTTAACTTATAGGTCTTGCCACTTTGCAAAGTATCAAGAATCGGAGAATTAGGACTTAAAAGTTCTTCAGCACCTAATCCGATCAACTCTTTAGGGCTGAAATAAAATATCTTACAGGCAACTTCATTAACGTGGGTAATCTTCCCTTCCTTATCAATTGCAAGAATACCTTCGCTCACAGAATCCAGAATAGTTCGTAATTCATGTTCTCTTTCCTCGTATGGCATTTGCGCACAAAATTTGAGGGAATTTACCCCTACTACTGATTTTAGATCCTCCATTAGTTTTTTAACCTGACCATCTATCTCACAACGAAACTTAATTACCATACCGTGCTTTGGCAGTACTTCCATAGCTATTTTGTCGATATTATTCTGTTCTGTACATTTAAATATTTCATAGCCTAATCCAGGGTAATCTATAAAATCAATTTGAATTACATATTCCTGCATGAATATCAGTTCCCCTCTCATCTATCGACTACATACTCAGATACTTTAATTATACCAAATTTAACCAGACTATTAAAAATAAAAGAGATGAACCAATTGTCTAATTCATCTCTTTACTCCAATCATTAATATTTTTTTGATAGGCTAACCTGTATTGTAGAGCCCTTTAAAACAGTTTATGCTATCTCTTGTTCAACAACATAGGATTTAGAAAGATTAAAATATATAGTGAAAATTGTTCCATTCCTTCCTGTACTGACATCAATCTTTGCCCCATGCCTATCCACAATACGGTAACAGACGGAAAGCCCCAGTCCTGTTCCTCCGTCTTTCGTAGAAACAAAAGGTATACCTAACTTATCCATCACTTCATTTGGGATTCCTTTTCCCGTATCCTGCACTTCTAAAACAATATTATCATTATGTAAATAGGTTCGAACTATGACCTCTCCCCTATCTTCAATTGCCTCGAAACCATTTCGCACAAGGTTCAAAATAAGCTGTCGTATTTCCTTTTCATCAAAATCGCTATCTGGTATCTTACTACATTCCGCATTAATTTCATGCCCCCAACAAAGAGCATCCGCCTGGAGAAGAGGAAGTATAGTTAGTATAACTTTGTTTAAATTCCCACGTTTCATATCTACAGTCTTATTTTTAGCAAGAGAGAGAAATTCCGTTATTATGCTATTTGCTCTATCCAATTCCTCAATCATAGTGCCTAGGCTCTCACCATACTTTAAAAATTGCTCTTTCTTTTGAAACAACTGTAGATACCCTCTCACTGTAGTCATAGGATTACGTACTTCATGACCAATTGCAGCAGCCATTTCACCGACAATATTAAGACGGTCTATTTGAGCCATTCTCCTCTCAAGCTGCTGTTTTTCCGTTACGTCACGGGCAATACATAAAACGCTTTCTACCTGTCCATCTTTATTAAACTCTGGTATAAGACGTATAGAGTAAAAATGTTGATCATATAGTCGAACACTCCATGAGTCAAGTTCTAATTTAGAGCCCGTATTAAATACAGTATCCAAATTTTTCACCCAACTAGAACAGTATTCCTCAGGTGCACCCGTTTCTAGTGATGTTTTACCAACAGCTTGGTCAAGAGATATACCTGTAATCAACGAAAATGCAGGATTAACATAGATAAAACGATAATTCTTATCAAATTGACAGATAATATCCGGGCTATTCTCAACTAACTTTCGATATTGCTGTTCACTCTGCTGCAATTGCTGTGTTCTATAGTTGACCTCGTCTTCCAGTCTAGCATTCAGCCATTGAAGATCTGCTTGCGCTTTTTTTCGCTCTATGATTTCCTTTTCCATAGAAATATTAATCTCTCTTATCTCAACTACTTTACTCTCTAGTTTCATTTCATTTTCTTTGAGGAGACCTACAGTATTCTCAATTTTATAGCTCATTTCTAGGAAAGCTTTACAAAGTTTACTTAGATCTTGAGGCATCTTTTTTATATCTTTATCCCGCTCTATTCTTTCATAATTTCCCACTGATATTAAGTTGGCTTGGTCGATCAACCAATTAATAGGTTTTTTTACAGAATTCGTTAGCTTTGTAGCCAATGGTAAAATCAAAAAAATGAGAAAAATTGTTGCACCTGCCATTTTTCCAAGCTGAACATAAATTGAATTAAGAACCTCTTTCTCATTAACACTACCAACCAGCGTCCATCCGCGTTCAGGCATATATTGGTAAGCACCCATTACCTTGTTGCCCAAGTAATCCGTCCAACTGGCCTTACCAGTTTCGCCAATATGTATACTCGCCAAAGCCTCACTAGAAAGTTTAACTTCTTTTTTTGAATCACCCTCTAAAATTCCTTCATCAATTAGAGTGGTAACGTATCGTGGCTGGGCAATCAATTTCCCTGCGCGATTTACTAGAAGTATTTCTCCTGTTTCTCCCATCCAATTCTCACGCAACAGTGTCTCAATCTTCGTCGTTCGTACGGAACCAAGTAACATTCCTTGAAAAATTCCTTCATTGTCATAAATAGGAGAAGAAAAATTAATAATCGGTAATCCACTATTTCGGCCGATTACTATATCAGATATATACTCTTCCCCCGCCAACGCTCCTTGAAAATAAGGTTGGCTAATTGCTGATGGAAATTGAATCCCCCCAGGCAATGTAGATATTTTGAATAACCCATCCCGGTCAATGAATGATAATGAATCAAACTCCTTACTGTTCTGTTGTGTTAGATCGAGAGTCATCTTCATTTGTTCCTCATCTAAGGTACGAAAAGCTTTTAACTGACTTAACATATGAACGTCTGTAGCTCTTTCTTCTAACCAATATTCGATCAATCGTCTCTGAAAATCGACTCGTTGACTGATTAATTCCAGCTTTTTCTGTTTAACAATGTTAATTTGATTAATGGTATAAATAGCCATAATCAACAAGCTGGGGACAACAACAAGAATAACTGTCCATAATCTAAATTGGCGTTGTAAAGTTTGAGTTTTCATGCTCTCCACTCCTCAAAGAATTTCCGCCTCGACTATTCATTCAGATATCCTATATACTGTTTTATTTGCCATTAAAATACAAAAATCCTGCAAGTTTTTACCTTTTGCAGGATTTTGTCCTTTGGATATTCTTAGAGGCAATACTAACATATAGTAAATCTCTCATTCATTTAACATAGAACACCCTTTACAACATATCACGCAACAATATTTACAAGTCTTTATCGGAAAAACAATTGTAATTTTCTTCTTTTGGTACTATACTATATTCATTGAGACATATTAATAAATGTTACCTCAATGCAGAGGATCCCTTGAGGGATGCTCTATTTTTTTATAAGGAGGAATAAAAGATGAATACCTTAAAAATAATTCTAACCCTTCTTCCCTTTGTTTGGACAATTGGTATGGTCTCCTTTGCAAACAAAGTTTTTCCGATTGTGCTAGGATTACCCTTTTTAGCTTTTTGGTTTGTCGCTGGGATTTTCCTTGCTTTCCTTTGCTTACAGGCTATTTATTTCATTGATTCAAGACATAAGCAAGACTCTTAACTTTCAAAAAGGATGGTGCAACATGAGTAATGAAACAGTTTCACTTTTAATTATATTTTTGTTTATTATTACAGCAACAATTATCGGGTTAATTCCTGGCATGAATAAGAAGATGAATCTTGAAGAATGGGCCGTTGGCGGACGTAATTTTGGCAGATGGCTAAATTGGTTTATCTTAGCAGGTGAAATTTATACTGCTTTTGCCTTTTTAGGTGCTAGTGGCTGGGCTTATTCTCGTGGAGGCCCAACTTTTTACATATTAGGTTATGGTGCCTTAGCCTATATTGTCGGGTACTATCTGTTACCTACCATTTCGCCCATTGGTCGCAAACATGGTCTAATGACGCAACCTGATTTAATTGAGCATTTATATGACAGTAAAAACTTAAGCTTATTGACTGCAATTATTGGCGTTGCTTTTTTGCTTCCCTATTTACAACTACAATTAACTGGTCTTGGACTCATTATTGAGACTTGCTCTTATGGACAACTTACTCGAATTCCTGCAATGTTAATTGCTTTCATTTTAGTTGCCTCCTTTGTATATTTGAGTGGCCTAAAAGGTGTCGCTTCTACAGCTGTGCTAAAAGATATACTATTAATGATTGCTGTTGTCTTCTTCGGCCTATACCTACCTATCCACTATTTTGGCAGTTTAGGTGGTATGTTTGAAGCAATCGAAATTGCCAAACCAGGTTTTCTTGCCTTGCCAGGGGGAACAAAAAACTTTGATGTAAGTTGGGTAATGTCTACTTTAGTCGTAACAAGCCTAGGGTTTTACATGTGGCCACATTTCACCACCAATAGTTTTAGCGCCCGTAATCCTGACGTACTCCGCCATAATGCAATTTACTTACCCCTATACCAAATTTGTTTGCTATTCCCAATGCTAGTGGGATTTGCTGCTCTGCTTTTACTCGAAGCACCTTTGAAAACACCTGATATGGCCTTCATGACCATAGTACAAAAACTTTTTCCCGGCTGGACGTTAGGCCTTGTTGGCGGTGCAGGTGCCTTGGCTTGTATGATTCCAGCTGCCGATTTACTTCTGTCTACCTCAATGCTCTTTACCCGCAATATTTACAGCAAAACCATTGGAAAGAATACGTCCCCGAATAACCTAATCAATGTTGCAAGAATTACATTGCTAGCACTTACTACCATTGCTCTTTGTTTGGCTATTTTTCTTCCCAATATGCTTGTTAACTTACTCCTTACAGGGTACTCAGGTGTTACACAATTCTTTCCTATGATTGTGCTAGGGCTTTATTGGAAAAAAGCCACAAGGCTCGGAGCCTATTCAGGATTGATAATCGGGGAAATTCTCGTATTCACTTTGATTCTAGGAAAAATGGATCCTTTACCCTTCGCTGGTATGAATTTAAACGCAGGTTTTGTAGCTTTGCTTGCTAATTCAATTGTTTTTGTTCTGGTAAGCTTAGTTACCTATACTCCTATAAAAGCAAAAAGCGAGGTTAATCTATAACTTATTATCTTTATCCTTTAAATAACAAAGAAAACGCTACTGGCGAGCTAGTAGCGTTTTCTTTATGGTATCAAAATTTATAAGTTTCTAGTTAAAAGGATTGAACCACAAAGACACAATGCCGCTATCGCGGCACACAAAGAAGATGGGAAGGAATGGCTAGAACCCCTTTGTGACCTTTGTGTCTTTGTGGTTCAAAAAGGGCGCGTAGTGTTTTTTCTATTTCTTTTTTTAATCGTTACATATAAAGTTATTTATGAGCCAGCGCAAGGGCAGCAGTTGCCATAATTTCCATACCATAACATAAAGCATCTTCATCTATATCATATTTAGGATGATGTTGCGGATAAATGATTCCTTTCTCAACATTACCTACACCAATAAAGAAGAACGCTCCAGGTACTTTTTCTAAGTAATACGAAAAATCTTCCCCACCCATGACCGGATTAATGGTTAGAACATTTTCTTTGCCAAGAACTATGACGCCTGCCTCACCAATCACTTTCGAATATTCAGGATGATTAATCAAAGCAGGGAAGCCTAATACTTTTTCAAATTCGTAGGATGCATTATTAGCTTCACAAATTCCTTTGGTAATTTGCTCAATTCTTTCAAAAATAAGAGCACGAATCGATGGTTCAAAAGACCGAACAGTTCCTTTGATCACGGCTGTGTCCGGTATAATATTGAAAGTTTCTCCAGCTCTAAAATAGCCTAATGAAACTACAGCTTGTTCAAGAGGATCTACATTGCGACTGACAATTGTCTGTAAAGCCACTGTTAATTGTGCACCAACTAATAATGCATCTACAGTTTGTTGCGGCATAGACCCATGCCCGCCTCGCCCTTTAATCTTAATAGTAAACTCATCCGGCGAAGCCATAAGCCGATCAAAAGTAATACCAATCGTGCCTACCTTCATAGGTTCCCAAAGATGAGCACCAATAATAGCATCGACTCCATCTAAGGCGCCTTCCTCAATCATAAATTTTGCTCCACCAGGAAAGTGTTCCTCACTTGGTTGAAATAAAAAACGAATTTTCCCTTCAATTTCTTCTTTTATTTCGACCAAGATCTTAGCAACACCAATCAACATGGCTACGTGCCCATCATGCCCACAGGCGTGACATACACCATGGTTTTGAGATTGATAAGACTTACCACATTCATCAACTATCTCTAAAGCATCCATATCCGCTCTAATAGCAATGGTTTTACCAGGTTTACCGCCTTCAAGCTCGGCAATTACTCCTGTTTTAGCAATGGAATGACACGCAAGGCCAATCGCTGTTAACTCCTTTATTATATGCTTCTGAGTATTAAACTCTTGATTACTAAGCTCAGGAAATCTATGAAGATATCTTCTTAACTCTATAACCGATTTATGGTGTTTCTGTGCAATAACTCCGATAGTTGTCATATTATCATCGCCTCTTCTTTAATATCAAAGAGGCCTTCACCTCTCATGGTAAAGGCCTCTCTGCCGTCTAAAATAATCTTACCCTTCCATGAAAAAATTGTCAATCATAAGGTTACGATCTTTTAGTACCGAATTTCCCCCTTCATTGACATTTCATTTTACATTTGCTACAATTGAAATTATTCAATTAAATGGCTCCGTAGCTCAGCTGGATAGAGCGTTTGACTTCGAATCAATAGGTCGGGGGTTCGAATCCCTCCGGGGTCACCATTTAGTAAGTAAAAGCACTGGAATTTTTCAGTGCTTTTTTTTTACGGAATCAGAAAGTATAACACTTTCTGATTCCAAGAAAGAACGGCTAAGGCTCTGCCTGCGCCCGGGGACTTGGCTCAAGCCAAGTCTTTTCTTATATGCATAAGTTAATTACTACCCACAATCAACCTATCTTCTTTTATAATATGTTCAACAAGCCATTCACAGACAAAATCCAAAATTCCAAGCAAGTATTCATTATGTCCATTATCAATTTGGTCTAAGTCAATGCTTTCCATTTTTTCTAAAAAATCATTATGTGCAACCTTTTGTGAGAGAAGTTTTTTGTACCCAATATTTTTCATATATTCTTCTTCAGCCTCAAAATGATAGATTGTATAATTTTTTAGTTCTTCAATGATTTCAATGATCGAGTCATATTTATCCGTTATGAGATCATTCTTTAAAAGATCGTAAATCCGATTCGCTATCTCAAATAGCTCTTTGTGTTGTTCATCAATCGATTCGACTCCTATAGCATACTTATCTTCCCATGTTACCATAAAGTTTAACAATCTCCTTTGCATTCTACTATTATTTTTGATTTGAATGAAATTTTTACTTTATGATAATTATTCTTCCATTAATTACATTTTTCCTTTAATTTATTAAAATTATAATAAATCATTAACACTTATTGTTGCTTTTTTAAAGATAAAGGATTTTTGTAAGATTACAGTAGCTACTAAAGGAACTAGATCTGCAGCAATGCATAGAATATTATATAGCGCAAATACTCTATATGGTAAGTGAGTATCCAACATGATTGGGGGACACAAGATGGCAATACACTCACCTTTTAGAAATCTAGTTGTCGGAGTGGATCGCAAACTGCCTTTAGTAAATGGTAAATATGTTACAGGGATTAATTTTGATAATGCGGCTACAACTCCACCCCTTCATTCCGTCATGGAAGAACTTGGAGACTTTGCTCCTTGGTATTCATCAATTCACCGTGGCGCAGGGTATAAATCAATACTTTCGTCAGATGTGTATGAAGAAGGAAGAGACGTTATAAAGAAATTTGTCAATGCAGACCACACCCGAGATGTCGTCATTTATACGAAAAATACAACAGAAGCAATAAATCTACTATCTTATATTCTAGAGCAAAAAGACGATAAACAAGTTATTCTTTCTACAGATATGGAACATTTAGCAAATGATTTACCGTGGAGAGATAAGTTTTTAGTAGATTATGTATCTATTGATGAATTTGGCAAGCTCTCCCTAGAAGACTTAGAGATGAAATTAATACATTATGGCGGAAGGATAAAATTAGTTACAGTCACTGGTGCCTCAAATGTAACTGGCTACAAAAACCCTATCTACAAAATTGCAAAACTTGCTCATAAATACGAAGCAAAAATTCTTGTAGATGGAGCCCAACTGGCTCCTCACTGTCCTATTGATATGAAAGACTATGAATCGCTAGAGCATCTTGATTATCTTGTTTTTTCTGCTCATAAAATGTATGCACCTTTTGGTATAGGTGTCCTTATCGGACCAAAAGAAACCTTTGAAGGAGAGGAACCCTACTGTAAGGGAGGAGGTGCAGTGAAATTAGTATCTCATCAATTTATAGCATGGGATACCCCTCCCCACAAAGAAGAAGCTGGCACCCCTAATGTTATGGGAGTTGTGGCTTTATTAGCTGCCATAAAAACATTAAGTTCTATTGGAATGCAAGTTATTGATAACTATGAACAAAATCTAATTCATTATGCTATCGCTGGATTAACATCAATTCCCGATATAAAATTATATTGCTGTGCTGGAAACAAAGAAGATCGCCTAGGCATTATAGCCTTTGACCTTCCTGGAATCCATCACGAATTATTAGCGAATATTTTATCCCACGAAGCTGGGATTGCCGTGCGGAATGGTCTATTCTGCGCTCATCCCTATATAGAAAAGCTTTTGGGAATAACAAATCAAAAACTTTCTGACATTCAAAAAAATCCTAACGTACCTTGCCCTGGCTTAGTTAGAATGAGTTTAGGATTATATAATAATAGTGACGAAGTTGATATATTGATTGATTTATTACATCAAATTAGCAAAAATAAAAAGGCTTATATACAAAAATATTAATACGACAATCTATAATAATAAAACTGTCATTGATATGCTTACCTTACACTTTATTATTGAAGTATTCTTGTCAATGACAGTTTTTTTTACTTTTCAATCTAGCTAACTTACTTCTCACAAGTCACCTATCTTATGTTATCGATATGACAGATGTATTATAGCTCATTGTTTTCCAACAGCCAAATATCATCCTCCGGGACTACTATTAGTTTTTTATCGTCACAGCATTGCACCAGATATACCCAGTTATAGTTTATCAATCTAGAGCTAATAATAATTCCCCTAATTAAAGAACTCCCGAAAAGTTTACGCTTTTCAAAGGACACTTCGTCCTTAATTTTGTATTTACTATTTTTAGTATCCACTAATCTCCCTCCTCATTTCCTATATTACCCGCAATATAAGCTATAAATACTAAATAAGTAAACTAAAACCACTCCTTACGGAGCGGTTTCTTTTTCGCCTAAAACCTTACTAGCGCAATAATTGCATTAACAATCGTATATAAAATTAAGATACCTGTAATTCTGACTATAGGATGGGTTTTCCATTCCACTTCTCTTTCTTCCATGCTTTTTGATTCTCCTTACCATATTTTATACCTGATACATATGTACTTTATTATTGCCACTACTAAGAAGAAATATGATAAGTAAATAAAAAAAACGCTACGCGTCCTTTTGAACCACAAAGACACAAAGGTCACAAAGGGGTTTTAACCATTTCATTTCCATCTTTTTTGTATGCCGCGATAGCAGCATTGTGTCTTTGTGTTTCAATCTTTTTAACTAGAAACCTATAAGTTCTGATACCATAAAAAAAGGCACTGCCACTCAAAAGAATGGCAATGCCTTTTTCATTATGTATTTAGTAGTTCTGTTCTTTTAAAATCGAGAATATCCCTTCTGCTTAGATGACTGCAAACCCAAGTATTCATCAACACTATATTTACCAGGACCAACAAAAAATGCTCCTAAGAAACTAAAACCATCTTCCAGTGATTGGGCCGCCTTCAACATGCCCTTTCCTTCTAACATTTGGGTGGAAAATGCAATTAACATATTACTAACTAATAGTAAGCACATGGGTCGGTAAAGAAAACCGATAGCAAGAAATAAACCGCCAAAGAACTCTGCGAAGCCAGACATAAACCCCCAAATCGCTGGAGCAAAGGTAATACCGAGGACCGCCATGGATTTTCCTAGTTCCGCCCATTTTTCAACGCCACCAGTAATTTTGGGGAATCCGTGCCACATAAACATACTGCCAATTCCTAAACGAAAAATTAACAAGCCTAAATCCATAAAAGAGAAAAAACGCTGATTTAGACTTCTAATTAGTTCTTTCATTTTTGTTTCCTCCTTTAGATTTACTTATTAAATAAATTGCGATAAATCTAATATACCCTATTTATCATCCAAATACAAATTCCTGACGGTTACATTATTCTAACAAACTTTATCCACATATCTTGGATAGTATGGACACAACTTCATTGCCAACTTCTTGGGTATTGGCTGTCCCGCCCATATCTCTAGTCAGAGATTTCTTTTCTACCATGACCTGCTCAATCGCCTGTAGGACTACCTTTCCCCATTCTTCTTGACCAAAGAAATCAAGCATTTGGCTTACTGACCAAATCGAAGCCAAGGGATTGGCAATTCCTTGCCCAGCAATATCTGGTGCAGACCCGTGAATGGGTTCAAACATAGAAGGATACTTACCTTCTGGATTTATATTAGCACCTGCAGCTAACCCCATCCCTCCGGCTATGGCAGCACCTAAATCTGTAATTATGTCGCCAAACAAATTGGAAGTAACCACAATTTGAAATCGCTCAGGTTCTTTTACAAAAAACATACATGCTGCATCTACCAAATAAGAGTGAGTGACAACGTCTGGATATTCACGTCCTACTTCGGCAAATACTTGATCCCAAAATACCATAGAATACACTAACGCATTTCCTTTACTAATACTTGTTAATGTTTTTTTTGTTTTGCGAGCGATTTCATAAGCATAACGAATAATACGCTCGGTACCTTTACGAGAGAAAACTCCTGTCTGCAAAACAACTTCCTCAGGTTGACCTCGAAATAACCACTCCCCAGCTCCCGCATATTCTCCTTCGCTATTTTCCCGAACCACCAGCATATCAATTTGATCACGTCTACTATCTTTTAATGGACAAGGTGCCCCTTCTAATAGTTGAATGGGACGTAGATTTACGTATTGGTCAAAGCCTTTACGAATTTTAAGTAATAAATCACAAAGAGATATGTGATCAGGAACTCCTGGATAACCTACCGCCCCTAAATAAATCGCATCAAAAGCTTTTAAAGTATCTAAACCGTCTTCATCCATCATTTTTCCATGTTTTAAATAATACTCACAGCCCCAAGGAAAGTATGTAAACTCAAAGTTAAAATCTCCAGCCAGCTGCGCCACTGCTTTTAAAACTTTTACGCCTTCTGCTAATACTTCAGGTCCAATTCCATCGCCTGCAATTACAGCTATTTTATATATTTTCATCCTTTGTCCATCCCCTTCCTCTTCTTATATTAATAGTTGCCTGTTTTTATATTTATTGACCACCAAATACAAAATTCCTGCAAAATATTTTACAGGAATTATTAGCAGTAAATTACTGTTTCACACTTTTTTGTATTGTAGCGCAGCAATTCGGAAAAACTATGACATCATAACATTTCGAAAGGAGCATCACGATGAGCCAACAACAGGGTTCTCAGGGAACATCCTTCCCACCGCAACATCAAAACCAGCAGCCCGGAATTGAATCACAAATGAAGCCACTGCCAGTTTTTATGGATGCTAACTACCGGGCAAGTGGTAAACTGGAAAATAAGGTAGCCTTAATTAGCGGCGGGGATAGCGGCATTGGTCGAGCTGTAGCTTTAGCTTTTGCTAAAGAAGGAGCTAATGTAACAATCACCTACCTTAATGAACACGATGACGCTGCAGAAACAAAAAAGCTAATTGAAGAAACGGGCAAAAGGTGTGTAACCCTTGCTGGTGATATTGGTGATGAGCAATTTTGCCAACAAGTAGTTGCAGATACAGTAAGTAAATTGGGTCAATTAGATATCCTCGTAAACAATGCTGCTGAACAACATGTACAAACAAGTCTTCAAAACATTTCCGCCGCACAATTGGAGAAAACTTTTCGCACCAATATCTTCTCCTATTTTTTCCTTAGCAAAGCAGCATTACCTCATCTAAAAAAAGGCAGTGTCATTATTAATACAGCGTCTATTACTGCCTACAAAGGGAATGAGCAGCTTATTGATTATTCCGCAACAAAAGGTGCCATCGTTGCCTTCACTCGTTCTTTGTCTCTTTCCTTACTCCCACAAGGCATTCGCGTCAATGGTGTTGCCCCTGGACCGATTTGGACACCACTCATTCCAGCCTCATTTGCCGATCCAGATATAACCAAGTTCGGTCAGGATACCCCAATGAAGCGGGCTGGTCAACCGGTGGAAGTGGCTCCATGTTACGTATTTTTGGCCTCACAAGATTCTGTCTATATGTCCGGTCAAATCCTTCATGTCAATGGCGGTACTATCGTGAATGGGTAGTTATGAACTAATTTCTTCCCCTGGTAAGGGAAGGGGTATCTGTAACACTACACTTAATTTATCTCTCAATTCTTTCATGTCAATTATATTATTAAGGGAAATAACTCTACCGCCTAAACATAATAGCTGCCCTACAATTTCTCTAGTACCTACATAGACATCTGCTTTTATGCTTGATGCTGAGGATAAATCGGTATGATCTACTTGCGCTTCAACCTCAAATTCCTTTAGTATCTTTTTAATATTCACTTCAATTATAGAACTGCTATCAAGCCCACCACTGCAACATACTAAGATTTTCATTTTTTTCACCCTTTCTGGTTAAGATCCTATTCTTATTTCATAAGAATAGACTTGGCTTGTGCCAAGTCCTCGGACGCAGGCAGAAGCCTTAGCCGTTCTTACTTGGAATCAAGAAAGTGTTATACTTTCTGATTCCGTAAAATAGGTAGAATTCCTACTATCTACTTCTTCTACTTCCCTAAGATTGTAAGTATATTAAAAAATGATGCTATTAGACTCTATGCACAAAGATCTTTTCCTATGTTAGTCTTATTTATAGGAAAAAATCGTAACGTCTTACGCTCCACGATTTCAAAAGTCAAAAAGCTTCCGAATACTCGGAAGCTTTTTAGTAATTTTTTTATCTTACATTGGTTTTGTTTCTAATATTTCCTGATGATAGGTCTCAGTGTCCATTTCACCCATCAATTTACTACTAGCAATACCTGCTATCATGGCTCCGCTTACATTTAATGCCGTTCTGCCCATATCAATCAATGGCTCAATAGCAATCAGTAAACCTACAATGCCTACTGGTAATCCCATAGTAGAAAGAACAACCAGTGCAGCAAAAGTTGCACCACCACCTACACCAGCAATACCAAAAGAACCAATCGCAACAATAATCACTAATTTAAGCAAAAAGGATATTTCAAGTGGGTTTATCCCTACAGTCGGAGCAACCATCACAGCCAGCATGGCTGGATATATACCGGCGCACCCATTTTGCCCAATACTTACACCGAATGAAGCTGATAAATTAGCATAACCAGAAGGAACGCCTAACTTATTGATCAATGCTTCAATGGTGAGAGGAAGTGTTCCGGCACTGGTCCGAGAGGTAAACGCAAAAATCAGGACAGGTATAACCTTTTTGATATAAGTAAAAGGATTGAATCCCATAAAGGATAATATTATTAAATGCACGATAAACATAAGAATCAGGGCTAGATAAGAAGCTACTACAAATTGAATTAATTTATAAATATCGGCATAATTGCTTGTGGAAACAAATTTAGTCATGAGTGCTAATACACCATAAGGTGTCAATAATAATACAAAGTCCACTAGTTGCATCACAACATCGTTTGCAGTCTTCATAACTTTCATAAAAAATTCTGCTGATTGAGGTTTGCTTTGTTTTATGCTTAACACAGCAATGCCGATAAGAGCCGAAAAGAAAACTACTGACAATGTATCCGCACTTCCTTGACCTGTCAATGCATAGAAAGGGTTCGTTGGAATAATCTCTATTAATTGCTGCTGTATTGGTTTTGTCTGAAAGGCAGTTAATTTACCCTCGACACTTTTTGTGGCACCCAATTCTGCTTCTCCTACCTGCAATCCCTCTGCCGACAAATGAAAGGCTAAGGAAGAACCCGCTCCGATTAAACCTGCAATAGCGGTAGTGAATAACAGGATACCAATGATTAATCCACCAGCTTTACCAAGGATTTTCATATCTTTAATATTCGTAATAGCCGAAATAATAGACACGATAATTAAAGGCATAACAATCATTTTCAATAAGCGCACATAACCGGATCCAATTAAATCGAACCAACTATTTAATTGTTTTATAATCGTCGATGAGCCACCAAATAAGCTCTGAAGTACCCCACCAAACAAAATACCCAGAACCATTCCTACCATAACCCGTATCCCAAAATTAACTCCTTTACGTTGCATATAATACAAACTATAAACAAGCGCCAGCATTGCTAGAATGTTAGTAATTACTGTTGAATAAGAACTCATAATTTCCCCTGCCTTTTCTTTTAAATAATTCCATTGGGCTTAAAAGCAAACTGTCAATGAATAACCCATTCTATTCATCACGTCTTTAGTTAATACCAACGTTTCTAAAATAGCTGTCGGATCTTTCTATTTTTTTCGCCTCCACCTTGAAAAAAATAAAAAGCTAAAAGGACCGCCAGCAGCGATCGTTTTAGCCTTCAGTTTACTGATCAACTAACAAATATTTTATTTCTCTTATAATAACATAGTCGCCTGGCCCTGCCAATAGCTTTTTATAAATTTTCTATCCCGCTCCATCAACTTTACACTCTTTGATGGCTTCAGAATAGAGATCTAACATAGAACATAAAAAAGCTTCCAATTTATCGGAAGCTAGATTTCATAAAATTTTGTGGTTGTCAAAAACCAAGTCAGAAACTGCTCCATTCTTATCGTTAATAATCAATTTCCCTCCCAGCTTATGTAGCTTCGAACGAATATATGTCAGCATAGCAATTCCTTTGTCATCGAATTGGCTAACATCATTAACATCAAGAACAATGTGCCGATACCCATAATGCAAGCGTTCTATTAGGCTATCTTGCAAAAAATTGACATGTTCTGAATAAACATCACCATTTATATTCATATAAACTTGTTGTTCATCTGCTTTTATCAAAAGCGTCATATATCCACTCCCCTATCATTCCATTATTTTCGCATATAATTGATTGTGTTTTAATGGATATCTTTTAACCTCAATAGATAATGATTATCATTATTAATCAAATTCTACATTATACCAAGTTATCTTGTCAAGTATTAGATACTACTAATATTCAATTGCCCCTTGGTTGATAATTGTAACTCCCTTAACGTCTTTCAATTCTTTCATTAAAGAAAGTAAGGCCAGATCTTTTTGTTTTGCTTCAATCATAACATCAAAATCTTGATTATATTGTTTCGCAATATCTAAAAAAGCTACAAACTCATCGACATTAATATAATCTGCATGTGCCCTAGCATTGTTCGTCCCTTTTGGACTAGAAACATGAATTTTAGGAATCATGTTACCCCAAGTGGCAAAGATCGCAGGCAGGATATCAGTAAGGGACGTGCCATCATTACAGCAACTATGATGATGAATATCTAAGACCATTGGTACTTTCAAATCTTCACAAAGACTGAGAACCTCATTCGCATTGTAGGATCTATCATCATTCTCGATAATGATTCTATCTTTTATCCTACTAGGCAAATTACTAAATTCTGATTTAAAACGAAGCAACGCCTGAAGTTTATCTTGATAAACCCCACCAACATGGAGAACCAATTTTGCTTCAACACCTAAACCCATAGCTTCAAAAAGATTTACATGGTAGCATAAGTCTGCTAATGTTGCTTCCAGTACATTCGCATCTTTACTATTGAGAATTGCAAAGTGGTCAGGATGGGCACTAACCCGTATACCTTCTTTCTTAATCAAGGTGCCAATCTCGACTAGTTCATGTTGAAATTTTTCACAGTAATTCCACCCAGATGTTA
The DNA here is from genome assembly GCF_030269905.1 of Pelosinus sp. IPA-1. Classification (NCBI taxonomy): domain Bacteria; kingdom Bacillati; phylum Bacillota; class Negativicutes; order Selenomonadales; family Sporomusaceae; genus Pelosinus; species Pelosinus sp. IPA-1. The sequence goes on along the minus strand of NZ_BSVC01000001.1, from coordinate 197,393 downwards.
TTGGATGAGTCGCTAAAGGCACTAATTTAGAAGTAAATCGAAAGACTTTAATATCATGGGCAAGGTTATAACGCAGCACACGTAATTGAGTCGATAAATTCTCTTTAACCAGCCGTGTGAGCTTACTAAAACGATCAAATGGATCAGCAAGCTTATTCAAAGTACTCGCAGTCACCGTTTTATTGGGAGATCCCTCTGGAATCCCCAAAGCCATTGCTACATAACCAAAGCGAATGCGCATTAGATAACTCCCTTTATAAATAAAATCATTAAAGCTAGTGTATGCAAAATAGCGCAGGTTAAAAATTTTACTGCTACATACACTTACTTATTTTTCACGTATTTTTCAAACGAATCCTTTCCTTGCTCCTCCCACCAACTCTGATAATGCTCACTGCTTTCAGACGCTCCAATACCTTGGGTGGTTCTTTTATAGGGATGGCATTTCTTTGCATGATGCCCATGTATATCTTTCCCATAGGTTCCAAAAAGTAATCGCAGCATAAATACTAAGCCTGCTCCTTGCCAAAATGTAATGACCTTCAGGCTAAAAATATCTGGCATCAAATAATTCCATAATAACATTACAAAATAACCAAAAACTAGACCAAATCCCAAGGCCATAAGAATACCTACAACAACATGAATAAGAATAATTTTACCCTTGGATTTACATTGATCATAATTTCCTTTCATATATAAAACCTCCTCAAAATTTAAAATCGGTAAGCATATACTTTAATGATTTGGTTGCTCTGCTTTTGCGTGATAATAACGTCCCAATTGGTTCTCCCCATTTTTTTGAAAGTTCTTTAAAGGTATAACCCTCTATTTCCGTCGCTATCCAAATCGCTCGCTGTCTAGGTTCTAATTTCATCAGTGCAGCAAAAAAATATTCACGAAACTCTTTGTTTTGTAAATTGGTCTCAATGTCGCCATTGGGATCAATCATATTTTCCACCCAAGGCGCACCTGTGGACTCATCCATCTTATCCAGTGACAAAACTGGCCGCGATTGACGAAGATGATCGACAATTTTATTTCTAATCGAGCGATACATATATGCAATAAGATTTTCTATATGATGCTGAAAATCTACTTTGTTATATATATTAAAGATGACATCAGCGACAATATCCTCAGCATCCATTTGTGATATCCCTGTTACTTTGCGGCGTACATATTGTATGAATTTTGTTCGCTCATGTTCAATCTTTTTACTAAAGTATTTTTGTTCTTCATCCATATGTAAGCTTCTCCATTTTAAAATAGCTAACTATTAATTTCACCCAGGCATTCACACCTACTGATAATTTTCTTCACTATTTATATGACGGATATAAACACTATTTATTGCATAAGTTTTCTTATTTTAGCACAAAAATACTATTACATCTATTTATTGTTATCCATAACAATAAAAGCCCCTCTAAAAAAGAGTGGGCTGTTTTTTCACTTTAGGGATTCTAAATTTCTTTTCTCTGCATTATCATATCTATATTAATTGCCAATATGGCTATGACTGTTAGTATTCCACCTACAAGTTGAATAGGAAATACACTCTCATTTAAAAAATATTGACCACTTAGCACTCCGATAATAGGTACTACATTCAGATAGATCGTCGTAATGGCAACATCTAAATGCTTTAAGACGTACATATATAACAGATAACAACCAACAGTACAACAGACAGCAAGGAATAAAATATGCCAAAAAGCCACTAAAGAAAACACTCTCCACTCTTGATATTCTAAGAGAGCTAAGGGCAACAGACATAATGTTCCAAAACCGGTTTGGTAAGTTATCATGCATACTCCGGAATACTTTCCTTGCAAAGACTTATTGAGCAAAGTGTAAAGTGCCCAAGATACCATCGCACCAATCATGAGCATATTTCCCTTGAAATTTACAGAGTTAAATTCAATTTTCCCATTTGCCGTTACTGATAAATAAGTTCCTATTAACGCGATACCAACTGCCAAAAGTTTTAATCCAGTTATTTTACTGTGAAAAAATAATACATCCAAACTAATTGCAATAATCGGAATGACGGTTACGATGAGAGATGCATTCACAGCGGTCGACAACTTAACCCCCATATTTTCAAAATAAAAATAACACGTGATACCCAGAATTCCACCCACTACCATTTTAGGCAGATCTACGTTAGCTACGGTTGCCCTTGGTTCTACTTTTTTCAGCAGAATGCCAAGAAGTAAGGAAGCAATAGTAAAACGCACTAAGGCCATCGTAGTCGGTGGAATTTCAGTTACTGCTATTTTTATACTTACAAATGAAACGCCCCACAATACCACTACCATGGCCATCATTAAATTGGCTATTACTTGTTTTTGAGTACAAAAACTAATCCCTCTCTGGTACCATAAAATTTGTTCTTTCATAACGCCCTCCTGTTTTTCTTTATCATAACAAAGAAAAATCTAGGCGTATTGTAAAAAATTGATACTATCAAAATCAAATTTGTTAGTATCAATTGTTAATTATATTAATTTTTCGTATCGATCAGGAGTGATTCCCATATGGCTTTTGAAAACTTTACTAAAATGACTTTGGTCATAAAATCCAGCTTCTAATGCTACGTCTGTTATTTGTCGCTGTTTACGTAGTTGTTTTTTTGCATAATTAATTCTCAATAGGGTTTGATACATATGAGGGGGAATACCAAATTCCTCCTTAAATAGGCGAATGATATGGAATTTATTAATTCCTGATACTTTTTCTAACAAATCCAAAGTAATTTTATCAAAGAAATTACTTTGCAAATACTCTTTAATGATTTGCAATTTAGGTAATTCCTTCTTACATCTTCCTTTATCTACTGGATCGATTTGACTAACAATTTTTTCAAAAATAGCGATAATACTTTCTTCTTTCTCTAGCGGGCTTGCATTCTGAACTAAATTCTCTATCATTTTATTCGTCATGCTAAATATTTCAGGATCTGAAATATTCTTTACAACTGGATATTGGTATAAATCTTTTGCCTCACTATTCATAAAGCTATCAATCCATGCAGCATTAATAAATAACATGTTATACTTCCATTGCTCTTTTTGCTCAGGATTGCAGGAGTGAACTAAGTCAGGTGGTATAAAGACAATTGTTCGGGGAGATACCTCTTCGGACTTTCCTTCATACCAAAAAGAACTCTTCCCTTTATCCACAATTCCAAGAGAGTATTCTTCATGAGCATGTTTTTTATAGGAAAGTTGACTTGTATCACATTGTTTTAATTCAAAATATGGCAAATCCTTATCACGATAAAATTGCACACCCATTAGATACTCTCTCCTACCTTTACCTCTACAGTTTCTACTTTGCGCTTAATAAATAAAATTGATAATGTAGTGATTGCTATGCAGATAGCTATACTATAATAAGAATAATAAACACCTATTACATCGTTCGCTACACCCATAAACATATTAACGACCATAGCAATAAGAGTTCCACACATCAAAATTAGCCCTGTGGCATAGGATGCAGCTTCCTTAAAAACTGTATGTGCCGTCATTATAATGGTAGGATAGATTATAGAATAAAATAACCCTGCGATAGAGAATATAATGAGCCCGGCTTCACCTAATAGTATACCGACGGTAGAAAACAAAGTAGCAAAACATCCATAGAGCAGCATACTCTTAAAAGTTCCCAGTCTATCAACGATATATCCACCAAATAACCTTCCCACTGTTTCGGCCCCAAAGAATAAGGCTGCGTACAGCGCCCGACCATCGGCATCTAATTTGAATTCTTCCCCCATGTAAGTAACAAACCAATTTCCTATCCCATATTCAGAGGCAAGGTAAAAACCTAAAGCGATAATATAAAGATAAAGCATTTTATTTTTAAGCAAATCCATTTTACTATAATTTGCTTTTTCACTTTTTGGTGCATAGGGTATTTTTATTAGTAGCAAATATACAAATAAAATCCCGGAACAAAACAGCATAAAAACATAAAATTGGGTCCACTCTACTCCTTTTGATAAAAGATTACCAACGACTTTTTGAATTACAGTGTTACTAGCCCCATAAGAAAAATTTACAAAATTCATCAGTACGGCGGTTGAGGCAACGGTAAGGACTGGCCCTAAGGTATTTACCCCAACATTAAACATGGCCATGCCAATATTTAAACCAAATAAACCAAGAATTAATACCAGGTAGCTTTTACAGGTAATTAAAAGTAATAAGGAAGCCATACCAATTAAAAAGCCAAGAGCTATGACCTTCTTATAACCAATTTTTTCAATAAAGATCCCGCCAATATACTGAAAGACTGCGTAAGCCAACAGACCTGCTGTTAACATATAGCCAATTTCCGTATTATTAAGCCGAAAATCTTCTTTAAAAAAGGGCACAAAGATTCCTTTAAAGTTATCACTCATGGCAACAATTACATATAGCAGAACTAATAAAATTGTAATTGGTGTATTATTAAATTGCTTAGCTTTTAGCCCCTTATTGTTCATGAATAGCTCCTTTAGGTCCTAAGTTCAGTTTGTTCTAAGGACTACTTATTGATGCTGTCCAATCCAATCAGACCACATAACGGGCAAATCATCACTTGATTGAGTTACATAATCATAAAACTGTTTAATAAAGAGTGCCCGATCTTCATAAAGTTTCCGTTCCCAAGCTTTTTTAGATGATGGTATTTCCCGAAGATCCATATTACCTAATAAAGCTTGACGTTTCATGATATCTTCAAAGCTAACCTTTTTCCCATTTCGCAAAATATCATACATAGCCATAAAAGTAGTCGTCCGGCCATGGCCAGCATGACAATGAAAATGAAGCCAAGCATCTTGAGGTAAGCTCTTATAAAACTGAATAAATTGATCTACATTCTCATTACTAGGCGGCATATGATCCGTAACGGGAATACGAAAATATTGTACTCCATAAGAAGAAACAAGTTGAGCTTCCGTAAGTGCATTGCTGATTTTCCCTGCCTCGTTTGCTTTAAAAGGTGCTATGTTTATGGGAGTAGTTAGTGATGACTGCAATCGTTCTTGTTCATCTTTCTCAATTTCCTCTAAGCTTTTACCAACATTTGCCCAGTTTTTTTTCCCATACCAGCTTACAGCCGTACCATCTAAAAATCCATGAGATTCTTGCCGTAAGTCAACAATAATGATTTTCCCAGATATTTTACCTAAAACTTGGGTAAATTCTTTTTCTGAAAATTGAGCACTCCCTGATTCATGCAGTTCTGTAAGCCCTAACGTAGAAGGTATATTTTCTGTAAAATTCTCTAAATTACTTGTTGTTCTAAAATTTTTAGGAAGCTGCGATTCATGATTGCTGTCAATCTTAATGACTGGTTCATTTTGTGTAACTTCAGACATAGCCCGTAGAAAAGACGGACAAAATAATAAGAGGAACGCAATCATTGCTGCAATTTTTTTCATAATAACTACTCCTTTTGTTGGTTTTACCAGATACTACTGGCATATTTTTGCTCCTATGTATATTCCATATGCAAACGACCATTTCCTTGTACAAAAGTAATAACTTTAAAAGAAAGAGTTTAATATAAGATACAGTTGAATTTTATACGTATTTTTGATAAGATTTGGTGAGTCGAATTTCCTTTTATTATAGATTACGAATACTAATCTATAAACAAATTTTTAAGTTACAAAGTCTAAATAGAGTGGGCTGGACTGAATTCTTCACATAGCTCATCCATAAAATATTGAATAGGAATAGGTGACAAGATGTTACATCAATTTTCTCGAACTGAATTACTAATTGGCGAGGAAGCATTAAATAGATTAAAGAACAGTAAAGTAGCTGTTTTTGGCATTGGCGGTGTAGGATCTTATACTGTAGAAGGATTGGTTCGATCAGGGGTAGGCAAACTAGTCCTCATTGATGACGACTGTGTTTGCTTAACTAACATTAATCGTCAATTACTTGCGACCCGCAAAACTGTAGGCAAAGCTAAAGTTGAGGTTATGAAAGAACGAATTTTAGAAATTAACCCTGACGTAGAAGTAACAACCTTACAAAAATTTTATATGCCAGATACTGCCGATGAATTAATTTTTGATGACTATGACTATATCGTAGATGCCATTGATACAGTAACAGGAAAAATTGATTTAATTCAAAAGGCTAATGCGAAAAATATCCCCATTATAAGCTGCATGGGTGCCGGTAATAAACTAGATCCAACACAATTTGAAGTAGCGGATATTTACAAAACTTCTGTATGCCCCTTAGCCAAAGTAATGCGTAAAGAATTAAAAAAACGTGGGATTCCTTCCTTAAAGGTGGTCTATTCAAAAGAAGTGCCAATAACCCCAAAAGAAACAGAAGGGTCGAGTTGTACAACAGGTTGCATCTGCCCCTCAGGCACTACCCGAAAATGTACAATTCGCCGTCAAATCCCTGGTAGTATCTCTTTCGTGCCATCCGTTGCTGGCCTAATCATCGCTGGTGAAGTCGTAAAAGACATTGCCTTTAGTAAGAAGTAAAAAGAAAAATTTACAAATTTTTAACCACAGAGACACAAAGGGCACAGAGGAAAATAAATAGGGTTAAAAAATTCCCCTCCGTGACTCTGCGCCTCTGTAGCTAAATCATTCTTTTCTCGCTCTATTCTAAAACATATACTCTCTAGCGCAATAAGAAAGCACTAGTTGCCAATGAAACGGCAGCTAGTGCTTTTTTTGTAGTTATAAAGAAGACTTGATTCAGATGGAGTTTTAACTCCATCTGAATCTTAGTCGCACTTATCCAGGGACTTAGCCGCTCTTAACTCCCACTTATATAAGTGAGCCTTGGATTCGAAAATCCTTAGAGCGAACTTACTTCGAGTTTTACAGACTGTTATCCGAACCAGAGTGCAGGATATTACAGGCTGTTAACGAGATGAAGTTGGGAGTCTTAGAGCGGTTTAGTCATCGGATAAATACTTTCTTGGATTCACAATTTTACCTTCCAATACGGCAGCAGCGACTGTCGCTGGGGAGGCAAGGAAGATTTCAGACTTAGGACTGCCCATCCTGCCTAAGAAATTTCGATTATTCGTTGCAATGACTTTCTCCCCATCTGATACAATACCGCCACTCCTGCCACAGCATAAGCCACAGGAAGGTGGATTCATAATGGCTCCCGCTTCCACTAAAATACCGATAATACCTTTTTTCACAGCTTCTGCGTAGATACTGCGGCTAGCAGGGGTCACAATAAGCCTTGTAAAAGGGGCAATTTTACGTCCCTTTAGTATTTCGGCTGCGATCTCCAAATCTTCAAGCCTGCCATTGGTACAGGATCCAATAAAACCTTGATCTATTTTTGTTCCATACAATTGTTCCACATCACTAATATTATCTACATTTGATGGACAGGCAACAACAGGTTTTAATGTGGATGCATCATAGGTGAAAACCTTTTCATACCCTGCATCATGGTCGCTTTTTAAATCCTGATACTTATTGCCATCTACGCCACTAAATGCGAAAGTTTTTTCATCAGGGGCAATTACTCCGACCTTAGCTCCCGCTTCTACTGCCATGTTGGAAAGCGTCATTCTTGAAGATATACTTAAACCATCAATTGTGGAGCCAGTAAACTCCATGGCTTTATAAGTAGCTCCGTCAGCTCCAATATCCCCAAGAATTCTTAAAATGATATCTTTGGCATATACGCCCTTTGGTAGATCACCATTTATGATAAACTTTAGAGTTGGCGGAACCTTTATCCATAACTCTCCCGTTCCAAAAATTGCCGCCATTTCCGTATAACCAATCCCTGTAGAAAAAGCACCAATTGCCCCATAGGTAGTCGTATGAGAATCTGTACCAAAAACCACTTGACCAGGAACAACATATCGTAACTCTGGCATCAATTGATGACAAACACCATCAGAACGATGAACAGCCTTAATGTTTTGTTCTCTGGCAAAGTCATCCCCTATTTTATGGTGGCGAAAATCTTCAATAAAACTAGTGGGAACAAGATGATCATAGACAAAAACAATCTTATCTGGATTCCAGACTTTCTCAAAGCCCATTTCTCTAAATTTTTCAACTACAAAAGGGGCAAAAATGTCGTGAACCATGACCCGATCCACATTAACATTGAGCAGTTCACCTGGAGTAACCGACTTTTTCCCAGTATTTTTCATGATGATTTTTTCTGCTAGAGTATATCCCATAATCCTACCTCCTTTTTACACTACTTGCCATTCCGTTCTCTCATAAAAGGAACTAGTCCGCCTGCTTCTACCATCTTTAGTAAATCCCTGGGTATGGAAGATACCTTAAATGCTTTTTTCCCTAGGGATACTTTACTGCTTTCAAGATTTACAGAAACTTCATCGCCTTCTCCGCAACAATCATAAAGGTCTTCATTCTCAAGAAGCAGCAAACCATTATTAAACGCATTGCGATAAAATATCCTAGCATAAGATTTAGCAATAATACAGCCAACTTTCAATGCTGCGATAATTTCTGGCGCTTGTTCCCGTGAAGAACCACAACCAAAGTTTTTCCCTGCTACAATAATGTCCCCTGGATTAATCAATTCAGGCAACCTGGGCCTTAGAGGATAAAATGCATATCTCTTCATATCTTCTACTGAGTTCAAGGCAAGAAACTGGGTAGGGATAATAATATCCGTATCAATATCATCTCCTAGTTTCCAAACTCTTCCTGTAAATTTTCTATTCATTGTACTGCCCCCCTGGGATCTGTTATTTTTCCTGTAAGAGCTGAAGCAGCAACCGTAGCTGCTGAAGCCAAGTAAATACTGGAATTAGGATGGCCTGCTCTACCTTTAAAGTTTCGTGTTCCTGTAGATAATAAGACTTCCCCTTCACCAATTACCCCCTGGCAGCTTCCCCAGCAAACACTACAATTTGGATTAAGTACCATCGCGCCACTTTCGACGAAAATGTCAATGAGCCCTTCTGATAAAGCCTGTAAGTATATTGCTTTCGAGGCAGGGGAAATCAGTAGTTTCATATAAGGATCAACCTTATTTCCCCGTAAAATTTCTGCGGCAGCACGAAGTTCTTCGATTCTTCCGTTATTGCAGGAACCAATAAATCCCTGATTAATCTTTACTTCGGAAATCTCTTTTATGGGAACGACATCATCTACACAGTGAGGTATAGCAATCATCGGCTCTAATTCATCTAAATTATAGTAATATATCTTCTCATACACTGCATCCTCATCACTAGTAAATAGATGCATATCTTGACGCCCTTTGGAGGTAACATATTCAATAGTAGTTTCATCTGGCGCAATAAGACCACTTTTTGCTCCTGCCTCCACCGCCATATTACAAAGTACAACTCTATCATCAATGGTAAAATCTTTCACGGCCGGTCCGCCAAACTCCATAATCTTGTAGTTAGCTCCATTTGCCCCTATGTCACCAATGATTTTTAAGATCAAATCCCGCGCATATACACCTGGTTTAAACTTACCTTCAATAATAAACTTTAATGTCTCTGGCACCATCAGCCATATTTCTCCTGTATGCATTACAGAAGTAAAATCCGTACAGCCCACCCCTGTGCCAAAGGCTCCTAGCCCACCATAAGAACAGGTATGAGAATCTGCCGCAATGATCAACTGTCCCGGTACAACAAAATCTTCAATCATGATCTGATGACACACGCCTGTTCCTTCATAAAATGGAATTTGATGTTTTTGCGCAAATATTCGCATTTTTTTGTGTACCTCAGCAGTTTTGGCACTTTCTGAAGGCACATTATGATCTACAATAAAAACTACCTTATCTGGATTATAGACTTTTTCTGCCTTCAGTTGATTTTCAAATATATCAATATTTAAATGGGTTGTACCATCATTACTCATACATAAATCTACTTTTGCCGTGATGATTTCCCCAGGTTTCACAACATCCTTACCACTAGCCCGAGCCAAGATTTTCTCTCCTATCGTCATTCCCATTGTCGTACCCCCTTTATTTCTGATTTAAAAATCCGATCAAGCCGCCTGCTTTTAATATGTTCATCACGTGAGCTGGCAACGTGGTAGATGTAAAAATTTCACCTGATTTGACACTTCGGATGCTACCTCTTTGCACGTCGATCTCGAGGGTATCCTGATTTTGTACATCATCATAAACTTCTTTGCAGAGTATTACCGGCAATCCAATATTAATCGCATTTCTAAAGAAAATTCTTGCAAAAGATTTTGCTACCACTGCACTTACCCCTAAGGCTTTTAGTACTAATGGAGCCTGTTCTCTGGAAGAACCGGAACCAAAATTTTCTCCTCCTACAATGACGTCACCTGCACATATAGTAGAAGCAAAGTCTTTGTCTAAAGGTTCAAAGGTATACTGCTTCATTTCCTCTACGGTGGGCAATAGCAAATATTGGGACGGAATGATTTGATCCGTATCTACATCATTACCGAATTTCCATACCTTACCTTTAATCAATTTAATCATCTCTCTTTCTAGCCTTTCTACTATTATAAAAGTTAACGTGTTATAATAATAATACATATTAATTATATTTAATATAACGAGGGGTTATAGTATGAGTAAAGATTTAGAACTATATAAAATTTTTCATACTGTTGCATACTATAAAAATATCTCCCATGCAGCAGCGGCATTGTATATCAGTCAACCAGCAGTAAGTAAGTCCATAAAAAAACTAGAAGCAATTCTTGATATTAAATTATTTTCCCGCAGTTCAAAGGGAGTGACTTTAACGACAGAAGGGAAACTTTTCTATGAATATATAGAAAAGGCACTCCATCTCATTTCAGAAGGTGAAAATACCCTAACGGAACTTAAGAGCAAAAAACAAGGTGTAATTACCATTGGTGTTAGTACGACGTTATGTAAGCATTTTCTTCTCCCCCACCTTAAACCCTTTATGAATCAATATCCTGAAATTAAAATAAAAATTATTAATAAAACCACTTTTGATACATTACAGCACATTGACCAAGGAATGATTGACTTTGGTATTGTCAGCCGCCCATTTAATCTGGATTCCTATACTTTTATCAAATTAGCTACTATCCAAGACATCTTTGTTGCTGAAAAAGAGTATTTAAAAAGCATTCAAGTGGTGGCGCCTAACGATATTTTCACAAAAGCCATTTTCATGCTTCTCGAATCAGATAATATTACACGCCAATATATTGATCAATTTTTTATTGAAAATAATATATTTATTAAACCTGAAATAGAAATTAATACTATGGATTTTCTTATTGAATTTGCCAAAATTGGCTTAGGCGTAACCGTTGTAATTAAAAATTTTATTGAACAAGATCTGGCCAATGGGAACCTTGTAGAAATTCCCGTTTCCCCTCCCATTCCGTCTCGCACCATCGGCATAATATTTAATAAGAAAAAAAATTTATCGATTGCAACCCAAACCTTCCTCTCTTATCTTCAAACTCTTATCTAAAGCAAGTTTCCTCTATTTTCCATATTATTTAATTGTTTTTCTCTTGCACGTTACATCGTTATATCGTAATATATAGATATAATGATATTAAAAGTGAGGAGAGATGAAATTTATGAAGATATTGATCGTTGGCGGAGTAGCTGGAGGCGCAAGTGCAGCGGCACGTTTAAGACGTTTAGATGAAACAGCTGAGATTATTCTTTTTGAAAAAGGAGAACATATCTCCTTTGCTAACTGTGGTTTGCCTTATTATGTAGGCGAAGTTATTCGCGAAAAAGAACAGCTTGTCGTACAAACACCAGAAGCAATGAATATACGATTTAATATTGACGTGCGAGTCTTTAGCGAAGTCCTAAGTATTGATACTGAGAAAAAAGAACTTGTGGTAAAGGATCTTAGAAAAGGCACTAACTATAGAGAATCATATGATAAATTAATTCTCTCGCCAGGTGCCGCTCCAATTAAACCTCCGATCCCTGGCTTAGAGGCGGCGAATGTTTTCACCATGAGAAATATTCCGGATACCTATGCTATTAAAGATTTTGTTGACACTCATCAACCCAAACGAGCCATTGTCGTAGGAGGAGGATTCATCGGTATTGAATTAGCTGAGAATCTAGTAGAAAGAGGCATCAAAGTTACCTTAGTGGAATTAGCCAATCAAGTAATGGGGCCCATCGACTTTGAAATGGCAGCTTTAGTGCATCAATATTTAAAAGAAAAAGGCATGGAAGTTTATCTGGAAGATGGCGTAACATCAGTGCGTCAAGAAGAGAATTATTCCATTGTTTCACTTACGAGCAATACAGAGCTTAAAGCAGATATCATTCTATTAGGCATTGGCGTTATTCCAGATACTAAACTGGCAAAATCAGCGAATTTAGTTTTAGGAGAAAGAGGCGGAATTCAAGTTGACAAAAATTTAAGAACTTCAGATCCTGATATTTATGCTGTCGGTGATGCCATTGAAGTAATTGATTATGTAAACGGTCACCCTACTCTCATTCCATTAGCTGGGCCCGCCAATAAACAAGGACGAATTGCTGCCAATCATATTTTAGGCAGGCAAGATGAGTATACTGGAACACAAGGAACTTCTGTACTCAAAGTATTTGATGTAACAGTATCTTCTACAGGAAATAATGAGAAAATACTAAAGAGATTTCAAATTCCCTATGAAAAATCCTACACCCATTCTTTATCCCATGCAGGTTACTACCGTGGTGCGACCACAATTTCTCTAAAGCTCCTTTTTTCTCCAATCGATGGAAAAATACTCGGCGCTCAAGCAATTGGCCAGGCAGGCGTGGAAAAAAGAATTGATGTCATTGCGACAGCGATTCGTGCTGGTATGACAGTTTATGATTTAGAGAAATTGGAATTATCTTATGCACCACCCTATTCATCTGCAAAAGATCCTGTCAATATGGCTGGTTATGTTGCATCCAACATATTAAAAGGAGATCACAAAATTATTCATTGGGACGAAATCAAGCAAGTAGATAAAGAAAATGCTCTTTTAGTCGATGTACGAACCCCTATAGAATTTGGTATGGGTTCGATAGAAGATGCCATCAACATTCCCCTCGATGAACTAAGAGGCAGACTCCAGGAAATTCCTAAAAATAAAGAACTCATTCTTTTTTGCCAGATCGGATTAAGAGGCTATTTGGCTTATAGAATCCTAGTCCAAAATGGCTTTACAAATCTGAAAAATTTAAGTGGCGGTTATAAAACCTATACTACTGCCATGCAAGAACAATCCAATCGGGATATTTTCCGTTATGAAGAATTGCAGAAAGAAAATGTACAGCAAACCACCACATCACCCCAAAGCAAACAAGTTGACGTTACCATTGATGCTTGTGGATTACAGTGTCCTGGTCCGATTATGCAAGTTTATAATACCCTGAATACAATGCAGCTTGGTCAAGTTTTAGAAGTAATAACTACTGATCTGGCTTTTGGCTCCGACATAAAGGCTTGGTGCGTAAGCACTGGTAACCTTTTGCTAGAGGTAAATACCTCAAATCAGCTTGTCAAAGCTTATATAAAAAAAGGCACTGCATTACAAAAGGAAAGTACGAACCTTAATTCCCCTAACAATGATAAAACGATGGTTGTCTTCAGTGGTGATTTAGATAAGGCAATTGCTGCCTTCATTATTGCCAATGGAGCCGCGGCTATGGGAAGAAAAGTAACTATGTTTTTCACCTTTTGGGGACTTAATATTCTTAGAAAACCAATTAAAGTAAATACTAGTAAAACACTGCTAGAAGCTATGTTTGGCATGATGATGCCTAGAGGATCTAAAAAACTTGGCTTATCCACTATGAATATGGGTGGTATTGGTGGTAAAATGATACGGTATATTATGAACAAAAAAAATGTTTCTTCTTTAGAAGATCTAATTCAGCAGGCCCAAAGACAAGGCATTCGAATCGTAGCTTGCAGCATGTCCCTAGATGTAATGGGCATCAAAGTAGAGGAGCTAATAGACGGCATTGAAGTCGCCGGTGTTGCTACGTATCTTAGCGCTGCAGAATTAGCCGATACCAATTTATTTATCTAATACAGTAGAAATTGAGGGTGATAATATGGAAGATATGAGAAACTATATTCAGCAAAGCGAAGTACTCAAAGCAATCGCCCATCCCGTAAGACTTTGTATTGTTAGAGGCTTAATTAATAACCAATGTAACGTAACAAAGATGCAAGAATGTCTGAATCTCCCCCAATCCACAGTTTCCCAGCATCTAGCAAAACTAAAGTCAGCAGGGATTATTGAAGGAGAACGAAAAGGGTTAGAAATCTGTTATAAGGTAGCCAATCAACAAGTAAAAGATATTGTAGCAATACTATTTTAGTCACTCTTAAAAAATCGCACCTTACAGACCATCCCATGGCTGTAAGGTGCGTTCTTTATTACTCTATAAATTCCTACTCAATGACTGGAATCACTGGGCGGTCTTTACTTCTTTTGCTTTTGTCAAACTTTCCTTCGATGGCATCTTTCACATGTTGTACATAAATATCTTGTATGCCTACATTTTCACCTAAACCGTGAAGATAAGTATCTACTTTAAACCCAGCTGCTATCAACTGGGATTTGAACGATTCTTTATCATCCCCAGCCATATCGTTGTTGGCATGATCACCAGCAACCAGCATAAAAGGCATTAACGTTACTTTTTTAATCTTATTTGCTCTCAATTCAGTTATAAGATTTTCTACTGTTGGATATCCTTCAACTGTGAATATAAAGACATTTTTAAGACCAGCATCGTTAATCTTCATTTGCAGTGCAGCATAAGCTGCATTGGAAGGATTTACACCACCATGGCCCATCATAGCAACGGCCTCTTGCTTACCTAGTTTTGGCAATTGATTTTCTAACGCTTTGATAGCAATTGCATAATCATCCGGTTTTTCCCCTTCTTGTCCTGTATAGTAAAGAACTGGGTGCCCAATAGATATTTTATTAAAAGCTTTACTTTCTTCATACTTTTCAACAACATGAGTTAGTTTTGCATATTCATCGCCAGCTTCCATATGCAGGGGTTGAACAATGACTTCCGTATATCCTTCTGCTTTCAACTTATCGAGTGCTTGCTTTTCAGTATCAATTTTAATACCGTCCCGTTCAGCTAATCTTTTGATAATAATTCGAGAAGTAAACGCTTGGCGAACTTCATACTCAGGAAAAGCTTCGCGAATTTTAGACTCCACAGCATCAGTCGTTACTTTTCGTGTATCCGCAAAAGTAGTACCAAAGCTAACAACTAAAATAGCCTTCTTATCTGTCAAGTCTGCAGCACTCGCTGTTTGCCTCATGGTAAAGCCTCCAATAATGGCAATGGATAAAAATAAAATTCCAAGTACTCTCATGATTTTATTCATAACACTACACCTAACCTTTCATATTTACTAAATTAAAATTTACTGCTTATTAGATTAGTAGCTTAATTCACCTCACTCATCAAAAATAAAGAAGACTTGATTCAGAAGGAGTTTTAACTCCACCTGAATCTTAGTCGCACTTATCCAGGACTTAGCCGTTCTTAACTCCCACTTATATAAGTGATCCTTGGGTCCGGAGTCCCTTAGAGCGAACTTATTTCGAGTTTACAGCCTGTTTACCTGACCATAAAGGGCAGGGAATTACAGACTGCTAGCGAGATAAGGATGGGAGTCTTAGAGCGGTTTTGTCATCGGATAAAACTTCAGCCAAATTACTTAAATACAATGTAAGAGTTTTTATACTTTTATATACTATAGCGTATGTAATGCACTCGGATAATTAAGCAACTACACTACATTACACTTGACTGAAAAAAGGAGTTCCGCTTCCACGGAACTAGCTGTCCTTCCCTAGGGCAGCTCACAACAATATGGATTTGAAAGTTTGAAGCATATGTTAGCTATTTCGCACCCAAATACGAAATAGTCACATAACAAATAAAAATCTCCCGACCACAAGTCGGGAGAACATTAAGAACATCTAGTTATATCTAATAAAAATCCCGGCACTATATACGCCGGGAAATAAGTACAATACAACCTTGGTGTGCACTTAATCCCCTCCCCATCGCTCGTGGGTAAAACGGTGATTATCAAATAGGCAGTTCTCCTGGCTCTGGATCATTGCTTACCCAAACCTTCCCAAAACTTTCGTCTCAGTGGTATACCTTGGGTTCGCTCCTCATTACAGTGGCGGGACCGCGCCGGCATGAAACCGGACTTCCCTATTAAGCCCCTTAGGGCACCTATCTCTATTTATTAAG
The DNA here is from genome assembly GCF_030269905.1 of Pelosinus sp. IPA-1. NCBI lineage: Bacteria > Bacillati > Bacillota > Negativicutes > Selenomonadales > Sporomusaceae > Pelosinus > Pelosinus sp. IPA-1. The sequence goes on along the minus strand of NZ_BSVC01000001.1, from coordinate 181,161 downwards.
TTTTCAGTTAAATCGTCTTCACACATATGATAGCACTTTATTAAGAAATATACAAGCCTGTATATTTCTTACTGATCTTCCATTTTAAATTCTTTGTAACCGCCAGAAATGTTAGGAAAGGGTATATTTTCATTCTAAAGAACAAAGAAACCTTAATGCGAATCTTCCAAAGAAGCGCAGGTAATATTTTGCTCTCGGTAGATCCTCAGTTTTGCTATATCTTCTTTATATTGAGGATATTGGGCAACATCTTCATCTAATAATGTCTTTATAAAGGCGTAGTGTTTTATAGCTTCATTACTCATGCCGTAATACACCCACTGAGACTTTTTTTCGCTATAGATAATTCCTGCATCGCGAAGTTTCGCCAAATGCCTAGATACGTTGGACTGACTGCTTTGCAGAATGGCTTCAATCTCACAAACGCACAAATTTTCAACCCATAACAAATTTATAATTCTTAATCTAGTTTCATCGCTTAATGCCTTTAGTGTCCGTATTATGTTCATGTTCTCCTCCAACTCTCCAATTGATTTAGTGAAGCTATGTTATATATAAAGTTACAGTACATGATTATATTAATTTTTAATCATATACTGTATATTTACCTTTGTCAACATACCTCTACTTTATACCGTTCATTCTTTATACAAGGTACATTTAGTACGGCAACCGATATCTACTAAAATTCCATAGGCTGAAGGGTGGGTAAAAATTTATGCCTCATTGAAAAATTAGTATACATACAGGAATGGTTAAATATTTATATATGAAAGAATGGAACCACTCTTTATTTAATAGAGTAATTCCATTCCCTTTATCATTACCAATATTATTCTAATCCCCAAAAGGTTAACTATATTTTAAACTTATTCACAACCGATAGCAGTTTCTCTGAACTAACCCGTTCTTCCTCGGCTTGCTTAATAATACTGTTTACTTTATCCGCGATAATTAAAGTCTTACTCGCAATAGTCCGGGATCCTGCAGCACCTTCGTTGGCTGATAAAGAAATTTCATCAATTGCTGTAACCATGTTTTGAACAGATTTCAAAATATTTTCTGAACTATTTTGAAACTCTGTGACAATATTATTAAAGTATTGCGCATCATTGGTATAATTTTTCGTAGTTTCAATTTGATTTTCATAATCTTTTACTACTCTTTTATCAATAAAACCCAATACTTGTTCAGAACTATCGACTAAATTTTTGACAGCTTCAACTACAGTTTTTGTCACATCTTGAATTTCTGTGACAGACTTCTTGGAACTTTCGGCTAGTTTTCTAATCTCGTCAGCAACAACAGCAAACCCCTTTCCCTGTTCACCCGCCCTTGCTGCCTCAATAGCAGCATTCAAAGACAACAAGGAAGTTTGTTCAGTAATCGCTAAAATTGAATTTGAGAGGACATCAATGTGATCAACTGTTTTCGCACTTTCAATAGCGTTTCTTAGTTTCACATTCGTACTTGAATAAATATGATTGGCTTCATCGTGAGATTCTTCTGCTAATTGCCCTAGTTGACTTGCTTTAGCACTAATCACATTTGTACTTAAAGAACCTTCTGCCGATCGCCTAACAAATCCTGTCAATGATTTTTCAATTTTAGAAGATGTTGCATTCATTTCCTCAGCCGCTGTGGCAGTTTGTTGTATACCTGCTGATAAAGTTTGTGTAATACCCAATATTTCATTAACTTGGCAGTGGAGTTGATTGATTTCTGTATTCGTTCCATCGGCTGAAGCCTTAATATTCTTAGACTCTACAACTACATTTTGCACAATTTCCCTGATCGACGTAACCATTCGATCTGCCTTTTCCGTAATATACCCGATCTCATCTTTACTATTTCTTAACTCGCTGGGCAAATCAGCGGAGAAATCACTTGCTGCCAATTTATCAAAATACAGTAAAATGGCATTCATTTCGCGCTTTATCTTTAAGATTATCATCCCAGAAAACAGCAGCAATATCAAAATGGTCATAACACTTGTTACTATAAATACTGATTTGCTTTGTGAAACCAGTACTTCCGATTGTTTGTTCAAAGTTTCAGTTGCTTCTAACTCATATTTAACGATTTCTTCAATCTTGTTTACAACATCTTGTCCCATAAAGAATACAGGCTGCTTTTGTTCTTCAGAAAGCTGTTGCCCATCTTTGACTATATGCATTAACTGCAAAAGATTTTCTTGATACTTTTGCAATAATTGTTTTAGCTCTTTGATGGACCTCTTCTCTGATTCATTTTCTGCAGAATTTTCTGCGGCATCCAATTTTTGCATGGCTAACTTGGTCCTATTTACTACTTCCTTTTCACTGTCAGGTTTATATCCTTCATATAGTGTCTTGAGATAGTTTATTCGTATAAGAGTATAATCCGTTTTCACATCCAATATATTACTAGTAGGAAGATATCTTTCATGATACATCGTTATTTGGAGTTGTTTAGCCACATTCACTATTTTAATGCCAAAAAGGCTAATTGAAATAACGGCGATAATAGAAAGGATGGCAAGAATGAGGAAAGCAACAGTTATTTTAATGTTTTTCAAGGCAATTATTCCTTTCTAAAATTAATCCAGATCATCCATGTATATAAGAAATTTAGTTCTAGCCCATTTGGGGGCTAGAATAAACGCTATATGGTGAGATAATTATAACTTCCATTCCGATAAATATTCTCGTGAATTATCAATCATTTTATTAAATAATTGAGTTGCATCATCAACTGGTATAGTTACCAACGGATCATTTAAGAATGCACTTAAAGCCAATTCTTTATCTTTGTTAAAGGAAGCTTTCAAAATAGTATCTTGGTTATAAACATGCCTCACTACCAAACTTTCAATAGCAATAGGTAATCGGCCAGCCATTACTGGTTTAAGACTATCTCGCGTAAAGACAGCATTGGTTTCGACCACTGCGCCTATTGGCACCCCCGTTACTTGCCCCCTATTAAGTATATTAACATTAGTAACTAAATCTGCGAGGCCAAGAAGTGCTTTTATTTGTTTGACACCTTCCTCACCAGATTCCTTCAATTCAAATTTGTTTCTACCATTGACTAGGTTTTTACTTTTTTCACAGCGGTTATTTAAATCCTGTATCCTCCATTTTACTGGAGTTAGATTAAACTTCCACTTTTTAATAGTATCAAGATCTTTTAGATACCAATTACTTGGAAAAAATTCCGCCAAATGGCGATCCCCCGCCGCCGCTATAATCCCAAAACGCTTGAACAAATCAAATTTAACCCTGTTTGCCGAAGAAAAAGAATCATTAATCCAGTGCCCTTTTTGAGTACCATCTTCATATCCTTCTTGGTAAAAAGCATTCACAAACTCTTTATACAATGCAAACACATCTATATTCTTATAATTGGCTTCACTAATCCATGTAAAATGATTAATGCCAAGCACGTTAATCTTAATATCCGACCTTTCAATTCCATCAAGACCCTTTAATTCTCTTAAAACTGAAGCGAGAAGTTTTTGTGTCGCAAAGACTTCATGACAACAGCCAAATGCTTTTATTTCGGGAAATACTTCATATAAGGTCTTGGTGCATAAAGCCATAGGATTTGTATAATTAATAACCCAAGCCTTGGGTGAATATTTTTTTATTTTCTTAGCGATCTCCACATACATAGGTATTGTTCGTAAAGCTCTCAGTAATCCCCCAGGGCCTACCGAATCCCCCACAGATTGATAAATCCCATATTGTTCAGGTAAATGAACATCTGATGCCATATCTGCAAAAGTTCCAGGCAGAATAGATATTACTATAAAATCAGCACCAGATAGTGCTGCTTCCAATGTTTTTACTGCTTTATACTGCCACTTCCCTTTTACGTCCTCACGATCAAAAAGTGTATTTCCTAAAATTTCATTGTCCTGAGCCGCTTCAAAATCAATGTCGTAGAGCTTAACTGTACCTGACATACATTCTTCTACAGCTAAATCACTCATCAGTCTCCATGCCCAGCCCCTTGATCCGCCACCTATATAAGCAATTGTAATATCATTCACCCGATCTCCACAGTACTGCATTTTATCTCCTCCTTATTCAGCCCGCTCCTATAAAGGAACGGGCTGAATATTACTAAAGACCTACTTCATCGGCAATAACGATTACGGTTGTTCTTCCCTCAAATCTCTTCCCATTGTGTATAATCCCTGTATAATTACACATACTTTCTGGCTGATTACACTGTTCACATTTTCCTGTAACAGTACACGGTGTGTTATGATGATTCCTTTTTGCATTTAGCGGAGCAATACTTTTTATTCTGTTAAAAGCCTCATTAAGATCTTTCACAAGTTTGTTTACTCCAACCACGACAATCACTTTTCCTGGCCCAAAGATCATTGCTGCCACTCGATTACCTGAACAATCAGTACATACAATTTCTCCGTTTTTGGTAATGGCATTTGCCCCAGTTAAAAAGTAATCAGCCAGCAGTGCATCTTGATAAAATTTAATATGCTGTTCATGAGAACACTCTTGATAACGATCAATCATTTTATATTTGTTAGACCGTAATATATCTAAAATATTCATTTTTTCGATGGTAACGGAACCACCCAGTCCTATTGATGCATTCTGGGGTATCATTTCTAAGACGCGATTTTTTGCTTCCTGCAAATCTTTTGCATAATAGGTATTAAAGCCTTTGTAATTTAATACTTCCGTCATAAATTTTGCCGTTTGTTCGTATTGACCCTTTGTTATGTCCATCATGATTAGCACCTTCGCAATTTTATAATTTTGATTTGAAAACTTTCGCTTTTTCTATAAGCTAGAATCTCCAATTGGTGATAAAACCATAATAGGGTTCATAGGAGGAAAAGGTACTTGCATTACTATCATAGGGTTTTAATTTATAGTATTTAACATCTACATCAAGATTCTTGGCAACAACATAATCAAAATCGAGTCCAAAACCTTTCGCACCATCGCCCCCAATGCCGTTACCACCTGGCACTGGCAGAACAATTTTCCAGAAGGTAGAATCAATGGCCCAATTGCCAAATTTCAAATAATCAGCAGAAATTTGGTATGTTCCAGGTTTTTTGGGATCAGAAGCCTTCCACTGAATTCTACCCCAACCACCTTTGGTTCGGGCATTAGCTGGAAGATTATCAGCATTATTTACCACGCCCTCAGCGATAATGGTCATCTCGCCAGTTTTTACTTTACCGCCAACAGCATATTGATCAAAATTATAGGGAACTGTTCCGAAAACCGGATGATTCATTACCTTCATATGAGCAGCAGTAAGAGTAGCATTACTGTCAACCTGATAGCTTACATTCTGCATACTTACTTTGACACTTTGTTGGTTCCCGTTTAAATTTGCCAAGCCACTAGTACCGATATTTTCAAATTCGGCACCCATATCGGCATAACCAGCGGATACGGCCGTTCTCGGATCTAATTTATATGTGCCATAAATACCATCCATAAAGTTACCTGGTCCACCAGCAAAAATGATACCTTGACCTAAAAATGGCTGAAAACGGCCGAGTGTTAAAGCAGTATTCGCATTTTTCCAAACAAATTCACCTTTATCAAACATAGTTCCGGCATTTTCAGAGACTAAAGTTCCACTATTTACGGAACGACTCAATACTCTATTTTCTGTCCAAATTTGACCATTAAAAGTGATTTTTTCACTAACGGGTGCCGTAAAATTTAAGTCCCAACGTTCTTGAAGGCGTGAAGGATTTGAACTGCTTTTATTGGTAGCAGTTAATACAGGATTAATTTGATAACGAATGCGAGCGTCACCACTAAATTTGACATCAGAAATACTTCCATCCTGACGCGGAACTCGAACACCAAGATTCTTCAGCTCCGCAGAAAATTCGTCTTCCAGCTTTTCAAGATCGGTTTTCGTTTCAGCTTTAACTGCTGCATCAGATTTGTTGACTTTTGACATGACCTTTGCCACAAGAAATGCCATTTCATAACGTGTAAGGATCTTACCATTGGTAAATGAGGTATCATTGTAACCATCCACAACTCCACTTTTAGCTAATCTGCTCATTGAATTATAAGTCCAATTTTTTTCTGGAACTTCATCAAAGGGGCTTACAGCAGCTGCAAAGGCGGTGCTGAATGCTGTCAATCCCAGCGCTATGGTAAGAGTAATTTGTCGTTTCATTTTAATTTTCATTGATTTTCTCCCCCTATTTTTCATCATCAAATCTGATTAATCAGATTTTAACGGACTCACATTTATATGTAGTATCCATTTTTAACAGTTCATTCCTGTTCAGACTTCCCTGTTAGCGGCATCATAGGTTGATTGATTTTTCTCTAATTTATTGTATTTTTTCCAATTTGCATATCCAATTGGATTATTGCCCCATAGATTTTCATACTTCCATCCAGTTAAAGCCTCAACAGTAGCGCGAGTCACATCATCTACGTCACTTTTAAGACCGCCATTTTTTATCCGTTCAATTTCTTTTTTGAGTATAGAATGGGATGCATCTGTGATTTTAAACTTATAAGATCCGATAATACCTAATATGAGAAATGCTAACGGTACTACTACCAATATAACCACCATAGCTACCAAGGCTTCATGCGACTGCTCTTTTACGCCAGAAACAAAATGGAATTCTTGCAGTATGATTCCAACCACGAAGATTGCAAGAGCTTGCGATGCCTTTCTTAAAAAAGACATAAATCCAGCAAAAACGCCCTCTCTTCTATCTCCAGATACAATTTCATCAACGTCAGGAACAAAAGTATAATTGTTCCAAGGGATGAAGTTAATTCCGCCTCTTCCAAGGCCGGCAACAGCTGATACCACGTACAAGGCAATTACACTATTGCCACCACCAATCCCATAGATAGCCAAATAGCCAAAAATACTTAGCATAAACAGAGACGATACTATTCTAAATGCTGAACCCGGACTCACTTTTAATGTCACATAAGTGGCTATTCCTACGCCAGCAATTTGAAAGATATACATAGTAGCCAGCAAATTGGATACTAATACAGCATCTTTAAACAGAGCAAACACGATAAAGTAAGTGAATACGGCATTGAAAGTGTCTTGTGCCAGATATCCGCCTATGTACATTCCTAGGTGAGCTCTGAATGTTTGAATTCTGAGTGTTGTGATTAAATCGATATAAATTTTTTGTATGTTTTGCCCAATGCTCAATCTTACTTTAGGTTCTTTACACTCTGTAGATTTTATTTCTTCCAAAGATCGTTCCCAAGTAAAGTTATATACGAGTATCAATACAACTATGAAAATACCGGTAAAAATGGCTCCAGCATATAGAAAGGATCCAGAAGATTCTTTTCCTAAAGCATTGATTAATCTTCCTGGTAAGAAGGCCGCAACAAATGCCGAAAACTGAGCACAATACATTCTGGCGCTGGTAAGCTTGGCACGCACTTTATAATTTGACGTCATTTCCGCTGCCAATGTGTCGTAAGGGATTAATATCATGGTATATACAATTTCAAACAATATATATGTCATAAGATAATATAAGTAGGAAAAACCAGTCATCCATATGAATGAATAACAAATTACCAGAGGAATGCTAATCAATAAAAAGAATTTTCTTCTGCCAAATCTTCTGCCTAGGCGGGTTTTATGAAAATTATCGGTTATAAAACCCATAGTAGGACTAGCCACTGCATCAACGATACGTGCCAATGCAAATATAGAGCTCGCTTCCACTAATGTTAGGCCGCAAAATGTAGTATAGAAATATAATAACCACGCACTCGTTAATGCAAATGCTCCCGCGCCTATGAAATCGGTTATACCATAAGAAAAATAATTGATAAATTCTAATTTTCGCTCTTTTACACTCATAAAAATCACTAATCCTTCCAAATATGATTTAGTCAAATTAAATTGTTTTCAGGACTGTAGCTGTCTTACTAAAACCTCGAAGCTTTTCATTATACATAGGAGCAGTTATCGCTACGTTCCTTCTTCCCTCTAACTTCATCAATTAATCATAATTTTCGAAAAAATAAGATGTCATTATTGGGAAGTTGGATAACGCTACGAAGATACAATAGGCAGTAAAAATACATTAAATATAACTACGTAAATATTCTGACAGGCACAATATAGCGAGAGATTGTCCATAAGGCATAGAGGTAAGAGGTATATCTTTATACTCTTGAATGGAATGAAAAACAGGTGTGCCAAAAGAGACATTTTGAAGTTCGCCATCTTCGCTGATATTATTCAAGACCCCCTGTATTGCTTTAATAGCCATCCCTTCATATTTCTTATCAACGTATCGCTTACGGACTGCCTTCAATATGCCATAAGCAAAACCAGCTGTAGCCGAAGCTTCCAAATAGGAACTATCATCGTCCAATATGGTATGCCACAAACCACTATGCTCATCTTGATAGTTAGCCAATGCTTCTATTTGATTTTTTAATGCATCTAGCAAAAATTCTTTTATAGAATTATCCTCATTCAAATCTAACAGCTCTATAAATTCAGGGATAGCGATTGTAATCCAGCAATTGCCTCTCGCCCATAATGCATCAGCAAAATTATGCCGCCCTTCAAAGTTCCAACCATGAAACCAAAGTCCCGTTTTTTTGTCTGCTAAATACTTGATATGTAATAAAAATTGCTTTTTTGCTTCTTCGATATACGCAAGATTATTAAAAAGCTTACCTACTTTTGCTAAAGGCAATACACACATCATTAAGGTGTCATCCCAAATTTGCTGTTTATTTTCGCTATTATAAACAATATGCTGCAAGCCATTTTCTTCTGTTCTGGGCATTTCATACATGACCCAATCCATCCATTGTTCTAAATAAGACCGATAAGATTTATTTTTAGTATCTTCATATAAATAAGCTAAGGTCAAGAACGGCGAAACGGTATTGACGTTTTTGGTTGTACTTTCCTCTGCAAACCGATCGGTAAACCAATCGTTTATAATGCGTAAAGCCTTTTCATCTTGTGTTAATTCATAGTACTTATACATGCCATATAACCCAATTCCATGGGTCCACTCCCAGCCAGCCCACCCCTTCGTGTCTATGACTCTTCCATCATCAAGTCTTAATAAAAATTCGCCTGTCTCATCTTTAATATTGATCAAATTATCCATAAGTAAATTTATTTTATGTACAATATCTCTTCTTCCCACTTTATTAACACTACTTGCCATAATGTAATTGACACTCCTTTTTCGCTTTATATCATTTTAAAAAGAACACTTCTTGCAGGTTGGTTATCACTGGAGAATTATCATCATTCGTCTCCATCAGACCTTTCATATGCTCCCACCATTTTTGACAGACTTGCGTTTCGGCGCTTTTATTCCATTGATTTTCATCTTGAATTTCAAGATATGCAAATAAGGAATTTGTGTTGGGCTCAAAATAGATTGAGTAGTTAGATGCGCCATGTTCCTTAAGCATTTGTACCATTTCTGGCCAAATTTCATCGTGACGTGTTTTGTACTCTTCATAACAGTTATTAAATAATTTCATAATAAATGCTTTACGAATCATTTCCTCCCTCCTCACCTTTTTATTTTTCACTTTGCATTGAGTATCCCGTCTACCGGATTTACTCCAAAAACCTTGGCCAAATCTAACAGTTGCTGTTCTGTAATGATTTGCTTAATTCCACCTTGATGTGAATTGATCAGCATATAAATTTGCGCTGCTTTTTCAACTGTCTCAATCAATCCAAATGTTTCATCTATAGTACTACCTGCACCAAAGATTCCGTGTTGTGGCCAAATAACTAAGCGACAATCTTTCATTTTATTTGCTGTTCTTTGACCTATTTCATTCGTTCCCGGGACTATCCAAGGAATGATACCAATGCCATCTGGAAAAACAACTAAACACTCTGTACACATCTGCCACAAGGTCTTAGTGAAATTCTTTTCATCAAGATCATGTACGAAAGTCATCGCCAGAACATTTGTGGCATGAGCATGCATGATAACACGATGTTCTGGATCTTTTTTTAGCCGTTCAATGTGGCTCATAAAGTGAGCTGCTAACTCACTTGTTGGACGGCTGCCATCTTCATATCCCCACAAAACTTCTATAGCATTTCCATCCTCTGTTATACGAATAACACCAAGATTTTTTTCTGGATTCACCACCACATTTTTAAAGTATTTTCCCGTTCCAGTTACAATGAAATATTTATCTACCAACTCTCTAACCGGAAATTCAAGGGGAATAGTGCGTTTAACGTCTTTTATATCTATATATTCTTTTACTTCATTCTTTTTTAAAAGGTAACTGATATTTCCCCCATTACGTTCATCCCACCCTAGCTCCCACATATTGCGAGTAACTTCCATCATCTCATTCACAAACGGAATTCTATGTTGCATCGTAGTTATTCCCATACTGATTCCTCCATTTCTTCAATAACAGCAACAGCCATTAATATGACGTGCAATACCTTTTCCTAGAACTATCGTTTTAACAATACGTCTTTTTCATATTTTTTCACATCTGCCAACCATGATTCCCGGATAGGAACATTCGCTGTTGCACAATAATAATCCCAAACCGCGCCAAAAGGGTAAGACTTCATTTCTTCCAACAAAACTAACCGTGTTGTAAAATCAGCTTTATTTTCTGCTTCCTTTAACATTTCAATTGGTTCAAGCATTGCACGAAGTAATGCTTTCAGCATATTACGTGATCCAATCACCCATGCAGCAATGCGGTTGATGCTAGCGTCAAAATAATCAAGCCCTATATGAACTTTATCTAGCAAATTATTTCGTACAAGTTCTTTGGCAATTTCTTGTAATTCATCATCCATGATAACCACATGATCACTATCCCAGCGGACTGGGCGACTCACATGTAGTAAAATTTCAGTATCAAATAGTGCTATAGCTGAAAGTTTATTTGATATAGTCTCTGTCGGATGAAAATGTCCTACGTCCAAGCAAATTGCCTTCTTATTCTGAAGCGCATAACTCAAACAAAATTCATGCGATCCTACTACATAACTTTCCGAACCAATGCCAAATAGCTTACTTTCCACTGCATCCACATTATATTGATAACTAATTTCTTCAGAAAACACCTCATCTAGGGCTTCTTTCATCCTTTTTCTAGGTGCCATGCGATCAACAGGTATGTCTTTGAACCCATCAGGAAACCAGAAATTAGTAATACAAGTTTGGTTTAGTTCTTTACCGAAATATGCAGCGATTTTACGCGCTGCTTTGCAATGTGTGATCCAAAAATCTCGAATGCTACTATCAGGATGACTTATGGAGAATCCATCTTTAAAATTAGGATGGGAAAAACAAGTTGGATTAAAATCTAATCCAAGACCCTGTTCTTTAGCCCAATTAACCCAAGGTGTAAAATGCTTAGGCTCTAATTGATCTACATCAACTTTTTCATCAGTATCAGCATAAATAGCATGCAAATTCACCTTATGTTTACCAGGTATCAGAGAAAATGCCTTCTCTAAATCTTTTCGAAGTTCCAAGGGCGTACGGGCTGCTCCTGGATAATTACCTGTAACTGAAATTCCTCCAGATAATTCTTCACTTTTAAGAAAGCCTCGAACATCATCCCCTTGCCAACAATGCAGTGAAATCTTTACTTGTGCCAGTTTATTGAGTACTTCATCCACATCAATACCTATTTTAGCGTAAATTGCTTTTGCTTCTTCAAATTGCCTCTTTAACAGCTTGTCCATATGTAATTCTCCCCTCGATTATTCAATTGCCTTAAAATGCTGCTATAACTATAATCTTTTCTATTTAAATTAAGATGATTAATTTGTTCCTACTAACTGAATAAATCTTTTATACACTTCGTCTAAGTTTTTAATTTTAATAGGTTGATACGTTTTTATGGCAAAAGATTTAATGATCACTTTCCTAGCTTCCAAGATATTTTCTAAGTCACCACAACTAATCATTTGTACTAAAAGATTGCCAAGTGCTGTCGATTCTATCGGACCTGCAACCACCGGTATTTGTGTAACATTTGCCGTAATCTGACATAGCAGTTCATTTTTCACCCCTCCACCAACTACATGTAAGGATTCAATAGAATATCCGGTTATCACATTAATTTCTTCAAGTGTTTTGCGGTATGTCAAAGCAAGACTATCAAAAATACATCTAGCAAGCTCGCCCCCAGTGCTTGGTACTAATTGTCCAGTTCTCCTACAATAGTTTTGAATTTCCTTAATCATGTTCTCTGGTCTTAAAAAACAAGCGTCATTACAGTTAATTAAGAATTGGAAAGGTGTAATTCTCTCTGCTTCCTTAGTAAGATCGGTAAATGAAATTTCCGTCTTCAAATTTCGACGTACTTCCTGAATCAACCAAAGTCCCATAATATTTTTCAAAAATCGATATGTGTTATAAGCCCCCCATTCATTGGTGTAATTTTTCGCATATGTTTGTGCATTAACAATAGGGTGAGCCATTTCTACACCCATTAGGGACCAAGTTCCACTGCAAAGATAGGCAAACTTGTTATTTGTTCCTGGAACCCCTAATACGGCAGAAGCTGTATCGTGGCTTGCTACGCAGATAACCTCACATTGAGGTAAATCATACTGGTCCCGCAGGTTCGGAATAACTTTCTTCACAACTTTTCCTGGATCAAACAGTGTAGCGAATTGTTCCCGCTTCACACCAATCAATTTTAATAAATCCTGATCATACTCTTTTGTAGAAATATTCAATAGCTGTGTCGTTGAAGCATTGGTTTTTTCACTAATAAACTCTCCTGTTAAACGATAATACAAATAATCCGGTACCAATAGTATTTTGTGAGCTTTCTTTAATTCATCCTTATCATGTACGCTCAATTGAAACAGTGTATTAAATTGCAAGAATTGTATCCCAGTTTTTTCGTAAATCTCTTCTATAGATATTTTTTTTGCTATATTCAATATTGCTTTTTCTGTTCGATCATCACGGTATGCATAAACTTCTTGCATACGATTCCCTTCGTAATCCACCAATACATAATCTACTGCCCAAGTATCAATTCCTAAAGTACATTCATCAATACCGTTTTTTTTCGCTACCTTTAACCCCGTAATAATTTCATCAAATAATGTGTCAATATCCCAGAAATCATTCGCTTCTTTCTTCGTGATCTTATTATCGAAACGATAAATCTCTTCTAACTCAATTTTCCCATCATTTAATATTCCGCTTATCAAGCGTCCACTTGATGCACCAATGTCGATAGCAATATGTTTTTTCATCTATTACTCCTTATACAACAAGTTCTAAAACAAGTTGCCGTTTAGTTTTATCATCTTCCTAGAAAGCTCAAAATGTTATTTATTTTTTGTTTCTGTTGCATTTTGTGGTTATTCCAATGTTGATTTTAAACATTTTTCAAATTTAATTAATATTTTCTGACATTTACATCCTAATTTTAACACCATTATCTTTTTTGTCAATATATTTCTAGTAAAACAATTTTTGTTTTACTTCTTTATTCTTCTTTTATGTCTGTTACTCTTTTATTTTTTCTTTGATTCAGATTTATTATCTGTTTGATATACTCTCAAAATACGGCTAGAATAGAATCTAGGTGTCATATTTTGATAAAAAGGAGGAAACTTTATGCTCGCAACAGAACGCCGACTAAAAATTGTTGAATTCATTCAACAAGACAGAAAAGTACATGTATCAAATTTGAGCAAATTATTCGATGTCACAGAGGAGACTATGTCAATTATGAGTTGTAAAGGGCTTTCCTTGGATAAAAGGTATTATGGAATCAAACGAGCCCGAAAGTGAGTAAAAAAAAAGAAATGACCAAACAAGCAAAAAAAATCATTTTACTCGTTGATCACTTTAAATTCGATAAAATAGCATTTATAAAAATTTTGGACTATAGCGATATTGATTACTTATTTACTGACCGCGAGCCCACTAAAACTTGGACGGATTTATTGCAAACACAATATCCAAGTAATATATTAGGCTCACTTAAGTTATCTTTACTTATAGCAAGCACCACTCTTTTTGAGAGTGGTGCTTGCTGTTATTATTTGTATCTGTGGATGTTTTTTGATCATTGTACTTCTTTTTTAACTATTCCTCTTTATTGAACGTTCTTGCATGCTTTACCGCAAGCAAAATACAGAATTTGAATTATAGTCTATTAATTTACAACATCTAGAAACTTCAATAAATATAGAAATGTAACAAGTATTATCACATCTTTGAGTGCCTTTAGTTCAGAATAATTCACAATCTCACCTAACTTCTTTTTATAGTAACACATAAACCCGTAAGATATTATCCTACAATATTTATATAATAATCTATTTCTAGAAGGATTACCTCCATCTTAAGGTATACTATCTAAAATTTATGTGAACTAAAATAAGTTATAATTCCTTATTATGCACTGGGCATCTTTCTCCACCTAAACGATCTATCCATGTAAGCTGGTGATAGTTAATCAGTTCATTCTCATCAACTTCGACAATTCTCTTAATACATTTTCGACATACTTTTTTGCCTGCTGCCTGGATAAGGGCAGTTGATAAACCAAGCCTCTGTAATCGTAGACTTCTATCGACAACAGCAATCTCTTGTTCCTCTACTGCCTGATTACTTGCTACGACGAGGCCTGTATCTCCTTTAAAACTAGGATCAATGCGTACAGTACTGTTTATATTTACACGTCTTGCTAATACTCTGTATTTTTCTATAGAAGATCTATCAATTTCGCCGTTAATAATTAACTTATTTGCTCTCTGATCTTTTAAAGATTGAAATACTTCTGGATAAATAGCAGTTTCAGTCACTTGTTTTTTTGACATTTTTCTTAGTATACGTTCCTTAAACTCCCCCAGATGATATCTTTTTTCATCGCGTCTTATTTCAGGTATCCCATGTATTCCTGCTAATAATGTCAGTCCTAATTTATCTGCTTTTCGAAAATCTCCGATGCCCTCTGATTGGGTTTCGTTCATCAAGACCACCCCCATTTTAACAGAATATCATTAAATTAACCTTACCAATTGGTATTTATACTAAAAGAAAGGTTTCGTGACAAATTAGTTAATAAGGCAAGCAAACCCGCATGAATGTTCATACGGGTTTTAATACAATTACAATCAAGAGATTGTTGTACTAATTTCAGAATTTGCTTCCCTGTTCATTAAAGTTCATTCCGCCACAACATCTACCACCTTGATGAAGCTTACCACAAGTACACTTAGCTCCTTCATCAGAAACCTTTATTTTTTTCATACTGTTACATGCAGGGCAGGAAATTTCATAACCATGCTTTGCCCCTTTTTCACAAGGCCCTACATCCCAAACATGATGACAGTCTAAACATTCAAAGACCCTGTTTTTCAGTATATAGTTTCCACCTCTAATGAGTATCGTTTGGCCTTGAACTAGTGCCGATGCAACCTTAAATCTTGCACGTTGTAAAATCCGCTGAAAGGTTGCTCTCGATACTCCCATTGCTTCTGCACACATTTGCTGATCCAAGCCTTCTACGTCTTTTAATCGAATTGATTCAATTTCTTCAATAAGAATTTCGGATACTGCAACATTTCTTTGATTGTCTGGCACAAATCGTTTCGTATAGGGTATTTCTTCTACCAGACCACAGCAGCGTCTACGCGACATAAAAGCACCTCTCCAGTTGAGTATATTCTACTAATATAATGAATCATTCTTTTAAAAAATACAATCTAAATTAACAATATCCACAATTTAAGTTGTCTGATGACTTTCACGCTATAGCAGGAAGATGGCTACTACCGTCGTTACAATAAGTCCAGCCATTACTGGTAGCAGGTTTCGCCTAGCTAGTTCAAAAGGATTCACATTACAAATTGCTGCAACAGCAATTAAGCTCCAGGGAACTAATGTACCTCCTCCGGTAAAAATTGCAGCAATCTGGCCCAAAGCAGTGAGAGTCGCGGTGCCCGATCCAATGGAAACGGAGAAAAGTTTAGCTAATGATCCAACAAGAGAGATCCCTGAAAAACCTGAACCATCTAAACCTGTGATAATGCCAACAATCATTATGGTAAATGCTCCGATCACTGGGCTTATCGAAACGTTCTGCGCCATAACAAGCCCTAAATCATTGACCAATCCTTGTGAGTCTAGTGGCAAAACCTTGCCAAATATAGTAACAAAACCACTATCCCCTAGGTAAAAAAATGCAGCAATGGGAATCACTGGCCCAAAAACCGTAATGCCGAATTTAAACCCTTCTACCAAATAACTTGTTGTCTGCTCAATCCCTTTTCCTTTGTGCGCTATAAGGACTATCATGATCATAATCAAAATTGCTGTTCCACCAATGAGAGCCGTTGCATCTCCCCCCCGAAGATTAAAACTAACCATAACAGCCACATCAATACCGAAAAGAATAAGTACCATGGCTGCTAACCATTTTTTTACTCTTGTGGCGAGAGGAAATGCCGCTGTCTCATCCAAAGAATCAGATGAGTTAATTAACACAGTGTCCTTTTCAATGCTCAATCTGCCTTTTTCGATGTCACGTTTCAATGTCCAGTAAGCAACGCTCACAGTTACCAATCCCATGACAAGAATTAATGGTACACTTGCATTTACTACATCTTGAACAGGAATTCCCGCTGCCGCCGAGGTAAGCTTCGGTGCACCCTGAATCACCCAATCACTAGATAGGGCAATACCGTGTCCAAATAAGTTCATCGAGGCAGCCACTCCCATAGCTGGCAAACCTACTCGAAGACCAACAGGTAACAACACAGCCCCCATAAGTGCCGCAGCTGGTGATGGCCAAAAAAACCAGGAAATCATCATCATAAATACGCCAATGATCCAATAAGCCATACTCGGAGTACGAATTGCCCTAGCAAATGGTTCTACCATAATTTCATTTACCCCCGTGTATAACAATGCTTTACTCATTGCTACAATCAGGGAAATGATTAATATAGTTCCTGACAATTCATTCAATGCATAAACGAAACTATTAAATATCCCGATGATAGCTTGGTTGATTGTTCCTTTTGCCACATAACCAATTAAAAATATCCCAATAATACAAATTATACTTGTATCTCTGCGCATTATCATAGCTACTATGATCAATAAGATAAATAGGGTGAAAATCCAGTGCAAAGAAGTAAGTTCAAACATAAACTCCCCCCTTTTATAAACCTAGTATTATGATAATCTATGCAGATGCAAAAGAATCGGAGCCCATCACTTGATGTATACCTATCGCCTATTGATCACTTACTATAATTCCTTGATTACTCTACATCCGAATATAAAAATCCCCTCGAAGAATGTTAAGCATCCTCGAGAGGCAATTTAATCACTTATGTAAGATAATTATCTTCTATTGTTTACCAAAGCATATATTTTTCGCGGCATAAGCTCAAGGGGAACTTGTTCTTGGACAGCTCCAATGGTAAAAGCTGCCTTGGGCATACCGTAGACAACGGAAGAACGTTCATCTTGTCCTAAAGTATTGGCCCCAGATTTACGAAGAGCGAGCAAACCATTAGCACCATCATTTCCCATTCCCGTCAAAATCACTCCAATTGCATTCTTACCAGCATGTTCAGCTACAGAATGAAATAGAACATCAACAGCAGGGCAATGCCCATTAACCTTCTCACCGCGAAAACATTCTACCATATAATTCGCATTCACCTTTTTAATACGCATATGATGATCGCCGGGGGCAATTAGCACCCGTCCTGGTAAAACCAAATCTCCTGTTTTGGCTTCCTTCACTTCTACAGTGCAAGAACTATTCAATCGAGCAGCAAACAAGCCGGTAAAAACAGGTGGCATATGCTGTACAATAACCGTACCTGGCATATTGGCAGGAAATCCTTTAAGTATCCTATCAATTGCTTCAGTTCCCCCGGTAGAGGCACCAATTGCTATAATACAATTCTGCTTCGCTAAGCCGGCCCCCTGGTTATTAGAAGATGTGATGGCATTCCCCTTTTGCGTTGCCACCTTAGCTGTAGACGCAATTTTAATTTTCACTATCAATTCACTGATAAACGCCTCAACGCCCCGTCCATTCAATGGATCTGGTTTTGTAACAAAATCAACTGCGCCTGCTTTTAAAGCATCAAATACACTTTGACTTACGGCACTTACCACAACAACTGGTATGGGATATTGTGGAATCAATTTCTTTAAAAATTCAATGCCGCTCATTCGGGGCATCTCTACATCAAGAGTCATAACATCAGGCTCAAATTCCAAAATTTTATCCCTTGCTATATAAGGGTCGGATGCGGTTGCTACAACTTCAATTAAAGGATCTTGCGATATTTGGCGTGCTAACGTTTCGCGAAAGACGATAGAATCATCTACCACTAAAACTCGAATCTTACGTTTGTTATTATTCATATTTTTAACCCTTTCTATAAACGGCGGGCGCTATAAACTGATATTTACTTTCATAACGATTAATCGATTCAGAATGTCCAATAAGCAAATAACCCCCCGGTTCCATATGCTCATAAAATCGATTGATCAAATCTTTTTTTGTTTTTTCATCAAAATATATCATTACATTGCGACATAGGATAAGATGAAACTTTTTTTTAAAAGGAAAGACTTCATTCATAAGATTAAATCGCCGAAATATGACCTCACGTCGAATTGTCTCTCTTAAAATGCTAGATTCTTCACTAAGTTTTTGAAAGTATGTCGCTCGCCATTTGTCTGGCAGCATTTCTAGTTGCTGCGTAGGATAAATGGCTTTCTGCGCTTTTTCCAAGACAGATGTAGAAATATCCGTTGCCAGTATCTTAGTATCCCATAGGTATTTTTCAGGTCCAAAATAGGAGTCAATCATCATTGCCAAGGTATATGGCTCTTCTCCTGTGGAGCAGCCAGCACTCCATACCCGTAGATCTTTGTTTTTCTTCTCAGCCTCGGCAAAATACGGTAAAACCACTTTCTTGAGTAGTTCAAAATGCTGGGGCTCACGTAAAAAGTAGGTATGGTTGGTCGTTAGTTTATTTACCAAAGTCACTCCAGCCTTACCTATAAGATCATTTTTCACATAGGAAAAATACTCTGAGAAGCTAGTAAAGCCGCTTTGTACTATATAATTATTTAGACGACCATACACCAAAGTCCTTTTTTGCGATAAGTTGATTCCATAGTTCTGTTTTATAAAATGAACAAGCTCGCTAAATTCCCTTTCTGTTATGTCCTTTATAGTTCTCCCACCCTTCAAATGGATAAAAAGATCCTACAAATCTTAATGTCACTTGCTAAAATACTACTAAGACTTGTAGGAATCCTTATCACTAAGAACTATTCTTATTTTATCATCGAGTCCTACTAGTACTTACCAAACTCTTTATCATCAAGATCAATTTTCCCTGTGGACGCCAATGCCACTTCGTATTTATCCTCTCGTCTTTCCTGTCTATATTTTTTTTGCTCCATCATGTTTTCAATTGCTCGTAAAACTTCTGGACTGACTCCTGCTGAATCCCTAAAACCTTGAGTCGCTTGTTGTTTTAGTTTAAATTTAGATACATTATCTCTCATGACCTCGGCTTGGCTAGATAATTCCTCACTGGCAGATGCACTTTCCTCCGCTGTCGCTGAGTTCGTTTGGACCACTTGAGACACCTGATTGATAGCTTGATTGATCTGGGAAATTGCAGAAGCTTGTTCATTTGAGGCAGCTGCAATGTTACCGACAAGTTCAGCTGCCTTTGCAACACCACCTACAATGCCGTTTAAAGCTTCTGCTGTATCGTTGGCGATTTTTGTTCCAATGTCCACCTTTTTGATTGACCCTTCAATCATGGCTGTTGTTTCCTTCGCCGCATTAGCACTTCTCGCAGCTAAATTTCTGACTTCTTCCGCTACCACAGCAAATCCTTTACCATGCTGTCCTGCTCTAGCCGCTTCTACGGCTGCATTTAGAGCCAATATATTTGTTTGGAAGGCAATTTCATCGATAACCTTAATAATTTTTGATATATTAGTCGATGATTCATTAATTTCAGACATCGCCTTTATCATTTCCTGCATTTGTGTATTACCTTCAATGGCCTGCTCTTTAGAAGATATAGTCAATTCATTGGCTTGATTTGCATTTACCGCATTTTGTTTAGTCTGCACAGCTACTTGTGTCATAGAAGCAGTTATTTCTTCAATAGAACTAGCTTGCTCTGTAGAGCCCTGGGACAGAACTTCTCCAGATGAAGCAATTTGCTGAGCACCAGCAGCTACTTGCTCTGCGGCTTCATTGATACTACTCATCGCTCGATTTATATTTTCCGCCATCAAATTAAAGGCTTGGGCTAGTTGGCCAATTTCATCACTTGTTCGAACATTTACTGCAACGTTCAAATCGCCACCTGCAATCTTGCCAGCAACATCAACAATCTCTTTAACTGGTTGAGAAATGATTCTAGCAATATAAATACCAAGGGCAATCGCTATAACGACACTAAAGGCAACAAGAATTATCATAAAGAGCATAGCCCTATTTGCATCTGCTTTATTGGCTGCTGCCTTTTGTTTTGCTAACTCTATTTTCATGTCACTTAACTTATTGAGGGTATCTTCCATCGTCTCTGCGATTCGAACACCCTCAGTTTGTATTAATTGATTTACTTGCGCTACTTGTCCCGCCTGAAGCATGGGAAATAGGTTTTTAGAATAGGAATCATATTGAGCAATCGTATCGTCGAGGGTCTTATGCAATTTACGTCCTTCATCGCTCACTAACGTTTTACCAATATCATTACTTCCCGATTTCATTTTACTGATGGATTCATTAAAACTTTTCATTTTTTGATTTTGGGTATTTACATCCTTTGTCAAAAGGATATCTCTAAAACTTACGCGCCCCTTTTGATAGGCTTCACTAATATCACCCATCTGTCCCATAGGCACCGTATATTTTTCATACAAATCCGCATCCGCTTGGGACAAACTAGAAAGATTAAATACACCTACCGCTCCTACCATCCCTGCAATTACAGCTACACAAAGAAACGCAACAGTAAGTTTGTTAGCAATTTTAAGATTCTGAAACCATTTCATCATTTTTTTCGCCTTCCTTTACTATTTGTTAAATACTTCCTAACAAATTTTCTCTAAGCTGCTAACTTCATTATCATTTAATAATCGATCACTATCGAGGATTAGCTTTACATCTTTACCTACTTTACCTATCCCTTTAATAAATCGTTGATGATAGCTGCCATTATCAAATTGAGGCGGCAAAACAATTTCTTGAGCTGCAATGATGAGCACTTCCTCTACCGCATCAACGATGAGCCCTAAGGTTACATTTTTTATATCAACTACTACAATACAAGTGCGATCATTGTACTCTCGATATACTTTTTTAAACCGTAACCTAACATCAATAACAGGAATTATTTTCCCTCTGAGGTTAATTATGCCCTGCACATATTCTGGGAGGTCAGGTATTTCTGTCACAGACTGCATACCGATTATCTCAGTGACAAATTTTATTTCAATACCATAAACTTCAGTCCCTAAGGAAAATGTCAGAAATTTGTCCTTCTGCGTGTCTTCTTCATCTAGCACATTTTCAGCAATCTCAGACATGATATGTCTCCTTTGTTTAATCTATTCTCCGTTACTTGCTAGCCTATAGATTCTAGGATAAAATCTACTAAGAATTCAGGGCGGCAACATCGAGTATCAGGCTGACACCACCATCTCCGAGCAAGGTACAACCCGCAATTCCCTTCGTCTTTTTGATATAGGAAGGCAAAGCCTTGACCACTACCTGCTGCTGTCCTATTAAGGAGTCAGCAAATAAGCAAATACCTTTCCCATCAGCTTCAACCATTACCATGATTCCTTCCCTTAGATCTTTGACCTCTGTTTTTACCTGAAATCTTTCATAAAGACGCAAAACAGGGTGGCACTCCCCCCGAATCATGATCATTTCATTATTATTTGTATCTTTTATCAGATTCTGCTCTTTCAGCCGAAAGGACTCTTTTATCGCAATAATCGGTATCGTATAGATGGAATTTCCGACCTTTATATTCATCCCATCAATGATTGCAAGAGTAAGAGGAATTCTTATCGACATTGTTGTACCTTCTCCCACTATGCTATCAACACTAATCGTACCACCTATTTTTTCAATATTCTTGGCTACGACGTCCATGCCAACACCACGACCAGAGAATTCTGTCACAGTGTCATTGGTAGAAAAGCCAGGCTGTAAAATAAAAGAATAGATCTGGTTATCGCTTAAAGAAGTCTCTTCCTTTTCAATTAAACCGCGTTCCCAAGCTTTTTTAAGAATCTTTTCTTTGTTTAACCCTCCACCATCATCTTGTATCGTAATCAAAACATCACCACCGGCACTTTTTGCCTCTAGACGAATCTTGCCCACTTTCGGTTTCCCTTGGGTTATTCTTTCTTGAGCAGGTTCAATGCCATGGTCCACAGCATTACGAATTAGGTGCATTAAGGGATCTGATATACTTTCTATGATATTTTTATCTACTTCTGTCTGCTCTCCGATAATCTCTAACTGCGCTTCTTTATCAAGCTTTCGCACCATATCTCTGACAATGCGATTCATCTTATGAAAAGTTGCTGATAATGGCACCATACGTATGGACATGACCGTATCTTGAAGTTCGCTAGTAATTTTTCTTAATTGGCGAGCCGACTTATAGAACTTATCGAGCCTCAGTCCTTGCAGTTCAGGATTTTGAGTTACCATTGCCTCAGCAATAACAAGCTCTCCCACTAAATCCATAAGGATATCCATCTTTGACACATTTACACTAATAAAACTTTGTGCCCCTTCCGTTTGCTGCTCCATTTCCTTGCCAGCAGCATTCACGGGCTCATCTGGAATTGGGTCATCTAAGACTATTACTTTTTTCTGCTGTGCTTTTTTGACACTGTCATCCGCCACTACATTTAAGTTGAACTCTTTTAGAAACATTGTGTTGCAGAAAAATTCTTGCACTATTTCCAAAGATTTTTGTGTCGAAAATGTTATCTGGAATCCTTCATTTTTGATAACTTCCGATGTAGCATCGTTTTCTAAAATATCCATTGGTGAATGTACAATGTTCTCGGCAAGTTCACTAAGCTCATGAATTAGGGTAAAGGCTCTTATATTTTCCATGCCGCAATCTTCGTCAAAAAAGATCCTGGCTTCATATCTGATTTCCCCCTCACCCTTTGATGTATCAGATACATCCGTTAAAGAATGGATAGTTGAATCATCAATATCAAAATTCGTAGTATCAGTCAGTTTGGGATGACCTTCCTTTAAACTGGACAAAAACTCCCTGCTTTTCTCGCAGACAACATAGGAATCACCTGTTGCATCTGCCCCGTTTTCCACCTTAGCTACTTCACCCTTAATGAAATCTACGGCATTTAAAACTAGATCTGTCAGTTCCGAATAATCTACACTTTGAGGCTTTGTCTCGCGAATATAAAAGAAAACATCCTCTAAAGAGTGGGCTACGGAAGAAATATCATTGAACATCATCATAGCAGCCGAACCCTTTAGGGTATGCATAATTCTAAATACTTCATTGATGACGACTTCTAAGCCCCCGGACTTTTCACTATCTAAAATAAGGCGTTCAAGCTGTTCTAACAGCTGGTTTGTTTCAAATACAAAGAGGTCAAGCATTGGGGCTTTGCTATCATTATTGGCCAATTTCAATCACCCTCACAAATTACTGCAGATACTGGAAGTACGGTACTACATAGCTTTTTTCAAAATCTAGTCTTTTTATTTAAACTTGCTTAGCCCTCGAATGACCTGTTCTTCAACAAACGGTTTTACGATAAATCCATTAGCACCAGACACGATGGCATCTTTTACAGTCGCTTCTTGCCCCATAGCCGATATCATAACGACTTTCGCACTAGAATCCATCTTTTTTATCGCCTTCAAAGCCGTTATACCATCCATTTGGGGCATTGTTATATCCATTGTAACCAGATCAGGTTTAAGTTCATTGTATTTTAGGATTGCTTCTGCACCATTTGCAGCTTCGCCCACAACTTGGTAACCGTTTTTTTCCAACATCATTTTTAGTGTTAACCTAATAAAGACGGCATCATCGACAATAAGTACTTTCATATTTTCATCCTTTCATCGGCAAGTAATATCAACTTGCAATCATGTATCGTTACCTGGTTATTACAGCTATCCTTTGCCTCACCCTAAAAAAAACGCAAAAAAAGATCAGGGGTAGCCTGACCTAATACATGGTAGTGTAAGCTAACATGGCGGCCTGGCAGTCTTGGTCGCCCAGCGACTGTAGACCCATAGCTTTGCGTCCCTATCTTTCGATAGGTTTGCCAATATTGTTAATTTTTGTCTATCTATGTAGTATTTTCTTATATTATATTATTATTCCATATATTCGTCAACGTATTTCAGGACTTTGGTGCAATTTTCTGGGACTTAAGCCTCATTATAATATAATAGAGAATGGCAAATATTACGTTTGCTGTGAAGAATGTAATTACAGTATAATTTGAATGCCACATAAAACTATAAAATTAGCAAGGAAACATTACATGAAAAAACAAACGCCTCTTTTACTAATCTTATTAATGTTACTAACTAGCTTACCGGCAGCTACGGCGAGTGCCGCTTCCTTTGATACACTGAGTCAAAATATCATCAACTTTATAGGTCTTCAAAGTAACCAAACGAAAAATTCTACACTGAAAGGCAAAGTAATCGTTGTTGATCCTGGTCATGGTGGCAGTGATACTGGCGCTATAGGCCCTAATCATGTTGCCGAAAAAAATGTTACATTGGCCATTGCTCGTGATCTAGGTAAGTTACTATCGGATGGAGGAGCGAAGGTCATCTTGACCCGTACCTCTGACAAGGATGTTGCCAATGAAGGAACATCAGATATTGACGAACTACAGGCTCGCGTTGCAATTGCAAACCAGGCTAGTGCAGACTTGTTTGTTAGCATTCATGCTGACGCTTCTGACGAACCTGTCAGTGGTACAGCAACTTATTTTTACGGCAATAGCGATACTTTTGCCAGTTTAGTACAAGATAGTATGGTTAGCCAACTAAAATTATCTGATAGAGGCTATCAACCTAATGATTTTTATGTTCTCAAAAACACAACGATGCCAGCCATATTAACAGAAGTCGCTTTTATCTCCAATCCGCAAGAAGAAAAACTACTCTCTAATCCTACTTTTGACAAAAAAGCAGCACTTGGAATTTATAATGGAATTAAAAAATATTTCGCGCAATAAGTGCGCCCTCTAACCATTCTATTTCTAGAAATTTTTAAGTATCCTCGTAATGGAGCACACTTGTGCTCCATTTTTTTACTTCTATGAATTGACAAACAGGAAAGCCAAGCAGTCACCTGCCTGGCTCAATCCTTTACCTAATCCTCAAAGATAACCGAACTTACCATTCTGTACGAATGCTCAAATCAGCTTTCTGTTGGGCTTCACCAATTTTTAATAGTTTATATACAATATAAAGACCACCATACCAAACAGGTGCAACATATAATCCTACCAGATTATCATGGTCATATCCCATACCTAAGGTTACAGCCAGCATAAATATCCCTACTGCATAATTAGCATATGGATAACAAGGCATAGGATATTTTAACTGAGTAATTTGCTCACTACTAAGGCTTTTTCGCCATTTAAACTGAATATACATGATCAATGACCAAGTCCACATACAACCCGTTGTTGTGATCGCCGACATATAATAAAATACGCTATCTGGAGATGCATAATTTAGATAAACACCTATCAAGCAAACAGCACTAGAAAATAGAATGCCATTAGCGGGAACTTGACTGCCTGATAATTTCCCTAAAAATGCGGGAGCCTCATTTCTAAGTGCTAATCCATAAAGCATTCGTCCACAAACATACATACCACTATTTAAGCAAGAAGCTGCCGAGGACAAAATTACAACATTTATAATGGAAGCTGCATAAGGAATGCCCGCTTTTTCAAAGATCATCACAAAGGGACTAATGCCTTTCGGCAACGTATCATAAGGAAAAATAGACAGAATGGCTACCATAGAGCCAACATAGAAAACCAATACTCGCCAAAACACCTTATCAATCGCTGATTTAAGAGAGGACTCAGGATTAATGGCTTCACCAGCGGTAATTCCGATTAGTTCAACTCCTGAATACGCAAACACTACCATAACCAACGCCATGGCTACACCACTCCAACCAAAAGGCATAAAACCTCCGTGAGTCCATAGATTAGAAAAACCAATTGCCACCCCGTCGTTACCAAGACCAAAGAGAATCATTGCAAAGCCAACTAGCAGCATGGCTATGATAGTCACAACTTTAATTAGCGCAAACCAAAATTCAAACTCGCCGTAATATTTCACTGCAACTAAATTAATGGCGAGAATTACACCAAGGCAAATCAGCGCAGGAATCCACTGTTCTATATCTGGTGACCAGTATTTCATATACATGCCGACTGCTGAAATCTCACACATAGCCAAGACAACCCATTGGTACCAATAAGTCCATCCAGTAACAAAGGAAACTAGCGGCCCGCAAAAGGCTCTGGCATAGCCAGCAAAGGATGAAGCAACAGGATGTTCTACAGCGACTTCACCTAATGCACGCAGTACAAAATACATAACGATACCGCCGAGGGCATAGGCTAACGTGAGAGCTGGTCCTGCCATCTTACTAGCCTGAGCAGACCCCATAAATAGAGCAACGCCAATAACACCACCAATAGCAATCAACTGGATATGTCTGTCTTTTAGATCTTTCTTCAAGTTCTCTTTTTCTAAATATAAGGATTGTTCTTTCATATCTGTTCGCCTCCTTTTTTTATATAAAAAGACGCTCATCAACAACCTCATAATTGTTGACAAGCGTCTTTGCTTGCAGCTATTTTATTTAAACTACATTACTCTTCGGCAGCAGCTTTTAGGATACTTTGTTCTAAAACCGTAAGTCCACGATCTAATTGTTCATCAGTAACCACCAAAGGAATCAATAACCGAATTACATTACTAAAAATACCAGCACTAATTAGCATTACACCTTGTTCCAGACAATATTTCACTACCTTGCCAGTCAATTCTTTCGCTGGTTCTTTCGTTTTTCGGTCTTTGACTAGTTCAATACCAATCATCGCACCAATCCCCCTCACATCACCGATAGCACAACATCGCTCCTGTAAGGCTTCCAGTCTCTTCATGGTTTTGTGGCCAATTTCTGATGCCCGGCTACAGAGATTGTTTTCCTCAATTAATTTTATCGTCTCTAAACCCGCCACACAGGCTAAAGGATTGCCACCATAGGTCCCGCCAATATTACCAGCGTCAGGTGCATCCATATACTGAGCCTTGCCTGTTACAGCACTGAGAGGAACACCAGCAGCGATTGACTTCGCCGTAGTCATTAAGTCCGGTTCCACACCCCAATTTTCAATGGCGAACATTTTCCCTGTACGACCAAAACCACTTTGTACCTCATCAGCAATTAATAAGATTCCCTTACTCTCACAGATAGCCTTAAGACCTGGCAAAAATTCTGGTGGCGGTACGAGAAAACCACCTTCTCCCTGCACTGGTTCAATAATCATAGCTGCAATATGCTCAGCATCAATTTCTGCTGTAAAAAACCGTTCAAAATTTTCTAGACAATGCATTCCACAACCTGGATAGGTAGAACGATAATGGCAGCGGTAGCAATATGCAGAAGGAACCTTGTAAACCTCCGGAGCAAAAGGTCCAAAACCATATTTATAAGGTTTTACTTTACTGGTAAGACCCATGGTCATAAAAGTACGTCCATGGAATGCACATTCAAAAGATATGATTCCGGTTCTTTTCGTTGCATGGCGGGCAATTTTCACCGCATTCTCAACGGCTTCTGCACCACTATTAGCAAACATCGTCTTTTTCGGAGACAAGCCAGGCATTAGAGAGTTCATTTTTTCTGCCAGCTGGACATAGGGTTCATACATGGCAATGGCAAAAAATGAATGAAGTAATTGTTCCGCTTGTTTTTGTATGGCTTTAACCACTGGTTCTGGACAATGACCAACATTTAAAACCCCTACACCCGCATAAAAATCAAGAAACTCCCTACCCTCTACATCTGTAATGACCGCTCCACTGGCCTTTTCTACAAAAACCCCTGTCGAGTTAGCGATCCCCCTAGCAACTGCATTGTTTTTTCTTTGTATCAGTGTTTCAGTCTTACTTTTTCCATTATCCATTATAAAGTCCCTCCTTAACATTTTTATAAAAATAAAAACGCTGAATATATCTCCAGGATATACATTCAGCGCCGTTGCTAAATACATGCTCATATTTTGTTGATACTTAAATAATACCAGAGGTATCAACTAGCGTCTATGTGAATAGATCACAGATTATGTTGTACCATATTGTGACCTATTCACTTTTATCCTTACGATAAGTCTGACAGTATCATATCTATAAAATTCCTAGTACTCGCTGAGAGGTAGCGATTTCGCAGCCAAATAATTGCTTTTTTTATTTCTAAGGAAGATTCAATGATTTCTTTGTATATTAATGTGTTGCTCGGCACAAGACCTACTGCCGATTTAGGTACTATAGCCATGCCTAATCCTGCGTCAGCCCATACGAGTAAGGATCTAACATCGTCCCCTCGACACAAAATTTGAGGCTCAAAACCATTTTTCTGACAACACTCCACAATCATACTTTCATTACTCCGATGAAGTAATAAGGGCTTATCGACAAGTTCTTCTAACTTTATATGTTGAGTCGCCTGTTCTTTATCTTCCCAATATTTGCACATGGCAACTACCATGGGTTCATTCGGTAAATTCACGGAATGATACATTCTTGAATCAAAAACTGCTCTTACAATACCTATTTCAATGATTCCAGTATTCAGTAAATCTAAAATTTTGTTTGTGTCACCTTCCCATAGCTGAAAACTTATATGGGGATAGCGTTTATGGAAGTTGACAACTTTGAAGGGTAAGAAGGTCGTTCCTGAGGATGCAACAGCTCCAATCGATAAGGTTCCTGTATATCCTTCATCTAATTCTTTTAATTCTTTCGTAGTCATATTCATGAATTCTAATATGTGGGCCGCCCTTTTATAGAGCAAATGGCCCGCGTCGGTTAATATGATTCCTCGACGTTCGCGTTCTACTAATTTTACATTTAATTCTTCTTCTAATAATTTAAGTTGTTGACTCAATGGAGGTTGGGCCATATGTAACCGCTTGGCAGCCTTTGAAATTTGCCCCTCCTCAGCAATGGCCAAAAAATAGGTAAGCTGCTTACTATTCACAAAACCCCATCCTTCTGACATATTTTTTTCGTATAGCAAAGTAACTTTTTCAATATTATATATATATCTAATGCTTTGCTATAATGATATAAGAAAGGTTAGGTATTGTCAAAACAGATTCTCTTTTTCATTAATTGGCCCTATTATTGCTACATCTGCTTGTCCTTCATTAAAATTAAACACAAAAGAAGTAACGATGATACAAAATAATAATATACCGGAGGATGTCGACTATGACCGATATTAAAATATTGATTGTAGATCCTGAAGCTGTTATTACTAACATTCATAGATCCTATATTCAAGAGGTAGGTGGCTTTACACTAATAGGGATTGGCAAAAATCAAAGTGAGGTTTTCGAACTATTAGCTAGGAAGAAACCTGATTTAGTAATTATTAATGATTGTGTCTCAGATAGTAACACAATAGAAGTGATCTCTTTTGCTCGAACAGAAGAGCTGCCAATTGATTTTATTATAATTACTGAAATAACTGATGGTATCGCAATCCATTGGGCTTTACGTCACGGGATATTTGATTATATACTTAAACCCTTTAAATTTGATCGACTTCAATCTTCTTTACTTTCTTACCGTGAATTTTGGCAGCAACTTACCTGCAAGAGCGCTTTAAGTCAAAGGGACCTTGATGGATATAAATTAAAAAAATCTTCCCTTCAAGTCTAAAATCTCCCAATAGCCTTCTTCCTAATTATTGAGTAAAGAAATACTCTTGCCATAATCAATGTAAGAGTATTCTATTTTACAATTTTTCATTATCATAACTTATAGCAAATGCAGGAGGTAAACATGGTCTTTTTACATGCAATTGAAGGATTAATAAGTATTATTATTATGGTTTCATTAGGATACATTCTTACTGGCAAAGGGTGGTTTAACCCCGAAAACTCAAAGCTACTTCCCAAATTAGTTACCTACGTTTCCTTACCAACTTACATGGTTTGGAACTTACTCAATACATTTAACAAGGAGCATTTTATAACCCTGTTTAGTGGAATTATCGTTCCTGTTCTCTCGATGATCATTAGCTTTATGATCAGCTTTCTAATCTCTAACCTTCTTCATTTACCCCCTAATCGAAAAGGTATTTTTCGCTCAGCCTTTTTCTGCTCAAGTTCTCTTTTTATAGGAGTCCCAGTAAACCTAGCTTTAATGGGAGAAAATAGCATACCTTATGTCCTCGTATATTTTCTTGCAAATGCTTTTCTTTTTTGGACAATCGGAAACTACTCCATCAGTCTGTCCGGGAAGGCAGTCCCTTCTAAAATAATTAGTATTGATACGGTTAAAAGAGTATTTTCACCGCCATTTATAGGCTTTATGTTAGCAGTAGCACTCATCCTCCTAGAACTTCCCTTACCCAATTTTATAATGAGCACTTGCAAATATTTAGGTAATATGACAACTCCGTTATCCATGCTTTTTATTGGAATTGCAATATTTGGAGTCAAATTAAGTACAATACAACTTAGTAAAGATGTCATCGCAGTATTAATAGGAAGATTTGTTATTTCACCAATTGCAGTCTTGTTAGTTGCATCTGTTATCCCCATTCCAGACTTAATGAAAAAAGTTTTCGTTATTCAAGCAGCCTTACCGTCTATGACTCAAACTACAATCCTTGCTAAGGTTTATGAAGCAGATGCAGAATATGCAGCGGTTCTAGTGACTATTACAACACTCTTTGCCATACTCGCTATCCCTGTTTATATGGCATTTATATGAGTTTAAGGAGAAGTTGTCCAAAAATAAAAGAATCAGCAATTGATCTACGTAAATCAATCACTGATTCTCTCCCGTCAATAAAAATTTCTAATCCTACTAAAGTATTACCATAACCCTAAAAATTTCCACCAAGATAAACCAATAATAAAATAAATGGTCATTGAAACAGCCATTACAACATGCCCAATCTTCCACCATGTCCCTTGTGGGACATATCCTGCGCCATACAATACTGTACCTACTGCATTACCATAGTGAGTCATTAAACTAGCGATTTGAGCTGAAGCAGCTGTCATCAATAGCAGTGGAAGGGCTGGCACATGAGTAACGGCCCCCAAAGTATAGATTACTGGAATGAAGGTGACGACAAAAGCGATTGTTGATGCAAACAAATAACGAACGATAATTGTTATAAAAATCAATCCGCCAAGTATAGCTACGCTATGGACCCCAGTAAAGTCTAAATGCTCTGAAAATAGTTTTCCCAACCATACAAAGAAACCAGCTTTATTTAAACCATTAGCCAAAGAAATGATACCGCCATACCAGATAAACGTACTCCATGCGCTCTTACTTGCTAATACTTTTTCCCATGAAATAACACCCGTTAGTAAACTTAAAGACAGTAAAGCTAGAGCCACTGCTGTTGAATCAATTTTGGTAATAGTGCCTGTGGCCCAGCCAATGATAGCACACAAAAAAAGCACTGCCAATGTCTTTTCTTTCCGGCTCATAGAGCCTATTTTTTTATACCCCTCTTGAGCAACAGCTTTGTTATCTACCTCTTTTAGATCAGGTGGATAAATTTTGTAAACCATATACGGCGCTAGTAGCAAACACAATAACCCAGGTACGGACATGGCCACCGCCCATTGTATCCAAGAAATATCAGCATGCATAATATCATTCGTCAGTTTAATCATCAGCGGCATAATAGCTCCAGCGGTAATAAACATCGTTCCAGTGATCAAGCTGTTCTGATACATTAAGACCATTAGATAAGAACCAATCTTCCTCTCTGTCCCATCATCGGGACGAGAATTGAGTGTATATGCTAAACTCTGAAAAATTGGATATACCAGTCCGCCTGATCTAGCAGTATTCGAAGGAATTGCTGGTGATAATATCAAATCTGAAAGCGCTGCGATATACCCTAGGCGCAACGTAGACTTGCCAAATTTATCAATGAGTACGTAAGCAATTCGACTCCCTAGACCTGTTTCCACAAAACATTGACCGATAATAAAGGCTGTAAATACTAACCATGGTGTTGTTTCACCAAATGCTTCTAATGCGACTTTTGTCTGATTAAAACATAAAGCCACTACACCCATAGCTGTAATCAAGACAATGGGTTCTTTTACAGGTCTTAAAATAAGTCCAAGCACTGCACCGAGATACACTGCAAAAAGTTGCCAAGCCCAAAGCTTTAAACCAGCGGGTGTAGGACATAGTAACACAATCCCAGGGACCCCTAAGCAAATCAATCCTTTTATAAGCTTTCCGTTCATTTTTTCTCTCCCATTATCATTTTATAATACCCACTAGTGCAACAAGAGGTTATTTGTTGGATATGTCTACAAATTCTATAAAAAGAGCCACTAAAATCTATACAAGAATTTTGTGGCCCTTTCTCTTTTATGTCAATTGACTACATTACTTTGCACAAGAAACATTAGCTGACGGAAGAAAGTGGTTTATCACAATATTGATACCCATCAACCAATAATTTTAACTCACCAGTATGAGGGTCTAAGATTAAACCATGCACAGGCACATCTTTAGGGATTAATGGATTTTGGCTAATTTTCAAGACCGTGTCTGTTATGTTCTGTTCTGGATTATGGAAATTGTCGATCCAGTCCACTAAATCTTTTTCTATCATTTTTATAGCATCTGCCGATATTCCTCTAGCTAGCATTTTCTGAATTAGGCTTTGGGCCGTCGATTTAGAGACGCCACAATCCAGATGGCCAATTACAAGAATTTCTTTAATGCCTAATTCAAAAATCCCTACTAATAAGCTTCGAATAGTAGCCTCAAAGGGGCCAGTAATAGAGTTCCCGGCATTCTTTATTACTTTAGCTTCCCCCCGCTTAATTCCCATCGCCAGTTCCAAAAAATTCACCAGTCGAGTATCCATGCAAGTAAAAATCGCCAAATGTCGGTTTGGATATTTGCCTTTTTCCGGACAACTATGAAAATCCACATACTCATTTGGTAATTTTTCAATAAACGACTGATTTGCCCTTAATATTTGATCTAAAATATTCATCCAATATCCCCCCCTCTTATATAAATTTCAAATGAGGTTCTATTTTGATTATTTTTAAAGCAAGCCTATCCAGTGCCAATAAGTGTGAGTAAATAAAACGTACACTAATAAGCCTAGAATAGTTAAAGGAACGCCTAACTTAAGCATATCTTTTAGTTCATAAGTGTCTGTAGCATATGTCAATAATGTAGCAGGAGTGTTTACGGGAAGAATGAAGGAAAAGTATACAAGAAATGAGGATATTAAGGTAATACTCCATACGGAAATGTTTGGATCATTAAAGCTAACTAACAGTCCCAATATCGTTGGTACTACAAGAGCTCCTAATGCTACGATACTTGAAAATGCTAAACGAATCACAATGAGAGGCACTGCAATCACTGCCAACATCATTGGAGCACTCATGGTTTGAAGCCCCAAGGCACCCAAAGTTGCTTTCGCTCCCCAGGTCGCTGCACCAGTCTTTAGCAACACTTCACCAATGGATATCCCAATACCGAATAATACCAAAGTACCCCATTGCACTCTGTCGCTCATTTGTTTCCAGGTAGCTACCCGGGTTAAGAAGAGAAGCAAAGTTGCGAATACAGTAATCGTATTAGCATCAATATGATGCCAGTGCTCTGATCCCCATAGAATGATAGTGATGATAAATATACTACCAATGCGTTTTTCTTTAGAGCTCATAGGTCCGATCTCTGCCATATATTTTTCTACTAGGGCAGGCCCCCCAGGAAGTGGTTCAAACTTGTTCATCGTAATAACTAAAATGTACGCAATAACCCCTAATGCAATGGAAAAAGGTCCAGCATAAAGTAGCCATTGGCTCCAAGTAACCGTATGATTTAATTGGCTGTTAAGAAGACCAACTGTATAAGGATTGGGAGCTCCGGCGGTTAGAACCATTAGTGCCGTAATCGGTGCTATTATTCCTGTAACCAACATGAGCTGTCTAGAAAAAACACTTCTCAGATCAACACCAAAAGCTGTAATGAGTCCCATGGATATAGGAATTAAAGCGGCTGCCCGTGCTGCAATAGAAGGAATAATAAAAGCCAGTATATATGCGGCAATCATAATTCCCCCGATGATTCTTTTAGGCTCAGTTCCTACAATTCTTAATATATTTAGTGCAATACGCCGATCTAAACCGGTAAAACGGACAGCTTCTGCTAGAAACATTCCTGCAGCCACCAGCACCCATCCGGAATTTATAAAACCTGACATGGCCAAAGGAATAGCTTGCGTTGTACCCAGAAGCTTACCTGTAGTACCAGTTGCAGGCGATAAGCCAAGAAACATAATCATCGAAAAACAGATGGCAATAGCACTTATAGGATAAGGCATAGCTTCTGTAATCCAGATATATACGGAAAAAGCTAGTACTCCAATCATCTTCTGTCCAGCTGATGAAAGCCCTGCTATCTGCGGCATAACAGCAATGACAGTCATAATCAACAACCCAATCAAAATGTGTATCGGCTTATAAGACACCTTATTTGTAGCTTCTGACATTTTTTCAACCTCCCGAACTTTCTATATTTTTGACCAAGTAATAACTCATATCATGGTATCAATATGGGATACCATATTAATCTTTAGCCAAAAACTCTGCGAGAAACGTATACGTGACCATCCATAATTGGTCTTGCCGTACGGCTTACTCCTGCCTTATCAAGCTGCCACTTTTCCCCGTTTTTTTCCAGATTAATCTCAAAATCCAGGATGCCAGAAGGGTGACCTAGGCGAACAGTCCCCCTAACTTTAGCCTGTTCACCAACGATTTCGTTGACTACTGTCCCCTCAATCAAAGCTGCCGTAGATACACAGATACCACCTGTAACAGCATAAGCCTTGTGCATAACTGCCAATGCCTTGGTCCTAGCCACCAAATCAATATCCTTGGCCTTTACTGCGACGCCATTGATAGTGAAATAGTCTTTGGGTGCGGAAACAAAAGCTACTTTAGGAACAGCAGGACCTACTGCATCTTTACTAGTTGCCAAGCCCATCATGACAGCCGCAGTTGTCCGAATATCCTCCATAAGTTCCAATATATCTGGATTTGTTTCCGTGTCTTTGGGTAATTCGATCCCTGTAAGACCAATATCTGTTGCTTTGATAAAAACTGATGGATTGGCTGCATCAACCAAACTCACCCGCACCTTTTTACCGTCCTTGAGGACAATTTCATCGACTACATTACCAGTAGGCAACAGCTTACCCGTCTTAGAGCCACCGGAATTTAAAAAATTTAGAACTATTTTCGCACCGGTGCCCGGTACACCGTCAATGGCGTAATCGCCTTCAGTAACCACTTCACCATCTTTTACCGGAATCTCAGCTTCAATTATCTTCTTGGTGTTTGTATTATAAATCCGTACCTTAGTAATGGGCTCTGTTATCGCCACCAGTCCCTGCTGAATTGCAAAAGGACCTACGCCAGAGGACATATTGCCACAGTTACCTTCATAATCCACAACTGCATCTTTAATTCCCACATAACCAAAGGTGTAATCCACATCCACATTTTCTCTGACCGACGGTGCTATAATAGCTACTTTACTGGTAAGGGGATCGGCACCACCCAGTCCATTAATTTGACGTATATCTGGACTGCCATAAATAGCAAGGATAACTTGATCTCGGAGCCCGCTATCTGCCGGAAGATCACTTTCCATCAAATATACACCTTTACTTGTTCCACCCCGCATAAGTACTGCAGGAATTTTTAAATACTCCCCCATATTCCTCTCCTCCTTTTGCTTTTAGTAATCGCCGCTTAATACCTAAGGGTAAAACCTAGCGTCGCCTAATAATAAAGCCAAGCAGCTGATGATGACTTTAACCTGAGATATTATCTTTCACTTCTACTTTCGGCATAATTTTTTTCTCCATAAAGATCCATATAGCTAAAAAGACTGCTAACAATATTGGCACGGTTACCATTACATTACCTGTGAACACTTTATACAGCATAAAGCTTATTGGCATAGTAGTACCTGTGAAAGAACTAATCATCATCCCAGCCGGAATGCTTTCACTTAAACCCACAGATGTTGCCGCTGCAGTAATCATTGGAGCCGTCCACGTTCCAAAGAAAAAATACGGAATAAAAGCAATTGTACATAAAATGATACTTCGGAATATGTTCCCGTTTGTCAAGGCAACAACCATTGCCACCTTATACGGCAATGCAGCCAAGTCCGCAAAGGGTAACAACTTATTTCCGGGAATGATTACAGCGAGTCCGATGAGTATAGGCACCATCAATAACGCTGTAGTAATTACGGCGGCATCTCCCAATAGAACAGAGGGATCTAAACCAATCAGTATCCTTCTTCCCTTAAATTTATTATCGGTAATCTTTCTGGCTTGCTCCGAAATAGGTTTTAAACCGTCGACGAACATATGCGTCATTTTGGGCAGTAACATCATAGCTGCTGCCATGTTTATGCCAAGTCCAAAAGCCTTATAAGGAGCATAGCCAGCTAAAAGTCCAATACTAGTTCCAAGAATTAAACCAATCACAAGTGGCTGCCCAAAAACGCCGAAGTATTTGCGGAGAGTTTCCATGTTAAAGTCGATCTTGTTAAACCCCGGTATCTTATCAAATAATACGTTGATAGGAGCAGCAATCGGCAAGTTCATCAACGCATGGATAGCGGGTATTGTGACACCCGGTATTTTATAGTAATTACTTACCAGTGGTGCAGCCCAGTCAGCCATTTTGTACACAAACAATCCTGTGCAGGCAGCTGCCGCGACAGAAACCGCAACGTTGTTAGTTTCAAGATAAACCAGACTGCCAATGGTGAGAGCATGATGATAATTCCAAATATCGACGCTTAGTGTATTCGTCTTATTTAGCACTAATAACACGATATTGACCCCCATAATTGCAAAAACCATAAAGGGAACAATGGGAGAGCTCCAGCCAATTGCTGCTACCGTGCCAAACCCCATATCAATGACATTTAAGTGAACTCCTAAATGTGTAACCATCTCTTTGGTTGCCGGCCCTAGGCTTTTTGCCAGGAACTCAACGACTAACTTCAACCCTGCAAATGCAGCTCCAACTGTCAGTGCACTTTGTATAGCTTTTCCTATCTCTAATCGAAAGGCAATTGCAAATATAAAAATAACAACTGGAAGTAACACCGTCGGTCCCGCTTGAATAATACCCTTAAAAGCAGCAAAAATATCCATGTAAAAATCTCCTCAATCTTTTAAATTACCTATCTTTTTATTTTGCTGTGTAATTTAACAAGCCACCACATAACACAATATCTCTTTGCCTTGGTGTCAGGTTACATTTTGTTTCGAAGGTATATCCCTGCGTTACATTGCGCACAAGCACTATATCCTGTTTTATCGCTTGGTACATGTTATCAACTGCCAATTCATCTCCAGCCTGAATTCGCTCATAGTCGGTATCGTCAGCAAAAGTAAGTTGCAAAATACCAAAATTCGTTAAGTTGGCCCCATGAATTCGCTCTACACTCTTAGCCAATAACACGCGAACCCCTAAATACATTGGGCACAAAGCAGCATGCTCCCGCGATGAACCTTGTCCATAACTCAGACCTGCAACAATTACAGAAGCTAAACCTTCTGCTTTATTCGTATCACATTTAGTCGCAAACTCAGGATCTATGTGATAAAAAACATAGCTCGAATATTTAGGAACATTAGACCGATATTTTAAATACGCACCTGCTGGCATAATATGATCAGTCGTGATCTTATCCCCTACTTTAATAGCAACCTTAGTAGTCAATTTTTCAGGCATTGGGGTATTTTTCGGCGGTTCGCCAATATTAGGACCGCGAAATACCTCTACAGATTGATCCTCTGAAGGTAAAAGAATCATACTATCATCAATTTCGTATACTTCTGGCAAAATAATAGTAGGGTATTCCATATCTAGTTCTCGGGGATCAGTAACCTTTCCACTTAGAGCCGCTGCCACTGCCGTTTCGGGACTGACCAGATAGACTTGACCATCCTTCGTACCACTACGTCCTTCAAAATTCCGATTATTGGTACGCAATGACACTCCTTTCGTCTGAGGTGCCTGACCACAACCGACACAAAAACCACAGGTGGACTCTAATATACGTGCCCCAGCAGCAACCAGATCCTTCAGTGCTCCATTTTCTGCTATCATAGCTAATACTTGTTTACTGCCTGGAGCAATACCTAGACTGACTTTAGGATGAACCTGCTTGCCTTTAAGCATGGCAGCTACCATCATAAGATCGCGGTAGGAAGAATTAGTACAACTACCAACCATAACCTGCTGGACCTCAAGTCCTGCAACTTCGCGAACCGTCTTCACATTGTCTGGAGAATGGGGACAAGCAATATTAGGTTCAATAGAAGCTAAATCTAAATTAATTACCCTATCATAGTCAGCATCTTCATCAGGCTTTAACTCCTGCCAGTCTTGCTCCCTCGCTTGAGCTTTGAAAAATTGCCGAGTCATTTCATCACTAGGGAATAAAGAAGTAGTGACTCCTAATTCTGCACCCATATTAGTAATCGTAGCCCGTTCAGGCACCGTCAAATGAGCTAAACCAGAACCACCATACTCAATTACGGTTCCTACATTACCCTTGGTTGTAAGAATTTTTAAAAGTTCTAATATAATATCCTTAGCCGCACACCATGGTTGTAATTTACCTTCTAGATTCACACGAACTACTTGGGGATACACAAAATAAAAGGGGCCTCCCGCCATAGCAACTGCAACGTCCATGCCGCCAACACCCATAGCACTCATCCCGACTGCACCACAGGTAGGCGTATGACTATCAGAACCGATTAGCGTGTCTCCTGGACGACTGAAACGCTCTAAATGAACTTGGTGACAAATGCCGTTACCAGCTTTAGAATATTTAATACCGTGTTTATCTGCTACTGTTTGCAGATATCGATGATCATCGGCATTTTCAAAACCATCTTGCAATGTATTATGATCAATATAAGATACGG
The DNA here is from genome assembly GCF_030269905.1 of Pelosinus sp. IPA-1. Lineage (NCBI taxonomy): Bacteria > Bacillati > Bacillota > Negativicutes > Selenomonadales > Sporomusaceae > Pelosinus > Pelosinus sp. IPA-1. Next base: position 141,792 of record NZ_BSVC01000001.1, on the reverse strand, counting down.
ATTTCGTTTTCACTACAGGTACATCCATCGCCTCAAACTGAAGATAGGCCATGGTACCTAAAGCATCTTGGGTAAGAGTTTGGTCGACGCGTATTCCCACCTCACTACCTACGGTCATAGTACCTGACATTAAATGAGCAGCTATAATCTTTTTAAATAAATTTTGTCCCATAGAATATTACACTCCTTTTTTCAAATCAATCCTCTATTTATAGTTGCAAAGGTCTACGAATGACGTCAATCAATGTGCCATCACGATATTCGACAACAGCAGCAACTTCATCACTTACCAGAATAGGGTCAGGCTTGCCAGCAAATTCATAGGCAAGGTCTCTTAACTCTTCAATATCCATTACTGGAATATTCGCCTCTCTTAAATTATCTCGCAAGTCTTTACGCCGAGGATTTACAGCCACTCCCCGCTCAGTAACAATAATATCCACTGTCTCTCCCGGTGTACAAACGGTATGCACCTGATCAATAACCATCGGCAAACGGCCACGTAAGAGTGGTGCTACCACAATTGATAAAGCAGCACCTGCCGCCGTATCCTGATGCCCGCCTACAGCCCCCATAATTACACCATTTGAATCAGTGATTACGTTGACATTAAAATCTACATCTACTTCTGTGGCACTCAAAATAACCACATCAAGCTGATTAACAATCGGTCCTCGATTATGTGGATTAGCATAAAAAGAGGCTGACATTTCCTGATGGTTCGCATTTTTCTTCATCGATTGTATGGATGGAATATCAAAATCCTGTACATCATAAATAGCCTTAATTAATCCTTCATCCAACATTTCAATAAAAGGCGCTGTTACGCCGCCTAAGCCAAAACTCGCCGTAATACCTTGTTGTTTCATCTTTGCTTTCAGAAATTGAGCTGCTGCCAAAGATGCTCCACCACTCCCCAACTGAATGGAGTAGTCTTGTTTAAAATATCCGGAATATTCGATAGCTGTTGTAGCATATTGAGCAATTAATAATTCCCTTGGGTCTTTACTAATCCTAAGTGCACCTGATGCAATGCCTTTGGGATCGCCAATCGCTTCCACTTCCACAATATAATCAACCTGAGTTTGAGGAATACTAACAGGAAAGAGAGGATACGGTACTAAATGATCGGTAATGGCAACAACTTTATCCGCATAAGCCGCATCTACCATAGCATAGCCAAGAGAACCACATGCTGATTTTCCTTCTACACCATTGATATTGCCATAGGTATCGCAAGCTGGTGCTCCAATAAAAGCCACATCAATTCGAAGTTCACCGGATTCAATGGCTCTAGCCCTTCCACCATGGGAACGAATAATAGTTGTCTTTGCCATTTTCCCACTAGTCAGAAGCTTGCCCATTTTTCCCCTAGCACCACTAGTTTCAACTGCAGTAATAACCCCTTGCTCAATATAGGGAATAATCTCCTCATTAATATTATTCAATGAACTAGGAGCTAACGTTAAACCTTTTATACCTTTCTTGGCAATAGCAGCAACCACCATATTGAGAACATAGTCTCCATTACGAAAATGATGGTGAAAGGAAATCGTCATACCATCTTTTAAGCCGGTTGCATCAATCGCCTGTTCAATTGACTTGAGAACTTTCTCCGAACGAGGTCTATTCAAAATAATGTTAGGACCCGTCAATCGTCCTGTCGGTACATACTCAAAAGGACCACCATAGGGTTTTATATTTTTTATTCCCGCTATGTTTTCTGGTATTTCTCTACCGATTGCATTGATCACAATTTCACCCTCCCGTTGTTCTTGCCAGCAGCATTCGCATAAGCAAGAGTTCTTTCTGCCCTCTTTACAACTGGAACATCTATCATCTTACCGTTTAATGACACTACACCTGATTTGCGAGCCAAAGACTCCTTATATGCTGCAATCACTCTTTCCGCATGATCGATTTCCTTCGTAGTAGGCATAAAGATTTGGTGGGTAATATTAATTTGACGTGGATTGACCACAGATTTTCCGTCAAATCCCATTTCCTTAATACGAGTAGTTTCGGCAATAAAATCTTCCTCATTATTCACATCACCAAATACCGTATCAATGGCATGAATTCCAGCTTCTCGCGCCGCCAAAATCAACTGTCCTCTAGCCGAATGAAACTCTTTACCATCTTTTGTCCGAGAAGTTTGTAAATCTGCTAAGAAGTCTTCTCCACCGATTGCAATTGCCACCATACGTGGGCTTGCAGTAGCAATTTCAAAAGCATTACGTATACCTTTAGCCGTCTCAATGGCTGCCATCATTTTTATACTACCAGGCACAAATCCATGTTTTATCTCTGCAGCAGTAATGATAGCATCTATTTCTTGTATATCTGCAGCTGTCTCAGACTTAGGTAGGCGAATTAAGTCAGGTTTTACTGCTAAAATAACTTCTAAATCCTTATAGCCAAAAGGAGTACTAATATGGTTAATTCGTACTGCTACTTCACAAGGATATTTAATGGCTTTCATCGCGTTATATACCAAATGACGAGCAGCATCCTTTTCACTGATTGCTACCGAATCTTCTAAATCAAAGATAATAGTATCCGCGCCATAAATACCAGCATTTATTAACATGCCTGGATTATTGCCAGGTACAAACATCATTGTTCTGCGTAGTTTCATCCTTTTGCCTCCTCTTTGAGTAGTGCCCTATCAATTGCTGTCATCATACGAGCTCGAACAGTACAATCCAATGCCCCCCGATCATTTGCTGACACCTCGGCATCTACAATTCCTTGTCCATTTAAAACTTCCTGAATGACATTCTTTATTTGACGACCATATTTTTGCAATACCGGGCTTGTCAAATCAATCTTAATTCCACTGTCTGCTTCAGCAGGATTAAGAATAATTAAGATATCATTTGACTCAACTGTGCCAGCTTGACTAGATTGTATTATTTTCAGCATAAGACACCTCCAACTTTATTTTTAAAATAGACTTATTAATTAACTCTTTTTCATTATCTTCTGAATCTTTTAATTTCAAGAAAATTGTACTATAATGTATCCAATAAATCTAATATTGATATTTTATTATAATCCATAAGTTTTTTTTATTTACAAATTGATAAAGCGAGGTAATAACGGTGGACAATAAAGATTGGCTAATGCTAAGAACTATTTCAGAAGAAAAAAATATCACTAAAGCCGCTGAACGTCTATACATCTCACAGCCTGCCCTTAGCTACCGGCTCAAAAATCTTGAAAAGGAATTCGGAGCTAAAATCGTATTGCGCAACACTACAGGAGTTGCATTTACTCATCAAGGCGAATATCTATTGGACTATGCACTGAAAATGCTATCGCAATTGACAATAACCAAAGAACGAATTCAGAATATGAAAAATAAAATACAAGGAACATTACGTATCGGAACTTCTGCTATCTTTGCCCACTATGAACTTCCCTCGATATTAAAAGGATTCCTTGAATGCTATCCAGATGTGGATATATCCCTAAAAACTGGTTTAAGTTCTCAAATTAATAAAATGTTGCAAAAAGATGAATTTACTGTAGCAATATTACGTGGAGACCATTTCTGGCCAGAAGAAAAACACATGCTACAGGAAGAGCATATTTGCCTTACCTCACGGAGTGAGATAAATTTTGACGATTTACCTCAACTTCCCCGAATTAATTACGGGACAGACTCCTCTTTACACGAAATGCTAGAAAATTGGTGGCATGAAATCTTTCCCTGTCCTCCCAATATAACGATGGAGGTTGATAGTATGGATACTTGTCGGCAAATGGTTCTCCATGGCCTTGGGTGGGCAATCTTACCCTTTATTGGATTAAAAGAACATGACTCCCTCTACACCCAAAAGTTGCACTGGCGCGATGGTACGCCGGTTTTACGACGAACATGGATGTTATATCGGAATTCATCACTAGAACTATCAGCAGTACATGCTTTTATAGACTATATAAAAAAATATTATGACATGAAAAATTCGGCTCAATTATATCAAGGCAAATCACCTATTTGAGCCACAAAAGTTGAGTTAAAAATAAACCGCTCTAAGATCCTTACTTTCTAAAAGCAGGAATCTTAGAGCGGTTTGCACTTTATTATTTTTGCAATTTATTAGGAAACATTTCACTGCCAACAATAACCCCTAACTGCAATGTAAGACGATCATAAGGATCATCCAAACTTCTGCCGGTTATTTCTTCAATCTTTTTTAAGCGATAGTCAAGGGTATTACGGTGTACAAACAAACGCTTGGCAGTTTTTACAGCATTACAGTTTTCTTCAAAATACACGAATAAGGTAGAAACCATATCCATTTGCTGCTTATTATCATAAGTCTGGAGAGGTTCCATTACTTCTTGATAGTACCTTGCCAGCTTTTCAGGCTCAATCTCAAATAATAGCTTATATACTCCCAACTGTTCATACGCATATATGGATTTGGAGGCTGTCTTTAACTCAGCAAAACGTAGCACTTTAAGGGCCTGAAGATAACTTTGCCTAGCCGCCTCTAAACTTTCAAACCTGCCACCTAAACCTGCAGTAACTACGAGACCAGGCATTTTAGTCGCAATCTTCTCCAAAACTTCGGTTAAGATATCTATGTTTTGTTGGACTCCCGCGCTCTCATTTTCGTAAGGCATTAATAATACAACATTATCTGCCCACAACATTTGTAGAATTTTCCTACCGCGTATCGTTAAAACCTCTTGGATTATTTGTTCAAAACGTAGTTTAAGAGTTATCAGGGCTTTTTCATCCTTTGCCTTTCGTCCCTGTAAAAATTCCGTTAAGCGGGTAGGACTTACAATAGCTACCTGATGAGCCTTTGCCAAATCATAGCCATAGTAAGCCGCTCGTTGAATTAAGACTTCAGGGTTTTCCAAAGGACAAAGCAGCAATTGCTCCAAGAAATCTTTTACGGAGCGTTGTTCTGTCTGCTTCATAACAATATGGCCACATATTTCTTTAGTTACCTCAATGAGTTTGACCTCCCAGGGAAGTTCAAAAATAGGGAAACCTGCCTGGTCTGCTAAGCTAATAACTTCCGTGGGAACTTTTTTAATATAAGGACCGACATTTACAATCAGCCCAGCTAATTTCTTTTTTATAATTCCCTGAACAATTTCTTTCAGTTTATTTTCATCACCGTTTAAACCGATACCCGTTATAATCAATAGTTCTCCACCTTGCACCCATGGGATTACGTCCGGTAAATCAATAAAATGCACCCACCGCACCAATCGATCTAGACCAGACTTTCCAGCCACAATAGTAAGCTTGCTCAGAGAAGGCAATTTGACAATTTCGCGACAACTGATCATAACAGGTATCCTCCTTGCAGTATAAAATAAGTGTTAAAATTTAAACACGATCAATTTTTCTTCTGTCATCTCTTTAACAGCATACTGTGGACCCTCTTTGCCAATGCCACTTTCCTTAATACCGCCATAAGGCATGTTATCAGTTCTGAAAGTTGCACCATCATTGATAATCACGCCGCCAGTTTCAATTTTCATAGCACATAACCTAGCAATCTCCAAAGAATTAGTAAATACACCGGCTTGTAGCCCATAGATTGAGTCATTAACCAAGGCGATGGCTTCTTCAATCGTATCATAAGGTATTATAGAAAAAACAGGAGCAAAGGCTTCCATGGATACGATTTTCATATCATGCTGTACATCTGTGAGAATCGTGGGTTCAAACCAAGCTCCACGACGTTTACCACCTGCCAAGATTTTGGCCCCTTGGGCAACAGCTTCTTTTACCCACTCTTCTGCTCTTGCAGCTTCAGACTCACTAATCATAGGTCCAATGTCAGTTTTAGGATCAAGAGGATTACCCATTACGAAGTTTTGTGTATAGGCCACTGCTTGACTACAAAATTCATTGTAAATAGTACGGTGTACATACACCCGCTGGCAAGATATGCAAACCTGCCCAGCATTCGCAAACGCATGTTTGACGCACAATTCTGCCGTTACCTTACTATCTGCATCATGATGTACAATATTTGCTGAGTTTGATCCTAATTCAAGAGCCACCCGTCGAAACCCTGCATTTTCCAGTAACTGTTTACCAACAACTGGACTGCCTGTAAAACTGTAAAATCCAATCCGTTCCTCTTCTGTCAGAAATTTTCCCAATTTAGAACCTGATCCTGTCAGTAAATTTAAGTAACCTCCAGGCAATCCTGCCTCTGCAAAAATCTCACATAGAAATACTGCGGATAAGGGAGTGACGGTCGCTGGCTTGTACACCACAGAATTTCCCGCAGCAAGAGCAGGACCAATTTTATGACATGCTAAGTTAAGAGGAAAATTAAATGGAGTAATAGCGCAAACAATCCCCACAGGCATTCGCATGGTAAAAGCCAAACGGTTGCCACAACCTGGTGCTCCTTCAAGAGGAACCATTTCGCCAGTCATCCGCTTTGCTTCTTCAGCAGAAAGAATTAGTGTCTGCTTTGCCCGTGCTACTTCAGCCATTGCTTCCTTTATTGGCTTTCCCACCTCTTCAGACAGGAACTCTGCCATTTTCCTTTGATTATCCATCAGTATTTGACTGGCCTTCATCAATATTTCGTAACGTTGATAAGGCTCCATTTTTACTGTTTTAAATGCAGTTTCGGCAGCATCTACCGCCTCTTTTACCTCTTTTTTGCCCGCTACAGAAATAAAGGCATGATTACTGCCTGTTGCCTTATTTGTTACACCAATTTTTTCTTCTGTTACAATCCACTTTCCATTAATAAATAAACCATATTCTTTCACATTACTACCTCCTTATCTTCTTTAGAATACTGCACCTGAAGGTGTCGTAGCCATAAGAAAAGACTTGGCTTGTTCCAAGTCCTCGGACGCAGGCAGAAGCCTTAGCCGTTCTTACTTGGAATCAAGAAAGTGTTATACTTTCTGATTCCGTTAAAAAGAGACTGGAATCATGCATATATAATATACATTGCTTTCCAGTCTTCTTTGACTATATCCCTTACAGGAATTGTTATGTTTTTTTTAGGATAACAGACTTCCTAGAGACAGTCAATGGAATATGGTTGTGAGTATTTCATAAATCGATTCGTTTTTTTTGTGAAATAAGCACATACTTTTCTTATTATACTCAAATAAGCAGGTTCCATTTTATCACAAAGATAATTCAATCTGGCTGTAAAACTAAGGATTGATCACCTTTAAATTATTTAAACAAACCTATTTCAATCATCCATTCTCGGCAAAGTTCCGGCCATGCTGCTACTGCACCTTTGGCATTGCGAATAGCAAAACCATGACCACCATTCATAAAAATATGAAGTTCTGCTGGGATTCCAATTTTCTTAAGCCCCATGTAAAAGCGGACTGCATTTTCACTAGGTACTTTAGGATCATCATCAGCTGTAACAATAAAGGTTCTTGGTGTATCTTTGGTTATTTGCAAATCGGTTGGATATTCGTCGTATAACTCTTGTTTGGCTAATGGACTTAATGGAGTTTTCTCCAGTCCATTTTGAGGAATTCTTGCATTGGTAGAAACGGGAGGGTAAGCAAGTACCATAAAATCTGGTCTAGCACTTTCCTCGTCGATAAGGTCAACAGGAACATAAACTTTTTTATCGTAGTTTGTGCCAAGCATAGACGCAAGATGCCCGCCTGAAGACAACCCCACAACTCCAACTTTCTGTGAATTTAGCCCCCACTGAGCAGCATTACTACGTATGATCCTTAGTGCCCTTTGGCTATCTTGTAATGGAACATGCCTTGCATCAGCATGCCCCTCTCCTGGTAGACGTGATTTCAAAACAAAGGCAGCAATCCCCATATTATTAAGCCACTTGGCAATATCAGTCCCTTCTTTGTCAAAAACATTTTGAGTGTAACCGCCACCTGGAACAATTAATGCAGCAATACCATTCTTTTGCTCAGGCATAAATACAGTAATAGATGGTTTACCTATTTTTGTAATACCACGACTTTGTATCTTTGGGTCTTCGCTTTCATCTTTCACAATTTCAGAAAGATTCAATCCTTCTGAACCAGGTGCTACGCCAGGCCAAAGAAAAATTTCTTCATTAGTTGCTGGTGAACTTGCTGCAAAAGATGGAATAACAGCCTGAATCAATATACAGACGAAAAAAGCAAATACGCTTACTATTGTAAAAAAATCAGAAGTTCTATTCTTTTTCATTTTATTAACTCCTCTTTTTTATTGTATATAAAAATGGCATTTGCAAACCCATTTACTAGGTTTACAAATGCTATCTTTATTAAAAAGGTAACCCTCTCCTACTTATCCCGCCACTTGATTGGTATTATGTATTTTTGTACGTACTACATTATTGTTTCCCCAACATTCTTTATATTCCCAACCGGTTAATTCTTTAAAAGCAGTTTTTGCTTCTATTGTAGCGTCCTCCATAGAACCGCCAGCTCTTAACCGATGAACTTCATCCACCAGTATTTTATGTCTTTCTTTATTCAATTTCAGTCTTGTAGAAGCAATCCAGGTGATTCCTAATAATAAAAATGGAGTAGCAATCGTTAAAACAGTGATTCCAAGTACTGCACTCTCTGGTTGTACAGTAACTCCTGCTTTGAAGCCATACGCCTGTAACACAAAACCAAGCAGCGCAGCTTCTACTGCAGTTGCTATTTTCGAGAGTAGGGAATTAACTCCTGAAAATAGTCCTTCTCTTCTTTGTCCCGTTACGGCTTCATCAACGTCTGCGATAAACGCCAGCTGAAATACAGGAACATAATCAATTCCCGTTCTTCCTATGGTATTGATGATTGCAAAAATAGTTACCATCATCACCAATCCAGTAGAAATTCCTGTAGTCAATACATAATATCCAAATAATGAAGCAAAAACAAATATAGTAGATATCTTGTAAGTGACAGGTCCGCCATACTTATAACAGGTCCCGATATAGAACATTAATGCAACTGGGGCAACAAAAGCCATAACACTTGTTATATTTGCAGTGGCAACCGTGTCTAACATTAAAACAAATATAACAAAATAAGTAAACACGCCAGTAGTCAGATTTTTGAATATACCACCTACACCCATCAATACACAATGTAGTCTAAAAGTCTTAATCCTCATACTTGATGCTACATCTGAACAAATTTGAGGCAAAATCGACCAAACACTGCCGATATTACTATTATATTCTACTTCTTTAGGATCACGTTCAAAGGTAAAGGCCCACACTAACAGTAAGGTAAAGGCTGTCAAGAGCCCATAAACAAGACCAGTTATCCAGAACGCCTCTGGAGAATTTTTCCCATACATCAGAAAAAATTGACCAGGTATAAAGGATGCAACAAAATTGGCGATTGTACCAGTAAATTGTTTCGCTCCCGTTAGCTTAGCTTTATCACCGGCATCCTGGGTCATCTCTGCCGGCAAAGTGGAACAAGGGACAATAACCATGGTAAATATTATTTCATATAGCAAATTCATAATAAGATAATACGTGAAGGATTGACCTGTAATCCATAATAAAGGATATACGATCGCTACGGTAGGTACGCCCATGAGAATAAAAAATCTTCTTCGACCAAACTTTCGCCCCAATCTTGTATTGCGAAAGTTATCAGTTATAAAGCCCATGATAGGATTGCCTACAGCATCTAATAGCCTTGCCACAGTAAAAATAAGACCAGCTTGTACCGCACTCAAATTACACATTGTTGTATAAAAATACATGAGCCACAAGGATATTAGTAATTGAGCTCCGCCCCCTAAAAAATTTACAGAAGCATAACCAATAATAGTCTTTAGAGTTACTTTTCTAACCATCATAAACCTCCAACTCTTTAAATTTCTTACTTATTTTAAATTCAATACAAGTAGATTCATTTAAAAACGATTTTTTTCGGCAGAAGCTAATATAAACGGGCCTAAGCCTTTTGGCTCATTACTGATGATTGGCTCACTTATATAATAGGTAAAAGTGCCATCCCGTTGGTCTTCCCCCCCCAATCCTGCCACATAACAAACCTTATTTAAATTGATTAGTCCTTCTTTTGTTTCTAAGATAAACTCATCTACTAATCCTTGATAGGCTTGTTTGGCAGTTTCTTGCAAGCTTGCTGGTAAATATCCTTTTCTTACGCCTTTTAATAAAGCGTATACAATCATAGATGATCCTGAGGATTCTAAATAGTTGCCTTTTCGATCTCCCGCATCCAAGACTTGATACCATACATGGCTAATCTTGTCTTGTACCTTCAGTAAGGCTTGCATACAATCATTAAATATAGTCAATAGTTTTTCCCTATTTTTATTTTCTTCAGGGAAAACTTCTAATGTATCAACTAAAGCCATCACATACCAGCCCATTGCTCTTACCCAAAAATGGGCTGATAATCCTGTTTTTTTATCTGCCCAAGGTTGTTCTTTGGCCTCGTCCCAAGCGTGGTATAAAAGACCCGTTTTTTCGTCCTTCAAGTTTTTCTCAGATATTATAAACTGGGCAGCCACATCATCAAATTCTGTTATATTTCCAAACTCTTTTATATACGCAGCATAGAATGTTGCACCCATATACAAACCATCTAACCAGATTTGATGAGGATAGATATTTTTATGCCAAAAAACACCTTCCTTGGTACGTGGATGAGTATCAATTTGTTTTCTGATGAGCTGTAATGCTTTTTTATATTTTTCATTTCCAGTTTCTTTATACAAAGTTATTACTATTTTTCCGTTATTTAAATGATCGATATTATATTCTTCTAATCGATATCCATTGATTGATCCATCTTCTTGTATAAAGTGATCCATTGTTTTTACAATAAAATCAAAATACTTTTTATCCCCTGTTTGTTGCCACACTTTTACAAAACCATCTAAAGTTAGGCCATATTCATATCCCCAGTGATCTGTTAAATTTGTTTTTCTTGCTATGATAGAGTCTGCCATCCATTGTGCATAGTTTCTCATTATATCCACCTCTAATTTTCACTTCTGCCTTTAACGAAATAACCCATTAATATCCAACTTCATCAGCTATGATTAGGATTTTAATTCTGCCTTCAAACTTGATCCCATTGTGAATAATCGTAGTAAAATTGCAGATTCTTTTTTTACAATCACAGTCCACACAAGTTCCAGTCTCTACACAGGGTGTTTCATGTTTTATTCTTTTAGCATTCATCGGTGCAATTTCTCTTATTCTCTTAAATGCATCATCCAAACTATCTACTATTTTATTAACTCCTGCTACGATAACGACGTTCTTAGGTCCAAAAATCATTGGCGCAATTCGATTACCAGTACAATCCGTATTCACTAACTCTCCACTTTTCGTAATCGCATTAGTTCCTGTTAGTAGGAAATCAGCAGTAAGAGATTTTCTATGTATCTCTACAATGTCTGGATCGAAGGGAAGATCTTGATACCTATCAAAAAACTTATACTTGCCGCTTCTTAAAATATCAATCAATCCCATTTCACTTAAGGTTGTCGATCCACCAATGGCAACACTAGCTCCTTCTTCTATCATTTCAATGAGTTTATCTTTAGCTTCCTCCAGGGTTTCCACATAGGAAGCCTTAAAGTGTTTTTTATTTAGTACTTCTACGATATCCTTTGCTTGACAAAGGTTCTTCCACTTTTTTATTTTATCCATTAACAACTCACCTCCCTAAATAATGTTTGAACTTGACTCTATTATAGAACGAATAGAATTACCTAAGAATTTGATATATTAAGATAATTATTTACTATTTTAATAAGTTTTTTATTAATCTCATTATTTTACAAATGTGAAAATGATAGGAAAAAAACAAAAAAAATACACGATAATTGCCATGTTACTTGGTAATTATCGTGTACTTTTATAAATAATTCCTTCTACAGCCACCTACGCTAACTTATATTTCTCTACCTTTACACCACCATCGTTTACACCTACCGTTTCCCTATTATATCCAATTCCTACTTATATCTACTATTATTTCAGATGGATATCCCTTCATAGGATTACTTTTTACCTGCTATGTATGCATCATATTTTTGTTTTGATTTCTCAAAAGTGGCAGCCCACTCATTGAGAAACTCTTCTACTGTTTTCTTGCCAATCATTACAGCTTGAATACCTGGGTCACCTGTTTGATCCAAAATGGAACGATATTCAGGCAAATACATAGGAGGTTGATAGAATCTAAGGTTAGGATCGGAAAGTACCTTGAATGCAAGTTGCATATGAGGCAATTCTTTCGCCCATGGCTCTTTTAGTGAATCTAAGTGTGTAGGGATTTGACCTATACTTTGATTCCAATAACTTTGACTTTCTTGTGAGCATAAGAAGCTTATAAACTTCCACGCTTCTTCTGGGTGTTTAGACGTGTTATAAATACCATATCCAATTGTATTTCCGCCTTCCTGTATCATCTTACCATCTGCTGTCTTAGGCAAAATCAACGGAGCATATTGCTCTGGTTTCATCGATTTTTTTTGTTCTGAGTAAGAGCCAATATTATGTTGTACCATAGCAACAGCACCCGTATCGAACGCAGTAACCATTTCTTTATAACCATTCGTTACATCACTTTTCGGTGTAAAGGTTTTATAAAGAGCCAAATACTTTTTTACAAATTCAATATGTTTAGGATCATTAATTCGGCACTTACCATTTTCATCAAAAAAATCGGTATAACCAGAGTAAGCAAACATCATTCTTGGTAATTGTATTGCTGCACCATCACCACCGCGGATGGTAAAACCATAACGATTTTTTTCTTTATCTGTCATTTTTTCAGCAGCATCAAAAAACTCATCCCAATTTTCAGGAGCCTTTACCCCTGCTTCTTTAAACCAATCGGGTCTATACCATAAAATTTCCATATTCATCGTATTTGGAATTTGATAGAGTTTTTTGTCCAATACCATATCACGGTTTGATTGTATGATCGACGGAGAGATTTTTTCCTTCTCACTCCATTTATCAAACATTGGATCCAGATCCAATAATACCTTTCGTGCAGCAAAATCCGCTATCCAACTTGTTTGAATCCCGGATACATCAGGAAGGTCATTGGCTGCAATGGCAGTATCAATTTTTTGTTTTGCTGATTTTTTGGGAAGACCAACATACTCAACGTGAATGTTAGGGTTCTGGGCTTCAAATTTTTTGATCAATACCTCATAATATGGAGTACGATCAGGACCTGCATTTTCATCCCAAAATACAACATTGACCTTTTCTCCCGTGTTTGGTTGAGTGGCAGCAGCTTTTTGTCCACATCCAGACAAGAATACAATAGAGCTTAATATACAGGCCGTCAATAGAATCCTGGTACCTTTTGTGAGCATGGTTAACATCACTCCTTCTTGCTTTTAGTATTTTTAGTCGTTTACATTCTAGACAAGAAAATTAACCGATCCTTAAGAGAGCCCGTTTTTTTAGTGACTTAGCTTTTATAATAATTGCATGGATAACTATTCATCTCATTCTTTATCATATTGTAATTAAAGAATAAAATCAATTTTCTAATACTTTGATATATTAAGATAATTATTAAATATTTTAGTATGTTATCGCCGCTATGCAAAAGAGTGCAAACCCAATGTGGCTTGCACTCTTTCAAAATTTATTTTATGTCATCATAATGTTTTCCATTAATACTGACATTTTTAAATACTAATTTTTCAACATTTTTCAAAACAAAGGGAGTTTTTACATTGTTTAATGTACAGTTCATGAATTGTACATTTGTAATGGGAGTGCGATCATATGCACTCATCAAAATTCCTGTTTTTCCGCCAAAGCTCTCTAAATTTTCAACGTAGATATTGCGAACAATGGGCGTATGTTCTCCAGCATCTCCTTCTTCATAATCCATATCTACAATAAGAATTTCTTCTCCAATACTTTTTACTACTGTATTTCTAAAGTAAATATTTTCAATAATACCGCCACGTACAGAATTGGTTTTAAACCGTAAAGCACGATCTAAATTGGGACTATCCATCACATTATTATCAGCAAAAACATTACGGACACTTCCTGATATTTCACTTCCGATTGTTATTCCACCATGCCCATCCTTCATGTAATTATTCTGAATCACAATGTTTTCACATGGAATGTTGATCCGCCTGCCATCACCATTTCTACCTGATTTAATAGCGATACAATCATCTCCATTATCAAAATAGCAATTCTTAATCAACATATTTTTGCAAGAGTCGGGATCAAATCCGTCCGTATTAGGACCATGCCCAATAATTTTCACCTTATCAATCGTAATATTTTCACAAAGAACGGGAGAAATCTGCCACATGGGAGAGTCCTTTACTGTTACACCCTCGATTAAAATATTTTTGCTGTTATAAAATTGTATAAAGCTTGGACGCAAATAATGTCCCGTACCAAATTTTCTTTCCTCTACCGGTACATTCTTTTCTGCCATTGCAAAAAGCAGATCGCGATCCTCAGCTTGATGAGGCTGCCCTACTTGCCATCCATACTTCGTTAGCCCTTTCCATGGCCACCAATGTTCATTATCACCATTTCCATCTAAAATACCCTCTCCAGTAATCGCAAGATTCATTGCCCCGTAGGAGTAGATTAATGGAGAATAGTTGTACAGCTCTACTCCCTCAAAACGATTTAATACCATCGGTAAATACTTCTCTAAGTCCTGGCTAAATTTTATCGTCGCCTCTTTCGAAATATATAAATTTGTGTTGCTTTTAAAATGGATTGGGCCTGTAAGATAGATTCCTGGAGGAACTATCACCCGCCCTCCACCAGCTGCATTCACCACATTCATTACGTTCTTAAAAGCATCCGTACAATCCGTTATCCCATCCCCAACCGCACCATAATCTGTTATCACAAAATCCCGATTTGGAAAAGTGGGAGGCGTAATTTGACTTAGAATATCCTCTAGTTTCCCCCACCCTTGTTCTACTTCTGCCCCGTCATCCATAATGTGTTCAGACTTCATACTATTTACCTCCATCACAAAGTAACCCTTAGTTTTATTTCCATAAGCACTATATTAAAAATGGCTAAATACTTTATACCTTAAACTGATGCATTGTGATTTGCAATTCTTCCGCCAATTTTGCTAGGTCCCGGCTAGAGGATGCAATTTCAGCTGCAGCTGCTGATTGTTCTTGTGTGGCTGCTGATACATTCTGTACTTCCATGAATGTATTTGTAGTAATATCACTTGCGTTCTTCATTACTAAATTTACTTGCCTGCTTCCTTCTATTACATTCTTCATAGCACTGGAAATGGTATGTACCTGGCCAGAAACAGAATTCACCAAATCAGCAATATCTGAAAACGCAGTCGTTGCTCCGTTGACAGCTACCCTTCCGCTTACGACTTCTCGCGTTCCTGCCATCATTGCAGTAACAGCACTATCTGTTTCGCTACGAATCTCATGAATCAAAGTAGAAATCTGCTCCGCTGCCTCTTGAGACTGTTCTGCTAATTTCCTTACTTCCTCCGCGACAACAGCAAAACCTCGCCCCGTCTCTCCAGCTCTTGCCGCTTCGATAGCGGCGTTTAATGCTAAAAGATTCGTTTGTCCAGCAATCGTGGAAATGGTACCAACAATTTGTCCAATTTCATTGGAACGCTCTCCTAACTTAGTCACAACCTCTGCAGATGTATTGACCGTTCTTTCAATATTTCTCATTTGTTCTAATGCAACACTGACCGAGTGAGTACCATTTTTAGATGCTACAGCTGTCTTCTCAGTCAAGACAACAGTTTGTTCTGTATTATCTGCCACAATTTGAATTTGACGAGACATCTCTTCTATAACTCCAGTCGTTTCCTTCAAAGCACTTGCCTGTATCTCGGTTCCAGAGGTAATATCAGTCACAGAAGCAGCTACTTGATTTGAGGCATCCGCAGATTGTTCGGCACTAGCAGTTAACAGCTCTGATGCTGCAACCAACTTCTCCGCAGAATCTCCAATCTTTTGTACTAACATCCTCATATTGTGATTTAACATATGAAAGGCTTGCCCCATGACGCCAAATTCATCTTTACTTTCCAGCAAATTTTTAGGTACATCAATCGAAAAATTTCCTTTTGCCATTTCACACAAGTGACTAGTACCTATTTTCATCGGATGGGTTATGTTTCGACCAATCAAAAAACTAACTACCCCCATGATACTTAACACCCCGATAAAACTACCACCAATTAAATTTCTCGCACGAATAAACGCTTCACCATTTTGCCTGTTGAGTTCATCAGCCGCTTTCGTATTATCCTCTGCTATTTTCTTTAACAAGTCTATAAAGATATTGGAATAAGGCAACACATTTGTAACATATTCTTTATATGCTTCTGCACTCTTGTTTTCCATAGCTAAATTCATGATTCTTTTTCGCCCATCACGATATTTTTCCATGGCAATTTTCATTTCCTTCAGTTGTTCTATCTCTTTTTCATTCAAGTTACTTTTTTCATACTCTATAATATTTTTATTAAACATCTCATCCCGAAGATCTATGGCTTTTACCACCGCCTCTTTCCGGGCCCCATCTACAGTAACCATCGCTTCAAACACAAATGCTTGTATAAAACGAAAATGACCAATATTTTCATTAATTAACTTTACAGCAATTAATCGATCTTGGTACATAGCGTTCATATCCCGATTTGCTTTTAGTAAATGGGAATAGCCAGTGTAGCCTACTATACCTACTCCTACAATAGAAATAACCAACAATATAAAGAGTTTATACACAATACTAACGTTGTTCAATTTCAACACTTCTACACCCTACCTTATAATCTCTTTACTAATCCAAATACAAATCTATTATAGTTTGCAATGACTTTCTAGAGAATCTAACATCTTAAGACAAGTATTTACTTTCTTAAGATTCTTAATCTTTCAAAAGATTTTGGATAGCCTGGTCATACTCATGTGTCCCATACTGAGTTTTTGCCAAATATAAATACCTAGCAAAACCCGGCTCGTGATAGGGTACGATCTGCTCGTACTGCCACTGTGCAGTACCTTCAATATAGGGTATGAGATAATCAATCGCTTTTTTTATATTTCGACCATTAGGGCTACTATCGTCCCAGATATTAACCCCAACTTGATTTCCTACTCTCGCCAACGTAATAAATGCTTTCAAATTAAAGGTTGTATAGCTCATGGATTTTGTTCTAGCTAGTTCTTTTGGCATACTACCGTCAGGCTGTATTTGCTGATCGACTCTCTTCACTGTAGCTTCTTTAACAATTTGGGCAGCAAGATCTTTATGATCAATAAATAAAGCATAAGCGCTCAATTGCGCATCATACCACACTCCATGATTATTAAGCGCTTGCCTTTCATGAATCCCAGGTTTACTAGTCTGCAACCAATCTAAATAGCTAGCAAACCACTGCCTCATAGCCTCGTCGTCATCCTTAGAATATAATGGTGATTTTTCTAGCATTCGTAAATCATCTGTCATTTGAATCAAACAGACAGTATCTATAATCCCCGATCCTCTACCTACAACTTTTCCAGGAATGGCCTGAGCAAAATTTAGATTTGGATTCATACGAGTATCAGGGCTTATAAAAAACACCTCAATAAGTTCAATTGCCTTAGCAGCATATTCTGCCTTACCTGTAAGATAATAAGCAAGACTAAGTTTATGAATATTACTGGCGGTTCTACTAAGCCGATTATGATCATACCGTAACGGGTCATTCCCTTCTGGATTAATTAGGCCATCCCGACTAGTATAGGGCGATCCATTAGGTTGATCAGTATCTTTCCACCAATACTTACCAAGGCTTACATAATCATGAGGATCGCCTGAAGGTGGAAGTATGGTTTTGTGAGTTACACTAGCAGGCTCTTCTTTTAATGCCTTGTTCGCTGCTGATATAATGGATTGAAGATTTTCCGCAAGTTCAGGAAAAACCTGCTCCTCTGACAGGCTTTTTATTTCTACAGGCTCATAATATAAAAAACTTTCTGCCTTAATTACAGGTTCTTGCATCAACATCAATGCCCCAAGGATTATTGCTGCTGTTTTTAATGACCACTTCATCTTACCTTATCCACCTCCGTAATTTGTTAAATGAACGCATCCTTAAATATAACCATATTGAGTGGCTAAAGCGTTATCTATGCTTTAGCCACTCAATTTTTCTTGATATCAAAATAAATGCAATTTATATGGATGCTATTTTTGCACTTTCACATAAGCATTACCTCCCTATTTTAAGCAATAAACAATTTCCTGTGAATTTAAAATATTAAGATGATAATTTAACATTTTAGGCAATACAATCCTACCTTCGACTGAGGTTTATTAAAACAATGGATTTACAAGATGCGCCTGCTAGCTTAACTCACTCTTATGTCATTTATATCAAAAACGAATGTTATTCAATATATTAAGAAATTGAAGAATAATCTTAATATATTGAATTCGCAAAAAGTTAATATTTGTTTAACATAAAAGTAGACATTTTTTCAAATAAAGTAAAAAAATGGGCTAATAGAAAGAAGATGGTTTTTAATACAATAACTTATTCGTGATCTTTGACCATCGGGACTGCTGGGATGAGGTGATACTAGGTTTCTCAGACAGTTCTAATGATGGTGATAGATATAATTGGGATAGAATAGAACTGTTGAGGGAACATGTGCAACTCAATATACTCTATTTGACTCCCCTTCTATATAAAAAAAATTAGGGGGAAAAAAAATGAAAAAAACAAAAAAAAGTTTAGCCCTGGCACTTGCTGTAATGCTTGGCTGTAGTATTACGGGTACAGCACTTGCGGCAACCGGATCGGAAAATCCGTTTTCAACAGTTCCGTCCACTCATTGGGCATATCCTGCCGTGACACAACTAGTTAAAGCAGGCCTTATTGATGGCTATAAAGATGGCGATTTCCGCGGCGATAATGCTATCACCCGTTATGAAATGGCTTCATTGGTTGCCAAAGCAATGAGTAATGTCGACAAAGCAGATGCTGCTAATAAAGCTTCAATTGACAAACTTACTGCAGAATATGCTAAAGAACTCGACAATTTGGGGGTTCGTGTAGGCAAGTTGGAAAAGAAAGTTGACGCTCTTGGTAGATTGAAAATTGGCGGTGAATTACGCTTTCGCTATGATTATGCTGGTAATGGCGTTCTTGGTTTTGATAACGCGAATTCTGACAAACAGAAAAATGGCCAAGTACGGTATCGCTTGAATATGACTGCTCCTTTGGATGATAACTGGAAAATGGTTTCCCGTTTTGAATCGTCAGCTCCGAAATTTGGCGGCAGCGGCAGTGACAATCCAAATAACCTAGTCCGTGCTTATCTAGAAGGCGATGTTTCCGGTATGCATGTACTCGCTGGTCGCGGCAATTTCAAAACTTTCAATGCCTATACCGGTTGGGATAAAGATAACTGGGAAGGCGCAGGCGTGACAATCGGCAATAAAGTAACCTTGGACATGTATGCTATGAAATATGGCGGTGCTAATACTACTGCTACTTTTAGTACTACAGAAACTGATATATTTAAACAGAAAAATACCTGGTTTAAATTGATGCAGGCAAAATACTCTTTTACTCCTGACTTCACTGTAGCTACTCAATGGTTAAAGAATCCTATCCAAGATAGGGGCATAACAGGTAGTAGCTATGACACAATAGGTCTTGGCTTTAAGTATGACTTGGGTAATTTTACATTAGGTGCTGAGTATGCTGAAAACAGAGCTGCTCGAGTTATGGGAATTAAAAACGGTGCGCTTAGCAACAAAGTAGCTGCTACAGACAAGAAACCAAAAGGTTATGAAATTAAACTAGATTACGGTAATGCGGATAAAAGCAAAGTTGGCACTTGGGGTTCTTGGATCGGCTACAGATATGCCGATGATGGCTTTGATCGCGGTGACATGACCACTGGCTTCCGTCATGATAATGCTAAAGCAGCTCGTATGAACAATATTAAAGGTATGGAAGTTGGATTAGATTACACCTTAATTAAAAATACTAAATTTGAAGCCTTCTACATTGCCGGTAAACCTGTAAATGGGAATGATATTGCCGGTATAAACAATAAACATATGGCATATGCTCAAATGGAATTATTCTTCTAATCTTAATAACTTAACAAAAGATGTAGTCAAACAGGCACCCTACGCAAATCGTAAGGTGCCTGTTTTGTCTTAAAAGAGTAACATCCTTCATATCATTAAAGATTGATACTCACTGTGCAAATGGATGGCAATATGATAGCACTCCTTAGCCATTGAACAAATTCCTCTAATCACCTTAGGCTCACCTAGTTAAGACCTATAATACAAGACTTACAGAATATCATGATGTACATCCACATCACGATAACATGTTAAAAGGCTTCTCACTGACAATCAAATCATATTCTGAAAAACGGAGTAATCTGAAAAAGAACGAAATTGCTATGCGATGGCTGTCGGCAGTTCGCATGCAGATATTATTAAAGACTCAACTTGCAGTATTGCACTGCTTGTTGAGTCTTTTGTCTTAACTTTTCAACGAGACTATCTTTTGTCCAACTTTTATTTATTAAAAACGAACAAGCTGAAAAGATTCAACTTGCTCGTTTACTTAACTAGAATTTGGAATGCCCTTTTTCTACTTCGATGTAGTTACTGTTATGCTTGGCCCAGTTCCTGTCCATCTGCCCATTGCATCGCCGGCTTCTATTTTGAATGTATATTTGGTATTTGGCGACAAGCCATTAACGGCAAATGTGGTGTTATTAACCGTATATACGGTATTCGCCGTGTTCATAGATTCACCACTCAGACTAATCGCATTACCATCTTTGTATACTCTATAGCCAATAACCGCTTTATCATCCGTTGCTGCAGGCCAACTAAGGGTTACACTGGTACTAGTTACATTAGCCGTGATGTTGCTCTTAGCTGCCCATTTCGGAGCACCAAGATCATATAACGGTTTAGTCGTACCTTCAGGCTGTACACTATAAACAGTTTCATTACCTGAAACGTCTACAGCTTTTACCTTAAAGGTATATTTTTCATTAGCAGTAAGTCCGCCAATATTATAGGATTTAACCTTGGAATCAAGAACTGCAACCTGTATGTCATTTACATACACGACATACTGTTTTATACCATACTGACTTGTAGCAGGATTCCAAGTCAAGTTTACCCATGTAGTGCCGATGTTCGCCAATTTCACACTATCGCTATCAGTCGACACGATGGGAGGTTCTGTACTTTTTATCCCCATTGTTGTAACAATCACGCTAGGACCTGTTGTGGTAACATTACCGGTTGCATCAATCGCTTCTACCTTAAGTTTATAAGTTTCACCTGGGGCAAACCCAGTAACTTTTTCACTCACTTCACTGCCTACTACTGTAGCTACAACAATATCATTAGCTAATATGTTATATTTAGCCACAGCTACATTATCAATCGCCCCAGACCAGCTTACTACTACACTTGTCTCACCTATTTCACCTGCGGTCATCGAACTTGCAGCAGGCCAAACTGGCGCGGACTCTGCATCCACTGATGCAGAATTTTGTGTAGTCTTTTTGTCAAAGGAAAGTCCAGTAGAATTGGTAATTTTCCAAGGTTCTTCCGTATTGTCAAAGACGACATTCTTAAAAGAACTATTCTTCATATAATCAAGTAGCGCAGATTTAACATGAAGGAATCTAACATTTTCAAAGTTAATATTTTCATGATAACCGTTTGCATTGCCCGCCACTTCAATAGAAGCTTTACCAGTGCCATCGACTGTACAATTCTGAACTTTTATATCTTTGAATCGTCCTGGCTCAACTGCAGGTTCAAATTCCATGACCGCATTTGGATCGGAATAAGCAGAAGTAAAGATAAACCCTTGCAATTGAATATTTTTTAATGCATTATCCCTAAACACAATATTTCTGGCACCGCCACCAGTAGGTCCATTTGTTTTACAGCGTAATCCTACGTCGACGCCGTTCATAATATTATCTTCTGCTAATATATTTTGAATCCAAGCAGCAGTGTGGCTCCCTGTTACAATAGCACCATGACCATGACGGAAATAGTTATTGAAAATCCACGCATTCTGCGTTGGTTGTTCTTTATTGCCAACTGCACCTTGACCTGCCGCAAAATTCATGCCGTCATCACCAGTGTCAAAGAAGTTGTTAAATACTATTAACCCAGAGCCATGTGAAAATTCAATCCCATCCCCATTGTTACAATCATAGGTTTTAAAAATTACACCATTGATTGTCACATTGTTGCAATTGGCATTCATCAACGTATGATTTGCAGGGTTTATTACTGTAATTCCACTAAAGTACACATTATTTACGCCTCTAAAATTGACTAAACTTGGTCGTCTAGGGTATACGGCTTTCATCGTCATCCCCATACCTACCGCTCTTTCCACAGTAGTCTTTGCCGTTATGCCAATATTGAGAACTTCCTTAAGGTCTGACTGTCCTGCAGCATTTAACGGGCTTGCATATATAGGCAATGATGGTTCGTCTTTATCAACGCCAATTTGTTTCCATCCATTCCCGTCAATTGTGCCTTCCCCTACAATTCGAATATTAGACATACTGCCAAAATCAAAAGTGTGGGCATTAATCAGAGAATAAAAGCGGGTATCTGTCGAGTAGATGTAAGGTAGATTACCATACACATACTCATCTGCATTTTCAGTTGCCAGCAAAGTTGCATCTTTACTAATTTCCAAGGTCATATTACTTTTTAACCAAATAGCACCTGTTTTAAATACACCCGGTGGAACGACTACTTTTCCACCAGTCGTACAAGCGTCAATCGCTGCTTGAATGGCTTTGGTATTACTAGTAGTACTATCACCAACTGCACCATAGTCCACAATATTAAATGCTTTAGGCACCTCAGTAGTAACTTGAGTTACCACCTTGCTGGGCGGTGATTCATTACCATCTTTATCAATTGCCCGCACGGTGAACCTATAAGTAGTATTCGGTTTTAAGTCTTTTGCCGTATAGTTATGCATGGTAATTTTCTGTGCATCCTGATTGCTACTGTCTGCATAGAATTTGTCCATATACGGTTTAGCCGGTGAAGTCTTATTGTCATACGCCGTACCGACCAGTTTCCCATCCATATAAATATTGTAGTTTACAACATTATCATATACCGCTGGTTTTTCCCACACTAAAGTAATGCTGTTTTCATCATATGCTAATGCAGGTACCTGAACATTTTGAGGAGCTTGCACAATAGCTGCGGCAAAGGCTTTTTCTATTGGCAGGGCTATACTACAAACCGCCGAAAAAGTAAAGACCACAGCTAGCATAAGAGATATATACTTTGCTTTTTTCATCCAATCATTTCTCCTTTTTTCCCAAAATTAACTACCATTATCAAATACCATAAGAGTAACTATTTACATTCTATATAAATATGAATTCTCTGGTAATTAAACATCTTAAGACACTTATGTAATATTTTAATATTCCTCGATAACCTCCAAATACATTAGTAAACATTTTTAATGTTTTGCCAACAGACGATGATTTAATTCGTAAATAAACGAGGCTTATACATCTTACTGTATAAGCCCCGTTTATTATATATTTATACCTTATTTTTAAATTCAATAGGCGGAACACCCGTATATTTTTTAAAACATACACTAAAATATTCTGGGCTGCTATATCCCACTACCTCTGCTACTTCATAGGTCTTCATGTTATTGTTTCTCAAAAGTTCCATTGCTTTATTCATTCTTATCTGCAATAAAAAATCGGAAAAATTAATATTTTTCTCTTGCTTGAACAGTGTACTCAGATAAACCGAGTTCATATGAACATGTTTAGCTACTTCTTGTAATGACAGTCCTTGTTTTGCATAGTGTTCTTCAATATATTTTGCTGCTTCCCCTATGACACCATAACTATGACTTTCACGCTGCATTGTCATAAACTCGGCAAGAGCAGAAACAACTGGCCTAATTAAATTCATGATTTCTCTAATTGTTTGCATTTCGTTTATCTGGTTATAGTAAATTGATACGTTTTCCCTCTGTGCCTTCTCCCATTCTTGTGCCCATTCTGCTGCACCTCTAAATAATGATATGATTAACTGCACAGCAAGAAGGCGAACGTGATATAAGGATATGTAATTTTGCTGCAAGATTTCACATTCTAGATCATGGATAATCCCCATAGCATCTTGCACTAAACCTAACTTCACTTTGTTTACAAGCTCATCCTCGTCCCACTGAATCTGCATGCGACTTTTACTAGGCAGATCGCCAATGTCTAACATTGAAAATACCTTGTCCTTGCCAATAAAATGACGAAAACTAATGACGGACCTAGCATCCTGATAGGAAGATCGAATACAGGAAATACCCTGATAAGCTCCTCCTATAGCAATTGTCACAGTAATTTTTAAATATTTTTTTACAATATTTTTAATCTTTTCTGCAAAATTACGTGCGTTTGCTTCTGCATCCTTAGGTGTTTCATTCGCGGAATAAATTAAAACGAGTTCATCTTTTTCTAAGCCAACAACTCCGCCTTTTTTTTCTCCTGCAGTTAATTCTTCGCAAATATTAAAGACACAATACTTTAGCGCTTCTCTTTTTTCAAGAGATTCTGCCTTCCCTGAAACATCTTTATAAGATTCATCTACTTTGATTAGAAAAACAATAAAGGTTTTACCTACTAATTCAATACCTAAGGACCGAGCTTCCCGCAATAGCTCCTCTTCTTCTTCTCGACATTCTAACAACGTTTTCAAGAATGCTTGTCTAAAAAAGGGATTGGCTTCACTTATTTTTTGCTGTGTTCGATTCTCATTATCCCATTCTTCCGCTGCTTTTTTTACTTTTTCTAGTAGTATTTCTTTATCTACTGGCTTGAGTAAATAATCAAATGCCCTTATTTTTATAGCTTGCTGTGCATAAGCAAAATCATTATATCCTGTTAAAAGAATTAATTTAATCATAGGATATCGTTCCTTAACAATGCGTGCCATATCCAGGCCATCCATAAATGGCATCCTAATATCAGATATTATAATGTGAGGATGGAACTCTTCAATGAGTCTAAGCCCTTCCTCTCCATCAGCTGCTTCCCCTGCAAGCTGAAACCCATGTTCCTCCCAAGGAATTGTCTTAGCTAAGCCCTTACGGATAATCCGATCGTCATCAATAATCAAAATCCTATACATCTAATTTATCCTCCAATTGTTTCATCGGAATGATTACCTTTACTATCGTTCCCTCACTTAACTTACTTTCTATCTGCAATCCAGCTTCTTTTCCATAATGAAGTTGGAGCCTTTCATGCACACTACGCACACCGAGCCCAACCTTTTCTAGTCCAAATCCTCTATTATTCAAACTGCCACGGACTTCTTGTAACCGCTCACAGCTCATTCCAAGCCCATTATCCTGCACTTCAAAGCATAAAAGCCCATCCTGCTCATAGCCATTTACCTTAATCCAACCAATTCCTCTTTTTTGTTTTACACCATGGTAAATTGCATTTTCCACCAAGGGCTGTAACGTTAATTTGACAATACTATAAGATAGAATATCTGGCTTTACATTAATCTCATATGAAAAGGCATCGCCATAGCGCATCTCTTGAATAAATAAATAATTGCGTATATGTGACATCTCTTCCTCAACGCTAATTATTTCCTTACCGCAACTAATACTTACGCGAAAGAAGTTGGATAAGGCTGTAATCATTGCACTGGCATCTTCATTCAACCCCATATCACATAACCCTTTAATAGAGTACAATGTGTTATACAAAAAATGTGGATGGATTTGGGTTTGTATCACCGAAAATTCCAATTGCCTTTTTGTTTCTTGATCTATATTGATCTGCTCTACCAAATTTTTGACTCGTTCTACTAAATCTTCAACCCCCTGATTTAAAACCCCCATCTCATTTAAAGGATGAGAATCAGAAACAAAATTTATATTCTCGCCCCGTATACGTTTCATACTGTCTGTCAAAACTGAAATCGGTTTTGTAATATAAATTGCAAGCACATTTGTCAAGAAAACAGCAACAATAACTAACAAAACAATTAGGGATAATGTAATATATTTAATATACCTAACTCGATCTAAAATCTCATCCTGTGTAAATACAGCTGCAAGTTTCCACTGATTGGTAAGCAAGGTATTATAAATTACAACCATCTTCTTCCCCTGTGGATTATCAAACTCAAGTTGCCCCTCTTTAGTTTTGGCTTCTTGTAATTGCTTTACTATCTCACTATTTACCTGATATTTTTCATCGATTTTTTTAAAAGTCATTGCCTCTTCCGGGCTGACTAACATTAAATATCCACTTTTATTAAGTAATGAAGTACTAAAAACCTTTTCAAAAAAATCATAGCGTAAATTAAATAAAATAATTCCATTAATTTTCGCATTTTCTTTGCCAAAAAGTTTAAACAGACTTACATGCTTTTCATCTTTCTCGTATCCAATATGCGAATTTTGCCAATATACATCATAAGGATTGTCTTTATAGCGGCTACGATATTGCATATATATAAACTTGATCATAGTGCTAGAGTCATCGCCTCTGAAAAAAATAAATTTACCATTATGGAAGTTAATATAGATTGAGTCAATTAATGTACCATTAACGGATCGAATTCCATTAACATGAGATTGTACTTTAAGATAATCTTCAGGACTAATATCCTCAGGGTCTTTATTCATAACCGTTAGAATATCAGGTTCATTCGACAGTGCCGTCAATTGCTGCAGTGCATCGGCAAACCGATTATCCAGGTAATTTCCTGTCTGAAAAACGATCGTATTAATGTTACGATATGCATTATCCTCAATTTGCGCAGCAGCTAAAAGATAGGATGCCATGCCTGTAATAAAGATGAAAAAAATAATGATTGGGAGATATACGCTGAGAATTGTAGATTTAAAAGAATAAAGAAACTTGCGTGCAAGTTTATCATTCAGCCATCTAACCAACATCCTTAACTTTTTCAAGTCGTCCCTCCTTTATTACTGCATATTTAGAATGATCATGATTGCGCCAATTACTAATAATGAACTAAGAATAGTATGAATTCATTGAAAAATCGTAAGGGATAAATTTGGTTTACAATATTTGCGCCTTAACCCATATTCTGCTTATTTCGATAAATACCTGCTATAAGTGAAGGATTGGTTCAATGATAATAGATAGCTAATAGGCTCAACCGCAGTATTCCTCTGCTTGTTGAGCCTAGCCACCTAGAACTTCCGATTGAATATTAAACAAAATATGACTTTTACTTCAATAACACATTATTTTCCGGTGCCCATTTTTTCTGCCATTTAGGGTAGTCCTCAGTTAATAATTTCAATGGCTCTTTGCTAAACCAATTGTATTTCGTCCTTCTTTCCGTGCTTACTTCCCAATAGCTATATTTCTTTGAACTATCACGATTAGCAAATAGGGGTTTATTGCTCTCAATTTCATAAAAGCGTGTCCATAAAGGAGGCGCCTTTGGATCATTAACAATCATTCTATCAAGTCCTGAATCCGTAGTAGGGTCCTTTTTCTCCTGCACTTTAATACCATTAATTTTAACAGAATCTAGCCACAACACAGCTGACTGTATCGCATCAATTACTTCAAGGCTTGGGTTATCAATACTCATTAAGAACCTTACTACTTTCGCACTTTCTTGACTACTAACAGAAGCAAGTTCAAACGATCTCCCCATAACAGGCTCCAGTGTATCGGGAGTATACTGCTGACACCAAGCTATTTTCTTACCATTAACACGAATTTGCGTATTTAAAAGCATATTTAACCCTTTATTGTAAGCAATCTTGCCTTGGGCAATATGTCTTTCATCTACAAAAGCAAGCCCCTCTTCTTTATTTTCAATATCACGCATCAATTCAAGAACGTTCGTTATGGCATCATCATTGATAGTAATCAGCTTCTGGTAACCAGTTGCAACAGGGAAAAATTGCTGCCATCCGCCATTTTCTAGTTGCCCATTGAGAAGATAATCCAGTCCCTTATAAAAGCCTGTTTTATATTTTTCAATTTTTGTTTCCGAATAAACTTTGCCTAACAATCGTATCTGCGTACTCGTAGTATCATTATCAATCGTAGACTTACGTGTTCCCGCATTAAGCTCACCCACGCCCACGATTGGTTTTGTGACGTTTACATTTGGAGCTAATTTGATCCAGCCGCCATCACTATTTTGATATCCCAAGATAACGTCTGCAACTTTTTGAGCCTCCAACGTTCCATACCACTCTTTAGGCTGCTCTGCCATATTGGCAATCGTAATTTTGCCTCCGCGTTCTAATGGAAGGTTGTCCCCTTTTGGCGTCACATTGGCAATCACATACACCACGGTGCGTTTTGCATCCCATCTGTATAAACAGCCTAGGCTTTCCATAGAGAATTTCACTGGTAAAAACAGTCTGCCCTCAATAATTTCAGGAGCAACTTCACTAACTTTCTCCTTGCCATTTACAATTGCTTTATTTTGGCCTGCAAATAATATTACTTTATTATTATTCAATTCTAAAACAATCTTATTTTCTTTTTCAGACCACTCAAAATTTCCACCAATGGTTTCCATGACATCCTTAAGTGGGGCCATAACCACATTATTTTTCGTCAGCGGCTTAGTATAAAGACCCTCCTCCAGCTCATGATAGGCCCCATTATCAGAAAAGTTGGGTTCCTCCATAATCATAGTGATGATTCTGACTTGCGGTTCCAGTGGCAATACTGGATTCTTCTCTGCCGCAAAACCAAATTTCATCGGTGTAGTAAATATAAGTGCAGCAAACATGCTTGATATTATCACAATTTTCGTTCTTTTCAAGTTATAGCCCTCCTTTAACTATTTTTTATATCCATATACTAAACCTCTTCTACATCTCATTTTATAAGACTTTCTATTATTTATTAATTAGATATTTTAAGAAAACTATTTAACTTTTTAAGGAATTTTTAATACAATCTCAAAAGGATACATAGGATCAACAATCTTATTTTAGGTAGCAATGCTTGGTAAATATAGTCCAGACTCCTTTGCTTACAACCTTTAATTTTTGTAAAGTATTTTCTTCTTTTATCATATTGTGATATCTTACTTGCTTCTTCTATTGCTACTGAGACAACAACACTAACTCAACCATCTTCTTTGTTCCTAATTTTAAAATATACTAGGAAAATTCAACAAAAATAAACGAAATGATGATATATTTCCAGGAAATATATCATCATTTCGTTTATTTTGATTATGTTTTTCCACAGAACTACACGATTTTCACTCCCATAAGTATGCAAAACTTTATAAATATTTACTCATTCTAAACAACCCTCGCACCCCTCACTGACCGTTATCATATTCTGAGTGCGCTGCCGTGGTACAGGGTAAGAAGCTGGTTTAGAAGCAATATTTTGCAAAGTTACAATATAATTTTCTGGTAATCCCTGTTCTTTTGCGCCTTGAATAATTAAATCTAAATATTCCGTACTAGGGAGCTTTGCTTCGCCCAATCTAGCTTTTTTATACATACTT
This sequence comes from Pelosinus sp. IPA-1, assembly GCF_030269905.1. Classification (NCBI taxonomy): domain Bacteria; kingdom Bacillati; phylum Bacillota; class Negativicutes; order Selenomonadales; family Sporomusaceae; genus Pelosinus; species Pelosinus sp. IPA-1. The sequence goes on along the minus strand of NZ_BSVC01000001.1, from coordinate 112,249 downwards.
GCTTCTCTGACCTGATTTTGTGCATCTAGTACTTCTACAGGATAATGAAAATATTCTCCTGTACCATCTAACCTAGCATCCTCGCAGTTGTCCAATTGGTCCCAAGCGTAGGGTTCTAGTTGATACAAGACGCCCCAAACTTCGGATTGCGCATCTGGAATAAGGGTCTCTACAGCTCCATCCCAAATAACAGAGTGTTCATAAAATCCAATCTTATGCCCAGCGAGGCGAGCAATGCCAAGGACACGTGGCTTTGTGCACTTTTGGTTCATTTTTTCCAAGTTAAGATTAAAACCATAGGCAAAATAAAGACGAGTTTGGCTAGTTAATTCCATAATATTACACCCCTCTTACTTAATAAAAAATCCATTTTATATCAACCTGTCCCTACCCATGAGTTATTCTTGCACTAACATACTACTGATTTAGAAGCATCTTAGTTTTATTTAGTTACACCTAGCCATAGATATAATATAACTAGGTGACAAACATCCTATCGGTTAATTAGCTCTTTTGTTATTTGTAGCATACGGTACAGTATCGATTTTATTTAATATGGCATTTAGTACAATTGCGACTACACTGCCTACAGTAATGCCACTATTTAAAATAACTTGTAGTGCCTCAGGGAATTTCTGATAAATACTTGGCACTGCTAAAGGAATTAAGCCAACAGCAACACTAACTGCCACTACCATCAGATTATGATTGTTGTCAAAATCGATTTTTGAAAGAGTTTTAATACCACTAGCCATTACCATGCCGAACATAGCAATCCCACAGGTAAATAAGTCTGCGTTAATTAAGTAAATCAGCTGTTCTTTCCCCAATCCTAGAGCATTTGCCAAGATTAAAGGTACGGCCACAGCTCCTGCGTACATAGCCAATACATGCTGTAAGCCATATAAAAATAATTGATTTATAGGTAATCTTTCATCCACAGGATGATTTTTTTTTGTTATGCCCATGATGTATCCCCCATTCTGAATTTTACATCTAAAATTCAGCCAACTTTCTTGTAACCTACTAAATAAAATCACCTTCCTTTTTAATATAAAAAGGCGCTCTAAGAAAAGAAAGTACTTTCATTTCTTAGAGCGCCACTGCTCATAAATATTATATTATCAAAAGTTATAGTTAGACCGATGTCTTGAATAAGCATATCTAATTTTGAGACACTTGTCTACATTTTTATTAATGATGAACTCCATTCTACTATATCCCATTTAATATTGGGTGTATTTTTACCAAAAGCTGTACACACTTTTATTAGGAGGTATAGATAAATATCTGAACAAAAAAACACGCTCACAAACTAATGAAACATTTAAATATCCTTATATATGGAGGTTGACTATGACAAAAGGTAAAATCGATACTATGCAAGAACTTAATGCTGCCCTTCCTGATAAGCACCAGGTAGCGAAGGAGCTTGGGATACCACTAGATCAAGGACATAACGAAGAGCTAACAACAAGTCAAGTCGGAAAAATCGGTGGTAAAATTGGCGGCCAAAAAGTCAAAATGATGATTGAAATGGCCGAAGAACAAATGGCGCAAAATTCTATCGAGGAAGCTGCAAATACTAAAGCGGAGTAGAAATCTATTTAATGCTAACGATACCAACTCCTTACGTTTCACTAATAGCAACATTATAAAAGCCGTCACTATGACGGCTTTTATAATGTTGCTATTCACAGATTAGTCATTTGCATATCCTGACTAATCTGTTGCCCAGGTGCTAGGTAGGGTTGATACCATTCTTTCCGGGTGAGAATGTCTGATAACTGATAATGTTGGTCTATCGCGTCATTTAATTTACGGAGTAATACTTTACGTACCTCCGGGTGTGCCACTTCTACAATCGCTTGCGCCAAAGAGTTTACAGCAAATTTGGAGTCCTTGAACATATCAAAGGCTATTTCTTCTTCAGCTAATACTTCATTGGCATCGATTTCAAAGATATCCATCGTCCTCCTCCTATTGCAATTGCTGCCCATAATATAAACTTTTAAATTCACTAAGAGTTTCCCGCTTGGCTTGCAAGGAATTTTGCATAAAGTTTTTTAGTTCTTGGTCCTGAATCCGATCCATATTAGCCTGAAGTTTTCTTGCGCAGGTAACTTCATTCTGAACAATTTCATGTAGTTTCAAAATCTCATGAGGGGCCATTAAGTTGGTTGTTGACATTTCTCCACCTCCTGAACATAATATCCAACATGATAATTCTGCTACTTAACTTGCAGTCCATAATAACGCTCTTATTATGCCCCAATATAATCTTTTTAAATGTGAAAGGATTTTCTTTACATCGAAAAAGGTGGCTTACACCACCCCCATGGGTCTTTGCATTTTTTAGGATGATAAAGGATTGGGATAGGTTACAGCTTGAAGTAAAATGGTTTTACAAGTAAAATATTCATATATAATAGTTACTAGCCTAGATCAAACCAAAGAGGAGTTGTATTTTTTTGCATAAAGTTATGAAGAAAGTTATTTCATATAGAAATTTGATTTTACTTTGTATAATAGTTGGGTTAGGGTATAGCTCACTTAATTATTTTCAAGGCGTACCTGTCTTAAATTATCATCAAATCAATAATCAAGACCATAACGCATTAACCCTCAGTGATACCGAGTTTGAAGCTCAAATTAATTATTTACAGCAGAATGGTTACACTGGGATCTCACCAGACCAGCTAGCCGATTATTTGCAATTCGGAAAACCACTTCCCCCTAAGCCAGTTTTGATTACTTTTGATGATGGCTATAAAGATAATTACCAGGTGGCCTATCCCATCTTGCAGAAATATCATTTCCCTGCAACTATATTTCTGATCACTGATTTTGTAGGTAATTATAATAAGTACTTAACCTGGGATCAAATCAAAGAAATGAATGGTAACGGAATCAGTTTTGAAGATCATACTACTAGTCATATTTCACTCCCCAAGGCTTCTGACGAGGAAATTCGTAATCAAATAGTCAAATCAAAGGAAGCACTGGAATGGCGGCTGGGCAAAAAAGTAGAATATTTAGCTTATCCAGGTGGTGAATATGATCAAAGAGTAATTCAATTGGTAAAGGAATCTGGATATCGAGCGGCTTTTACTGTGAACTTTGGGCGAGATAAGGTAAATTCTACATTATATACCCTAAATAGAATCCCTATTTTCGGAGGAGGAACACATACATTCCTTCATTTTTGGTTACGGTTAAACTTTACACAGGCATTTAACGCTTTACAGAATCTCAAAGCATATCTACTTAAAGAAGGCGGAGCTTCTGTCGCAGGATTCATCTATATCCCCTAAAAATTCAATTTAAGAAATCTCATATTAATTTGAATCTTTCGAGTATGACGTAAAGATCAAGTTTATCCTTGACATGAATTGTTTACTTGGTATACTACTACTATACCAAGTAAACTTATATTTCGTAATAGAAAAGGAAGCAAATCAATGTCTAACCAAAGTCAGTGTGTACTTGATACCATGTTACGAATTATCAATAAATCTTCTGAATTAATGGCAGAGCCGCGAATGTTTGGGACTGAGGTATTGTATGCCTCAGAAATTCACATGATTGACGTTATTGGTCGAAACCCAGGAATTCATGTTACAGAAGTTGCCCATAAGCTCGGTATCACTAAGGGAGCCGTCCCTAAAATTATTTGTAAACTCCTACAAAAAGAGCTAATCTACCGTTACCAAGCAAAAGACAATAAAAAAATGGTGTTATTAAACCTCACTGAAAAAGGTCAAAAGGCTTTTTACAGCCATGCTGAATTTCATAAAGAACTGGACCATGGAATTATAAAAAAATTTAATTCCTTACAAGAAGCAGATCTGCTTATGTTTCAAGATCTCATGAGCGAAGTCGAACAGTACATTGATAAGTTCAGACAAGAAGAATAGTTTTTCTCAGATTGTTCACCTAGTAAACTTATATTATAAACTGTGTTACTCTAACACTCCTACCTCCATTAAACAACACTTACCAACTCTAGAAATTCTCTCTTTGAATTTCCCTTCTTCATTGCTACAGTATATGAATCTAAATATTTAGGAAAAGGTGATACTATGAAACTTACTACAAAATTTATTAAAATCGCAATCTTGATTTTACTTTTATTGGCCGGAGCTGGTACTTATTATTATTCGCAACGGGGTGAGGTATCAACAGATAACGCCACCATTAATGGCCGTACAGTAGTATTAAGTCCGAAGGTGCAAGGCTATGTGAAAACCCTAAATGTTCAGGACAATCAATTAGTTAAAGCCGGGGATGTATTACTGGAAATCGATCCTACTGATTATATTGTCCGCCGTGACAAAGCCATAGCCGCATTAGCCGCTGCTCAGGCAGCAGCGAATACCTCTAACAGCAATTTAGAAACAACCACCGTTTCCGCTCCCTCTACAATTGATGCTGCAGAAGCTCAAGTAGCATCTGCACGGGCAACTTGGGAAAAAACACTTGCCGATCGGCAACGGATGGAGAGCCTATTTAGTGCTGGCGCTTGCTCCCAGCAACAACTCGATCAGGCGGTAGCAACGGAAAAATCAGCCCGTTCTACCTTGGATCAGATGCGTGCAAGCCTTCATTCAGCAAATACAGCACCTAGTGTAATCGCATCCGCTAAAGGCACAAGTGACCAATTGCAGGCACAAGTTAAGCAAGCTCAAGTTGATCTTGCCCAAGCTGAAAATGATTTGGCAAATACCAAAATTATCGCCCCCATAGATGGGCGCATTACAAACCGCAGCGTAGAAGTCGGAAATTATGTGCAAGCTGGAAGCCAACTAGCTTCACTAGTAGGAACGGATTTATGGATTGTTGCCAATTTCAAGGAAACACAGTTAGAACACATGCAACCTGGACAACCTGTCGATATTCGGATTGATGCCTTCCCTTCTTTAAAGTTGCACGGTAAAGTAGACAGCATACAAGCTGGAACAGGCTCTCGTTTTTCCCTGTTTCCTGCAGAAAATGCCACTGGAAACTTTGTAAAAATTGTACAGCGGGTTCCCGTAAAAATCGTGTTTGATAGTCTCCCAGACGCCTCAGTCCATCTGGGACCTGGCATGTCGGTGGTACCGACAGTATACACAGAAAACGTAGGATACAATCATGAGTGACGACGCTCTAAAGCCTGTAAACCCGCTATTGATATCAACCGCTGTCAGTCTTGCTGCTTTTATGGAAGTGCTGGATACAACGATTGCCAATGTTGCGCTTGCTCATATTTCCGGCTCGCTAGGAGCTAGTTCGGAGGAAAGTACCTGGGTACTAACCTCCTATCTAGTAGCTAATGGTATTATCCTTCCCCTGTCTGGCTGGTTATCCGCACTGATGGGGCGCAAGAATTTTTTTATCTTTTGTATTTTGGGATTTACTTTAACCTCGTTTTTGTGCGGTATTGCAACGTCCCTGCCCATGCTAATCGTTTTTCGATTGCTACAGGGTTTGACAGGGGGCGGCTTGCAGCCTAGCCAACAGGCGATCATCAAAGATAGCTTTCCCCCTGAAAAACTTGGGATGGCATTTGCTATTACAGGTATAACAACAGTATTAGCACCAATTTTAGGACCAACCCTAGGAGGTCTTATCACAGATAATTTTAGTTGGCGCTGGATTTTTTTCATGAATGTACCTGTCGGCCTGTTAGCCGCTTTTCTGGTCAAGATTTTGGTTGTGGATCCGCCTAGTGCGCAAAAGCAAAAGGTGGACTCTATTGATTATATTGGCCTTAGCCTCATCGCCCTCGGCCTTGGAGCGCTGCAAATCGTTCTAGATAAAGGGCAACAAGAAGATTGGTTTGACAGTCCCTTTATCATGATCTTTGCCTTTATTGCCGCCGCTGGCCTCATTTTGGCAGTTTTCTGGTTATTACGGCAAAAAAATCCTGTAGTCCAGCTGAAGCTTTTTGCTATTCCTAGTTTCAGTTTACCCTGCATTATGATTTTCTTTGTCGGTTTTGCCCTTTACTCAAGTGCCATGCTGTTACCTATGCTGGTACAAACAAATTTTGGCTATGATTCTACCTTATCTGGACTTGTACTTTCGCCAGGAGGAATTGCTACCCTCGTTATGATGCCTGTCGTTGGCAGACTCGTCAATGTATTTCAGTCAAAATACCTTATCTCTTTTGGTATGCTGATTACCGCTGTTGGTATGTGGGCAACTGGATTTGTGACGCCTCAAACGGGTTACAGCACCTTCGTCTTAGTACGTGCTCTTCAGACAGTTGGTATCCCATTCCTGTTCATACCTGCCAGTACACTTGCTTTCTCAAAAATTTCTCCCGAAAATAGCAGCAATGCATCCGCAATTGTTTCCCTAATGCGTAATTTAGGTGGCAGTATTGGTATTGCATTGGTCACAAACAAACTCTTGCATAGTCAGCAGATGGAACAATCTTATCTTGTACAGCATCTAACGGCTGCTGACCCAGGCTTTCACAGTTCAATAGCAAGCTACACCCAATCAATTATGAATCTTGGTGTACCATACTCTCAAGCGTCATCAACAGCTATGGGGAAAATTTATCAAGAGCTTATCCATCAAGCAAGTATTCTTGCCTATCGAGATGCTTACAACTACGTCGCCATCATTTTGGTGGTTTTAGCCATTGTTGCCCTGCTAATGCCGGGTAATACAATTAAGAAAAAAGGTGCTCCCATTGCCACACACTAATAAAATACCATTTAAGGCGGATTCCCCTTCAAGTCAATAAAAATACTACTCCAGTATCTGGAGTAGTATTTTTTATTATTTTTTTAGGTCACTACTACTTTAAGCTTCTCTTCTCACTTTATATCTATAGGTAATAGCCTATCCGTTTTATCATATTATAGTATTTTACGTATCAACCTTCAAATGATATTATCACAGTAGGCAAAGGAGGAATTTATATGATACAGAATGCCAACTTAATAAAGATTTTACCGGGAGTTTGTATTGTTATTGCAATAGCCATCCCATCTTGGTTTTTAGGGGACGTTGTGCCATTAATAGGAGGCCCCGTATTCGGAATACTCTTAGGCATGATAATAGCATGCTGGAAAAGGCCTGCTATTTATGAAGATGGTATTACATTTTCATCAAAAAAAATCCTGCAAGCTTCCATCATACTACTTGGTTTTGAAATGAACCTATTTAATGTTTTTAAAGTAGGTAGCCAATCTTTATACATCATGATTTTCACATTAAGTGCCGCATTCATATCTGCTTGGCTTGTAGGTAAGTATTTAAAGTTGCCAGGAAATACGAGTATTCTTATTGGCGTAGGAACAGCAATTTGCGGTGGGTCTGCAATAGCAGCTACCGCACCTGTAATATCTGCCAAAGATAAAGATGTCGCCTATTCTATTTCAACAATATTTTTATTTAATATAGCCGCCGTGTTTATCTTCCCCTTCATGGGCCACATACTTGGTATGAATGATATGGGTTTTGGAATGTGGGCAGGAACGGCGATCAATGATACCTCTTCGGTAGTGGCCGCCGGTTATTCCTACAGTCATGAAGCAGGTAATTTTGCTACCATTGTTAAATTAACCCGCGCCTTAATGATTGTACCAGTCACATTAACGCTTGCTCTTATTATTGCAAGGAAAAAAACTAGTACGGGCAATTTTGGTATTGCAAAAATATTTCCTTGGTTTATTTTAGGATTTTTAGCAGCCTCCATTATAAACACAACTGGATTTATCCCTCAAGTTGTCTGTGAGTTCCTTTCCCACACTGGAAAGTTTTTTATCGTTATAGCTATGGCCGCCATAGGTCTAAAAACACATCTCAAACATATATTTAATAATGGTATTAGGCCAATACTACTCGGACTATCCTGTTGGTTAGCAGTAGCGCTTGTATCACTTGCAGTACAGCATTATTTACAAATATGGTGACTACAATAGTCCGCTTCCCTCTATCTGAATCCTTCTTTATATAAGAAGGATTTTAATTTCTTTTAGCGAATAGTGTCACTAACTAGAATAATATGTAAAAAGGAGATTGTTAAACAATGAAAAACCTTTTTAAATGCAGCGTTTGCAGTTTTATTCATGAAGGGGATAATGCAATTGACAAATGTCCCAAATGTGGTCAGCCACAAGAAAAATTTATTGAATTAACCGCGGAGGATACCGCTAAGATTTACAAGTCAGAAAGAACGAATGACATCCATATGGAAATTATTGCTTTAACCGACCAAATTGTAAAACTAGCAAAAGAGGGTATTGAGATTAATCTTGATCCTCCCTGTACGTCTGGTTTTACACAAGCAAAACAGGAAGCCTACGTTATTAAACAGCGCTCAAAAGCAGAAATAGAAAACCATATCACAAAGGGCAAGTGGTAATTTATCTTTTGCGTTAACGACATATAGTAAGAAAAGGATGTTAGGGAGTATTTACTCCCTAACATCCTTTTTTCTTAGAACGTTTTAACTATCTTCTTTACAATATATTTATAGGCTCATTGTATCTAATAAATTAATCAATTTATTAATTTCTGGCTTGGAAGCTTGACCATTCGCTCCGATCGTTTCGCCTTTGAGACGCATTTCTTCATTAATTAAAGAAGAAAAAATTAATACAGGCAATTTTTCCAGTTTTTTGTTTTCTCTAACCTTCTTCAATAAATGATGCCCATCCATTTGTGGCATTTCTATATCGGTAATCAGTGTATGTACATTTTCTTCGATGGGCAATCCTCCATCTGCAAATGCCGCTAATGCATCCCAAGCATCTTTACCATTAGGATAGGTTGTTATATTGATATACCCAACTTTGTGAAGTGACTCTATCAAAAGCTCTCTTAGCATTTTGGAATCTTCAGCAATCATGATTTTCTTCGTCTTCCTGACAGCCTGCAATTCAACACTCCCTTGAGAAACATCTACCATTTTAGCATTAATTTGAGGATTAATTTCAGCAATAATTTTTTCAAAATCCAATAGAATAATTATCTTCTCCTCTAGCTTGATAATACCAACAGCCATGTCAGAATCAGCAGCAGTATCAGGGACTGGTTCCATCGCAGACCATGATACCCTATGTATCCGCGAAACTTGATTTACTAGAAAACCTACAAAAAAAGTGTTTAACTCACTTATAATAATATTTTTGCTAGCTGCTTCTTGGTCTTCAACTCCTAAGCACGTCAGCAAATTAACTAGTGGCATCACCCGTCCACGCAAGGTAAAAATTCCATCCACATTAGGATGTGAATTTGGCATTGGCGTAACAGGAACTGGAGTAATTACTTCTCTTACTTTCGCAACATTAATTCCATAATGCACTTTGCCAACTATAAACTCAATAATTTCAAACTCATTTGTACCCGTCTCTAATAAGATCCCCTTTTTATCATTCGCAATTTCACTCATAAAAATGCCTCCACCGAATTTTAATATAACGGTTTCACTTATACTTTAAACTTTTGAACTACTGCATTCAGCTCCGTTGCCAATTTCGCGAGTGAATCAGCGTTATCACCAATTTCATGCATACTGGCAGATTGTTCCTCCGTGGAGGCTGCAACGGTTTGAATACCTTCCGAGGTAGTATCTGCTACAAGCCGTATGGTTTCTACACTAGTTACCATAGACTGTGTCCCCAAAGCAGTTTCACCAATTGCAGAAGCAATTTGCTCAATACCATCTTTTACAGTAGTTAACCTTTTCGCAATGAGTTGAAAGCCCTTTTGTGTATCGAGAGCTGAGGTTTTACATTTTATAACCTCTCCGTTCGCTCGTTCCACTGCATTTACTGACACTTCAATCTCACTTCCCATGTTGGAAATGATCTCTGTGATTTCTTTTGTAGATTTTTCACTTTGTTCGGCTAGCTTACGAACCTCTTCTGCGACAACCGCAAATCCCCGCCCTGCTTCCCCTGCTCTGGCAGCTTCAATTGCTGCATTTAGGGCTAGAAGATTTGTTTGTCCTGCAAGATTGGTGATTACATCCACTATCCCTTTAATTTCCTGGGATCCTTGCGCCAATTTTTCTGTTACTATTGTAATCTCAGCCATAGAAGAGGCAACGTTTTCATTTTGTTCTACCACGGCTTGTAACATGGACATACCACGATCTACTTCCGCCACTGCATTTTGTGTATTGGAATTTACCTCTGTTGCATTGGCGTTAATTTCCTCTGCACCAGCTGAAATTTTTTCAACTGCTCCTGAGATATTGATAATACTATCGGAATTTTTAGAAGCACCAGCAGCAATCTCTCCCGTACTATTAGCTACAATATCTACGGTTTCTAGGTGTCCTTCGACTGATGCACTCAACTCTTCACTGGATGCTGCCAATGTTCGAGAACTAGTGTGCAGCAGGGCAACAATTTCTTTTAGAGAATTACGCATAGAATTAAGGATGTTCCCCATATCCCCAATTTCATCATTTCGACGAATTTCAATATCCTTTTCCGTAAGGTCTAGTTGCCCAATCATAGTCATTGATTTTGTTAAATATCTAAAACGCATTGCCAAATTGCGACTATACCAAATTACCACAATACAGGCCATTATAAAAATTAAAGTACTCAGTAAAATAATATTCCTACTGTTATTTTGGGCGTGGGTAATCATAAGATTGCTTTTATCTGTCATAGATTTCTGTTGTGTCTCAGCTAGTTTTGTAAACTGATCTTCAATATCTTTTGTATGCTTTCGCCCCTCTGTAGTCAGTTGATTCAGTGTTGGATCATTGGTTTTCTTGGCAATTATCATTTTTTCAACAAGGCCTAAATATTCATTTAGTAGCTTTTCAAGTTTAGCACCTTCTTCAGTTGAATCTTGATTCACGGAACTGGAATTAAATTCTTTCACTGTTTTAATGGCTTTTTTCATATCTTCCTGATATCCTTGCTCATAAGCTGCTCCATCAGGATACAGCAGGAATCCACGGAAATTAAGAAGGGCTCTAACATAATCTGTATGAGCTTCTTTAATAGACATTGTTCTAACAGCAGTATATGATACCAGCTTATTTGACTCGTCGCCTAGTGAAAGATAATTATAAATTGTATAACCAAGGGCTGATAATAATAGCATTGCAGCGATAGCAAACATACTTGTTAACTGTAAAATGATAGGTAATCTTTTTTTACTATTCATAAATAGAACACACTCCTGTTATTGTAAGTTTTTTTGATTTCAACTATTGCTAAGAACAATCTTCTAAATCTATTACCTTCTTTCTTAAAATATTAAAAACTGCCAATTGGCAACATTGACATCTGTCAATGGCAACCTGGCAGCCTTAAATCCTAAGATTCTTAGACCCATAGCTTTGCGTCCTTACCTTTCGATAAGTTTGCCGAAATCTAACATATTCAATTTACAAAAATAGAGCTCTATGGATCCTATAATAAATCATTTGCAACATTCATGCCTCCGCCAAAAGGTATAGAATTAAAATTTTTGTGGAAATTCGTCAAAAATTGAAAATAGCATACGGCTAATTTGTAAATTAACAGCATGCTATAAACTGTGTTATTTAAACCTAGATTTCTTTACTTTTTCTTGATATAAATCCTTTGTTTCTTTACGCCTTCTTGAGATGAGATCATGTTATCATCAAGATGAAATAGGAAAAAAGAAGTAGTAAGGAGAATCTATCATGACACAAGAAATGATGGTGACATTCGAGATCGACAAAGATGTTAAGATTTCCACAGTAGTGGATTGGATGAATGAAAAGATTCTAGGTAGTAAGGTAATTGAAGTAAGTATTACAAATACGGATTGGCTGTTTTGTGGTGCACTCAATACTTTTCTGGGAGAATGCACTATCGTTTCAACGGAAGTTGTCAGTATAGATGAACTTAAGCACTTATTTAGTCCCCATCCTCATTTTATTCATCAGCTTAAATTTAAAATCAGATCCTAATAATTAACATCTTATTGCAGCTACAATAAGATATTCCATTTTATTGATCACACCATTAAATAAAGGAGCAGCCTCTAATTTGAAGCTGCTCCTTTTGGCAATTTCATCTATTTTTTCAAGTGGAAGGGAACGCTAGTCACAATCACATTTTCCTTTAGAATTAGTAAAGTACGGAGCACCCAACCTGTCTGATTGTGAAGCAGACGGTGCCACCATTTTTTTGTTTGGAACTCAGGGATTAAAATTGTAATATAATCTTCTGGTTCTTTTTGGCGCTCTAGTTGGATGATGTAATCAAGTAGTGGTTGAATAACTAAGCGGTAAGGAGAGTAAACTGTTACTAATTCAACACCCGGATTCCAGTCATGCCATTTTTTTGTTACCTTTTGAGCATCTACTTCATCAGTAGCAATATGTAAGGCAACAATATCTTTACTAATGCTTTTCGCATATGTGAGAGTTTGCGCTACGATATTGGTAGGAGTAGCAACAGGTACAATGACCATATTTCTACCTACTTTAAAAGTAGTAGCAACCGCAGGGTCAAAGTCTTCTATTGGTAAGTGTAGTTGTTCAGACATATCAATATAGTGAGAACGAATTTTCTTGAAAATAAAAATCATAAACGGAATAAACACAATAACCGCCCAGGCTCCGTGGGAAAATTTAGTAATGCCGATAATAAGCACGACGATTCCAGTGACAATGGCACCAATTGTATTTATAGTAGCATTCATAATCCAACCTGTGGTTCTTTCCCGACGCCAATGGACAACCATACCTGTTTGAGCGATGGTAAATGAGAGGAAAACACCGATAGCATATAGGGAAATTAGATGCTCAGTATTTCCATCATAAATAAAAATTAACAGACCAGCTATCGCACTGAGTAGGACAATGCCATTAGAGAAACTCAAGCGTTCACCCCTGATTCCTAGATAGCGCGGCATGTAGCCGTCTTTAGCCAAAAGGGATAAAAGAGAAGGTAGACCATTAAACGAGGTATTTGCAGCTAAATATAACACGATCATAGTGGTGATTTGGATGTAGTAATAGCCCCAACCTCGTCCAAAAGTCATTTCAACAATTTGCGACAAGGCGGTTACGCCTTCTATTTGTAAAATATGAAAGTGCATAATTAGGAAGGAAATGCCCATAAGCATAAAGCCTAGAATACCTGACATCCAATATGTCGTTATTGTTACATTACGTACTTCAGGAGAGCGAAACATGGGTACACCATTAGAGAGGGCTTCTACCCCAGTCATAGAGCTACAGCCATTGGCGAAGGCACGTAAAATTAGTACTAACATTGTCCAATCAAATTGCTTCTCCAAGGACTGTGGAGGAATAATGGGTGCCTGCCCAGTTAAAGCTTGGTATATTCCTGTAAAAATCAAAGCGATAATACCAAAAATAAATGCATAGGTTGGGTAAACAAAGGCAGTAGAGGCTTCCTTGACTCCTCTTAGATTCACTAACATTAAAATGCAAAATAAAACAGCTAAATCAATCGCTACTTCGTGCGCTGCCAATATAGGAAAAGCTGATGAAAGAGCAGCCGTACCAGCACAAACACTTACGGCCACAGTAAGTGTGTAATCAGCAAATAAGGCAGCTGCAGCTACTAATGCTGGCATTTCGCCAAGATTATGTATCGCTACAGAATAGGAACCACCGCCGCCGGGGTTCACTTTGGCTACTTGCACATAGGAAAAAGTGACAATAGCGAGCAAAGCCAAAATCGCCAAACTGATTGGTGCTAAATAGCCATAAGCTATAATTCCCGGAAGTGTTAGCATGATCATGACTTCCTCAGGGCCATAAGCCACAGATGAGAGAGCATCGGAAGAAAATATTGCCAAAGCTTTCCATTTAGGGAGCTTTTCATGGCTCATTTCTTGATTATGTAATGGTCTGCCAATCAGTATTCGCCGAAAAAATTTCATCATAATTAATCCACCCCTACGAGTATTATCTTTTGGTAAAATATTTATTACTATACTATCAATTTACAAGGTGGCCCCCCCAATATAAGCAGTCATTTTGCATGAGATTAAGTATACAATATTTTATTGAAAATGGAAATGTGATTGCATAATCTTTATATAATCTTTACACTAAGATTATATATACGTTCAAATGAAGAATATTTAATTCTACCAGTAATAAAAATAACGGCAGAGATTTTATATCTCTACCGTTATTTCTCTCTTAAATCCCAGTCATTAACCGATAACCGACACCTGACTCTGTAATAATATATTTAGGTTGAGCTGGGTTCTCCTCTACCTTACGTCTGAGCTGACCAATATACACCCTAATATAATGAGTATCTTCATTATAAGCGGTACCCCATACTGCCTTTAATAGCTGTTTATGAGTCAATACTCTACCAATATTCTGAGCTAATATTTTTAATATCTCATATTCTGTAGGTGTCAATTTTATTTCTTTATCATTTCGAGTTACATGACGAGCAACTAAATCAATCATTAATTCACCACAAGTTATCACTGGAGAACTTTCCACCGTTACAGTATGCCTTAGAGCTACCCGCAAGCGTGCTAACAATTCTCCCATACTAAATGGTTTCGTAACATAATCATCTGCCCCAGCATCTAGTGCTGCAATTTTTTCATTTTCCTGATCACGGGCAGTCAGAATAATGATAGGTATTTTTGACCATTCACGAATTGCCTCCACTACTGCTTTTCCATCCATATCAGGCAATCCCAAATCCAAAAGAATTAGGTCAGGCTTAAATATAGCTACTCTATTGATTCCTTCCTGCCCAGTTTGACATTCATCAATTTCATAGGAATGAGCAGTTAAGGAAACCTTTAATAATCGCCTAATTTGAGGTTCATCATCAACAATTAAAATTCGCGCCCCTTTTTCCATTATCTACACCACCCTCCTCCTTCAAAGATAATAAAAAGCATATATGTTTTCTATATTATACCATATTTGAAGGTGGCTGTTTATCACAGGGAAGGGCAAAGATCATCACGGTACCACCACCTGGTCGATTTTCAGCATGAATTGTTCCCCCATGAGCTTCTATTATTCCTTTACATATAGATAAACCAAGCCCTGTACCGCTAACGTTCTTAGGTTGTTCTACCCGATAAAATTTATCAAAAACACGTGTTAAATATTCAGATGGAATACCTGGCCCTCGGTCAGCTACAGATACTTGTACTACCTTTTCATCTTGACTGGCGGTAATTACAATCTCACTCCCTAGCGCGGAATACTTACAAGCATTGTCCAGTAAATTTACTAACACTTGCTCAACAAGAACACAATCAGCCTTCACCAAGGGTAGATCTGCAGGTATTCTAACAAGTAAAGATCTACCGTTAAGAGATTCTTCGACCCGCCTTAGAGCAATACCTGTGATATCTTCAATGTCGCACCAATCGATTTTCAGCTGCATCATACCACTTTCTAATCGAGCAGTATCCAGAAGATTGGCCACCAGACGATCCATGCGATTTGCCCCTTCTTTCACTGTTTCTAACAATTCTTTTCTATCTTCTCCTGAATATATACCTTCTACGTCTAAAAGACCAGAAATTGCTCCGATTATCGATGCCAATGGTGTCCTGAGTTCATGGGAAATAGAATTGAATAAGGCAGTACGTAATTGATCTGATTCTACTAATAAGGCAGCGCGCCTGGCTTGATCGGCTAAATTAACCCGTTCCACAGCAATCGCTGCCAAGCCTGCCCATGCTTCCATCAATCTCCTTTGCACAGGAGTAAGCATTTTTTCCTGAATCCGAATCCCTAAGACGCCAACCGTGTTATTACTAGTCGTTAATGGTAAATACATGTATCTAGCACCTGGAAGAGTTTCTGTACAACGTCCAGCAATTTCCCCATGCTCATACGCCCAAATAGCCACTGCCTGCTCACTTGTATCAATACCACTTTCCTTGATCCCTGCTTCAGCGGCCAACAGTAAAGTACCATTATCCTGGGGTAGAAATACTGCTACAGGTCGTTCCAGTGTCTGCCATGCTTGCTCTACCAAAATGCCTATAATTGCCTGGACGTCCACAACTGCTGCAATCTCACGACTGAAAGAATAGAGTGCTCGTGTAGTTTTTTCCCGCTGCCTAGCTAACCTAGCCTCTAGCCGAAGTTTTTCAGTTTGTCCGCCGATGGTAAAAGATACTAAGAGAAAAAGCGGTAAACTCCACAGATAACGAAGATCTGATATGCTAAAACTAAAAAAAGGTGGAATAAAGAAAAAATCAAAAAGTAACACACTGACTAATGCCACCACATAAGATGGCCCCTTCCCCCACCATACTGCCGACCAAAGTACCGGCAATAAATATAACATCATATGTATAGACTCAATATATTCACGCCACAGCCAATTACCAACAGTAACCAAGAAAATCATTAGTACACCAGCCATATAATTCCATAAAGGAATTGTTGCTTTTGTTGCTAATGTTTTAACTTTGGGCTCATCCTTTACCTCTGTGTTACCCTGAATAACATGAATATTAACACCACCACTATAACGGATGAGTTTATTTACCACTGCCCCGCCATTTAACCACTCCCAGATACGCCCGCGTAGTGGTTTACCAACTACCAGATGAGTGACATTATGCTCCCGTGTCATAGCTAGAATTTCTTCAGTCAGATCTGTACCAACGACACTAATCGTTTTAGCTCCTAATTCTTCTGCCAGACGCATATTGCGAAAAATACGATCCCGTTCTTTCTCGCTAAGCTCTAGACGTCTTGGTGTATCAATATGTACAGCCAACAATTCAGCCTGTAAGCCACGAGCCAATCGCCGCGCCGCCCGAATCAGTTGAGCCGAAAAGGGACTAGAACTTACACAAACCATCACCCGTTCACCTGCTGGCCAAGGTCCAGGAATATCATGTTCCTGCATGTATTGATTTAATTCTTTATCTACCCGATATGCTGTAAAGCGAAGAGACAGCTCCCGCAGGGCATTAATATTTCCGGGGCGGAAAAATTTATTCAACGCCAATTCTGCTTGGTGAGGTAAATATATTTTGCCTTCCTTCAAACGCTTAATGAGCTCATTGGGGGGAATATCAATCAATTGCACTTGGTCAGCCTGTTCCACAATACTATCAGGCACCGTTTCCCGTACTGTTACCCCTGTAATTTGAGCGACAATATCATTTAAACTTTCAATATGTTGAATATTTAGTGTCGTAGATACATCAATACCTGCATTTAATATTTCTTCTACATCCTGAAATCTACGGACATGGCGAGAACCAGCCACATTCGTATGGGCCAGTTCATCAACTAACACTACTTTCGGTCTACGCGCCAAAATTGCATCAATATCCATTTCATGCAAGGTCCTACCTCGGTGCTCAATTTCCCTTGCTGGCAAACGAGGTAAACCCTCCACCATTTTTTCTGTTTCCACACGTTTATGAGTCTCTACCCAACCAATCACAACATCTACACCAGAAGCCAACATCTCATGGGCAGTCTCCAACATAGTATATGTTTTACCAACACCAGCAGCTGCACCTAAAAACACCGTCAGCTTACCTCTATTTTCTTTATTTAGCTTCGTTAATAAGACATCAGGATCTGGACGTTTTTTTTCTTTACTTTCCTCAGGCATGTCATTGCCTCCATTATCTTAATCATTCTAAAACAATTGAACCACAAAGACACAAAGTACACAAAGGTTTTTTTAACCATTCGTGTTTTTAACCCCTTTGTGTGCCACGACAGCGGCATTGTGTCTTAGTGGTTCATTTCTTATTATTCACTTTTTTAACCTATCTAGTGCCAAGTTGAGTTCAAGCACATTAACCCTTGGCTCACCGAAGATGCCTAACTGAGGAACTTTCACGTGGCTATCTACCAACCTACGTATTTCATCACCAGATAATTCCCTTTCTTTGCTTACCCTCGCTACCTGTAAGTAGGCTGCTGCAGGAGAAATATCCGGATCAAGTCCACTGCCCGAAGCCAAAACTAGATCAGCTGGAATCAGTTTTTGTTCATCAAGCTGGTTTTCATCACGGGCTTTTATAATATTGTCTGTGACTGTATCAACTAGTTTTTTACTAGTCGGTCCAAGGTTAGAACCACCAGAACTGGTAGCATCATAACCATCTGTCCCTGCCGCTGAAGGACGACCATGAAAATACTTAGCACTTGTAAAGTTTTGTCCGATTAGTGCTGATCCAATAGGCTTACCATCATGGACAATGATGGATCCGTTAGCCTGGAAGGGAAATAGAGCCTGTGCCACCCCAGTCATGGCTAAAGGATAAGCCAAGCCGGTAATGACAGTAAAAACTAGCAGCATGGCAAATGCATTTAACATTTGTTTTAACATAATTCGTTCGCTTCCTCTCAATAAATTAACATTTCCTAGAAGGGCATCAAAGAAGTTATACCAATCCCAAGGCAACAATAATCATATCAATGATTTTAATGCCGATAAACGGTACAATCAGCCCACCAAGACCATAAATCAGTAGGTTTCTTCTAAGAATTACACTTGCTCCTAAGGGCTGGTATTTTACGCCACGTAAGGCTAACGGAATAAGAGCTACAATAACAAGGGCATTAAAGATTACCGCACTTAAAATAGCACTCTCCGATGTAGCCAGATGCATGATATTAAAGACGTTCATTTCCGGATATGCCGCTAGAAACATAGCTGGAATGATCGCAAAATATTTAGCCACGTCATTAGCAATACTGAAAGTTGTCAGTGCTCCTCGGGTCATCAAAAGTTGCTTGCCAATTTCTACGATTTCAATTAGTTTTGTCGGATTGCTATCAAGATCAACCATGTTACCAGCTTCTTTTGCGGCTTGGGTACCACTGTTCATGGCTACACCCACATCCGCTTGGGCTAGTGCCGGAGCATCATTGGTTCCATCTCCCGTCATAGCTACCAGCATACCTTTTTCCTGATATTCACGAATCAATGCTAATTTAGCTTCAGGCGTAGCTTCAGCCAAGAAGTCATCGACTCCGGCTTCAGCCGCAATAGCAGCGGCGGTAAGAGGATTATCCCCTGTAATCATTACTGTTTTGATACCCATTTGCCGCAAATCTTTAAAGCGTTCTTTAATCCCGCCTTTAACAATATCTTTTAGGTAAACTGTCCCAAGGACTTGGGTTCCCTGAACAACTACCAGAGGAGTACCGCCTGCTTTGGCAATTTTTTCGCAATCGCTTTTTACCGTTTCTGGGAACATGCCCCCCTGTTCAGTCATATATCTTTGAATGGCATCCATGGATCCTTTGCGAATCTGTTTTCCCTTTATATTCACTCCGCTCATTCTCGTCTGCGCCGTAAAGGGAATAAACTCTGCACCTAATGCCTGCAAATCACGTTCTCTCAAATTATATTTCTCTTTTGCTAATACAACGATACTACGTCCCTCAGGAGTTTCATCTGCAAGGGAGGATAATTGAGCACTGTCAGCAAGCTGAGTTTTATCTACGCCAGGTGCAGGAATAAATTCCGTTGCCATCCGATTGCCTAGTGTAATGGTGCCTGTTTTATCCAATAACAATACGTTAACATCACCCGCAGCTTCAACAGCACGTCCGGACATTGCCAATACGTTTCTTTTCAAAAGACGATCCATACCAGCAATCCCGATAGAACTTAGTAATCCGCCGATCGTCGTGGGAATAAGGCAAACTAACAAAGAAATCAAAATTAGAATTGGTATTAATGTGCCGGAATAAACCGCAAATGGCTCAATTGTGGCTACAGCAACCAAAAAAATGAGGGTTAAACCAACTAGTAAAATGGTAAGGGCTATTTCATTAGGAGTTTTCTGCCTTTTGGCACCTTCAACCAGCGCAATCATACGATCAAGGAATGTTTCGCCTGGGTTAGCAGTGATTTGTACTTTAATCCAATCAGACAATACCCGTGTACCACCAGTTACAGCTGATTTATCTCCACCTGATTCACGGATTACAGGAGCAGATTCTCCGGTAATCGCGCTTTCATCTACAGAAGCCATACCTTCCACAATTTCACCATCACCAGGAATAAATTCACCAGGTTTTACCATTACTAGATCACCTTTACGCAGATCTGCAGCGTCTACCTGTTTCGTTGTATTATCAACTACTTTATTTGCTTTCGTTTGGGTTCTTGTATTTCGTAGTGCTTGGGCTTGGGCCTTGCCTCTACCTTCAGCAACGGCCTCGGCAAAATTAGCAAATAATACGGTAAACCATAACCATAAGGCTATTTGCAGGGAAAACCCAACATGGGCTGTATTTCCTCCCAAGATATCCCGTATCATTAAACCAGTGGTTAAAAACGAACCAATATACACGATAAACATTACCGGGTTTCTGAATTGTGTCGCCGGATTTAGCTTTCGAAAGGCATCACGGATTGCCACGCCAAGTATTTCCTTATTAAAACTCTCGCGAGTACTCATAATTTCTACTCTCCTTTTAGAACGTTGTACCTTTTAGCATTAACAAATGTTCAACAATCGGCCCCAATGATAGCACTGGTAAGAATGTTAGGGCTCCGACGATTAAAACTACGCCCACTAGCAAAACAACAAATAACCAGCCAGTAGTAGGGAATGTTCCAGGCCCTGGCGGCGATATCTTCTTTGCAGCCATACTGCCTGCTATCGCAAGAGTGGGAATAATCACACCGAAGCGCCCTACAACCATATTGAATGCCAGCATTAAGTTATAGAAAGGTGTATTGGCACTCAGCCCCGCAAAAGCGCTACCGTTATTCCCTGCAGCAGAGGCAAATGCGTAGAGAATTTCACTCAAACCGTGGGGACCAGAATTTGTAAGGGCCGATGTACCTTGGTCAATCACTGATGCAATACCGGAACCAATGAGAATGATAACCGAGGGAATCAAGATAGCAATCGTTGCCATTTTTGTTTCCCATGCTTCGATTTTTTTACCAAGGTATTCAGGGGTTCTTCCAACCATTAGGCCGACAATGAAGACGGTGATGATAACAAACATCATCATGCCATAGAAGCCTGCGCCTACGCCGCCCAAAATTACCTCCCCCAGCTTAATCTGCAACATTGTAATTAGACCGCCGAGGGGTGTAAAGCTATCATGCATACTATTGACCGCACCACAGGAAGCAGCTGTGGTAACTGTAGCAAAGAGTGCCGATCCCCCTATGCCAAAACGAACTTCTTTACCTTCCATAGACGTGGGACTACTTACGCCTATAGAACTCAGAATGGGGTTCCCGTTTAACTCACTTGTATATAGAGTACCAAGCATAATAATGAACAGCAGAATCATAGAAGCAATAATCGAATAACCTTGACGCTTATCGCCTACCATATGTCCAAAAGTAAATACCAACCCAGCAGGAATCAGGAATATACTGAGCATCTCGATAAAATTACTTACAGGAGTCGGATTTTCAAAAGGATGGGCCGAATTGGCGTTAAAAAACCCACCGCCATTGGTCCCCAACATCTTGATCGCTTCCTGAGAAGCTACAGGCCCCATAGCCAATTTTTGATCAGCACCATCCAGCGTTTGAACGGTTACATAAGGTGATAAATTTTGCAGCACACCTTCTTCTACAAGGATGGTAGAAGAAATTATCGCTAGAGGCAGCAACACCCACATAATACTACGTACCATATCAACCCAAAAATTGCCGATTGTTTTAGCATCCTTACGAGTAAGACCTCTAATTAAGGCTACTGCTACCGTAAGGCCAGTTGCTGCGGAAAGAAAATTTTGTACTGTTAATACAGTCATTTGCGTAAAATAACTCATTGTGGTTTCTGGAGAATAAGACTGCCAATTTGTATTCGTCATAAAACTTACTGCCGTATTCAAAGCCAAATGCCACGGATCAACTCCAGATAGTTGTTCAGGATTGAATGGCAGAATATCCTGCCATACTTGAATCAGATAAACCAAAATCATACCGAATAGGTTAAAAATAATTAAAGTAACAGCATACTGCTTCCAATTCATTTCTTCGGTTTCTTTTACTCCGGTGATCCGATAAATTACTTTTTCTATAGGTTTTAACACAAAGTCAAAAATAGTTTTTTCTTGCGAAAATACTTTTGCCATATATTTTCCAAGGGGTAGAGCTAACAGTAGCAAAACCACAATGTAAAAGGCGAACATCATTATATCATTAGTCATATTAAAACTCCTCCGGTCTCATTAATGCGTAAACTAAGTATAAAAGTAGAAGAACCGTGATCCCTCCAGCTAACCATAAGTCAGCCATTTGTATCCCCTCTTTCTCGTGATAAATTAATTACTACACCTTTATATTAGCTCCATTCTAAGTAAATATGCAGTAAAGAAGCGGCTTTACCTTGTAAAGAAATTGTAAATATTGAATGCTCTTATTTAAATCCTATAAGTTTAGGCCATAATAATAAACCAATGCAAAATCCCAAAAAATGTAAAGAGAGGAAAAGCCTCTGTCATACTATTCACCTACTTTTAAAAATTGATAAACAAATGTAGCTAGTGATGATCTATATAGTGTTTAAAAAGCTCAATGCCTTTCTCAAAAGACATGCAGGTAAAATATGCAACTATATTACAAATCAAACTTAGTCCTAGTTTGATTTGTAATATAGTTGTAAAATCCACCATCGTTGTCGCCTCCATACTATTTTCACCTTGATATTAGCATGATTTATCGTAAGTATGGCGTCAGGAAATAGCTCTTTTATGTCAAAAGAAAGTAAAGATAAGAAAAGACTTGTCTTGTACCAAGTCCTCAGACGCAGGTAGAAGCCTTAGTCGTTCTTACTTGGAATCAAGAAAGTGTTATACTTTCTGATTCCGTAAAAAAACACTATTTGCTTAATAAGCAAATAGTGTTTCGAATTATTATCATCTACACTCGCGCTCTCTCCCACCACATTAGGAGAGATATACAAAAAGCAAGCCACATTGAACCTGCGGCATATCCTGCTATCACATCGGTGGGGTAGTGAACACCTAAATAAATACGGCTTATACCAATTAACATACTCAAAACTACTGCCAACGTCATAACAGTCAGCCGCCCCCGCCAAGAATCTATGATGCGCATAATTAGAAATGCCACCATCCCATAGAAACACATAGTTGCCAAGGCATGACCACTTGGGAAGCTATAACCTGTCTCTTGCACAACCCGAAACAAGTCTGGCCTAGTACGATGAAACAAAATTTTCAACAGATAACTAAGCAACGCTCCTCCTGCTAAACAGATAGTCAG
This sequence comes from Pelosinus sp. IPA-1, assembly GCF_030269905.1. Classification (NCBI taxonomy): domain Bacteria; kingdom Bacillati; phylum Bacillota; class Negativicutes; order Selenomonadales; family Sporomusaceae; genus Pelosinus; species Pelosinus sp. IPA-1. The sequence continues at coordinate 89,081 of NZ_BSVC01000001.1, read as the reverse complement.
TGCCCCCAACTCCCGCCAGCGTTTAAGATATGCAAGTAGTAAAAGAGTAATCGCCACAATTACAATGTAGCTTGTGCCAAAGCCTATATCGGTAATTATAATCATTATCTTATCTAGGCTAGGATTGGCAAAATAGCGTATAAGCCAAACAAAGCTATCGTCAAATAATACCATTTCGTTGTGGAATAAGGTTTCCCAGGCGAGTATGCCAAACACCGTTAACATTAAAGCGCTAATGCCTAAGCTTACTACAATATAAAGCGCCGGCCACCGCCGCTCTATCGCCAAGAATTTTTCTTTAATAGGCGAATACCACTTAGTCCTTTTAAATAAATGACCAATGATCCAAAATAACATCGGTAGAATAATGAGGCTTGCTGCCCCTATTAGAAAAAGCCCCCCCACCACCACCGGTACCAAGGGATGTCCCTGTGGCACGATTATCCATGGCTTATGCTCAATACTTGCACCCTGCTCAATCATTGTGCTGCCGCCAAGTACGACAATTCGCCCGTTTATCCTTGCCCCAGATTTTATTATTAAGTTGCCATCCACAACAATAATGCCATCCGTTACCCTTCCTCCTACGCTTGCATCGCCTCCAGCCACCATGAGCTTGCCTATAGCTTGCCCCACCGGAATAGAAGTATTTTCATGCACAAAGACATCGGGAAATTCTTCTACGCCTTTCCTATTAGCGCTGAAACAAACACTTGTAAGAACAAGTAAACCTATTAAAGCAAACACGATCCATTTGGCTACTCGCGCATATTGAGCCATAAACATCCCCCTTATCAAATTTCTAACCTTTATTAACCTGTAGTATTATAAACTATATTTAAATAAAGCTACAAAAATATTCTCCCACAACATGCTCTTACCTATGTGGAGTTCCTTTTGTTTCTTATTTAATTCTTGAGGAATAGATGACTTGCCTGAATCCTGCCCATAGGCAGTGTTAATTTCTTCTGAACTAATATGGCCTCGTATTTAAATAGTAGCAAACTTAACTGAAAATGTAGTCCCTGTTTCCCCTGAAGTTATCGCGATTTCTGCTCCATGCCTATTGGCAATGCGGTAGCAAACGGCTAGTCCCAGACCAGTTCCTTCTTCTTTGGTAGTGAAAAATGGTGTACCAATTTTCTTCATTACTTCCAGTGGAATACCTGAACCAGTATCTGATACCTTAACTAGAACGTGATCCTTACCGCGTATCGTGCTAATAGTCACTGTTCCGCTAGCATTCATTGCTTCTACACCATTGCGAACCAAGTTCAGAATAAGCTGCCTAATTTCACTTTCATCAAATTCAATCTCCGGAATAGGTTCTAGTTTTAGCATTAATTCATGGCCTCTTCGGAAAGCATCTGCCTCAAGCAATGGGTAAAGTTCATTGATTACACCATTTAAATTTCCTAGTTTCATCTCAACTCTTTTATTCTTCGCTAACGATAAAAAAGTACTAATTATATCGTTAGCCCGGTCTAACTCCTCAATCATAGTGGAGAGCTGATCATGATATTTACTAAAGTCATCCTTACATCGGAATAACTGCAAATATCCCCTAACAGTCGTTAAAGGATTTCGCACCTCATGCCCGATACCAGCTGCCATTTCACCTATGGTATTCATACGTTCCATATGAGCCATTTCCTTTTCATAACGCCTCACTTCTGTAATGTCTGTAAACATTCCTAGAGAGCACTGTTCATCACCTAGAAAGATGTTTTCACAGGAGAAAAGGACTATTCTTGTTTCATTATTCACTTGTATCTTCATTTCAAAGTCTCGAATCGTGCCATTCTCATTATTAAGTTTGTCCCGTAATTCTTTTGCCTCATAATCTTGCCACAAACCGATTTCCTCTGGTGTCTTACCAATGACATCTTTACGCGAAAAACCAAGGGCATCAAGATATACCTGGTTCACATCTAAAAGGGTCCAGTCACTTAGCTTTACAATTCCCATCATAAGCGGATTTGTATGAAATACTTTTAAAAAGAGTTCTTCGTCTAGACGCTGGTTCGTAATATCATGATTAATTTCCAATATAGATACTGTTTTTCCCGCCTCATCCTTAAATAAGGTACAATAGCTTATAATGATAACTTGTTTCCCGTCTTTTCGAGTACGAATGAGCTCACCCGCCCAAGAGCCTGTTTCTAACAAAGATTTATTAATATATTCTAAAGGTTCTTGGAAAACAGTCTTGAGCAGATCATTTGAAATAGCATTTAATGCTTCCTCTTTTGACCATCCAAAACACATCGAAGCTCCATTATTCCAATAGATAATTTTATTGGTAAGATCTCTTACGATGATAGCATCATGTGCCATATCCAGTAACTTGCAATTCCATTCAAGTTGGCTGTTAAGATACCATAACTCAGCATTGAGCTGGCTTTTAGCAGAACATTCTTCCTCAAGACCTTTTCTTAATGAGGTTATGGCATGAAGCAATGGAGCCATCTCCGGAAATTCCGACATTTTTTTTGCATCGTCATCCCGCGTTGCAACTTGTATAGCCATATTTTGTAGTGAATTTTCAAACCTATGAAAACTGCATCGTAAAATAAGCAATGCTCCGCCCCAAACTAAAAAAAACAACACTCCTGCACGAGTAATAGCATTCATATAGGCTTTTTCTACGTCTTCAACTTTTGTATTGACCCAAACAAACCAAACAACTTCACCATTGACTATGTTAGGCAGCAATACATTTACTATTGGTTTACCCCAAACGGTATTCTTGACATTGGTAAAGAAAATGAGTTCCTTAGCCTCTATGGCACGCTGCTCATCAGCTGCAAAGGGTTCATTTAATAAATCGAGTCTTGGTGGATATAGGGCAAGTCGGTGTTCATCTACTCCATATCCCAATACATGTCCGGGAAACCTTTTTCCTATATCTTCCAAAACTGGCTGTAGCATTGGATGGAGCAATGCCAGTCTTTCCTTGTGGGGCAATTTGCGAATTGTATCATCCAGTAATAGTCTCTCAGCTTCAGGAGGTACCCGTTGATCCAACATTGTCGCGATTGCAAGTATTTCTTTTTCCTTTTCCTTAATTACCTGTTGCTGGATCGAATCTGCCTCGTAGTAGGCAAATAAAATCATAAGTGTAGTGACTAAAAGTGTGACTAGTAAATATGTGCGCTTAGCTGCAGATTTTGGTAACAATTAAAATCCCCCTGTGAATATAGTATACAACTTAAACAATCCTAGTTTTCTAAAAAAACTTCTTAATGTCGACAGAGCTGTTATGTCTCTTTAAATTTCCTAATAGCTAGTCAACTAACTCCATCTTTTATATGCCCAACAAAACGATATCTCCTTATATATTTTTAACGACTTTATCCACTACTCATTATAGCATTGTTACCAATTGGAAAGATAACATCCTATATTCAAAAAGAACAAGCAAGCCGAGATTACCTCTCGGCTTGCTTGTTTAAAAGCCTTACTCTAATTTTCCTGTCCATAATAAGCAAAGCATTACTACCTGTTTACAGAAATATTGATTATCAAGCAGCACTTGTTCAAGAGATTGACAACTAGGGTTCAACTGCATCACGATTACAAAATCCAATTGTTAATTCTCTTCAGTTTCAAATCAATAATAAAAATTAGTCCTCTGGTATTCCTAATTTTTTTCTGCTTCAGTTACTGCCTGTTCATATCTTGCAATTTTATAATCTAGACGTTCCAGCGTTTTTTTCATATCTTCCAATTTTACTATAAGCTCTTTACGCTGCTCAATTAAAAGTTCTTTTCTTGCTTCAGCAGTTTCATTGCCCTGTTGAAATAGTCCAACATATTCAATCAATACCTCAATCGGAAGGCCTGCACTTCGCATACATTTGGCAAATTCAACCCACTTACAGTCTTCTTCCCTGTAATCCCTGACTCCGCTTTTATTGCGATTTACATGAGGAATTAGTCCGATACGTTCATAATAGCGGAGTGTATCCTGGGAAATATCAAACCTTTCACTTACCTCTGCAATCATCATATGGTTTCACTCCTGATTTACGGCATTATAAATTTTAGTTTTAATTCCAAATCGAGAATTAAATAGTAGCACTAATTCATGCTCTATTTAATTTACAGAATTTTATTTTAGTAAATGGAACTCCGGCTTTGATTAGTTTTTCTGTTCTATATCTTTGGAAAGGAATTTATGCTTCAAAAACACCCGCTACATCTTTTAAATATTTTGTAATCTCAATATGCTGTGGACAATTTTTTTCACACTTTTTGCATCCAATACACTCGGATGCTTTTCCATGCGTTTTTGTATAATTATCATAGTATACTCTTTGTATAGAAAATCCGGTGCTCAAAGTTTGTTTTTCCGTATTATATAACGAGAAATACTTCGGAATCGCTATGTTTTTCGGACAATCTTCTACACAGTACTGACAAGCTGTACAGGGAATGGCAATTGCTTCATTAATAATCCTAACTGCCTTTTCAACACGATCATATTCTTCCTGCACAAATGGCTTAAACTCTTGCATATAACCCATATTATCCAGTAACTGCTCCATATCAGACATTCCGCTTAATACCATCATAATTCCCTCAAGACTTGCCACGTAACGGATAGCCCATGATGGTATAGACATGTCAGGATGATATTCTTTAAATAGTTGCTCTGCTTTTTCAGGCACTTTCGCAAGCATACCGCCTTTGACAGGCTCCATAATAATAACAGGTTTATTATGCTTTCTTGCCACTTCGTAGCACTTTCTTGACTGAATACTTTCACTGTCCCAATCCAGATAATTAATCTGTAACTGGACAAAATCTACTTCCGGATGTGCTGTCAGGATTTCATCCAATAAATCAGCATTATCATGATAAGAAAATCCGATATGCCTGATCTTTCCTTCTTTTTTCTTTTGCTGAATAAATGCAAAACTATCAAATTTTTGTGCTATCTCATAATGGGATACCCCAAGATTATGAAGAAGATAATAATCGAAGTAATCTACACCACATTTTTCTAATTGTTCGTTAAAAATTCTTTCTTGATCTTCTTTGGTTTTCAAAAACATCGTTGGTAGTTTTGTCGCTAAGGTGAAGCTGTCTCTTTTATGGCGTTTTACTAAAGCCTCTCGTATTGCTGCCTCACTCTTATTCATATGATACATATACGCTGTATCAAAATAAGTAAAGCCTCTTTCCAAAAAAGTATCTACCATTTGATTTACTGTGTCCATATCAATACTTGCAGAATCATTCTGGTTCTTTAATGGTAAGCGCATGAAGCCAAATCCTAATTTTTTCTTTTCCATATCGTTATTTCTCCTTAATTTTACTTATTTTCGGGATACTTAATGACTTGCGCCAGCTTAACTTTTCCTAAATATATCTCATAATTTATTAATTATGCTGGCATTATAAGCTGCGCCGAAGCCATTATCGATATTAACGACACTGACACCGCTTGCACAACTGTTCAGCATGGATAACAGCGCTGCAAGACCGCCAAAGCTTGCCCCATAGCCAACACTTGTCGGGACAGCAATAACAGGTTTATCTACCATTCCCCCTATAACGCTGGCGAGTGCGCCTTCCATGCCTGCAGCTACGATAACTACTTTTGCTCCCCGGATGACATCAATCTTGGCGAAAAGTCTATGAATGCCTGCAACTCCCACATCCACAATCTTTTCTACCCGGTTGCCAAGAATACTTGCTGTTTCTGCGGCTTCCTCCACCACTGGCAAATCAGAAGTTCCAGCTGAAACAATGGCAATATAACTATCTGTAAGTTGTTCTTCTCGCTTTTGAATGGTAATCGTCCTTCCTAGAGGATTATATTTGGCTTCTGCACAGATAGTTTTCACTGCTTCGTACATTTTTTCGTTAGCGCGAGTTGCTAGTATATTGTTATCTTTAGTCAGCATGAACTCAATAATGCTTTTAACTTGTTCGACTGTTTTGCCTTCGCAATAGATGACTTCCGGGTATCCTACCCGTATTTCACGATGATTATCAATCTTAGCAAATCCCATTTCTTTATAGGGTAGATCTTCAATGACTTCCATTGCTGTTTCGACTTCTATTTCATTGTCCTTTACTCTTTGCAGCAGTTTTCTAATATCCGCCTTATTCATTTTTTCCTCCTGGAATATCTATCGGTATAGACTATACTATTTATTTCCTATTGTCTCGTTAAAGCTTCCGACCCTATATCCTTCTAAATCTAAGGTTACATACCTAAAGCCAAATTCCTTAAACTTATCAGATATTTCATCAAGTAGATCCTCATTAAGTAATTTAGCTTTATCCTTTTTATCCACTTCAATTCTTGCCAGATCTTCGTGGCATCGCACTCGAATCGCCCGGAATCCTCGGTCCATCATATACTTTTCCGCTTTTTCTATTTTTATAAAATCTTCTTCTTTCAGTACATTACCATAGGGTATTCTGGTAAGCAAACATGCATAGGGTGGTTTATCCCAAGTAGTAAGTCCTAGCTCTTTGGATAAACTTCTTATTTCCTGTTTACTCAAGTGACACTCTAATAAAGGACTTTTTATCCCCAGTTCCCTAAGCGCCTTTAACCCTGGTCTATAGTCACTGATATCGTCAAAATTGGTGCCATCAATAACATAAGGATACCCTTCTCTCTGCGCAATGGCTTTAATTTGGCTAAATACCGCCGTTTTGCAAAGATAACATCTATTTTCAGGATTGTTTCTAATTTCATCAATAATTGGCGCCTCTAGTATTTCAAATGCTACCCCAAGTTCTGCTACTAATTGTTTGGCCTCTTCGATTTCCCATTTAGGAATATAGGGAGATTGTATAGTCACTGCTTTAAAGTTATCTCCCAAGGCTTCCTTAGCTGCTTTAAGTAAAAAAGTACTGTCTACTCCTCCGGAGAAAGCCAAGACAACTTTCTCCATATCTTTTAAACACTGAATCAAATTTATATACTTTTCATTATTAATCATAATGGGTTAACCTCTATCCTTTTGTTGACTTGTTTCTTTATCGCTTGCATTTTCGTAACCAAGATATATCCTTAAAACATTAGGAATCTCAAGATCTCTATGACCTATCCCATAGCCAATCTTGTCTATTGAAAAATCTATATGGTCTGTAAAAACGTCCACATTTGCCGCCAATATTGCAGCCCCGGTAGGTGTAGTCGTTTCAAAAGGCACTATGCCTGATTTTATGGGGATATTCTTTAAGATTTCTACTGTTGCAGGAGCAGGAACGGGAATGATACCATGAGCACATTTTACAAACCCTCCTCCTACCTGAACCGATGAAGCCATTATCTTATCCACTTGTAAATAATCTAAACACACAGCAGCTCCCACAATATCGACAATAGAGTCAACGGCTCCAACCTCATGGAAATGCACTTCATATAAAGGTTTTCCGTGAACCTTTGCTTCCGCCTCTGCTACCTTCATAAAAATATCCAAGCTTACCTTTTTAACCCTATCATTTAAACTGCTGTTTATTACTATGTTTTCAATATCCTTTAAATTTCTATGAGCATGGTGAGTATGACCACTGTCTGACTCCATATCGGCCTGTGCCTCATGATGATGATGGTGTTCATGATGTTCGTCGTGGTGGTGGTCGTCGTGCTTATGAACATGCATTGCATCCTTTAAGACTACATCCACTCTAGTTCCGCTTATTCCCTTTTTGCTATCCTTTTTTACCTGCAACTCATATTCAACATCTAGATTAAGCTTAGACAACTCTTGCCTTAAGTAAGCTTCATCTACCCCCAAATCCAAGAGTGCACCTAGATTCATATCGCCGCTGATGCCACAAAAACAATCGTAATATAATACTTTCATAATCGACTCTCCATAACATAATTTTTATTTATCTTTATCTATCTCTTATTGGCCCAAAACAGCCTTCACTGCCGCTTTCACCTCCGGGCAGACATTCTCACGCACTACACCCGATATATTTTTACCTGCTTAATAAGAAGTTTATCACTTGGAGTTAAGTCCAGGTCAAGTGTTTTTATAAAAAGACTTTCGGTAAAACCATGCAGCCTGAAAAATATTTATTTGCCAAAAAGTTTAACAGCCTGTTTCATTTTATTAATAATATCCACATTAAATGGACAGTTTTTCATACATAACCCACATTCTATGCACTCATTTGCGTGATGTTCTAGTAAACCATAATGATTGATTAATGTTTCAGGAACATCTTCTTGAATTAATGCTAAATCTAAATATTTATTTACTAATGCAATATCTATCTTTTTCGAACATGGGGCACAATGTCCACAATACATACAGTGTCCGCTAAATGAATTCCTTGATGCATTTGCCAGAACTTCACTATAATCTTTTTCTTTATTACTTGCAGTGATATAGGCGGTTGCTGCAATTACTTGATTTATATTAGATACTCCAACCATTACGGAAGCAACTGCCGGTCTCGTTAAACAGTAATGTAAACATTGTACCGGGGTCAGTGCTTTTTTAAAGGGCGATTCTTTGTCACTTAATAATACTCCCGCTGCATATCCTTTCATAACAGTCAATGCAACACTCGCATTTTCACAAGTTTGGTATAACTTATCACGTTTTGGATCAATACCTTCATAAGTTCTATTTTTAAAAGTACTTTCTTCAAACAGTATGTTTACATCCTCACTGGCTGGTAGCATATCATAAGCAGCATTGATGCTAAATAAAATTACATCAATGATTCCTGTTTCCACTGCTCTAAAAGCAATATCTGTATTATGTGTGGATATTCCTAAAGACTTAATAACTCCTTTTTCTTTTAATTCTTTTGCATATTTAATTATTTCTCCATTAAAAATGTTATCAAAATCCTTTTGATCGTCAACATAATGAATCATCCCTACATCGACATAGTCTAACTGCATTCTAGTTAAAAAGTCTTCATATGCATTGACAACTTCATTAAAATCCCTAGTACGTCGATATTGTCCGTTATCCCAGGTGGAACATAGATGTCCCTCAATAACAAAACTACTTCGAGGATATTTACTTAACGCTTTACCAACATGATTTCTAACTTTTGGATTTGAATTATATAGATCAATAAAATTAATACCTTCACTGATTGCACAATCAATGATTGCTTCAGAGTCTTCATAATTTTTATTTTCAAATCCCTCACCGCCAATCCCGATGGCACTTACTTTGATACCTGTTCTTCCTAAAATTCGATATTCCATATTTCCCCTCCCTCCTATACTTGACCTTGTCTTCCTAAATCAGACTCTGTAGGACTCCGGCAACTTTCTCGACGCAATGCTGATAGTACTGGGCAACCGCATTTACTTTCAGACGTTTGCGGGGTCCTATACAGAAATCAGTTAAATTGCATGAAACTGAGTCCATCGTTCACTTATATATCTGTGAACGAAAATGATTGACTTGACAATCCAATCAATAAACATAGCTACCCATGTGCCGAACATTCCCATATTAAAATAAATACTTAGTAAATAAGCTAGTGCAATACGACAGAAAAACATGGACAAAATACCAACAATCATGGGAAATTTGGCATCTCCTGATGCACGGAATGTCACGGGTAAGGTGTAAGCAAGGGGCCAAATTACAACCATAAATGCTGCATGCCACCATACATTTTTCGTGGTCATCGTAGTTGCTGCCTCAGATAACCCATAAACGTCCATTACGAAAGGCAGTAAAGCAAGTACTACTCCGCAACTCACCACATGAGCCACATACACAATACCCATAATCTTTTTTGTATAATATTTAGCCTGTTCATAATCTCCTGCGCCTACGCATCTTGCTATAACTACAGTTAATCCAAGACCAATTGCCATCCCCGGCAGCACTTGAAACATTACAATGGTGCCTGACACCGCATTTGCCGCAATTGCTGCCGTACCGAACGTAGCAACAAGACTGAGTACAATAATTCTTCCCAGATAGAACAAACCATTTTCTAGTCCATATGGAACACCTATGCTTAAGATTCTTTTGAGCATCGACCAATTAAATTTGTGTTTTAAACTTTTCGTTATATATATGGAATGCTTTTTGTTGAAAGCCAATGCGATTATAATAACTGCAGCCGCTATACGTGATAGCAAGGTCGGTATGGCAACACCCTCAGTCCCAAAGTGAAAGCCGTAAATAAGTATTGCATTTCCTATCGCATGCGCTATGTTCATAGCCAGCATCACCTTCATGGGCAGTTTGGAATTACCCATAGTACGGAATATAGCAGCCCCCGCATTATACAGTGCCAAAAAGGGAATGGATATAGCTGTAATCATCAGATACGTATTCGCATCCCTGCGTACTTCATCCGTAATCTGCCCAAACAGACCATTTAAAATAAGCGGTTTCCCCAGATAGATTAGTACCATGATGAGGACGGATACAGCACCGGAAAACCATACGAGCTGATTCGCTGCTTCTCTTGCTTCTTCCTTCTGTTTCCTGCCCAAATACTGCCCCGCAATCACTACGCCACCAGTGGACATCGCTGCAAACAAACTAATGAGTAGTGCCATGACAAAGTCTACCAAAGACACGCCAGACACGGCTGCTTCCCCCACATGCGCTACCATGATGGAGTCTACTAATCCTACTAAATATTCTAAAAACTGCTCTACGATAACGGGCAGAAATAATTTGTATAAATCCTGATTCGTAAATAACTTTTTTGTTGCTACAGATCTCTGTTCCAAATCTTGCCTCCTATGTTTAGATAGCGATGTTCATCCGAGAATCATGTCCAACTGGGTAGCAGGGTTTCTGCACGATCCGTTGCAGGTACAGGAGTAATAGAAAGTAAAGAGATTTCATTACGCCGCTCTGGAGTCATATCCACATCAATAGCAGCGAGGGAATACTCAAGCTGTTCTAAATTTCTTGCCCCGATAATGGGGGCTGTTATTGCAGGATTAGACATAACCCAAGCAACTGCAAGCGTTGCAGGATGCATACCATGTTGCGCAGCATATGCATTAAATCGGTCGGCTATAACAAAATTGATTTCATCAGTATAACGATCCGTATATCTTTTTTCTTCAACTAGTCGGCCTTGCTCTGGTCGCTTATTCACCCCATATTTTCCTGTCAAAAGTCCCGCCCCTAAAGGGCTATAGGAAATAACGCCTATTTGTTCAGAAGCGGCGAGAGGCAAAATCTCGACCTCAGCTTGACGTTTAACTAAGTTATACATGGGTTGTATTAATTCAAAACGAGCAAGCTGCTCTCTTGCCGAAATCCCTAATGCTTTAGTAATTTGCCAGGCTGCCCAATTGCTTACCGCTGGATAGAGGATTTTACCTTGGGCTTGAAGATCATCAAGTGCGCGAAGTGTTTCTTCCATCGGAGTATTTTCATCAAAACAATGCACAAAGTAAAAATCAATGCGATCCGTTTTTAACCGTCGTAAGCTTTTTTCAACTTCAAGCATAATGTGACGACGAGAAAGTCCCCCGGCATTAATATCTTTTCCTGTTGGATAAAAAACCTTTGTAGTAAGTACAATTTCATCTCGACAATCAGCAATACATTCTCCTAGTATTTGTTCAGACCGTCCTTGACTATAAACGTTTGCAGTATCAAAAAAGTTGATACCAGCTTCACGACAGCGCTTAAACATTGCTTTAGATGTTTCTTCATCAGCGTTTCCGCCAAAAGACATCGTACCAAAACATAAACTTGAGACTTGAATCCCTGTTTTCCCTATTGTTCGATATTTCATAATCAATCCTCCTAATGATAAGAACTTATCCAAATAAAACATCATCGGTTCATTCAATAACTTTTGATGCAGAATTGTTTACTTCCTGTAATTTAGTCTATCACTTGAAGTTAACTCCAAGTCAAGCGTTTTTTTAGTATAGCCTAAATGGCCAACAGAAAGCCCTCCAGTACGCGGACATGCCCACCAGAATTTTAAAATCCCAGAAACCTTGATTTTGAAGGCTTCTGGGATTTTAAAATTGGTTTATTTCATTAATATGGCATCAATGGACGGAACTGTAAGTATTGTTTTGTAATTTCCTTTAAACCATTATTTCTAAGAAACTTATTTAATGTTTCACAACCATCTTCTACGTTTATTACCATAAATGTAGAAGATAGTTTAATTTAGAAACTTGGCTCTAATTTTTTCTTTATCTATATCCTTTAAATCTTCAACCACTTCAATAATACCGACCACTTTTTTATCTTTATATATCCCTAAGGTACCGAGAGATTTAGTATATAATTCTATTATGTTTCCTTCTTTTCTACCGTCAAAAGCGTAGATCACTTTTTTCTCGCTATAATCCACAAGTTCCCAATTTCCTTCTGGCTTATCAAATGCCGTAAAATTAAACTTGATGGATGTGTCCTTCCCCTTCTTCACGACACTAATTAAAGGTTCCAATTCGTATCCGGTCCCTATAATGTTTACAATTTGCTTATCACCAGACACTATCGCCTTATGAACCAAACGCTCAGTTGGTACTTTTTCAATATCGTCTCCGTATATACTAACCTGATCTTTTGCACTACTACAACACTGGGATGTACCATCAGTGCTACAACAACCGCTACCTGAAGGTATCGATACAATTTCTTTTGAAATATCTACAGCATTGATATCATCTACCACTTTGATAATTCCACTAATCATCCCCATCCAGCAACTAAATTTTAACTCCTCACCTTGCGGAGTAAATTCGATGATGTTCTCGCCAGTTGTCAGCTTTTTCTTAATATTTAAAGAAGGGATGATGATCTGGTTATTACACGAATTTATCTGTTCACCAGTGATGATCCAGCGTACTGGCATATTTTTTTGTACATATAAAACATTAGGTACATAGCCTTGATTATTGGCAATTATTCTAATTGTCTGTACGCCTGTGTTTATTTCTGCCTTAGTAGCCATGCTGATACCGTTATTTGTTTGGGCTACGAAATTTGAAAATGGCATCTGAAAGCCAGCAATTGCCAAGCCACGATTTGCCATAATTATACCTAGAATAATAACAAAAGCTCCACTACATTTCATGATCTTTTTCGTGAGATTCTTGCTCATCATTCCAGTTACTACGCCAAAAGATAGCATTAATGGTAATGTACCAATTGCAAAAATAAACATTGCAATTGCCCCATCTAAGGCACTACCAGTACCTAAGGCATACAATTGCATGGTTTGCAATGGACCACATGGCATCAAGCCATTTAAAATTCCCACAACAAAAGGAGTTCTAGATTTTAAAGCTGGTGAGTAAGCAGACCAGGGTATGGTAATATAGCCTCTCAAAATAGCAATACCAGACATATTTATTCCCATTAAAATCATGCATATACCGGCAAAGATAGCAACTCCCGACATGAAACCAATAGAAATGGAAATCATCGAACCAACAGCACCAAATACACCGCCCAGCACAGTATACCCCACAAGTCTCCCGCTGTTATAGGAAAATGACGGTAGAAATGTTACCGACTTTTCCCCTGTAATGATAGTTTGAGACATCATAATACCGCCGCACATACCAACACAATGCAGTGACGTAAAAACACCAATCATAAAAAGGATAAAATACGTGACTTCGCCTCTCAATTTGGAGTTCATATCAAAACCGCTAGTAAATTGCCCCAGCATAAGAATGGCTAAAAATATGCTCAACATGCCAATTATACTTTTAATTTTAGTAGCTGATCCTATTTCACTCTCAATCCGATATCCCTGATTAATAATAACATTGCTAATCTCATCCCAATGGCAATGCGTTGTTTCGTACTCGACAGACACTGTATTTCTGGCATAGCAGGCTTTTACCTTAGTAACCCCATTTAATTGTCTTAGCATTTTTTCGATCTGTGCTTCGCAGGATGCACAGTGCATATCTTGAATAACAATTGTTTTGGTCATTTTACTCAAGTAATCACCCTCTTTATCCTTCTAATAAAAATCAGGTGCCCAGTCTTATACCCTTTCTGAACACCTGATTAAAATAAACTCATCCAGCTAAAGCTGGAAATCAATATAACTCCTTAAACTTATAAAGTATTTATTCCCGCCGCCCGATTAGCAGCTTCAATAGCCTGATATCCCATATCTAAAGCTTGCGCTGCAGTATGTATACTCTGATCTGGATTGTGGAAACCCATACTGTTTTCTGCAGCTACAAAATCCCAATACCATTGGGCCTTACGCACTAATTCTCGTGCTTTCGCTAGTTCATTCTGATCAGCATTAGGAACTTCACTAGCCGTCTTAATGGCTAAATGGGCCTTACCAATCACAGTACCAGCAGCATGAAGGGTTTGGAAGGTTTCATCTTGCATGGTTTTCACTCGCTCTTGTAGCCACTCCGTTCCTTGACTATGGCAGGAACTGCATGAGGCGTCCAGCGTTTTGAGTGGGCTAGTAACCCAATGGGATGTGTATTTTTGTCCATCTTTACGCATATATGGCATATGACAGTCGGCACAAGCTACACCAGCTTTGGCATGAGTGCCTGTTGAAAATGTTTCATAATCCGGATGCTGTGCTTTTAGCATCGACGCCTGAGAATCAGGATGTTTCCAGTCCTGAGCAAAATTACCTGGTTTTTCTGCATATACATCATACATTTCCCCAGGTTTCAAACCTTTATTCCATGGGAAAACAACCTTAGTGGTTCCTGGTTCAAAATAGTATTCTGCGTGGCATTGGGCGCAGACGTAAGTACGCATTTCTTCTCGACTGGCTTTAGTTACATCAATACCGCGCTTTTGCTGGGCTTCGATAAAGGCTGGATTGACAACGCGTAGGTTCATCGTTTCTGAGTCGTGACATTCTGCACAGGTCACGGGATGCTCTGCCTTGTCCAACAACTCATTCAAAGGTTTATTAGCATAACCCCAGCCATCTTCCTGAAAAAACTTCTCTACATAGGGTGTTTTGCAGGTGATACAGGCACCTTTACTCGCCGGGCCAATCCGTTTGGAATCCCGCAAATCTTCCAAAGCATATACATGACCGCGGTCTTCTGCATAATCTTTGCTAAACGGCATGCCTTTAAAGTTAATCAACAATTCAGGCATCATCTCTGACTTTTGCACTTTTACACTGCCACCATATCCCGTAGGAGATGGCGACATATCCATCATTTTCTTATAGCTTTCATATTGCAGTGGATAATTTTTACCCCATACTGCTGGATCATATTCCCCAGCTGGAATTTTCGCCAATTTCACACTGGATGAGGGCTTGGCAATCCCAATGCGGGTAACAACAAATCCAAAGAAGATGAGCAGCACAGCCAATAAAGCAATTAAAGACTTTTGCCCTTTACTCAACCTTCATCCCTCCCTTGCTTTTGTCAATGCCGTGGACTAATCCACGATGACATTTTGTACAATCATCCCCCCCAGCCATCATCTTGGTATTTTCTACCGTAGATTGATGACAACGCAAACAGTTATCAACCACAATTTCTTTCCCCTTAGTTGACACTTTAATAGAAGCCGGATAGTCGCGTAATATTTCGTGATACGTATCATGCATACCGGTCTGAGACTTAACAATCATCTTTTCTACCAGATTTCTGTTTGGTAGATGACATTCCGTACAGGCAAGCTGCTTGTGATTACTTACCTGCCACGTAGCATGAGCTTGCTCCATCGAATGGCAGGAGCCGCAAAATGCAGGACTATCAGCAAATTTAAACCCGACGACAGTAAAAGCCATACCGATCACTGTAATAACCATGCCTATTAGCATAAGCTTTAAGGCATTGCGGTTCAGATATTGACCAGTATTCAAATATTCCCCCTCCTTTCTTTACGTTTGGGTTTAACTATCCAGTCCCGGCAACAGGACGTTGACCCCATGTTACTCAAAATACCGCATATTTATCTTCTTCAATTCTTTTGTATTGTAAAATATTTTAATTTGGTATACGTCTGATACCAGCCCAGCTAGTGCCAATCGTAATAAGGATAGCTCCCAACCAAACTAGGTTAATCAGCGGTTTGTGGGTGATTTCTACATCAATTTGTTCTAAACTACTAACTCCAGCTAAATTACGCACCCCTAAACTTACTGCCTTTTCCGCTGGGTTGACAGCATTTAGCCCAATTTCATAGGTATCAAAAACTTTCACTGGCGCAACTTTAGTCTGGCCATTACGATAGATCATTTCAGGTCTAATTTCTTGTATATTGCCGTCTTTCGTTACTTCCAAAGTAGCTTGTATTCTAATGTTTTGATTATTTTCTTGTCCTGCCATGCTTACGTCAACAAACTTAATGACCAAACCTTCTACTATCTTCTGGTCACCCTTTTTTAGCATAACTTCCTTGGCAACTTGCCTTTCCTCAGATACAATCGGTGCCAGATAGATATCGGCAGCCATTCCCCGATGGATACCAGGCTCCCGAGCCGCTGGATTGCCCTCTTTATTTAGCTTGGTATAGGGCTGTAGTGAATACTTTTCTAGACCATCTACCTGAAAATTTTGATACAAACCTTTATCAGCATCTAATGTATATTTGCCTTTATAGGTGATTTGAGAACCAAATACTTCTTGGCTTTCACCAAGAACAAAATTAGCTGTTATCGATTGACTTGCCGCTGAAGAAATGACAATTCCCATTACCATAAGCCCAAGACCCATGTGGGCAACAGCTCCAGGACGGTTAAGAGTCTTACCTCCCACTATTCCCGGAATACTCATCACTACTGCCGTGAACGCCAGAGTAATGGTGATCAACAGCATTGGTTGACGCAGTCCATACCCAATGCCCACAAAAACACCAACGCAGGCTACTATAATTAGCCACCAATATCTTTTAACAAGTGAGGCTTCATTCCCCCCTCTTGAAAGTACTGGCCCCACAGTTAAAAGCAGCATCAGCATAACTGCTAGCGGTAAGGACGTCGTGTTGTAAAAAACAGTGCTGACGCTCTGAGGATTGCCTAACATCATCGTCAACAAAGGTGCCGACATACCCACTAGCACTAGAAAACCTAGCAGTGAAAGCGTCAATGCCGCTGCCGCCAATATAAACTCTTTACTGTTAACCCTTGTATATGTCTCTCCCTGTGGCAAACTAGGCCAGCGCATAATGAGTAATAGTAAGGCTACCCCAATTGTTAGCATCAGAAATACAGCCAAGATAGTACCGACTCCTTCATCAGCAAAAGAGTGGGTAGAAAAATCACTGAGTATCCCACTACGAGTTAGGAACGTTCCATATAATACTAAAATAAAGGTGAAAATAACTGCCACATAGGATCCTTTCACCGCTGCTAAACGAATCCGCGTCACTAATAACAGATGAACGAAAGCACCACCGACTAACCAGGGTACTAGGGAAGAATTCTCCACTGGATCCCAAGCCCAGTACCCGCCCCAGCCAAGCACCTTATACGCCCAGAAACCACCAATAAAAATACCAGCTCCTAATGCAGACCAAGCAATGAGAGTCCAGGGTAATGCCCGCTCTACCCATGACTCATGCTTTCCAGACAGCAGCCCTCCGAGCCCATAGGCAAAGGGAACAGCCAATCCTGCATAACCTAGAAATAGTATTGGCGGATGAATCACCATCCAGGGATCCTGCAGTAAAGGATTGAGCCCCACTCCATCTAGTTTAAGATCAGCCAACATCATAAAGGGGCTTTTTACCAACAATAAAATCAGCAAAATCGCTTGCAGCCCGCAATATATAGACATGGTTCCAGGTGGCGCAGTATTTTTACGAATCATAATCAGTCCAAAGACTACATGAAATACTAACCAAAGCATGAACGATCCCTCTTGGCCAGCCCAGAACGCAGAAAGCTTATACGCTAATGGCATTTGCCGCGAAGAATAGCTGAATACATAAGCATAAGCAAAATTATCACTCAAAATAAGATAGAGTAAGTAAGCCGCCCCCACTGTCGCTATTAGAGCCGCTATCAGGTAATACAGATCGCCATTGCCTTGCTGCGGCGGGGATTTTCGAGTGGAAAGTTTGGTAGCCTGAGCCAAATGAGTATTGAAATAGGCGAAACTCGCCATAGCAGTTACAACTAAAGCCAAGACTATTGCAACATATCCGATCATTCTTGTTTCACACTCCCTTGATATTTGGAAGGACATTTCACTAAGAGCTTCTGTGTTACAAACTTTCCATCTTGGTATTTGCCCACTGCCACAACACTAGTGGCCTGTTCTAGACCATCTGGTTTGATTCCTGTATAGTCCACAGTGACTTCTTCACCACTTTCATCCCTCAGCAAAAACTTCACTTTACGTACATTATCCCCTTGCATAATGCTACTTGGGACTATAATCCCACGCACTTGCACATCGCCAGACATTCCTTTTGCCTGAGCAAAAGTTACATAAGGAGTAAGTGAACTGGAAAAGTTTACAATGCTAAATACAGCAAAGAGAAGTATTACGCCGATACCGATGATATGCCTTTGTTTCATCCTCTTCACAACTCCTTACCATTAATCTGACGATACTTTTCTGCTTTCACACCCACCTGCCAAGACAGCAAATGCCAAAACATCAGCGTACAAGCACCTAGAGCTGCAAATAAGACATATAACATCATGGATTCCATTTGCAAATGTCCTGCACTATTAATGACAGGCTCAGGATGGAGCGAAAAATAATAGCGCGGAATAATAAATGCCAAAAACGGCACCGTAATAACGGACAATAGTGCATAAACAGCCGCAATGCGAGCTCGCTGTTCTTCATCGTCAATGGCTGATCTTAATGCTAGATAAGCACCATAAATTAGTAATAGAATAAAAATTGTCGTCTGCCTAGGATCCCAGTTCCAATAAGCACCCCACGTGAGTTTTGCGAAAACGGCACCACTCACTGTCGCCAACAAACAAAACCCTAAACCAAGAGTCGCTGCCGAAGAACTCCACCAGTCATATTTCATGTCTCTCGTCTGTAAATAGCGGATAGCACTGACGGCCGCCAACAAAAATGCAAGCACCGAGACCCAAGCCACAGGGATGTGAAAAAAGGCAATTCGCACTAAATACCCCAAACCTTCTGCTGGCGGTACCTGATAAAACACAGCATACACTACACCAATAGTCCATAAAATCAGACCATATTTTCTCATCAGCCATTCCCTCCTTGCATCAGTCATACCAAAGATAATCAAATAAAATAGAGGCTGCAATAATGATTATTACATCATAACTGACCATAAACATGAGTTCTTGCCAGCTGATGTCCACGCCAGAAATAGCCTTAACAGTGCCGCTAATGGCACTTAAAAACTGGGGTAACAACACAGGAAACGTCAGCACCGTGAACAACGATCCTTTCCCCTGGGTTCTGGCCAACATAGCTGCTGTTAACGTAGACACTGCTACAATTCCTATATCCCCTAATAGCAGTACCATCATTAGTAAACCTGGTAACTGTATATCCACATTTAAAAATAAAATAAATAGAGGAATGACAAGTATTGTCAGTGCTAGTAACAGCAGTAGATTAAATAGCATTTTCCCAAAAAGAACGGCCTGAGGACCTGCATACAGCCGCAAGGTAAACATTGTCCCTGATTCCTGTTCCTGGACAAAGCTCCGCGATAATCCGGCCATCGCGCAAAAAAACAATACTACCCAGAGTAATACAGCAGCAAATTCTGCTGGTAACGAGGTACTACCAATACTTATGCTCACACTAGAAAGAGTCATTAAAGCAAACATTATCAAACTACCAAAGGCGTAACGAGTTCGAAATTCACACAGAACATCTTTGGTCATTATCGCTAAGCAGGCATTATCCCAAATTGATTTTTTGTGTGGCATATTCGGCCTCCCACCATTCATTTGTGGCAATTATAATTGTAGTCCCCTCCCCCAGAGCACCCCGAATCATTTTGCCCACTAACTCTTTACCCTCAGTATCTAAATTAGAAGATGGTTCATCCAGAAGCCATAATGGTGAATGCAGGGCTAACATTACGGCAAACTTAAGCCGTTGCCGCATCCCAGTAGAGTACGCTCCAACTTGACTGTGCTGCTCTTCCTCCAGCCCTACCGCAGCCAGATAGCGAGACAACTCTTCCTTAGCAAGATTCATTCCCCTCACCTGAGCCAAAAATTTTAAATTTTCATAGCCGCTCATGGCACCATACAAGGCGACTTCTGGGGATACCATTCCGATACAATCAAAGCGATCGTTAGCGGTTAACTGCTGGCCATTGGCTACTAAACGAACAGTGCCATAACTAGGGCGTATTAGCCCCGCAATGATCTTCATTAGCGTAGATTTACCAGAACCGTTTCGCCCTGTAATAACCAAACATTCACCCGGCTTAGCAGTTGCCCCTATAGAATGGAATAACATTTTTCCCGAATAGTGTTTACCTACATCTGTCAATTCTACATTCACATATTTTCTCATCATATTCCCTCTATCACCTTGATCTGACAAATTTCTTGCTATTCTTTATTATCCATAATTCGGCATTTACCTTTAAACCAATCAAACCTCCCTTGCATTTTCCTCTCCCTTTGTCTGTTTTGTCCTTCCTACGCCGTCCTACCTATTTACCCTTAGGTTAATCATATCCCATACTCCTTACAAACCCCTTACGAGAATATTACAAATTTATTAAATTTTCTAATTTCCATTAAAAAATTTTGCATAGAAACAAAGTCGGTGATAACCGTAATTATCACCGACTTTGTTTCTATGCAAAACTACTATCTAGATAACTTGAATTAAAGATTTTACATAGCAATCAATGTTCATTCTATTCCTTCGCAAACCAATAATATAGATGCACTTTCTTTAATGTATGTCTCTAGATTACATTTATGATTTTTCACTGATTTCAAACTTATATCCTAGTCCCCATACCGTTTTGATATACCGAGGTTCAGCCGGGTCGGGCTCAACCTTTTCTCGCAGTCGCCGCACATGAACCGTCACGGTATTTTCATCTCCCTGGTAATCACTATGCCACACTTTCTTCAACAATTGCATCCGCGTAAATACCTGCTGTGGATTACTAAATAACAACCATAGCAGTTCAAACTCTTTTCCTGTAAGACTGACCATCTTGCCATCCACAGCCACCCTGCGGGTTTTCGGATCTACCTCTAGGCCACCGCGGACCAACGCTTGACTGTTCTCTCGCTTTTTCAGACCGCTAGCCCGGCGCAGAACGGCTTGCACCCTAAGAACCAGTTCCATAGGGCTGAAAGGCTTGGACAGATAATCGTCTACCCCCATCCTAAAGCCAGTAATTCTGTCCAATTCATCACCCTTAGCAGATAAAATGATAACCGGAATATCATGTTCTTCAATCAGTATTCTACATACATCTAATCCATTTAGCTTTGGCAGCATTAAGTCTAATACCACCAAATCGGGCTCTTCTGCTTCTACAACTTGC
Source organism: Pelosinus sp. IPA-1 (assembly GCF_030269905.1). Taxonomy (NCBI): domain Bacteria; kingdom Bacillati; phylum Bacillota; class Negativicutes; order Selenomonadales; family Sporomusaceae; genus Pelosinus; species Pelosinus sp. IPA-1. The sequence goes on along the minus strand of NZ_BSVC01000001.1, from coordinate 67,686 downwards.
AAGGCCTGTTCCCCATCAACAGCCGTGAGCGTCAAAAAGCCTGCTTTTTCTAAACAATGGCATACAATTTTTATTATTTTAGCATCATCATCTACTACCAAAACTTTTTCACAAGCCAATGACTAACACTCCCTTCCTGACAACGGCAACATAAAGGAAAAGGTACTGCCCCGGGCAATCTGACTTTCTACCCAGATACGTCCCTCATGTAGTTCTACTAAATGCTTAGCCAAAGACAGTCCAATTCCACTACCTGAATATTCCCGTTGATCTGAATGATTCCCCTGAACAAATTTTTCGAAGATAGACTCCTGTTCCTCTGGGCTAATCCCAATACCAGTATCCTGTACGGAAACGAGTAGCGAGCCTATCTTGCCATCCTGCCAGCTTAGTCCTGCCACCACCTTAATGTTTCCGCCTACAGGTGTAAATTTGATAGCATTGCTAACCAAATTGCGGATAATATGCTTTATCTTATCATAATCTGCTGCAATCAACGGCAGATCCGGCAGGATCTCAATAGTACAATTTAGTTGCTTCTTCGCCACTAGCGGAGCGACCGTTCGCATAATACTTTCGATTACTTCTCGAATGTCAACCTCCTGATAGCTCACACGAATCAAACCTGCTTCAATTTTAGACAAATCCAGAATATCGCTGATTTGGCTAAGCAATTGATGCCCACTCTCGAAAATATCTTCTAGATATTCTCGTTGCTGACTACTGAGTGAATCGCCTTCGGTCAGTAGTATTTCGGCAAAAGCAATAATGGCTGTGAGCGGTGTTCGTAGTTCATGACTCATAACCGCCAAAAATTCAGATTTCAGTCGATTGGTTTCTGTTAATCGGATATTGATCTCCATCAATTCCCTACCTTGCTGCGCCAACTGATCATTCGCATTATGTAATTGACGAGTACGTTCATCCACTTTAGTTTCCAAGCTATTATATAGTAACTGGAGTTTACCAGCCATACCGTTGAATTCCTCTGCCAAATCTCGCATCTCATCATAGGTATGAATGTCCGTCAGCTGGCTGGATAAATCACCACGGCCAACCTCTCTGACCTTGCCCGTCAATTCACGAATGGGCATGACCACAATATGTTCCATGACCAAATATACCAGCCCCATGCTGGCTAGAACCATAATTACAAGAAATGACACCGATGTTATAATATTGGCATTCTGATTGGCAAGAAATGCTGTCATGGGAACAACAATACTAATAGCACCTGCAAAATCACCAATGGAATGACCTTCCTTTAAATAACCGGATATATCCTTCTGACCTGCAGGCCCACCGTGGCACGTCATACAAGATTGGTCATAATGTAGTGACGTGAGATAACGAAACACCTGAACCCCACCCTGATTTTCATAACCCCATACTTCAGTAAGATTATGATCCTCTGCCATATTTTTCATAGCTGCTATCTCAAAATTGTCTGGTGTATTTTCCAGATCACGTACTTCTAAATTAGTCTGTTTCATTTTATAGCCCGAATATTTACTAAAAATATCACTAACGCCCTTACCAACGGCAGCAGGATTCAAATGCTTAAATTCATAATTGCCAATGGAATCAGAATTAATTGCATCTTGCTTTAATGAAATAAAGGACCTTGTCGCCAAAAATTGCTGGGCAATTACCGCTGACTTTTCCTTCATTTCGCCTTCGGCCTGCCTCTGGTACTGCTTTACACTCCAAATCAAATTCATCAACATAACAGTTGTTATCACCATAGCCATTGCCAACATAAATTTCATGGTTAAACTGTTTTTTAATCGCATGTTTCACACCTAGCTACATTATTTGCCTATTTCGCGGCATAAATCGCTACTAAAATGCTATTTCGGTTCGTCCCTATTTCATTCTTGATTACAGCAAATTATCCTGCATATACCAATCCACTTTCATTATATAGCTACACTTATTAAATAAATGTGTTTTATATCACTGATTTGTATAAAATATTACTCTATTATTAATGGTACAGTACATAATGGGAGGTTTTTCATGAATATCAAAATGCTGACTTGGCGTAGATGTAGTCAATTTTATTTTTTACTTTTGATGATTACAGCTGGCTATTTTTTATCCAAAGCACTTATTTTATTACCAACACTAGGATTTGATGCTGTGCAGTATCGTTTTCCTGTATTAGAAGGTTTTTTACCGATTTCAGCTACTGTCGGTCTTAAGCATTGGTTAATGAATGGAGAATTTGACCCTATCCATCCAGCTGGTCTAACCATTTTGCTGTTGGCCATTTTCTCTGCTTTATTATTAAAGCGAGGCTTTTGTAGTCATATTTGCCCCATTGGCACACTATCTGAGTACTTATTTAAGGCGAGAGCTTATTTTTATAGACAAAAACTACGAGTACCTGCAATACTTCATTATCTTTTGATGGCACCCAAATATCTGCTGCTACTTTTTTTACTAATTGTCGTACTCATTGGCATGCAATCGGATGAGATCGCTTTCTTTATCCGTTCACCCTACAACACCATTGCTGAAGTTAAAATGCTGTATTTTTTTTCATCCCCTTCCTTGTTAACGCTTAAAGTTCTAGCAGGGCTAATCCTATTATCCCTACTTATCCAGAATTTCTGGTGCCGCTATTTGTGTCCGTATGGTGCTTTATTAAGCTTTTGCTCGCTATTTTCCCCTGTTGCCATTACTAGGAATTCTAAACAATGTATTTCTTGTCAAACCTGCGATAAAGTTTGCCCAAGTCAACTCTCTATTTCTTCTGCAACAAGCATCTCTTCTCCAGAGTGTACAATCTGTCAAAATTGTATTAACAATTGCCCACGTGGTGTGCTAAAGATTCATAGTAGTTTCGCTACTCGTCCGTTCAGTACCGGACAGTATTCATGTTTTCTAGTTGGTCTATTTCTGCTAGGAATACTAATTGCAACGATAAGTGGTCACTGGAGATCTGTAGAATTACCTGGCTACTGGATTAAATATGCCCCTCTAGCAAATATGATTTTTCATTAAAGTACTACAATTGCTTAAGACTTTCCGATTCCGTAAAAAAAGGAGGTTGCCCACAAGTTAAACTTATGGACAACCTCTACTTTTTTACTCTCTAGTAACAAAATGGTATCATACATTATTAGTTTGCTTGCTTCAATGCACTTTTCAAATCATCCTCTGGTGTACTTATTGGTTTTATATTAAATGTTTCCACTAAATACTGTAATACATTAGGGGAGATAAAAGCTGGTAAACTAGGCCCTAGTAACATTCCGTTTATTCCAAGTGATAATAGTGCTAATAAGTCTGCAACTGCTTTTTGCTCATACCAAGAAAGTACAATAGAGAGTGGTAGCGAATTTACATCCGTATCAAAGGCATCGGCTAATGCTGTAGCGATTCTAACTGCTGAATAGGCATCATTACATTGACCTATATCTAATAATCTTGGTAATCCAGCTACTGTGCCAAAATCTAAATCGTTAAATCTGTATTTACCACAAGCTAACGTAAGAATGATACAATCCTCGGGGACCATTTTAGCAAATTCGGTGTAATAACTTCTTCCTGGTCGAGCCCCATCACAACCACCGATTAAGAAGAAATGTCTTATTTTTCCTTCCTTGACTGCATTCACTATGGCTCCAGCATGCGATAATGTTTCATGATGTCCAAAGCCAACCAGGATTTCTTTTTCTTCCTGATCTTCTTTAAAGCCGCCAAGTTCTAAGGCTTTATTTATTATTTCACTAAAATCTTTTGTCCCATCGGCACTAACTGGGATATTTTGTACTCCGTCCCAGCCAACAACATTCGTTGTAAATATTCTATCCTTATATGTTTCTCTTGGTCTCATTAAACAGTTGGTTGTCATTAAAATACATCCTGGTATTTCGTCAAATTCTTTCTGCTGATTTTGCCAAGCAGTTCCATAATTACCGACTAAATGTTTATATTTTTTTAGTGCTGGATATCCATGCGCTGGCAGCATTTCACCATGAGTATAAATGTTAATTCCCTTACCTTCTGTTTGCTCAAGTAGCATTTCTAAATCTCTTAAATCATGACCTGATATAATGATAAAGGGACCCTTTTTAATGTTTCTATTCACTTTATGAGGCGAAGGATTTTCATATGTTGTCGTATTTGCTTCATCGAGCACCTTCATAACTTCTACACTCATATTCCCTGCTCTCATTGTCATACGTATCATATCGTCAAGAGTCAAGTTATCATTGGTAGTAGCTTCTAAACCTTGAAAGTAGAAGTTGTCCACTTGATCACTATTATAGTTTATAAACCTTGCTTGATGTCCATAAGCACTGATTCCTTTTAATCCATATAATACTGTTGATCGTAAGGATCGAATATCAGCATCGAGGTTTTGATCATACATAATACCAGCTTGGACTGCATCTTTTAGCATTGCTTCTTTTGTTTCACTTGCATTATAAGTAGCTGCCACTGGATATTGTCCTTCTGGCGCTTGATTTCTTATTTTTTCTTTTAACTTTTGTGATTCTTTTATTAATTGTACATGATTTTCAGCATCGAAATTTACATTTGTTAATGTGGTAAAGAGACCATTCTCTACAAACTTCACAAATTCTTTATCAATGGTTTTCCCCTGGTCGATAAGAGCCTTCGCATAGCAAGAAATTCCTTTTAACTGATAGATTAATAAATCTTGTAAATTTGCGATTTCAGGTGTTTTCCCACAAACACCACTTTTCGTACAACCTTTTCCCCCAAATGTTTGTTCACATTGATAACAGAACATTGAATTTTCCATTTTAATCTCCCCCTATAATATTTTTTTGACAATCGCCTAATGAGAATAATATTTCATAGTCAATGTGCATCTTTACCTATTATTTCTTCAAAACATCTTTTTATGCTCTTATATAGATTATACTCCTATTCGCTGTGTAAAACTCAGAATATTCGGAATACAATGGATATAATACTATATTTTTCGTCAATTTCCTGCTTTTTCCTTAGTAGGAAGTTTTTTATTAAATGATTTCTGTACCTTATCTCATAGCCCTTACTTAAACAGAAGAATACTCATCAGCTCCCTAAGCTGATGAGTATTCTTCAATTACAGCACATATATATTTCGATAACCTGTCCACCCCATTAACCAAAATGTAGTTTAGGTCTTATATATAGTGTATAAAAGTATCAAGTAACTCTTTATTATTGCTATGGCTGGATCCATCAAAGGCCAAGTCAAGCACAGGGTGTTTTAGCTCATCTTTATCTTTGTTTCTCAAGATTTTCTGTATTGTGGCAGTATTTTCATACATGGAACTAACTGTTAAAATGCCATGCACATGCTCTGGGCAGCGAAATATCTTGGCAAGTCTGTATCGTCCAGCCCCTCCTGCATATAGGGCTAACCTCCTATCAGCCTCCCTCAATAACTCATCAAAATCCGTATCAAAAGAACTGTATTCTGATAAAATATCCGATATCCCCTTCATCAATCCCTTCATTTTTCCCAGATTTTCTTTAAACCCTTTGCGATTCTTTGGTGCCTTATTGAGAACATCATGCCATATAAAGAGCAGTATTTCAGATAAAGGCTGATACAACATTCTATGATTTTTTTCCAAAGCTTCTAATTGAAAATTATTTAGATACCCATTAAATATAATACTAAATTCTCCAAGCACATAGATCTGTTTATCATATATCTTTTTCTGCAACTGGCTATAAACATACTTAGAGAGCTGAATAAGGTTTGGTTCATTTAACCCGCCAGTTTTGATTAACTCCAGTCCTTTCATCAAAACCTTGTCCCGGTCTTCCTTGTCAGAAGCCATTACTAAATCAGCCAATATCACTCCTAAGGCGAAATCAAAGCCGTAATCCTTATTTTCCAATAAATCCTCGATAAATGGAGAAATTACTTTTCCCTGATAGCCTGCCCCTTTTATTATCTCGCTAACTAATTTTCCATACTGGCCATAAACCTCACTGCCTTCACTTTGAGGCAACCACAGTGTAACGTCCTTTTCCGACCTATTCTCCAAATGATAGAAAATGTCCCCTAACAAAGAATACATTGATAAATACTCTTTGGACTTAGTAAATCTTTTTCCCAATTCTAGTGACGCTTGTTTTGTTTGAGGTAAAATCTCTGCTGCAATTCCCTTAACTTTGAACCATTCACATAAGACTTGGCTATAGGGATAAATATTCGGCAATAAGACTTTTCGCTCCATTATTTCCTTGGTACTCTTGGGTATATGCTCTAGTACTTCTGCTGCCGCTGTTTTTGCATCATAATTATCCAAACTATTGACAAAGGCTTCTAATCGAGTAATGACCCCAACACTTGATGAGTGTTCATCCACTTCAATATGCAAATAAGGTTTCCCCTGCATTTCGGCATTGAAATAATGGCTCAGTACAGTATCTGGTCCGCAGCCATGGTTAGTAATATAGATGGGATAAAGATTAGGCATGTCCCTTACAATCTTTGCTCCTGCCAAAATATGTTGTCCGAAGGGCCAATACATATTGGGATGATCCTCAGACACGTCATAATCAAAAGCAGGAATGTTAGCGAGGGTTAACACCTTGTACCCCATCTCCCTTAGCTTTTGGGGAATCTTCATATTGAGTATAGGATCAGCTACATTATAGGTTCTGGTCATGATGACAAAGGCTTTTTCTTCATCTTGAAGACTCTGCACTAGTTCCTGGCTCAAGACTTCCACATCCCGGCTATATTCTTGCAGCCTAGTCATACCTTTCATAACGGCAAAGGCCATTTGCGCTTTATTTTTCCCCAATTCCTTACCCATACCTAATAAGGTCTTCAGCATATAAGCTTTACCAAACTTAAAGGAGAGAGCTGGAGATAGTAATTTTACGCCCTTCTTCTCTAAATCCATCACATGGGAAACAATTTTCGATGTGGTCTGCATGTATACGCAGGCATAATCCTCCCGAGTTTTTGAAACATCATGTTTCATAGTATATAAGCTTGGCAGAAAAATATAATCTACACCTTGATTTAATAAGGAAGCTACATGACCATTGATCAACTTAATAGGATAGCAGGTTTCATCTAGAGAATACTCTTGGCTAAGGGCCACAATTTCTTCATCCGTTGCTTTCGATAAAATTACATTAAAGCCCAGTGTTTTAAAGACTTCATGAAACATGGGAAACAATTTATGCAGAAATAATACTCTGGGAATACCGATTGTCAGTTTTGCACTATCAATGTTACCGGTATACCCCTTTAAAAATAATTTTTCCATTTCCTGTCCAACATTGCGCGGGATCGAGTGACTGGCTTCTTTGTCCATGACACCCTGCGCCAGTTTTTCCCGAACCAAGAGTGCAGTTCCTAAGGCACCTGTCACGCTAAAAAAGCGTGGGACAACGATATCACGTTTTAGAACAGCACGAAATGCGTTAATAACCGCTTGGTTATAAGCGATCCCTCCCTGCAAAAAAACTTTGTTGCCAATAGTCCGATTGCCCACTACACGATTTAGATAGTTGCTTACAATCGAGTAGGCCAGGCCGGCTGTGATATCTTCCTTACTTTCATGACTCGCCAACGCTTTGGCAATGTTTCCTTCAATAAATACTGTGCATCGATCTCCTAAATTCAATGGGTTTTCACTCTTTAGCGCCAACTGGGAAAATTCCTCAATAGGTATATCGAGTTTTTTTGCTTGTTCTTCAATAAAAGATCCAGTACCAGCGGCGCATATTTTGTTCATCTCAAAATCCACAACCATACCATTTTGTATGCTAATATATTTTGAATCCTGTCCGCCGATTTCAAAAACCGTATCGACCTCAGGATCAGCTTCTACCGCGCCTTTTGCTTGTGCGGTAATTTCATCGATAATAAGGGTTGCCCCCAGCTCATTGCCGATGAGGTAGCGGCCCGATCCCGTGGTTCCCATCCCTTTTATTTTGAGGTGCTGTCCGAACTGTTCCTGCAAAGAATTAATTCCCTCCCTGACAACCTCTCTGGGATTCCCTCTTGTTCGTAAATATCTGTGTGCAATGACATTTTTTTCGTCATCGATCAATACCAGATTCGTGCTAGTAGAACCGATATCAATTCCCAAATAACCCTCACTAAGGTTAACAGTATTTTTGCAATCATGTTTATTGATACTTTCATTTTGACCAAATGGGTATAAGGCAGGATAAGCACCATTTTGCATATTACGTTTAAGTGAAAAAACAGTTGCATTCCTAAGGTCTTCGAAGGTCACTACATGTTGTTTTTCAGCAGCCAGGAGAGCTGCACCTAACGTACTAATCTTATCAAAATGCTTCGGTATCAAGATATCTTTGTCCTCTAACTGAAATACCTCTTTTAAGGCTGTTATAACCCCTTTATTATGAACCACGCCGCCAGTTAGCATGACAGGTGGTATAACTGCATTCTTTTGTACCACATTAGCTTTAAAGTTTCGTACCAGAGCATAAGCCAGTCCCAATAATATGTCTTCTGTTTTCACACCCTCCTGCTGGTGGTGGATCATATCTGTTTTTGAAAATACGCTGCATCGACCGGCAATTCGAGGCACTGTTGTCGCTTTTTCAGTGTAATCCGAGTACTCGTACAAACTGATCCCCAACCGGGAAACCTGTTCTTCCAAGAAAGAACCTGTTCCAGCCGAGCAACTTGAATTCATAGAAAATTTGATGTGGGTTCTGTTTTGTGCTGAAAGATTCGTAATAAACTTTGCTTTTTGTGCCCCGAGATCCATGATGGACTGCAAGGAATTATCGCTAGCAAAAGCCCCCTCGATCAAAGCAGTCACTTCATTGAGAACATATTTTCCCAATTTAGGCATCCGCTCTGCTTGGTCCCCAGTAATACCAAAGTAAAATTCCTTGATTTTATATTCATTTTCTATTTTTTGCAGCATGTTACTAAATGCTGTTTCAACATTCCCTCTATGGAACACATATTCACTACCTATTTCTCGTTCTTTGTCATCTAAAATGATATATTTGAATGTAGAATAGCCTATATCTACGCCTAAACGAAACATTACATCACCCCTTACAGTTATTAAGTTACTTTATTTCAATCAATATCATAACTAATGATAAAACAGACTGCATCTCCTACGCTATGATGTAAGTCACAGCCAATCATATTCTTGGTATGCGAAGCAGAGCCTTGCCGCCAATTTCCTTCAGATTTCACCTTACGATGGGAAGTCTTGTCTTAAGCTAAGGTTGGCACATCAGCCCCTGTATCGGACTTACATCGACTAGTAAGCGCCCATGCTGGGCGCACATAAAAAGACTGCCAACGAGTAATTGTTGGCAGTTCGGCATCTATTTAATTTCTCATATTGCCAGTGAGTTCGATCCAGAGAAGAGGGGCAATTCATTTAGGATCATTCATATTTTAAAAAGTATTGATAAGTTGAGACTAACATTTGTGCAATCCTTAAGAGCCTACCTAAAAAGATAAAAGGGTCAATATTATTATCAGCAGAGGTTAAGTACCTATCGACCTACATCCAATGTTACGTCAGACAGGTTGGGTATGATTTCTCCGATAATAATAGACAGCAATGAAAATCAGACCCGCGGCAACTATTAGGCTCGCCTTGTGACCAATGGCATTTAATGCCTCCCAGTTCTCGCCTAATACCATGCCTGCGTAAGTTAGTCCGATTGTCCAAGGAATGGACCCCAACAACGTGTAAATAACAAATTCGCCAAAATTGACTTGCGCAAACCCAGCCGGAAGGGAAATAAAGGTTCGGACAACAGGGAGTAACCGACTGAAAAAAGTAGCCTTTATCCCGTAACGATCAAACCACCGCTGCGCCATATCCACATTGTGCTTGGACAATAAAAAATATCGACCATACTTGGCGACTAACGGTTGTCCGCCATAATAACCCACCAGATAAGCAATAATTGAGCCTATAAGTCCGCCGACTACCCCAGCAACAACCGCCATCGTAAAATCCAGTTGGCCTAGATATACTAGATAGCCTGCAAAACCAAAGATAAGTTCGCTAGGAACGGGGACGCAGGCGCTTTCCAATGCCATCCCAATAACAATTGCTACATAGCCCCACTGGGCAATATAATCTATAACGACATGAAAGAATTGCTCCATGACACTCACCTCCAGTTATACTTAATTTATGATCATGTTTTTTTCTTAAAAACCTTCAATATTATACCGCCAACAGCCGTAGCAGCCACAATAAACAGCGCCAAGAAACCTAATGCAGGGACGTTATACAACAAGGCAGTCATAACAGCTCCGACAAAGGTCACACGAACACTCCCCACCTTGTCCTGTTCTGGCAAGAGAGGGAACAGGCAGGTGCAACTTTGTCTCAATAATAGTCCATGTGGCGAGTAACAATGTTAATGGTTTGTCCAGCAGTCCTTTATTGCGTTCAATCAACCAACTACTGACAAGGCCGGTCGTCATCCCACCAAGGATATCACTCGGATAGTGCAGCCCCACATACACCCGTGATAACGCTACTAGGATAGCAAAAGCCATCAAAAGATTACTGCCCGCTGTGCGTCCGAAGAGACTGCCGGCAATGGAAAACGCACCAGCAGCATGGTCACTAGGGAAAGAAGCATCTTGTGCGCCTTGCAGCAACCGGTTTACTGGTTGATCCAAATAAGGACGATTGCGATACCAAATATGGCTAATTAGCTGGTTCATTCCCATAGCTAACATTGCCGCGAAAAAAGCATATAACGCACGCTTACGGTTCTCAGTAAGCTCATCTGTTGAGTTACCGCTAAACCATAGGCTTATCAAGTATAAACTAAATACCACCGGCCCGTACTCTGAAAGTATCATTATAACCTTATCCACCCAAACAGAGTGGCCAGATAATCCATTAATCATAAATAATAGAGTGTTATCATAGAACATAGTTTTTTCCTCCTTTTTGCTATTACATACTATAAGACAATGAGCATGCAAAAAAAGTTCACGCCTAGCAAAACTTTTTTTAGGTCATCAGGAAGTATAACACTTTCTTGATTCCAAGTAAGAACGACTAAGGCTTCTGCCTGCGTCTTAGTACTTGGCCGAATCCAAGTCTTATGATATTGCTATTGGTAGTTGAATGATAATCGTTGTTCCAACATGGACCTCACTGTGCACCTCGATAAGACCGCGATACTTTTCAACAAGCCTCTTAGCAATGGCTAGTCCTAAGCCGCTGCCGCCTTGCCTCCTACTGCGAGCCTTATCTACCCGATAAAATCGATCAAAGATATGGGGAAGATCACTATCAGGAATACCCATGCCGTAGTCCCGTATAGCAATACAGGCATACTCTGCATTTATATATCCTAGAATATTGACGCGTTTGTCTATCGTTGAGTACTTGATTCCATTGTCTAGTAAGATAAGCAGTATTTGTTCCAGATGATTAGACGTGATGGCAATTTGGATTTCTTCTAGCGCGGCTAATTCAGCTGAAAAGTCAACTTCAGCATGAATAAGGACCATATTCTGAATCGCTTGTTCAATAATGGGAACAGGCCATATTTTTTCCTTCTCTAAATCTGCTAGCGATGCCTCCGCTTGTGACACTGCCAATAAATCCTGCACTAAATGCTTTAAGCGCTTGGTTTCTTGCAAAGACGTTGCAAGTGACTCCTCTAAGACTTTCGAATCATCCTTCCCCCACCGCACCAACAGCGAAAGATGGCCTTCAACAATTGCAATGGGTGTACGCAGTTCATGGGACGCATCCTCAACGAACTGCTTTTGCTGCCGAAAAGAGTACTCGAGCTTATCCATCATGGTATTAAACATGGTGGCTAGCGCAGAAAGTTCATCTTTCGCCTCATAGACTTTTACTCTCTCTTGCAGACCTTTTTCCTCTACCTTCTTCATGATATTTGTCAAATCTTTTATCGGCATCAATAACTGACGCGAAATAACCATCCCACCCACGATACTCAATAAAATTGCTACGATACCACCTGCCGTCATAACAGTCAGGATAACATTCAGTAATTGATCGACGGCCCTAATATTGCGTACAATTTCAATTGTACCTGTAAAGTGAGGAATAATAAGCGGGGTACGCACAATTAGTAAATGATCCTCTCCATGTCGTCCCTCGATTATCCGTGACGTTTGCACAAACTCTGAAGTGACCCATTCAGGCCTTATGTCTTTAGTTACTACGAGAATACTTCTGCCATCTTTCTGGATAATCCGAATCATTTGTCCCTGCTCATTTATCTTTTCTAAAAATTCTTTACTACTTTCCAGTTCTTGTGCCCCGATATCCTCATCGTTGTCTAAGAAGTAGTCTTGAATTGCCGCAGCAGTACTTTGCATGACATTTCGTTCCCGGTTATTTACCCATTGATTGATAACAAGATACTGGATTGAATTGTACAGAACAATGAGGCAAAAAAGCAGCAGAGCTGACCCCAAGGCAAGTTTCCAACGAATCGGTAATTTTGAAAAAGCATTTACTATCCTCTTCATTTTCTCATCACATACCCCATGCCGCGTACCGTCTGAATAATACTGTCTTCCTTAGGCTTATCCAGCTTATTGCGCAGATAACGTACATAGACATCCACCACATTGGTCTCAACCACTGCCTCATATCCCCAGACCCGGTCTAGCAGAACATCGCGGCTTAAAACCCGGTTTTCATTTTGCATAAAAGCAACTAGGAGATCATATTCCCGTTTGGTTAACTCTACAACCGTTTCATCTCGTTTTACTATGCAAGACTCTAAATTCACCGTTATATCACGATAAATCAGCTTATCTTTTTCCGTATTTTCTGGTTTTGTGCGACGCAATATCGAACGCATACGAGCCAGCAATTCCTCGATGGCAAAAGGTTTAGGAATATAATCATCTGCTCCACTGTCAAGCCCAGATACTCGGTCAATGATAGTGTCCCGAGCGGTCAACATGATAACTGGGGTATCTTTTGCGTTGCGTAGCCGACGACAAACCTCAATACCATTTAGTTCCGGCAGCATAATGTCCAATAGAATAATATCCCAATCTTGTTCTAAAGCAAGTTCCAAGCCAATTCGACCATCGACAGCAACTGTTACCAAAAATCCCTCATGCTCTAATTCCAGTTCAACAAATTTGGCCATATTCACTTCATCTTCCACAAGTAAAACCTTCGTCATGTCCTCACCCTCTTCAGCAAGAATATATATATTCCTTTAGCTTTCACTATATATTAAATTATATAAGGAAAAGAGAGCCTTTTCACCACGATTGGGCAATAAGGCTCTCTTAGTATGCTACGCTTTATCCGTTTGCATCATCATTTGTTTCGGTATCGTCATCATGCTCGACTTTGATAACCGAGCCTGTTTTTGCATCTACCTTGACTTCATTGTCTTGGTTCTTGCTATCTTTAATTGTTACATTATAAACCACGACACCATCTTCATCTTCCAGTTCAGATTTCACCACCGTACCGGCTACTTTTTTGGTGGCAATATCCTTACCTTGCTGCTCAGTAATTTTAGCCTCTTTAGCTAAATTAGCTTGTTCTGCTCCATCGGGTACCTCGCGGTCATTGTCTTCTTGCTCTTGATCTTCTTTATCTATGTGCTGAGCAATTACCTTCTTGACTGCCTCAGGTGCGGCGGCAAAAGCTGGGTGATTGGCTGCACCTACTGCAGCACCTCCTAAGATCATCATTGATAAAACGCCTGCCATCCATTTTTTATTCATTATCGTAATCCTCCTTTTTTTATATTGCTGTGGTTGTTTCCACTGATTGCATTATACAAAAGGAAAATGAAACGCTCCTGAGAAGAACATTAGAATTTGATGAGAAGTACTTGGCGGCGTTTAAGTTTGATATATTTCTTTATCTTTTGCATATATTTTAGTTATGCGAGGTGAGAGCCACCGTGAAAATGTTATATCTCGGTAAACGTCACTTTATCTTATTCCTATTACCTGTCATGTTACTATTAAGCACCTTATACGCGAACGATGCTACCCACAAACTATCTGGTAAGGTTATTGTAGTGGATGCCGGTCATGGCGGCATTGACCCTGGTGCAAACCGCCCAGGCGTACTTGAAAAAGACATAAATCTGTCAATAGCATTGGCACTTAAAGATGTACTGAATCAAAATGGTGCTAAGGTTGCGTTATCCCGCCAAACGGACGTAGAGCTTAGTCCAGAATGTGACAATGAAAAAGTAAGAGGTCGTTATCATCGTGACTTAGCGGCGCGTGTGGAAATGGCAGAAGAGTCAGATGCTGATTTATTTATGAAAACTTTTACTAATAAAATTAAAAGAAGTTTAATTGCATATTAAATTGTAACCCCCATTCCAAATACGTCTTTATAAGCGTATCCGAAAAGGGGGTTACAATTCTCATACCTCGGAAATAATTATTTTGTTCATGTTAAACTCTTTTACAAGCTATACAGCAAGTATTTTTACTCATCTTACCTTAAATACTCATTACCATCTCATATTGTTTTGTAATTTCCTTTAAACCATTATTTCTAAGAAACTTATTTAATGTTTCACAAATATCTTCTACATTTATAAACCTTATATGATTGCTTTTAGTACAACCAACTAAATTCTTAAGAATTACGTGGCCTACCCCCATATTTCTAAATTTTCTTTTTACAGCTAGCTGTGGTATATCTCCTGTATTCATATCGATGATTCCATACCCCACAACATTATTTTCAAGCCTGGCAATCGTCATATGTAATGAGTCTTTTGCACATATAACCGAATCAACTGAATTCTGCCATGATGGTATAAAGTCCCAGAATGATTCTAATTGATCCCAATTTACTATATCAAATTGTCCTGAACTGACTATAGCTTCACAGGGTTTCACTTTGTTTATTTCTTTTTTTTCAGCTTGATAACAAATAAATTCTCTAGTGATCTGAAATCCCTGCTTCAAATATAAATCAGCTGCTACATTATTTGATTGAATTACTTCCAGCAAGTATTGTTCAACCTGATTTTGCAGAAATATTTCTTTTATATGTGAGAATAACTTTGTTGTTACCCCTCTTTTTCTATATGTTGCTATAACACCTGTTCCTGTATCATAGGCGGTAATTTTGTTATTCCATTTGCGTATTCCGTTAAGAATAAAACCGATTAATTCATCATTGTCATATGCTCCATAAGAAAATTCTGGTGAGTATCCTCTTCTTTTAAGCATTCTTTGAAATGCTTCTGGAGACAAGTTAATATTTACCTGGTAATCTGAAAAGGCTTTTGTAAAAGCAGTATATAAGGTATTATAACTTTCATCTTTAAGCGCTTTATAATACATTGTTCATCCCACCTATCTTAATCTTTTCAATACCCTCGGGTTCAGGCATTGCATCTTTAACCCATCAAAAAATCCCTTATTATAATGCATATAGGTAGCTACTACAGTCTATTCCGTAATCACATTATTCACTGCAGCTGCTTGCTCATTATCTTTATAGCATATATATTGTTCATATAATAAAGAACTCCTGCCAGATTTTAACAGAAATCTGGCAGGAGTTCTTTAGCTATTACAAATGATACGGTTCTTTGTATCATTTATATAGCTGTTAAAGCTTTAATTAAAAGTTTTGGAGGAACAATTCCTTTTCTTTTACCACAGCGACCGAGCTGCAGCATTTGCTAGCTCAGCTAATGGTCCAGGGTATATACCAATAAACAAAGTTGCAATCAAACTAATCAGAGCCACAATACGCAATGATACACTAGCAGTAAATTCCTGCTCATTCTTTGCTTCCTTACTGTACATCACTCTGACCACAAGCATGTAATAATACACCGAAACCATCGACATTACAAGCCCTAACATAGCAATCCAGAAGTAGCCTTTATCTGTAATTGCCATAAATATATACATCTTACCGACAAAGCCTGCCATTGGCGGAAGACCTGCCATAGATAACAATGATACAGTCATAACCACTGCCAAGAAGGGTGACTTTTGGGACAATCCAGAAAGATCATCAATCTTATCTGAACCGCATTGGTTATTAACAGCAGTAGTTACAGCAAAGGCACCAACATTGGCCACCATATACAGCACAGCATAAAATAGCATCCCCTTGACTCCGGCTGCATCAGCAGCCAAGAGACCCGATAAAATATAACCAGCTTGTGCTACGGAGGAATAGGCCAACATGCGCTTGGTATTAGTCTGCCATATCGCAACTATAATACCTACAATCATACTTAGCCCAGCTAATAGGCTGACAATCGTCAACCAATAGGCTTGTAAGCCGGCAAATGCTACTAAGAAAACCCGCAGTAATACCGCAACCCCAGCAGCTTTTGATGCCATCGCCAACATGGCAGTAACAGGAATTGGCGCACCTTCATAAACATCGGGAGCCCACATATGAAAAGGAACAATAGACAATTTAAAACAGAAACCGGCAAGCATAAGCCCTAATCCCAGCAGCATAGCCGGACTAGCAGTAAGATGAGCAGCGATTTGACTCAGCACAATAGTGCCGGTAAAGCCATATACCCAGCTCATACCATACAGCAAAACTGCGCTCGCTGCCGAACCAAGAATCAAATACTTTGTGCCAGCTTCACTTGACTTAATACTTCTTAAATCAAAGCCAACTAGAATATAAAATATAATGGTCATCAATTCCAAGCCAACAAACACCGTTAATAAATCATTTGCGGACGCCATAACCATCATACCCACTAAACTTAAGAGTAATAATGCATAAAACTCCCCAGTATTGTGAGTTAGTCCTTCTATATAATCAAAGGAAAACAATAGTGTTAAGATCGTCGCCACTATGAATAACTGCTTGAAAAACAAAGCAAATTTATCAACAACAAAAAAACCATGATACACCGTAGCTGAAGTTCCATGTTGGTTAAAGGTATAAACTAAAATCCCCAATAAACCACAAACTGCAAAATACCCTAAACTACGGCGAGCTTCTTGACGCGGCATCAGTAAGTCAAAGACAATGATAAGCAAAGCAAGAATTACAACGGCTATCTCACTTGTGAGCAGCGCAATATTCATTGAAAAACACCTCCCAGCAAGGTCGGCGTAACGTGCAGCTTAACCAGTAACGCCATTACCGGCTCCATACCACTATTAACCATACCCATTAATAATTGTGGGAAAACACCAACTACTACTAAAACAGTCCCCAGTAATACAAGGGATACTAATTCAACTCCAGAGGCATCACGACAAGTATCAAATTCCGCGCGCCGCGGCCCAAATAGCACATTTGCCAGCACGCGCAATATATAAAGTGCAGTGAAAACAATACCGGAAATAGCCAGAAGAGTAAAGAGGGGGTATACTTTAAACGCGCCCACAAAGCTCGTAAACTCGGGGACGAATCCAGCTAACCCCGGAAGTCCCAAGGAACTCATCCCAGCTAACATAAAGCCAGTAGCTACACGTGGCATTTGATGCGCTAACCCACCAAGACTGAGAACCTGGCGAGTATTTGTTTTATCATAGACCAAACCAATCATCGCAAAGAATAAAGCGCTCATTATCCCATGGGCAAACATATTTGCAATCGCTCCATCAATGCTGATAACATTTAAGGCTGCAAAGCCAATCAGTATATATCCCATATGGGATATTGACGAATACCCGACAATATATTTTAAGTCTTTTTGCGCTATAGTAACAAACGCAGCATACAAAACATTAACCACGGCAAAAAGCGCAATAAACGGTGCCCAAAATTTAGCCCCTAGCGGTAAAACCAAGAGCCCAATTCGAATCAAGCCGTAACCGCCAATTTTCTTTAACACTCCAGCATGGAGCATAGATACCCCTGTCGGAGCTGCCGCATAGCCATCCGGCGCCCAACTATAAAAGGGCCACATTGATAAAGTAGATCCAAAGCCAAGTAGCAATAAGAAAAATGTGAAGACTTGAACATCTTCTGATAAATTCCCCATCGTATGAGCCTGAGCTAGAACTTGCATGCTGAATGTTCGCATCCCTGCCGGAAAAGCATTAACGTATAACGCGATAACCCCGGCAAGCATGAATGCCGAGCCTAATAACAAGTAAATTGTCAGCTTCATCGCCGCATATTCTTTACTCACTCTTTCCGAAGAACCCCAAACAACTACCATAATATAGCTTGGTATTATCCCTAGTTCATAAAACAATAAGAATATGAACAAATCCTGAGATACAAACGTCCCGATTGCACCGACTACCAAGAGCAGCAATTGAATAAAGAATTCTTTAGAGCGTTTCTCCACATTCCAAGAAACAAAAATAGTGGAAAAACCAACCAGCATAGTCAATAGCAGCAGTGGCAAGGAAATTCCATCCACACCTAAAGCGTAGGATACTCCAAGCTCGGTAATCCAAGGGACATTCTCTATATATTGTAGTCCACCCAAACTAACATCATAGGCCCAGTAAGCATACAAGGTTAAACCGAGAGCGATTGCCATTGTTACAGCTGATATCATTTTTATCGTTTTGTCAGCTTCACGCGGCATAAAGGACAATACCAGTATCCCCCAGATAGGCGTTAGTAAAATTGCCGTTAATAATGGAAAATCAACCATTTTAGTAATCACCTCCCGATAAGACACCCTTAAATAGTGGGCTGAGTAACACTAACCATACTACAACGATTAACATCGCTCCGAACATGATTAAACCATATCGCTGCAATTTACCATTCTGGCCTTTGCGCACAAAATCGCCAAGTCCAACCGGTAAACCAGCTATCCCATTTACAATGCCTTCAACAAAATGCAGCTCCAACCAATACAAAATCTTGCCTAAGCCATCAACAAAGGTGTGATTGAGCCACAAGTAAAACTCATCAATATAATATTTGTGGAAACTTAGCTTATATAAAGTTCTAAAACGTCTGGACAGTTTATCAGATGAGACCTTGCCCGAACCATATATATACCAAGCCAAGGAAATCGCTAATATGGACAATACCGTCGACGTTGCCGCGATACTCCAATTTAAGCCCTCGTGTGTGGCCGAACCAAAACGAACCCAGTCACCAAAATGGTTAGCATAAGGTATATACCCGCCAATAACAGCAAGAACACCAAGCACTACCAATGGGATTCGCATGGACATTGGCGCCTCATGGGGATGATTGTCTGGTTTTTCCGATCCACAAAAGACGACAATCAGCAATCTTGCCATATAAAACGCCGTCATAAAAGAAGTCACTACGGCAATGGTGTATAATGGCATACTAACTTGGGAAACCACCAGCAGAATTTCATCCTTTGAAAAGAAGCCCGCAAATGGCGGAATACCAGATATAGCGAGTACACCAATCGTCATAGCGGCAAAAGTAACTGGCATTTTATGGCGCAAGCCGCCCATCTCAAAAATGTCATTTTTATCTGGCAAACCGTGCAATACCGCGCCGGCTGCTAAGAACATCAATGCTTTGAAAAAGGCATGTGTCATAAGATGGAACATGGAGGCCGTAACACTGCCTACTCCAAGCGCTAACATCATATACCCCAACTGACTAACAGTAGAATACGCTAAAATGCGTTTAATGTCCCGCTGAGTAAAGGCGATACTAGCAGCAAAGCAAGCTGTAAACGCTCCGATCCAGGCTATTACCTCCATTGCATTTGGCAAAACACTGAATAAGAAAAAAGCTCTAGCTACCAAGTACACCCCAGCTACTACCATGGTAGCGGCATGGATGAGGGCTGATACGGGTGTTGGCCCCTCCATCGCATCCGGCAGCCACACATGCAGCGGGAATTGTCCAGATTTTCCAATAGGACCAAGGAATAAGAGAATGCCTACTATCGTCAGCAAATTTGTGCCTTGCTCTGCAACATAGGCAGGTACATTCGATGCTAACTGCTGAAAGTCCAACGTACCAAACAAAATCTGCAAAAACAAGATTCCGACCAGCAACCCAAAATCACCAATACGTGTAGTAATAAAGGCTTTTTTAGCAGCTTCCCGCGCAGATATCTTGTGGAAATAGTAGCCAATTAAAAGATAGGAACATAACCCAACCAATTCCCAAAAAACAAACAATTGCACAAAGTTAACTGCAATCACTAATCCTAACATAGCCGATGCAAACAATGACAAGTACGCAAAAAAGCGTCCAAATCCAGCATCGCCACGCATATATCCAATAGAATAGATTTGCACCATCAGAGCTACCAATGTAACTATGAACAGCATCATAGCCGATATAGGATCAATATATACCCCCATATCAACAGTGAGTCCCGATATAGAAAGCCAAGGTATTCTTTGAATCAACGGATTATCTACCGTGATATTATGAGTTATCACACCATACCCTACCCCTAAGGATAAGCCAAAGCTGATTAAGCTCATGCAAACAGACACCGTCGCTGCCAATACTGGGAGACGACGCAGAAAAAATCCCACTATTATAAAGCTTATTGCCGGTAATAACGGAATAAGCGCAGCATGAGACAATGCATATTGGTTAAACAAATTTCTTCACCTACTCTCTAATGCAATTTTACCAGCGCATCTCATCAAGTCTCGCAGCATGCACCGTGTTCCGATCATAATATACTCGAAAGATCATTGCCATTCCAACCGCCACTTCAGCAGCCGCTACTGTAATCGTAAATATGGCAAATATTTGTCCGGTTAAAACCTCCGGTGTTATAAATCGTGAAAAGGCAATTAAATTAATATTGACCGCATTAAGCATCAGCTCAATGCTCATCAAAATCCCAACGATCGTCCTCTTGCTCAATACCCCATACAAGCCAATCGCAAAAATTATAGCCGCGACTGTTAAAAAATGAACCAATCCAATCATTCTTCCACTCCCTTTGCCAAAACAATCGCGCCAATCATAGCTGCCAGTAAAAGCACCGCCCCTGCTTCCATTACCACCATATAATCGGTTAGTATTAACTGAGCAAGGAGGGATGGGGTATCTTCAACAATCACACTGCTGGAATAATGCCAAGGTGTGGTTGCTATGACTCCCAAGGTAACAACGACAAACAAGCCGCTTACTAATGTAACTACGCGGGATGGAATATTTACTTCCGTATCATTCGTCCCATGCCGCTGACTACGCCTGGTAAGCATCGTCCCAAGAACAAAAACAATAGCAATTGCCCCATTGTAGATCAAAATTTGGACTGCTGCCAAAAAGTCCGCCTGCAAGAGTACATACAAACCGCTTACGCCGATAAAACATAAAGCTAGCAGTAATGCACTGTGTACAAGGTTGCTTTTTGTCACAACTCCAAAGGCAGCTGCTACTGTAATCGCCGCAAATATATAAAACGCGACAGTATAGATCATTTCATTCATTCCTGATCCCTCCTCGTAAGGGTATCCTCTTGCTCAGCACTGGGCTTGTCCACTTGGGCTGCAGCTGACTTTTGCTTTGCAATCGCTAGACAATCAACATCCAATTCATCTTTAAAATACCGTGAATTCTCATAATTTTTGTCCCAGCAAATAGCGTTTGTCGGACATGCTTCAATACAAAAATTACAATACAGACACAATCCTGAATGATATAAATACGACTTTAAGTGCCGTTTTTTCTGTTCATCAATGCCTGTAGTCATCTCAATAACATGATTAGGGCATGCCCTTGCGCACAGTCCGCAGGCGATGCATTTTTTATCGTCTAACTCCAGCTCACCGCCACGAAAACGATCGGGCATGGTTAGCTTTATTTCGGGATACTGCAGCGTTTCCTTTTTGTTAAAAAAAGCTTTTAAGGTTACGCGCATGCCTTCTAATAATCCTTTACCAACCATAGCTTTCCCTCCTAACTAAAAAACTCGTAAATATACATACCAATCCCGGTAACAATGATGTTAAGTAGTGCCAATGGTAGTAACACTTTCCATCCGAAAGACATAAGTTGGTCAATGCGCAGCCTGGGAAACGTCCAGCGAAACCACATAAATAGGAAAATCATTCCGCCAACTTTAAGAAAAAACCAGATCCAACCAGGAAGCCATGGCCCACTCCAACCACCTAAAAACAATGTGGTTGCAATCGCTGAAACCGCCAATAAATTTGCATACTCTGCCAAAAAGAACAGAGCCCATCGCATGCCAGTATATTCGGTAAATGGCCCAGCAACAATTTCTGACTCACCTTCAACTAAATCAAAAGGCGCTCGATTAATTTCTGCTGTTGCTGTAATAACATAAACCACAAAGGCAATAGGTTGTAAAAGGATAAACCAAGTATGCTGTTGTGCGGCTACTATCGAGCTCATCCGCATCGATCCCGACATCATCACGATTCCTAGAATCGAAAGCACCATCGGAACCTCATAACTAAGCATTTGGGCGACCGTCCTCATACCGCCTACCAAAGAATATTTGTTATTAGAGGCCCACCCTGCCATCAAAAAAGGTAAAACCGACTGGGAGGACATAGCGATAAAATAAAAAATACCAATATTTAAATCCGCAAATATAGCCTTATTATCAAAAGGAAACACTACAAAAACTAGAGCTGCGGGGATAAACAAGAGCATCGGCGCCAAAACCCACATCCATTTGTCAGCGCCAGCTGGCATAATATCCTCTTTTGCCATTAGCTTAATCATATCAGCTACCGACTGTAGCGTGCCCCCTGGGCCGACGCGATTAGGACCTGACCGTCTCTGCATGAAGGCACTTACCTTTCGTTCAGTGTAAACCAATACAACAGCCGTCAAGGAAATAATCGTGAAAATAGCCCCAATATTTATTAAACTCATGCAGATATCTACTAACTGTGCCGGTAGAAAGCGTCCTAAGATATCTCTTAGTATTTCTGCAATTTTAAACAATCCTGTTATCTCTTGCATGCCTTATGACTCCTCTTAATAAAGTTTAACAATCCACTTCCCCCATCAATGAATCTAATGTCGCCAGTACAGCTACAACGTCACCAATAAGCAAGCCTTGACAGGTTTCATTCAGTACCTGCAGATTAATAAAGGAGGGGCGACGCACATGGAGACGATAGGGGTTAGTTTTGCCATCACTAACGATATAATAACCTAGCTCGCCGCGCGGGTTTTCAATAGAATGATACACCTCACCAGCCGGTGGCTTCAATACTTTAGGAATAGTAGCCATAACAATACCCTCAGGCATTTGCTCCAGCGCCTGTGCTACAATACTGGCGCTCTGCTTCATTTCTTCCATTCGAATGATATAGCGGTCCCAGCAATCGCCAACTTGGCCTAGTGGCACACTAAAATCAAAACGGTCATAAATCCCATATGGCTCTGCTTTTCGGATATCATAGTCAACACCTGAAGCCCGTAAGGCAGGTCCAGTCAAACCAATTTCTAAAGCCCTTTGACCACTAATCACGCCAGTGTTTTTTAAACGATGAAACAGAATTTCATTGCCTGTCAATAAACGGTGATATTCATCAAGCATAGCCGGAAAATCTGTTAAAAAGCGCTGCAGTTCAGGGATAAATTCTGACGGTATATCGGCAGAGACACCGCCAAACCGTATATAGGTATAGGTCTGTCTAGCACCGCAGGCCATATCAAACAGATCCAAAATCCGCTCACGACTGCGAAAACCAAACATCATTCCGGTAGAAGCGCCAAGGTCAATTGCCAACGATCCCATGAAAATCAGATGACTGGCGATACGATTTAATTCAGTCATTATGATTCGCAAATATTCCGCACGTTCGGGTACCGTAATGCCCATCATCTTTTCTACCGTCTGACAATATCCTAAGTTATTTCCCATGGATGAAACATAGTCCAAACGATCCGTATAGGGGATAAATTGGGCATAAGTTCGGCCTTCTGCCAGCTTTTCAATACCACGATGGAGATACCCCATATTCGGAATGGCTTGAACTACCGTTTCGCCATCCAATTCCAGTACGACTTGTAATACACCATGGGTACTAGGATGTTGTGGTCCCATATTCAAAGTAAAGGTTTCTGTCTTTAGCATGAACTCCTACCTCCTTCCCCTGCATTACCAGTATTGTATGTTTTGCGCAATGGATGTCCATCAAACTCATCCCGCAGTAAAATACGCCGCAAATCAGGATGCCCGGTAAATCTTACGCCTAGCAAATCATAAACTTCCCGCTCCTGGAAGTTTGCAGCAGGCCAAATATGGGTGGCTGATGGAATTTGAGAATCCTCCATACCGCAACGGGTCTTTACTGTAATGGCCTGTCGTAACGGTAAAGAATATAAATGATAAACAACTTCGATATATTCCAAATAATCGACTGCCGTCAAGTTACGCAGCATGTTAAATTGATACGACTCGTTCGTTTTAAGAAGCTCGAGTAGATCTAGCAAACGATGAGGCTCAACAAGTAAAGCTGTCTGAGCTTCCTCGCCAATAATTTTTACGTCTTCTAAATACCGAGCTTGCAGTTCAGACAAGGAATTATTTATGTCTAGATTACTCATGACTTTCTCCTCGCAATCTCGGGATTCTTAATCTTGTGCTTTAATTCCAACATTCCGTGAATCAAAGCCTCTGGCCGGGGCGGGCAACCTGGAATATACACATCGACTGGTAAAATCTTGTCCACTCCGGGAACAACCGAATAGGAATCGGCAAAGGGACCTCCAGAATTTGCACAACTGCCCATGGCGATGACATATTTGGGTTCAGGCATCTGCTCATACAAACGCTTTAAAGGACCAGCCATCGCCCACGTCACGGTTCCTGCCACAATAAGCAAATCAGCTTGTCTTGGTGAAGCACGAAAAACCTCATACCCAAACCTTGACAAATCAAACCGCGCAGCGGCAGCCGACATCATTTCTATTGCACAACAAGCAAGCCCCGAGGACAATGGCCATAGTGAATTACTTCGGGCCCATTTTAATACGGTATCAAAACTTGTTAAAATTATATTTTTCTGCAACAAATCATTGTCTTGCTCTTCTTGTGATTGCAGTTTCGTTACTTCCATTCCAATGCTCCTTTCTTCCAGGCATATCCTAGCCCTACCAATAAAATGCTAAGGAAAATAAACATTTCAATAAAGGCGAACTTCCCTAACTGCTGAAACTTAATCGCCCAAAGATATAGAAAAACAGTTTCAATATCAAAAGCGACAAATACTAATGCATACAAAAAATAACTTGCCCTGAATTGCACCCAAGTCTCGCCAACCGTATCTACACCACACTCATAAGGCAAAGATTTTTCTATACCATGCTGGCGAGGACGAGGACGAATAAAAAATGCAGTCCCTAACGCTAATAGGGGAAAAACCAAAGCAACGAGCAATAATAAACCAATATTTCCAAAATCCTGCAACAAACTAACTCTCCTCCTTCGATAAAAAAATTACTTTTTTGAATTACTTATAATAGTAGTCTGCCACTCACACCCGACAACATACTCTTTTTGGCAGCCTGTTTATATAAAAAAACGCTTAAAACTCCGACTATTATGTCATCTATTTCTCTATTCCATTCATTCCAAAATCATATCCGCTTATTTTTCTCACCCACTCCTCAGCGCATTTACCACTTCAGAATACAGAATACAAGAAAATAAGTCAAGCATACACATCAATATTATTTCTCAATTCATGTTTTTATCTGTTTTTGCCGATTGTATCATACATAAGGAATAATTAAAGTGATTCATGTCACAGTACAAATTTTTTCACGAATTTACAATGTTCGTTACAATCTTCGTCACAATGCGTACAATCCCTTCATTATCTATAGTTTTTTTAATTTTTTATCTCTTTTCCTATTACTAGTAATACTTTCTCCGTACCTTAATCCAGCCCCCCTTTTACACTATACCTAACACTTCGTAGCCTTGTTTATCCACAATTGCATTTATAGAACCTTTTTTTATACAGTGGTATAATGAATCTATTTAAATTAGCTTAAAAAGCATATTAATGGAAAGTAATAATTACATATAATGAAAATAACTAAAAAAGGAAAGTAACAGTATGGAAAAATCAAAGCTTATTGAAATGATTAGAAATAATCCTAATACTATAGCATATATAAATAATCCTACAGATGAGATGAAGTTATTGGCTATTAAAAGGAATGGACTTACGTTAAAATATATAGATAATCCCACTAAAGAGATGCAAGAATTAGCGATAGACACTAATGCACGAGCCATTGAATTTATAAATAACCCTTCAGAAGATATGATGACAAAAGCGATAAATGATGGATGGATTAACTTAGAGTATATTAAAAATCCAACCGACACATTAATTAAATTAGCGCTAAATCAGGCTGGATGGGCTATTAAATATGTTACTAGTCCAAGTGAGGAATTGCAATTATTAGCTGTAAGAAAAAATTATGATGCAATCAAGTTTATAAAAGAACCTTCTGAGCGTGTACAAGAAGAGGCGGTAAAAATAAGCTATGATGCATTAAGATATATAAATACACCTACCCATAATGCAGAGCTTATCGCAATCAAGAATGATGAGAGGGCTATTCGACTAATACCTGACTTAGATAAAAATAAGATATTAGAATTTTTGAAAGTAAATATTTTAGTGATTAAATATGTTATGAAAGAAATATCTAAAAATGAACTAGAACAAGTGTTAAAAGAAGCTCTATCAAATGAAGATGTGGAAGAAAAATATGTTAGGGATTATTTAAATAGTACTATAGATAAGACTAGTGATATTATGCTTATGGACAAGATGATGTTTATTTATAACCATGGAAGTAAAAAGGCAAAAAAAATAGCTGTAGATGAAAAGCTAAAGCTGAAATAGGTGGAGATATAATGAATTTTATAGATACATTAAAAAGTGTTGATTTAGTATTATCTACTGGAGAAGTACCTTTAATCGTTGGCGAAAGTGGCATTGGAAAGACAGCTTTAGTCAAGGATATTGCGAAAAATAATAATTGGAGTTTAATTGTTATCGATGGCAATCTCCTTAAAGAAGGTGAAATAGGTGGTCTTCCCACTATAGAATCTTATTCAAAAGTTAACTCTAAAGGAAGTAAAGTTGAAGAGAAAACTACAGTTTATGCCGTTCATAATAAGCTAAGAGAAATTGATGAGGAAATAGCACAACAAAAAACAGTTCTTTTATTTATCGACGAAATCAATCGTTGTGAACATACAGTACAACAGGAACTTATGAATTTAATATTAAATAGAGAAATTAATGGCTATAAGTTACATAAAGACGTAAAAATAGTAGCCGCTATGAACCCTTCCAGTAAATATGGTTCAGATTTTGATTACCAAGTTGTAGATATGGATGTAGCGCAAGAAAATAGATTTGTGTGGTTATACATGGAACCTGATTATATGCAGTGGTTAGATTGGGCAATAAACATAGGAATTGAGCAAAAGGTTATAGAGTTTATCTCAACCTTCCCAGAATACTTGCATAAAACAAATGTGGATGATATAAGAGCAACTCCAAGAAGCTACGAAAGAATCTCTAGCATTTATAAAATTTACAAAGAGAAAAAAGATTCAATACCTAGATCCGTGCTTTTAAATGTTATAAAAGGAAATGTAGGGAAATTAATTGCTGAAGAGTTTGTTAGCTTTGTTGAATCAGATTATCGTTCACTACTCTCTTATGAAGATGTTTTCTCAGTAGATTCTCTTCCTCAATCGATTATCGAAAGAGTAAAAAACGAAAGTCATACAAGACTTTATCTATCCGCAAAGAACATTCTCAAAAACTTAGAAGCCAATATAGAAAATGGCGATTATGAAACAGGTTATACTATTGACAGACTGATTGCGTTTCTAAAAATATATCCTGTAGATTTAATGATAGGAATTATGAAGGATATTAAAAATAGTTATCCTGAAGTATATAAACATGCCATAGAAAATGAAGCCTTTGTAGAATCCTATTTTGAATCTTATCATGCAATAAGGTGATATGTATGGAAACTAATTTTGAAATTCTTGTAAAAGAGCTTTATGAAAAAGCAAACAAAATTATTACCATTTTTATAAAAGAAAATCGTAGAGATAGTAATGCTAAAATAACTATACCAAAAGACTTTACAGAAGAGTTTTTTAACCTTGTAGATAAAGTTAATTTAAGTCTTATGGAAGACAAAGATAATTTCTATGGATATTTTTTATTTCAAATGTCAAGAGAAATAAGATTTGATATAAGCAGTCCTACTGCCGTAAACTTTAAAGGTTCCAAATATGTTTTATATATTAACCCCATAATTTTTTTAACTCTTACTATAAAACAAATGGAAAGTGCAATTAAACACGATATACTCCATATATTGTCTATACACTTAATAAGAGCAAAAGATTTCAAGGCTGAGTATGGAACATTAGCTGTTAATATGGCAATGGATGTAGTTGTAAATACATATTTAGATCATCTTCCCCCCTATGCTACCACTTTAGAATGGGTAAATTTAAATTATTCTTTAAAACTCTTACCTTTTGAATCCTTCGAATATTATGCAGAAAAAATTCAAACTGCCATAGATTTACTAGAAGAAGATGAAGATGCAGCAGAGGATGATAGTAATAAAGATGAAAAAATAGAAACGGATTATAATCCTGAAAAAACCCATGACATTTGGGAAGATTCTAGTGATATAGATGAAAAAACCCTTAAAGAATTTACGGAGAAGTTTATTGATGCTTCGCAAAAAGGCAATATTCCAAACTATTTAGAAGGCATGATATCATCATTAAAAAATAGCAAAGCTGAATTGCCTTGGAATTTATATCTTAAGAGGATGATGGGAACTGTTGAAAGTAATAAAAAGAAGATTATAACAAGAAGAAACCGAAGACAGCCTGATCGATTCGATTTAAGAGGCCAGCTTAGGAGTCATAAAGCAGACGTTGTTGTTGCCCTTGACATAAGCGGCAGCATTAGTGATGAAGAATTTAATCAAGCTATTAAAGAAGTACTCAATATAGTAAAAAACGTTAATCATGAAATTACGATTATAGAATGTGATAGCGAAATCAGACGTGTATATAAAGTCAAATCTGTCAAGGATATAAAAGATCGAATGAAGATAAGAGGAGGCACTAAATTTACTCCAGTTTTTGAATATGCTAATAAAAATAAGGTTAATTTGTTAGTTTATTTTACAGATGGCAAAGGTGAAGATAAACTTCTCTCAATACCTAAGGGCTATAAAACGTTATGGGTTATTTCTGGGAGAGGAGATAAACTTTCCTTAAAAGAACCTTATGGAGCAGTTAAGAAACTTAATAGTATTGAAATAAAAGATAATACACTATATACGAGTGATCTTATGAGAGATGGTTATTCAATGAATAGCCAAGAAGTAAGTCACATTTGAACACAACCTACACAGATTTAATTTTTGAGAACGTCTCAAGTTTCTTGTAAATGGTGATAATATCCACGAAAGAGATGACTATTTATGCAAAATGTATAGATGCAGCTCGCCAAAGAACTGGCAAAGGAATGTCTTAGGGGCATATAAATATCTAGACACTGCCAACAAAGTAGCAGTGTCTAGATGCTAAAGTTAGCTTATAAAGAAGACTTGATTCAGGTGGAGTTTTAACTCCATCTGGATCTTAGTCGCACTTATCCAGGGACTTAGT
The DNA here is from genome assembly GCF_030269905.1 of Pelosinus sp. IPA-1. Lineage (NCBI taxonomy): Bacteria > Bacillati > Bacillota > Negativicutes > Selenomonadales > Sporomusaceae > Pelosinus > Pelosinus sp. IPA-1. The sequence continues at coordinate 38,121 of NZ_BSVC01000001.1, read as the reverse complement.
CGCTCTTGACTCCCACTTGGAGAAGATGGGAGTCTTAGAGCGACTTGTCATCGGATAAATTACGATATGGTGTAGGAACCAAACATGCGACCTCATCAATCAATCTTGAGTCGAAACCATAGAAAGTCCAATACCTTCCAGTCCATCTATAACCCGTAACTGCACCATACTCTACGCTTGTTGGATAAAACCAAAATTGTCTTCCATTCTTCAACCATACATAAGTGGTGTAGTACAAGCAATCAATAATATAAGAATATGATGGTTTTGGGGGAATAACTGTTGGTGGCGGAGAGGTCGGAGGTCCGTATTGTCTCATAAATAATAGCCCACCTTTTTTACGCTCTATATAACATAATATGATGGAAATTTATTTAATGTTCATCAAGACCTTCCATATCTATCCCTCTCACCGAATAGGATATGAAATTCTATGCTTTCCTTAATTTTATTTTCATATAAAACTACCCCTCTTGTCCATTTCATAACTGAAATTCTACAAGAGAGGGTAGTTTTTTCACTATCTATTGTGCATTCTTGCTTTAATATTTATCCAGTTTGCAATTTTACTACCAAAGACCAAGAACCTTCCACCATGCACCGCCTATACCGAGCCAGATAATTACATTAATGGTGGTAAGTATAAAACCCATTCGCCACCATTCCCCTTGTGTTACATAGCCAGCGCCAAAGAGAATTGGACCTGCCGAACCACTATAATGGGTCAAGGGTATCATAACATTAGATAGAAAAGCAAAAGCTAATGCCGCAAGAAGCGGCGGTGCCCCTGCCCCTACAGAAATGGCAATAAACGCTGCGTACATCGCGCTAATATGTGCAGTAACACTAGCAAAGCCATAGTGAGAATATACGTAAATTATAATCAGCAAGCCAAAAGCCATGACCCAAGATAAACCGGATGCTGTAATTACTACCCCTGCCGATTTTGCAATCCATGCAATGAAGCCGGATTTTGCCAGTTCTGTTGCCAAAGCAACAAGGGAACCCATCCAAAACAGCGTATCCCATGCGCCTTTCTCACCAATTACATCCTGCCAGGTAAGTACCTTACAAATAACCATGACACAAACGGCGCTCATGGCGACAACAGTTGCTTCAATATGGGTAATTTCTGAGGTCGCCCACATGATCATTGCTCCTATAAATACCATTGACACAATTTTTTCCATTTTTGTCATAGATCCCATTGCTTCCAGTTCCTTAATCGCTAAGCCTTTGGCCTCCGGCATCATCTTAATTTCCGGCGGATACAGTTTATAGAGAATGTACGGAATCAGCAGCAAAGAAACAGCACCGGGAACAAAGGCGGCCACAGCCCATGAAGTCCAGGTAAGCTGCACGCCGATTGCTTTAGAAGCAATCTCAACGGAAAGAGGATTGGCCGCCATAGCCGTCATAAACATGGCACAGGTAATGGCATTGGCATGATATTCAACCAACATGATATAGGCGCCAAATTTACGAGCTGTCGGCCCTGGCTCAGAGTCAAGGGCCGAAGATAATCCCTTGATAATCGGGAAGATAATACCACCAGCCCGCGCTGCACTGGAAGGCGTTGCCGGTGATATCACAAAATCACTGAGCGTAATTGCATAACCGAGGGTCAAGGAAGACCGGCCTATAAATTTAATAATAACAAAAGCGATTCTTCGGCCCAGGCCGCTTTTTATAAAACCTCGGGCAAATAAAAACGCTGAAACAATCAGCCACATTGTCCCGTTGCCATAGCCCATTAGAGCCTCTGCCACCTTCAGTGTTCCGGACAGAGCGCTAAAGGTAACAGCAATAAAGGCAATTGCGCCTATAGGCAAGGGCTGGAGAATATAGCCTAAAATCGTAGTCACGAATATGGCGAATAAGTGCCACGCCTGCACCTTTAAACCTGCCGGAACCGGCATGAACCATATAACGGCGCCAACAGCCAATACAATTAATCCATTACGCATATCTTTGCTCATGGCATTATCTCACATCCTTTTTTAGAAATTCCAATTTATCTGCTACAAATGTTGACTATAACTTAGATAAACCAGGCGTATGCCGTATAAATGAGAATTCACATAATTATTACGGCATACGCCCGCTAATTCGGACCTTTATTGAAATGTGTTATGCTTTATATTTGGCAAGAACACGATCAGCAAATTGCGGCGCATAACCAATATATTTCCGGGGGTTTATCATATCGGCAATTTCTTCGTCGGTAAAGGCTTCGCGGACCTTGGGTTCAGCCTTTAATGCTGTGTCCATCTGCTCTTCTTCTTCATATGCTTTCATACAAGTCCTGTAAACAATATCGTGGGCTGTCATCCGTCCTAATTTAGGCGCTAAATGCATCATTACACATTCTGACATCATTATGCCTCTTAATTTGTTTAAGTTTGCTTCCATATGTTTTGGATAAACGATTAAATTTTCTAATACATCCATGGATTTTTCTAGTGCTGCGCCCATAAGATGGCAAGCACGTGGAATTGCTTCCCATTCGGTAAGGAAGCAGCCCCAGTCTCGTTCATTTTCACTTACCATGCTTTCTACAATTGCCGGAGCTATACTTCTAACGCTACGACAAACAGCGATAATATTCTCAACGACTTGCGGATTGCGTTTATGAGGCATAGTACTAGAACCCACTTTCCCCATGAAAAATGGCTCTTCTAATTCAATAATTTCAGTTCTCTGCAAGGAAAGAATTTCGCTGGCAATTCTACCGATTGTACCTGCACAAATAGCAAGTACGCTAACAAATTCTGCTTGACTGTCCCGTGCTACATGCCAAGCAATTGCCGGAACATTCAGACCTAAAATTTCCATCATTCTTTCTTGGACTTCAAGTCCTTTTTCCGGATGTGATGCAAGTGTGCCTACAGCACCACCTAGTTCGCCGACAAAAACTCGGTCTTTAATTTCTTCTAAACGCTGAATATTTCTGCCCAATTCATCTGCCCAGATCGCTACTTTATAACCAAGAGTAATAGGTAATGCATGAATTACATGGGTACGACCACACATAATGGTATCGCGGTGCTCTCTGGCTAACTTCAGTGTCGATTTTTGACATACTTTCATTTGTTCTAAGATGACGGCATACGCTTCTTTCATCTGTAGAACCAACCCAGTATCTACAATATCGTGACTAGTTGCGCCCCAGTGAACATATTCACCGGCATTTCCGTCCAATACTTTTTTAAATTCTTTTAATAAAGGTACTATAGTTATTGAACTTTTGTAGTTTTCACCAATCTGTGGAATATTTAATAATTCCGCATTGGCTTTCGCATTAATTTCATCGGCTTTCTCTTTTGGGATAATACCGAGTTCGCCCTGTGCTTTTGCCAGTGCAGCTTCTGTATCCAGCCATTTCTGAGCCATATTCTTATCACTGAATATTTCCCTCATTTTGTCAGTACTAAATAGACATCCAAAAATTTGACTGTCAATTGTTGTTGATGGCATTTATAAAACCCCTTTCGAAATTTCGTTCAGCACTCCCCCTGCGCACATAGCGCAGGCAATGAATAACCTTGACTAAATGTTATCATTTTCAGAATTAACAGTGAAATATCGACAACTTATCATTTCATAACAAAATCTTATACAAAATTTACTTCACCTGATAAACTAGACTTGATTCAGTTGGAGTTAAAACTCCAACTGAATCTTAGTCGACGTTATCCAGGAGCTTAGCCGCTCTTTATGCACCGCCTATAGAGGTGGGCGTATTAGAGCGGGTTAGCTATCGGATAAAACAGCTTCTTTTCGAAAAAGTTTAGCTTATAACCATTTATTGTTCTACTTTTTTAATAGTTGAATAAATTCAACTTATTTTATCATAAGAAAATCTTATCGCTTTTCCCGCATAAAAGTCACTCTAATTAGATTTTCCATGATAGAATTAATTATATTATAAATGCGTGGGAGCAACGATTATGGAATTACGACAACTGGAATACTTTCTTATGGTAAGTAAGACAAACAGTTTCACGCGGGCAGCAGAACGGCTCTACGTATCACAGCCTGCCGTAACAAACGCTATTCGCAGTTTAGAGGAAGAACTCGGCATCCAGCTATTTGACCGTAATCAAAAGCAAGCAATCCTGACAACAGAGGGACAAGTATTCTGTAAGCATGTCGAGAATATTATGCGTGGCGTATCAACAACAATTTTTGAAATAAATGAATTAAAAAACCTGAATAACGGTGTTTTAACTTTAGCAATTACGCCAATTGCCGGAACGCGGCCAATTCCTATGTTTTTAAAAATGTTTAAAAAACAATACCCCAATATCAAGCTTTCTTTTATTGAAGGTAATGTCCCCGAGATACAAACATTATTAATTGAGGATAAAGCAGATCTTGGCATCGTCATTTTAGGTGACAATAATATCCTTCTCGATTACACTCGCCTCGGCTCACAAGAGCTAGTTGTCTGCTGTTCAAAAGAACACTGCTTTCAAAGAAAAAATTCTATTGAGCTGTCCGAACTAGTAAATGAGCCATTAATCTTGCTTACCCAAAACTGTCTGCTCCGAAAGCTAATTATAAAGGAATTTGAAAGGCTCAATACACTACCCCAGATAGCCTTTGAATCCAATCACATCCAGACCATTAAAAGCCTCGTTGCCTGTAATGCAGGTCTCACAATCTTACCGCAGGATTTATGTGACACTTCTCTGATCACTATTCCGCTAAATACTCCCGTGATGATTGATATCGCCATTGCTATAAAAAAAAATAAAGCTCTTTCACATGCTGCACAAGCTTTCCTTGATTTAGCGAAAGAGACTTTTGTTTAACACCTTTCAAATTGCCTTTATTATTTTAAAAGGAGATACTACTATGAAATTGAACATCGCTGTTGTTGCTAGCGGCCCATTGATTGCTGGTGAAATCGCGGGTATTATACAATCAATGTTAAGTGAAAATATCGATATTCAGACATACTTGACTTGTGAAATTGAGGATAATTCCATTGCTGATATCTATATTTGCGCCCAAACACAGCTAAAGTTACTGTCACAAGTAGTCCCAAGAGAAAAAATTGTTCTACTTGACTTAATGCCCAACTCAAAATTTTTTATTGCAGTAGCTCGTATTCCTAAAAACGAAACAGTTTATATTTTTAACAATCATTTAGAATACGCAACTATATTAGGCAATTATTGCAAAAACCTTGGTATTACCTGCGTTGAGTTTGTGCCGATCGCCTATCGTGAAATGCCGCAAGAAGAAATATCAGAGCGATTGCAAAAAGCCAAATATATAATCGGCGTTGACCGCTTTGTTGGTGAAGGTGGTCTTTTGTCACCAACCTATCGCCCCTACTTGCGTAAAGACGTCACAATCATTCCAGCAACCCGCGCCGCATCTGTCCATTCTGCCTGTGTACTAATTCAATACATTGCTACAAAATTTTACCGACATATCGCTGATAACATTGAAAAAATAAAGTTCGATTTGCAAAGTAACATCTCTCCTGCTGAGGCTGATTTGAAAAAAATCAGGCTTGAAGTCAACGATCTAGTTGTTTCCAGTAATAAAGCGCTGGATATTATTCAAAATGCCGTTACAAAATCTGTTCTTAATAACATTTCATCCGATGTTATTATTTTTGATACCCACAGTAATCGCTTAGATATTGATCGGCTTGCAAACCAGCCAATTTGTGACATTTTAGAAATGATTGCAGGTTCAAATCGCACTCTGCATTTGATAGCTGAAAAGCTTACAAATCTTTAAAATCAATCACCTATGTGAGTTGCTTTTCCAATGGATTGATTATAGTGAATAATTTTATCTTTATGCGGCAAAGGAACCTTTTCTATAAAGGTTCCTTTTAAAATAATATAGTAATCCAGCTCCCTTTTCTCTCAACTCAGGACAGCACTCCTGTACCCAGCCCACTGAATTGATATGAAATTAAAAAACAATCAACTAACCGCTTTACACTGGATGGGACCCGAATTCTCCATGCCTATCCAAATTTGTCATCATAAAGAAAAATGGCTTTCATCACCCCTCTCCGCCTTTTTAACTCTCGTCAATGAAACCTTTGGAATAGAATCAAAAAAATCAATATATATACAAAGCTCCCGCAACAATTCTCACTGGAATTCTTGCAGGAGCTTTTCGCTATTAAAGATGATATGGTTCCCCGTATGGGGTATAACAGTGCAGGATTTAGTTAGTTACGCCCTCATTCTCAATATCTGTTCAAACTTTCTTTTGATAACACAACGATATTAACGATTTTACTGTGAGTTTTATGCGAATTTGAATCCGTTCGTCTAGGTCGTAGTCTTAAATTCCGCTTTCTAAATAAACCAACTCTGTCACCTTATCATATCCAAAAAGTTCTGCATATCGTCCCCAGCTGACTATCAATTGAATCTGAGTTTTGGCTACTTCATCACCATAAGTACGGGCGATAAGGTCTTCGAAAAATTCTATATTCATCTTTTTATTGGATTTTGATTGCAAAACATTGATCATTTGTGTAATAAAAGGAACAGTTTTTAATAATTGATCTTTGAATAATTCTTTACGCTCCAATACAGTCGCTCTCGCAAACTGAATACCTTCAGGCGTAAGCTCAATATCCCCCTCTATTACTTTGGCGAAACCTAGCAATGAGGCTAACTCGACGATGGGGAAAAAGTCTTCAATATCCATGACCAACCGATCCGCTAGCCTATAGAGATCGGTTCTTTCATTAAGATCTTCTAATAATTCAAGAAAGCCAGTGAGTGCCCCAGCCGAGACATGGGGAAGCACCGTTATCTTCTTCGGCTGATAAATAGCGGGTTCGTTGCGTTTTACCTCTTTCTTGGTCATCAAAGAATAAATCCTATCTACGAGGGCAGTGAAATTAGTAGCTTTTTTATCACGCCAGCGAGGAATATCGATAGCAATATCTTCTATGACTCTAGCTGGACTGGTTGAAAGAATTATCGCACGGTCAGCCATATACACTGCTTCCTCAATACCATGTGTCACCAAAATGATAGACTTGGTTGGAATTTTTTTGTCTAGCCACAACTCCAGCAAGTCGCGGCGTAGATTTTCAGCAGTAAGAACATCCAAAGCGGAAAATGGTTCATCCATTAGAAGCACGTCAGGATCGCTAACCAGAGCACGACCAATACCTACACGTTGCCGCATACCACCTGAGAGTTCTTTTGGGTATGCGTTTTCGAAACCATCAAGACCGACGATATCAATAACCTTTAACGCCTTATCATACTTTTCTATTTCGGAGAGTTTCTTGGATTCTAACCCAAGCATTACATTTTCCAAGACGGTTAGCCAAGGGAATAGAGCAAAAGACTGGAACACCATTGCAACCCCAGGATTTACCCCCTGGATAGAGTTTCCCAAGTAGGTGACTGTGCCCTTCGAAGCAGGAACAAGTCCTGCAATGATACGCAACAAGGTAGATTTGCCTGAGCCGGAAGGTCCAAGAATTGCAAGAAATTCCCCCTCTTTGACTTCTAGGTTGATGTCTTCAAGTATAGGTGCATTTTCATGACCTTTAATACCAAAGTTCTTATATATTTTATTAACTTCAATTAATTCCTTCATGTTTACCCCTCCTAATCCAAATGATATTTCACTTCAGCTAACTGATATAAACGTCTCCATAAGAACCGGTTTATTAGAACTACGAATAAGCACATGACAGTGATTCCCCAAATAATCCCGCCCCAATCACCCTGTTCAGTGACTTTGCTAATAAACGCACCGAGACCTGTTGCTATTAATTGCTCATCATGCCAACTTACAATCTCTGAAACAATACTTGCGTTCCACGCACCTCCGGATGCGGTAATGATACCAGTTATGAGATATGGGAAGATGCTTGGAAGAATAAGCGACTTCCATTTCCGCCATCCTTGTAGTTTAAAAACAGCTCCTGCCTCATGTAAATCATTCGGAATAGACATGGTACCTGCAATAACGTTAAACAGAATATACCACTGGGTTCCAAGCATCATGAGGGAAATTGCCCCCCACTCAAAGTTTACTTGATACTTCAAGAACAAAATCGTAATGAACGGGAACAGCATATTTGCCGGAAATGAAGCCGCAATTTGAATAATAGGTTGTAACACCTTCGCCAATCGAGGATTCAAGCCAATCCAAACGCCAACTGGAACGGTCCAAATTGCACCTAATAGAACAGCTATCATAACACGACCAAGTGTATATAACCCTAGTTTCGTTATTTCTAATAAGCTACTGCTATCCATGGAAGACACCAGTGCAAATGCTTGAGAAACCGGATCACGCATAAATCCTAGAACGATCACAACAAGAAAGAACTTAATTAACTTGCTAATATAGAGTGATTGAGGTACACTCTGGAAATCCCGTGAGACATTTTCGGATAAGGATGCAATTCTATCCAATAGCAAGTTTATTACTCTCCAAAGAGGGGCTAGTAAAACGCGATTCAGCGCACCAATTAGACTCGAGCGATACAGTATGTCATAGACGAATGAAGTCGAAGCGTCAGCTGACTCCGTTAATTCCATTTTGAATTTTTGGCTCCATACTACGAGAGGTCTCCAAAATACTTGATCAACAAGCATAATCATTGAAATCATTGTTACGATAGAATATCCGATAGCTTGCATATCACCGGCTTCTATAGCTGCTGCAAGATAGGAGCCAACCCCCGGTAGTCGTATATTCTGCCCCAGTACACTGATTGCTTCACTGGCAGCCAGAAAGAACCATCCACCCCCAAATGACATCATGCTATTCCAAACTAGACCAATCATGGAGAAAGGTACTTCCAGTTTTAGGAAACGCTGCCACCAGTTCAAATGGAGAACATCAGATGCTTCTTGTAAGTCTTTAGGAATAGTTTTGAGTGAGTTATAAAAGCTAAAGGTCATATTCCAAGCCTGACCTGTAAAAATAGCTAAAATAGAAGCCAACTCAACACCAAATAAACTTCCTGGAAATAATGCAATAAAAGCAGTAATTGTTGCTGATAAGAAACCCAATACAGGAATGGACTGTAACATATCCAGTAATGGAATTAGTATTTTCTCTGCAGTCCGACTTTTAGCAGCAATATAGCCATAAAATAGGGAAAATAGCAAGGATGCTCCAAACGCGATAAACATGCGCAACAAGGAACGTCCTGCGTAATAGGGGAGCATGGATGGATCAAGCGCAATTTCACTCTGGTCTTCTAACGTAAAAGGCGCATTCATGCTGGCACCTAAATTTAATACTGAGTAGAGTATCGCAAAAATAAATATTAGGACAACTGCATCAACCCATTTCAAACGGTGTTTTGGTATATTGGTTGAGAAAAATGCCATAGATAGTTCCTCCTTGTGGTAAAAATCTTCGCTAAATCATAGATCGTGTCAAGTACCGGTATCTTCAGTATTATATGCGGTATACTACTATCCGAATCCATCTTTACCACCCCCTCCCAATAATAAAAGACCTTCCTCATAGAAGGTCTAAACAAAAAGAACTTAGTCAAACCTTCTAGCCGTTCAAGTTTTAGCACTGCATAACGTAGAGAAATACTTTAAACCCAGCCACATTATGTAAAACCTTAATCCGGTAATACCTGTTATATCCATTGGCGTCTCTCGACGTTTCCGGGCAGTAATATACAATGTATTTTATACATCATAATTATTCACTTAACACATATACCTCTTCTTACTTACTATTTTCACCTCTAATAATAACAAAATGGCCACTCAACAAGAGTGGCCATTTTTCACTTTAATAATTTCTATCGATATTTAAATTTAAAAGACAAATTAATACTGTTATTACTAGTTAAGGCGCATCGATAACTTTACTTTTTAAAAGAGATTTTTCATATTCAGTAGTCAAATTTCGAGCACTTGCCAAATATTTGTCATCTACGGCCAGTCCTTGAATTTGAGCAACTTGTTTGCGAGTCGCCGTAATATCAGGCAGCCAGTAACTGAGATCATCGATATACACAGGTTTACCAGGTGCCATTTCTGTTTTTAACCCCTGTTTATAAACATCGTTCATGATAGTAGCTAAATTCAACATTTCGCTTACCGGCATATCTGTCTTAAATACAGTATTGGCTTCCTTAATAACATTTGGTACCTTAGGAATTACTGACGGGGTGATCACATCCGCTAATAAAGCCTTTGCAAATTTTTGTTGGCGTTCAATTCTTCCGATATCACCCATCTCATCATGTCGAAACCGTACATATTGCAGTGCAACATTGCCATCCATATGCTGCATACCAGGTTTAAGGTCAATAAGACCGTCGTTATCTACCTCTCCCTCATCGTAAGGGTCATAATAATACATACGCTTGTCCACATTAATGTCAACTCCACCTAAGGCATCAATCACTTTCTTAAAGCCATCCATATTTATTGCCACATAGTAATCAATCGGTACACCCAACAAATTTGCTACTGTCTGCTCTGATAATTTTGGTCCACCATATGCATAAGCATGACCAATCTTATTCCAACCATGATCCGGAATCGCTACTCTACTATCTCTCGGTACCCAAAGCATGGAGAGATTCTTAGTATCTGTATCTACCGTCACTACACAGGTTACATTGGAACGTCCAATATCATTTTTACGTTCATCAATTCCTAAAAGCAAGATATTTATTTTCTTATGAGCAGGTAAGCCTATGGCTTGCTTTGCTTTTTCAACAACAGCGATTGGAGAGTCAGCTGAAGTTGAAGAACTAGTATTCTTAAAAGATACTGCCGCAACAATCGATATTATCATGAATATAAGAACTGCAATTGCTACTATCCATCTTTTCCGATAAGCTCTTTTTCTTGCTACACGCTTTTCTAATTCTGGTGCCATAATGTACACCATCCTCTCTATAAAAAAAGGCTCCCGTCTTCGGAAGCCTCATTACATAATAACAGAATATCAACGAAATATCAACAAATTAGTTACCTATTTGACAGGCGAAACATACAGTATATATGTATAAAGTAAAAGGAGGAATGCTATGAACAGTCTTCTTTTAAGTCTAGCAATAGCCATAGCAGCAAATCTCGATAACCTAGGAGTCGGCATCGCTTATGGAATTCAAAAAATCAAGATTTCTCATATGGCTAATCTTATCATTGCTTTCATATCATTTGCCGCTACATGGCTATCAGCTGAAATAGGAAAGGTGATCAGTTTCTATCTCAGTCCACAGACTGCAAATGTTATAGGAGCACTTCTTCTTTTTAGTGTAGGAGTGTGGGTTTTTATTCAGCCTATTCTTACAGCAATAAAAAGTAATCAACCTATACTGGATTTACAACTATGTGGAGAAAGATTTTATATCGGTCCCACCGAAATATTAAGTTATCCAGAACGGGCTGATATTGATAACTCTCGCAGTGTTGGATATTGGGAAGCAGTGATTTTGGGTGTTGCTCTTTCTATAAACGCATTAGCAGGTGGCTTCGCTGCAGGCACGGTTGATATATCGTCTCTAATAGAGGCAACGTTAGTCGGTATATTCAGCTTTATTACAATTATTACAGGATATTACTTTGGTAAAAAATATGCTGCAGAACAAATTGGTAAATACGCTACTGTAATTTCGGGAACATTATTGATGGTAATAGGGGTCCATCAGCTATTAGGCTAACTATGGAGGTCATATTTTATCCTAAAAATCACCAAAGATTTTTTAGGAGATTCCATAGAATATTCAAAGGGTCAAAAAGCTAAATTGACAATGAAAACATATCAAAGTATAAAGGCACCTTTTACAGAGTACCTTAGTTTTATTCTTCAGTTACCTTCAACATCTTCAGAAATTCATTCATAGAATACGATTCTTCCTGATCTGGTTTATCATCGAACCTTACAAAAACCTTAGACCCATCTATATTAGTTATCGTTCCGTTATGACAGGTATTAATATAGAGAGATACCTTTGAACCAACTTCAATAAGCATACTAACGGCCTCCTATTCATTTGCTACAGCTGCCTGTTGCAGTGCTTGTACGATTTCTTCCTCAATCTTGTAGCAGTACTGAGGTAGGTTCAATCGATAACAAGTAGCTCTGCCTGTTATAGTATTGCCCTGTTTTAGTTTCTTTAGCAGTCAGTATCTTGAAGATTTCTTATGGTTTCTCCTAAAGTTTATTTTCATATAAAACTACCCCCTCTTGTCCATTTCATAGCTGAAATTCTGCAAGAGGGGGTAGTTTTTTCACTTATTATTGCGCTAGTTTTATCATGGCTTCTGCAAGTATTTTTGTCGCTAGCGTCAATTCATCTAAATCAAGTTTTTCGTCAGCCTCATGTTCCCCTTTTGAAATGCCTCCAGGAAAGGCCATACCAAACGCCACAGTATTAGGCATTGTTTTTGCATAAGTACCGCCACCTGTAGTCATAGGTGCTACGTCTTTGCCAAACTGCCGACAAAAAATCTCAGTCAATGTCGTGACCAAAAAGCTGTCTTTTGGATAATATAGAGGCTGGGTAATTTCGGGTATCACCAGTTTTAATCCTAAAGCAGCGGTAGCCCCTTTTATTTTTTCCGCTATCGTTTCTGGGTTGACAGTCACTGGTACACGGATATCACAGCCAACTTCCACATTGCCATTCTTACATATAATTCGTGAAAAATTCAAGGTCAGACCACCGGATACTTCATCGCTACACGCAATACCTAAAGACTGCCCATCACATTCCCGCCCTAGGAGTGTATTGATTTTGCCAACAAACTCTGCAAGGGTTCCGCACAATTGACATTCAACTAAAAAAGCGCACAGACGGCTAACAGCATTATCACCCATTGCTGGTTCCATAGCATGAGCAGGTCTGCCTTTTACTTTTATCACCACTTCATTTTCATTGCCGCCTTCGGCAGTCAGCTGACATTTTTCCCGTTGAGTATATCTCTGGGCTAATGCTATGAAAGCACTAGGATCGGTTACTCTTACGGTAGCTTCTGCATAATCTGGTACGACGTTCATCGTATCGCCACCGCCGATGCTTACAATCACATTAGTTGCTGGTTGTTCCCCAAGCACTGCGGAGAGAAAAATATTGACATGTCCCTTTTCTCCATAGGTTACCGGGAAAGTAGAATCAGGAGTAAAACCAAAGCATGGTGCTGGTTCATGTTTCAAATAATGCTCCATATCCGTCATACCTACTTCTTCATCACAGCCAAAGATTACTCGAATGCGATGTTTTAGCGTTATACCCGCATCCTTAATGGCTGCCAAGGCATATAAAGCAGCAAAAATCGGTCCTTTATCATCGATCGCCCCACGTCCTACGATACAATTGTTCACAATTTTCCCCTCAAGAGGTGGAGAAGTCCAGCCCTTACCAAGAGGTACAATATCTAAATGTCCAAGTACCGCAACATATTCTTCCCCCACGCCATACTCAGCATAACCACAATATCCGTCAAGATCCTTTACAGTAAACCCAAGTTTTTTAGCTTCAGCCAATGCAAAGTCCAGCGCATCTTTAGTCTCTTTTCCGAATGGCGCACCTGGCTGTGGATCTCCTTTCACACTGTGAAATCCAATTGCTGTCTGAATTGCTTTAACTAGGTCGGCCTTACTAGCATCCAAATTAGAAAAAACCTTCTCCATATAATCCTCCTGTACATTTTTAATATTCTTACTATTTACTTTCAATACAAAATTTGTAAATCCTCTTTTTATTTACTACATTTCATCACATTGTCCTTATAGAGTATACTTCTTCGTCATTGCAGAGAATTACATCATTATTTTTATCATTTGATAGCTGAGAGGAATTTCATAATTACCTTTCGAGTGATCCATAAAGGCGTACTGCTTTAAAAACAGCCTTCTGTTCTTTTAATTATTATTGGTTCTAATATATTGAATGAAGTTGCTATTATTCCCTAAAAAGGGTAGACGTATCCTACTTACCCTGATATTGTGCGTTTTTGGCAACTTTGGATTCAATTCATAACCATTGATGAAGCAAGGGAAGTTGTTGAGCAATGCATACATTGCTCTGAACGATATAACCTCAAAACAAAACTGACACCGTTTGAAAAACGGCGCCAGTCTGCTTAATTCAAGTAATCCTACATATGGTGGTTTTATTTTATCTTCCTGAACTAGGGTGCATTTCAATTTCGGCAGTGGCTTCTTTCGTCATTATAAATGATAAGTTTCTACTTACCATCCTTTTATAACCACAGCTATTTACTTTGGGCTGTTGTTTTAATTTTGTAACCGATATACAAACATAGCAACCAAACAGGTGCAATATACAAAGAGAAACGCATGTCAGGCATGAAGGCCATAATAACAACAACAGCTGCTAAAAAAGCTAAGCCGATATAAGATGCAATAGGGTATAACGGCATTTTAAACAATATGTGTTTATTGGCCTGTTCTTTATGTTTGCGAGATTTTAACTGTACAATTAAAATAATCGCCCAATTAATAATAATCGAAATAGTCGCCAATGACATTAAATATAAGAATACTTTCTCTGGGTTTAAATAACTTAATAACACTACAATTAATGTAAACACTGTAGAAACCAATACTGCATTTACTGGTGTACCTGCTGAATTTAATTTACCAAAGATTTTCGGAGCATTTCCTTGTTCGGCCAAACCGTATAACATTCTTCCGTTACTATATAAAGCACTATTATATGCTGATAAAGCTGCCGTAAGAACTACAAAATTCAACAAATTAGCTGCCGACGAAATACCTACATGAGAAAATATCTGTACGAAAGGACTCCCCGTTGACTCCATTTCAATCCACGGGAATATTGCCAAAATCACTCCCATAGCTCCTATATAAAATAGTAAAATTCTCCATACAACTTGATTAATTGCTTGTGGGATGGTTTTTTCAGGATTCTCAGCTTCACCAGCAGTAATTCCTACAAGCTCTACACCACCAAATGAAAACATGACTAAAACCAGTGACATCACCACTCCCTGTATGCCATTTGGTAAAAATCCTCCATGTGTCCATAAGTTACTGATCCCAATAGGTTGTCCACCATTACCAACACCAAAAACAATCATCCCTATACCAAAAACAATCATGCCAATGATTGCTATTACCTTGATAATGGCAAACCAAAATTCAAACTCGCCATAAACTTTTACATTTATCATATTAATTAATGTAACGCCCACCAAGCATATCAGTGCTGAAACCCATGTTGGAATATCCGGAAACCAATAATTAATATAAACGCCTACCACTGATAATTCAGCCATACCAACAACTACATAATTAAACCAATAGTTCCAGCCAGCAATGAATCCCGGAAGTTCGCCCCAATATTGATAAGCATATTCACTGAATGAGCCTGACACTGGATGATCGACAGCCATTTCTCCCAATGCTCGCATAATAAAAAATATAATTGCGCCACCGATTAAATAAGATAAAGTAATCGCTGGTCCGGCCATTTTTACTACTGTAGCAGAACCGTAGAACAATCCTGTACCGATGGCTCCCCCCAACGCGATCATTTGGATATGACGATTCTTAAGTCCACGTTGCACATGTTGATTCGTATTATTGCTACCCATAGTTCTCCCCCTCTTACAAAATTAATCTTCGTCAATTGGTATTGACAATGTTCTTTTTTCCGTACTTATTACAATGTTAGCTTCCACCCGACTTACTCCAGGTATCGCCATAAGTAAATCGATTACAAAATCTTTGTAAGTAGGCATATCCTTTGCAACAATTTTTAAAAGATAGTCTCGATTACCAGTAATCGCATAACATTCAAGAACCTGTGGAATTTTATTGATCTGCTCCAAGAAAAAATCAACTGTTTCTCTCGTCAGCGGAGACAAAACCACCATAATAAAAGCAATAGTTTCCATTCCAAGTTTTTTTTCATCAACAATCGTTGTGAACTGCTTGATAACACCTAGTTCTTTTAGATTTTTTGTCCTTGTTAGACACGCTGAGGTAGACAAACCAATCATTTTTGATAAATCTAAATTGGATATTGAAGAATCTTTTTGCAACTCTCTAAGAATTGCTTTGTCGTAGTTATCGAATGTCATTATAATATAATTCTCCTTTATTTTTAAAAACAAAAATATTATGAGGTCATTTGTATATATTGCAACATTTTATGTCGTCTTGTCAATGTTTTTAAATACAATTATACACCACATCTCCCCACGGCACACAAAAAACAGCTATTTGCCTATCATTAGACAAATAGCTGTTTCCCATCAATGATTTTCTTGGAAGATCTCTTCCATTATATCGAGTGCAAAAACCGCCTCTACACTCAACATTCTGAGGCTAGGTGCGGTTCAACATTTTCTTATTCTACCTTATGTTTATGATAATAGTTAGTTCCCCATTGGGATAATTGTTTTAGTATTGGAAGGATACTTATAGCATCCTCTGTCAGTGAGTATTCAACTCTCGGTGGAATTTCTGCGTACACTAGCCTTTTTACAAGATTAGCCTCTTCTAATTCACGCAGCTGCTGCGTAAGCATTTTGGGTGTTACAGAACCTAACTGCCGTTTAATTTCAGCAAAACGCATGGTTCCTTCTTTCAAGTTCCAGAGAATTGGAATCTTCCATTTACCGCTTATCAGATACACTGTTAATTCCATCTCGCATTTAAATTTATGGTTATACAATCTTAGCATCTTTTCGTCTTCCCTCCGCCCACTATGAATAGAGGTACTAGGATACACATAAGTGCGTACTAGTTTGCCACTCCAAGTTATAGTATCATTGTATCATACTAGTATGGTTACAACCCTTAAGAAAATGTACATTTTCAATTCATTAGGAGGTATTGAGATAGATGATAAGCCCTATAACCAAAGTGATACAACTTGCCTTCGTTGTTAACAATCTTGAAGCAGGAATAGAGCGCTATCGGCAAATGTTCGGATTAACAAATTGGGAAGTATATACACTCGCCCCACCTTCTTTAAAACACTTGCGTTACCATGGAAATCATGGTCAGTTTTCCCTACGCCAGGCAGTCGCGATGTCAAAGGATGGCATGCAATATGAGTTAATTGAACCGTTGACAGGTCCGAGCATTTACCATGATTTCTTAGAACTCCATGGTGAAGGTCTTCATCACATAGCCTGTGAATATACTGGCAGCTTTGATGAAGCGATATCTCAATTTTATCAACTGGGTGTAGTCCCTGTCATGCAAGGTCAGTGGGGAGAGATTCGGTTTGCCTATATGGACACCAAGAAAAAAATTGGCACGTGCGTTGAAATTTGGGATATCCCAAACAATTATAAGTTCCCCATTCCTGAAAAAATTGTACCTTAGAAAAAGCAAGGGGACAAGTGCAATGAGTCAATCCAATAATTAAAATCTACTATCCTCACTCTATCTTTGTAATATTTCTTATAAACACAAAGAACTCCTGCCAAATTTCTAGAAAGATTTGGTAGGAGTTCTTTCGCTATTACAAATGATACGGTTCTCCGTATCGGATCAAACAGAGAGTTTTTTCCATCTGAACAGGAGCACGATACGCGATCCGAGAACTTGTAAATCTACCCATTTTGTGTCAATAAAATCGTCTTTTCATCGTAAATTCCTTGTATTACTGGATTGTGCATAACAAAATCCGCTAAGTTTACCATGGAGATCGTTAAAGTATTTCAAAATATAAATCAAATTATTGGATTGACAAAATCATCTGTTATTCATATAATCATCGATAAAGAAAGTCTACAATATCTTTTATGGAGGTTTTCATTTGAAATATACAAAAGCAACAAACTATGCTCTGCATACCATTGTATACATGATTGAACATGCTCAAAATGAGAAACTGAGTGTACAGACACTGGCGGATCACTTCAATGTTTCCGTTACCTATCTTTCAAAAATTTTAACGCAGTTGGTTAAGGCGGATTTAATTGAATCAACTTCAGGTGTGAAAGGCGGCTACGCCTTGCGCAAAAAGATTAAGGACATTTCCTTTATGGATGTTATTAAGGCAACCGAAGGAACTGGATCATTATTTGATTGTAGTTTCCAAACAGAAAGCAAGTGTTTGATACATAAAGCAATGGCAGAAGCAGAAAATATCATGGAGACGTATCTGCAGGATAAAAAGCTTTATGAAGTAGCCCAGAGCAAATCAACTTGTAGAATCGGTACGGAATAATCAATCAGTATTTGATTGATTATTCAATAGGATTTTGCATTCTAATCATAGATATTAAATGTCTATAATGTATTTTATGAAGGGATACAAATGAACAAAATTGAAGAACTTAAAAAGAAACCGATTGGAAAATTACTAGTCCAATACTCAGTTCCCGCGGTGCTGTTGACTGTATTTATATACGAACTGGTTTCGGAAATCCTTTATTTATTGGAGTTTAGACGTGTAAACATTACGTAAATTTATGCTAGCCGCAAGCAAGTCAATATTCTAATTAAAATAAAACATAAAGGAGATAGAGATATGACAGAATTCTGGGAATCAAGTTTTATAGAAAAACAAACGATGTGGGGATTTGAACCTTCAGACTCTACAATCTTGACAAAGGACTTTTTCCTTGAAAAGAAAGTTAAGGATATATTGATACCAGGTATTGGATACGGCAGAAATGCAAAGGCTTTTATTGAGAACGGAATTAATGTAACAGGTATTGAGATTTCAGGAACAGCGATTGATTTGGCAAGACAAAATGGGATTGGGATTAGTATCTATCATGGTTCAGTAACTGACATGCCTTTTGATAACAAACTTTATGACGGTATTTTTTCCTATGCACTTATTCACTTATTGAATAATCGTGAGAGGAATAAATTTATTAAAGATTGTTATAATCAGTTAAAACCAAACGGATATATGATTTTTACCACTGTTTCAAAAAAAGCTCCAATGTTTGGAAAGGGCAAACAACTGAGTAAAGACCGATTTGAGATAATGGAAGGCGTAAAAATGTTCTTTTATGATTCTGATTCAGTAAAACGAGAATTTGGAAAATATGGATTGATAGAATTTGAAGAAATTGATGAGTCAAATAAGAACTTTGAAAATAAACCTCCAGTGAAATTTATAATTGTAAAATGTAAAAAAGAACTATAAAGATATCGTAAATACATCTTTATTGGCAAAAAGTAAAATTAGAAATGTCCTCAATCCCTGCATACACAAGGATTGAGGACATTTTGACATAAGTCAACCCAACCCACCATAAACAATCGGGTCAGACTTGACGTATAGTAAAAATTGCATCATTTTCTCATGATCTTACATGAGCCAAATAATTCAATTGCTAAACAAGCCTGCCCCCAATTCTCCCCTAGAGAAAATGACATCCTCTTCATTTGGCAGGATTTTCATATTCCTAAAGGAATTGTAGTATAAAATAGCGGATTAAAAGCTCAGAACTATAAGGAGGTAAAAAGTCATGAAAAAACGAGGTAAATTTTTATTAGCTGGTTTGTTAGCAACGGCTATGATCGTTTATTCGAGTACGAATGTGTTTGCTAAGAATTCAAACCCACAGGTGCCGTCGTATCAAACGGTTACAGAAATCTATGATTGGGGAGCTGCTGTATCGAAAATCATAATTGATTTGGGTCAGAATGTTGAACAGAACTCCGTGACAAGGGACACTTTTAAAGTGCATGTAGCAAGAAAGGAGACTCGGGAAAACACCAAATTACTGGGAGAAGAGGAAGGAGATCGTACGATTACCAAGGCCTATGTTGCTGATAAGGATGGGAATTCCGCACTCCAGGGGCAGTACGTAGTTCTTGAAATGGAAGTGGGACCAACGGTCTCCTTGGCATCACCTCTTAACTTTAGTGTCGTGACGATGCAAAATGATTGGATTACCTGTAACTACACGATTAGTCAGCAGCAAGATATCAGGACTAGTTTAGGATCCATTTCAGGATTGGTTGTAACTACATATACTGGGGACAATCGGAAGCTTGTAGATGATTTTACTACTGGCAAGGCATCCTATGACAATGTTACTTTGACCTACGCAAGTTATACACCAACAATCGATAAGAAGAAGCAACCCTTACTTATCTGGTTGCATGGTATGGGCGAAGGCGGAACAGATCCTACGATTCCGATTGCTGGCAATAAGGCATCAGCTTTTGCCACAAAAGAAATGCAGGCTTATTTTGCTGGAGCGTACGTATTAGTACCGCAAACGCCTACTTTTTGGATGGACGGTTTTACAGGGTTTGGCGATGGAACATCAAAATACGAGAAAGCCCTCATGGCATTAATTAAAGAATATGTTGCGAATCACCAAGGCATTGATACAAACAGAATCTATATCGGCGGGGATTCAAATGGCGGATATATGACAATGCTGCTGATCCGCGATTATCCAGAGTATTTTGCGGCGGCATTTCCAACCTGCGAAGCACTCAAAGATGCACTACTTACAGAAGCAGATATACAAAAAATGAAAAATGTCCCCATTTGGTTTACGGCTGCCAAAACAGATAAAACAGTACCTCCTGCCGCTTACGTATTACCGACTTATGATCGCTTAATCAAGGCAGGCGCCCCAAATGTGCATTTATCATTATTTGAAAATGTACTGGATACTACAGGGTTATACAAAAAAGCCAACGGAGCCCCCTATGAATATGACGGGCATTGGTCATGGATTTACGTATACACCAATCAATGCTCAGCCATAATTAATGGTAAGGAAACATCAATTATGAAATGGTTATCTACTCAAGCCCTGGCGGGAGGGCGATAATACAGACTGAAAGATCAGCGAATTTTATCCGCTGACCTTTCAGTCTAAAAAACTCAAAGGGACGGTTCTTTTGAGTTACTCACAAACCTGATCCCAATTGCTCCCTCTGATACTGTACTTTTGGGGAGCAATTGACATGATTTATCATAAGGATGACGTCAGGAAATAACTATTTTATATCCTATACACAATTAATTTAAAAAGAATTGGGAAATTTAAGTAAAAATGGATTTATTTCGATATTATAAGTAAAGCTTATATCGAGGGGGAATTAATAAAATGAGCGGCTTTACGTCTGACTTACTTCAATCAAATTTTTTGCAATCGCAAGTTAATATGAATTACAATATGAAAAGACACTTTCATAACAAAGCTAGTACTATAAAAGAAGAAATAAAAGCAGATATAGGTCGTGGCAATATCGCTGCAGAAAAGGAAAATTTAGCTGATGCAAAATCTCAAGAAGATACAGCATCCCAAAAATTATCAGAATCTGTAAATAACCAACAAAAAATAATTAATAGAACCTCAAAAGAAAAAAGTGATCTGAATAATATAGTGACGACTTCGAATGATCCCACAGTTTTAATGCATCAGAAGCAAATCATTTCATCTGAAATTGCAAAACTGCAAAGCGCAGATGATGCAAGTGCAAATACAAAGCAAGTTCAGCAACTTCAACAACAATTGCAAACAATCCAAACTGCCCTCCAACAGGTGCAGGCAAATCAGCCTAGTAGTAACAACGACAATAATATTACATCTATAAATGCCCAAAACACTTTATTAAATATCGGCCCCGCCTATACTGTTGAACTTGGACAAGAAACTAGCGGAAATGAGATCTGAGGCTAACAGTATTCATCCCTTTCCACCATGATTTATGATCTGACTTCCAAGCAGACCATGAAAAGATTAATGTCCTATTCAAGTGGTATTATGCAAAACCTAATAGCTAATTCATCAGGAAAAAATAATAAATTCAGCAACTCACAGGGACGGTTCTTTTGAGTTGCTCGCAAAAACTGGGGTCAGGCTTGAGCTATTAATAATTTGATTTAATGCAACATCGTGAGCAAAACAACTCAATTTTGACATAAGTCAAGCCTGCCCCCGATTGCTCCCCGAAACCAACGATGAACCGATATCCTTCATGGCAGTGTGCAGATCTTTTCTTTCATACGCCGGTTCATTTCGCATACCGGCAACGACTTGTACCTCTTTAACATCAAATTCCAGCAACTCAAACATTTTTTTCGTATAATCAAAATACAACTGGAACATGCCCGAATCAGGATTACCCTGAGTGAACACAAGAATCAACTTTTTCTTCGCGGCATTTTCTTCTTTGAAATACGGAGAGAATCGCGGAGAAAATCGCGCAAACAACCTGTCGGTGAATATCTTCGCTTGGGCACTCATCTGCCCCATGTAAACCGGCGAGCCGAGAACAAGGGCATCGGCATGCTCAATCGCGTCATAAAGTTTTTGCATGTCGTCGTTGATTATACAACCCCGATCGCCCCTTTTGCAGCCATAACAACTCTTGCACGGTTTGATATCAAGATCGCTGAAATACCAGGATTGAGTTTCGGCGCCCTGTTCTTTCGCACCTTCGAGAATTTTATTAACTGTCCAGGCAGTATTGCCTTCCTTCCGTGGACTTGCGGTAAATCCGATGATTTTCATCTTTCCTCTTTCCTCCTTAGCACTTATTTACATGCGTACCCTTATACAAAATTGGTATTGCCACTGCTATAAGGATCATACCCATAAAGGCAGGTGCGGCATGACCAAGTGATACATAGATTTGACCTCCAATGATAGGCCCAATGATTCTTGCTAAAGCCTGAATGGATTGGCTACCTCCTTGAATCCTTCCTTGTTCACTAGAATCGACAGACTTGGAGAGCATCCCATTGAATGAAGGCCCAATGAGCGAATCACCAAAACCAAATATAAACATTCCAGCGATAAAAAGAGGATAAAATGAGAACAAAGCCGATGCTGCAATAAGACTGTAGCCTATAATCTCGGAAACCATTCCAAGAATTGCTATCTGTTTATCGCTAAGTTTTATCAAAAGCTTTGGCATTATAAAACCTTGTGAAATGATGTCTTGGAAGCCAATAATTGAAAACACAAGTCCGATTTGTGCAGGTTCCCAACTGAAAGTATCTATTGTAAATTGTGAAAGAACCGCCTGTAAAGATCCGTTGGGCATCCAAAGTAAGAACGCTGCGACAAGCAGCCTTTTTAAGTTTTTCATGGAAAGTACGTTTACAAGTTGTGTAAATGGATTCAGTCTTACAAAGGCAATTTCTTTCAGTCTATTATTCTTGTTAAGGCTCTCAGGCATAAAAAAGAATCCATAAACAACATTCAATAAAGTTATGATTGCTCCAAAATACATGGGTACAGAATAACCAAACTTGGCAAGTAATCCGCCTAGAGTTGGGCCAATGACGAAGCCTACACCTGAAGCCGCACTCACCCATCCAAAGTATTTCGTTCTCTGTTCTGGAGGAGTGATGTCTGCAAAATATGCCAAGATTGTGCTTATGCTCCCGCCTGCTATACCTTCTATTATGCGCCCAGCAAATAGTACCCATAGAGCTCCTCCTATGCCAAAAACTAAGTACCCGATTGCGGACCCCAAAAGACATACTAAGAGTACTGGACGACGGCCATATCTGTCGCTCAAAGCTCCAAGTCCGGGGGCCGAAAAAAACACGCAGACTGCATAAGCAGAGGTCAGCAGCGTAACAACTATCGCTTGATCTCCCGGATTGCTTGTATAAGGCTGTACTAAGAATGGGACGACAGGTGTTATGATACCGAAGCCTATTCCGCAAAGAAACACAAACATAAGACCGAATAGTAAAGCCTTTTTATCTACGGTTTGTTCTGTGTTCTGTACATTTTGTGATCTAAATTTGAACATTTAAATTTTCCTCTCAAAAGATGATTTTTGTTTCTTTGTCAACAAAAATCATCTTATCATCGTTTTGTTTCTTTGTCAACAAAACGACTGCAATAAAAATGCAGCCCGTTCTCAATAGAGTTGGGCTGCCTGTGGTTTCATTTTCATTATTCAAATTTATCCGATGACTAACCCGCTCTAATACTTCCGCATCTCATTAACAGCCTATAATCCCTTTTCTTACAAAAAGGGAACAGTCTGTAAATTCGAAATAAGTTCGCGCTAAGGGTTCTTGCAAACCCAAGGCTCACTTATCTATAGGCGGTGAATAAAGAGCGGCTAAGTCCCTGGATAACGTCGACTAAGATTCAGATGGAGTTTAACACACCATCTGAATCAAGTCTAGTTTATTCCGACTTAATATCTAAACCCTGTTTCTTGATTTCTGCATCCAAATGCCTATTATACTTTTCCACGAAGCTAAGCATACTGTCAAATTGTTCCTTGGTTACCTGCTCAAATACAGCTCTATCCCGCTCTTGAAACTCTTTGTGCAACTCCTCATGGACTTTGTAAATTTCTTGCCCTTGTTCAGTAAGCCTGAAATAAATTTCTTTCTTATTATCCGGCTTCTGATAGCTTTCAATGACACCCTTTTTTATGAGCTTCTTGGTCATTTTACTTATGGCCCCCCTAGTCATATAAAAGGGCTCCGCAAGTTTTGTCACGTTGGAATCTACATTTCTTCCAATGTATTCGATGCAATGCACTTCAGAAGGCTTATAACCCTTAAGACTGTCTTCCATCTTAAGCTTATTAAGCCAAACCATCTTGTTGTGTAAGTCCCTGAAACGCATCATGACCTGTTCTTCTTTGTTCATGGCCTGTCCTCCCGCCCGTTGGTGCATTAACAATATTATATTAAATTTTTGTTTCTATTTCAACGAAATAGGATACTGGGGACGTTCCCTTTCGTCATCATATTGGAAAAGTACGTATATCAAATATGGGAAGATAATACAGCTCTCCGTATCAGGTATAACAGCGAAATGATTTAACAATATATAAATACATTGGACAGATCTCCTTGTCCCTCAAACCCCCGTCCATGACTGTCACTAGCGTTCTAATATGCGATAAATGGCTTTTGCTACACCATGCTCCACATTACTTGCCGTGATATATTTCGCCACCTCTTTAATTTCTGGTATTGCATTTTCCATAGCAAATGAATTGGGAAACTCTACAAACATAGAATAATCATTAAACCCATCGCCTAAAATAGCTACTTCGTCTTTATTTATCCCCATTCTAGCTGCAGCTTTGGCTAATATCCGTCCTTTGGTTGCATACCTATCATTAATTTCAATATTTGTTGTAAAACTAGAGGATACCACGATCCCTCTTAATTTATTTAATTTTTCTCGTGGTCCATATAATTCATTCGCTGTATCTGCAAAAGAAATAAATTTGCCTATTTCTACATTGCTTTTCAGAAATTCATCTATATTCGTTATGTATTTCATTTTAACAAAATGCGGATGATTTAACGCATTCTGGTAAATTTCATTTGAATCTGTAATATGCGGCCTAAAAATCTTTGATCGTTTAACCATACTATCAAATATTTCTTCCTCTGTATTCGTTGTATAATACCCATTATTTGTATATATCTCAACTGCTAAATTGCTCTCAGATAGTATGCTCATAATTTCAGTTACCAGACTCTTATCAATATAAATTCCTTCCACTATCGAACCTGCGATATCCCGATACTCTCCCCCATTCAAAACTACACATTCACATGTTAACCCATATTGATCTAAGAATGGCTTAACATCCTCATAGGCTCTACCAGTTGCAATAGCAAACTTTATTCCTTTTTTTTGCGCTGCGTGAATCGCCTCTAGATTTTCCTTTGAAATTTTCTGATCAAATATGAGCGTTCCGTCCATGTCAGATGCAATTAACTTTATCATTTAAAATTCTCCAATGTCTATTTTTTTCTTGTTTCGATTCGAAAGTTTTTCTATCTTTTTCAGTAGTCCATGCCATATCTTTTAGTAAAATCGCAAGGACTCCGACGAGTCAACCCAATAATTAAAATCTATTTTCACTCTATCTTTGTAATATTTCCTATAAACACAAAGAACTCCTGCCACAATTTCTACAAAAATTTGGCAGGGCACTACATCTTCCTGAACATTGACCCTTTCCCTCATACAATAAAAGGACATTCTTTCTGAAAGAGCGATTATATAAAAATGATAACGTCCCTACCCTCGGCACTCTGAGGATAGGGACGCTATCATTTTCAAAAGGCACCCTTTACAGAGTACCTTTCGTTCTATTTCCAATAAATCACCGCCTTGATGGCTCCCAGGATAATGCCTGCATGATAAAGCGTATGGAATCAGAAAATCCTTGTCGATAACTAACGGCCATACTTGCTGCTTCTCTTTCATTATTTTTATCCGCTAGCCTACTTAAAATGAGGTGTAAATTCTGAGGGAGTGCTGCTCGTAGTTCCTCTTCATATTCTTTAGCCGCTATATTGGAATAGTAATAGTCGTTTGATATTTGCTGTAGTGGTATGTTAAGGCTAATATCCTCCATAGAATCCATTGCACATTCAAAAAGGCTTTCTTTTTTCACGATAATCCTCTCCTTAGTATTTAAAGTGAACTCCTGCCATGTTTCTAAGATTGTTCTTATCCATGTACGCCCCTATTTTTTCTAGAATTAGACTATTCTACGTAGCCATGCTAATATGGTTTATCAATTTTCATATGTTTTTTAGAGTAATTTGGGAAAATCAACTAGGAACTATAGTTAGATATGAGTTATAATGAAATACATATGTAGTTATATATCTGTACCGCAAATACACAATTAATGAATTATTCAATATAGTAAGTATTGCTTACCATATTGAAATTATATCGTAAGTTATACTTACGGTCAAGAGGTTTTTATATGTTTAAAAAAGATCTTTTTATTGAACGTTTAAATTTACTTATGAAAGAGACTCAAACCTCCAAACAGGCTTTAGGAAATGCGATTGGTGTAAGTCGTCCAGCTATCAGCCAATTTGCGAGCGGCAGCAATCTACCTTCCATTGAAAAACTAGCGGCTATCGCTGATCATTTTGAAGTATCTATTGACTATCTCGTTGGACGATCCGATGACCCCAAGCGAAAATAGTGACTCATTATCCGAACAATCAAATCTACCAAAATATAGGTTAAAGGTGACCTGACCTCGCACAAGACAGGATGTATAGTTAAAATCCAAAAGCCAATTCCCTTACTATAAAGGGAATTGGCTTTTATGTTGTGTGGTAAAAGAAATCTTCTATTGATATGTTTTGTTTCACGCGGTTTATACAAATGTGTCAATGCATGTCAAGGGGACAGGTCCTTCGACATAGTGACTTTCTTATCTACAGGAAAGGGTCAATGTTATTTATAAGCGGAGGTTAAGTATCAGGTTGAAGCGTTAATAACATTACCCCTTCCTCTCCTTATAGAAAAGAATAACTCTTTTATTTTTTCTAACAAAACCGCCCCTACCCTCAACATTCTGAGGATAGGGGCGGTACTCATTTGCCTATTGGCTAAGCACTTTTTCCTGCTTCATAAGCTTTCAATAAAATCTCTTTATTCTTTGCTGCGGTGTTGGGACCTGGAGCGCCCGTCACTAAAATAGTGTCAACTACATGTAAGCCAAACATCTTAAGCACAGCTTCATTGGTTTGAAAAGATGTCTGAAAAGCCTGGGCGTTTGGATTCCCTTGAGAATATACCATAATTAGTTTTTGGGCGGCATACCTGGGCTTGAAATTTTCATCAAACAAGCCGCAGAGTCTATCCCATAACAGCTTCATTTGAGCTGTTACCTGCTTCTCTTTCACGATGTACAAAAATCCAACGAATTCCTTTGAGAATTTCGTTGGATTTTTATCCTTCTTAATCGTTCACTATCTTATTTCCTTAGACTCCAGGCAATCATAACAATGTTAAATTACACTAATTACTTTTACTCAGAATCATTTCAAGCAGTCCTCTTGCGGCTTCTTCTGGACCCTTTCGCTCCCAGCCTGCAATACTCAGCCTAGTACGCATTTGACCAACGAATATCCCTTGCTGAAAAAATGCCTCGAAATATTTCTTAGCGATGATTTCATGGATTTGTCTGTATTGAGATGGACCAAATACATTCGCAAAATAGGTTTGAACCAAGCCTGTAGACGTCGTAGTACCTTTACTCATAACTGCGCCCGATCTAAAGACATTAATTGCCTCTGTAGCATTGGAAAATTCCTCAATAATCGGATGCTCCTCATCAATCTGATCAAAATTATTACAATATAATAGGAAATCTACTTTATGTCCTTTGACTATTTTATCATACGTAGTGACCGGCAAAATCGTCCGAGCATTCTTCTGACTTGGGTTCATAATGATGGCTCTATCAATCTGACCAAAAGCGTAACCTGGATTCAAATCGTCTAAGCGAACATAAGCCCCTATTTCAGTACCATAACCAATAACCTCACCCTTCTCATTAATAGACAAAGATCCCATATCATCTGCAATAACAATGATATCTTGAATATACTCTTCTCCGAGAACACGAAAAGCTTCTAACGTTTCGGATTTTCCTGCTCCCGTATCCCCCATAACCAATACATTCGCTTCCTTATTTCCCTTTAGAATAATTCTAGCCATCGCACCATGGAAGGGCATTTTCCCCGTCTTCATCATTCGTATATTATGCAAGGTAAGAGCCATTTTCTTCAAATAACCGAAATACCCAAACTCGTCTCGATTGGGAATTGCCGCCACTAACATTTCATTCTCATTATCCTCATAAAATACAGTAGGCAGCTTAGTCAGACCATCCAAGACCTTGCCCGGTACGCCAAAAAGGAATACGGCATCTGGCTGTTTCTCAAGTTCATCATCATCCGCTATTTCAAATAGATTACACAAGGAGAAACCTAGTTCAAAAAAGCGATCCTGAAAATAAATATTAATAACCAGCGGTCCCACCTTTGCAGGATAGCACAGCCATTCATCTGCATGAATATCTACTAAATCCAGTGGATTTTGATCAATCCTCTCAAACTTACCTGTCCGTTTATTCATGGGAGGGTCTAAAACCAAAGGCGGATAGATGCATACCTGACGAATCATCTGAACCTGATTTAGTTTTTCATAGATCTTACCAGAAAAAGGTACAGCAACACTTGTACTGATCGCCGCCAATTCCGCACCAGCCGTTACCTGTCTAAACACCTTTGGATGATGTGTTATATTGATCTGCAAATCTCGATATGTCTTTCTTACTAGGTGATTTAATTTTTCTATCGTAGAATGGAATGTTCGATAAGGTCTAGCTTCCAACCCATCCCCTTCAGATTGGCAAACGATAAAGCGATTAAAATTCCGCCAATAATTATATAAGTATTGAACAAAATCATTAAGTAATTCTGGCTCTCTAGAAAACTGCTCAGAACCTTTTACAACCTGACTAACAAGGTTGACAGGCATTTTACATATGTAATGAAACGTATCGATTAAGATCTTAATATCTTCCTCTTTAATATCATCCTTATTCTCAAAAATATCTAATAAAGTAGATTTTCGCTTCGATAGTTCCTTGACTGCCATGGTAAGTATGGTAGCAAATAAATCACTACACAATAGCTCTTCCGATGTATCGCAGACCCTATTTTTCAGTTTAATGATAATTTGTTTGTCATTGATTTTACTTGAAATCATACTCACCGCTCCACTCCCCCACATTTTTCATGTTCCATTTAACATGGCTTATCGATTTTCCATAAACTACTGGTAAACCTCATAATAATTAATTCTCATTTTAAGATTCCTAGCTTTTAAATGTGTTATATAAGCTTTTAATTTCACAAAAATTGGTTAACAGCGAATATAATTATCTTACCTCAATTTATTGATATGGTAAATACTTCTAATCAAAATTTTACAAATATATACTGTATACAGAGAACTTCTGTCCCTATGTAAAAGACTCTCTTTCCCTGTGAAATTGTCTTCTATACCTTAGTCTAAAAAAACTCAAAGGGACGGTTCTTGTGAGTTACTCACACCCTCTTGTAAAATCGCTCACATTGCAAAGCCAAATCATATGGTTTAAACCTTGTCCCCAGTGGTCCTTCACTATTTTGTAGGGTGCTCCAAACTTCCTTAACCACCGCTTCTGCGCCTGTTTATATCCGCTGTCTAAGCAAAACTATTTCCTGCCCCAGTGCTGCATTATGCTCTACTATCGCTTGAATTAATGCCGAACCTATTCCCTGTCCTTGATAGCTTGGCAGCACAAATAAACTACCTACTTCGCCAATTTTCTCTAGCTCGTTTGCCGTACATTTTCGTATATCCTCACCGCACGATCCAAAGGAAATCGTACCAACGACCTGTCCCTCCCATTTTGCAATGAAAAAGAAAACCTCTGATTCCATTACCGCTAAAGAATCCGTAAGCAACTGTTTCTTATAGGCAATTTCTTTTTGAATTACTTCATCCCAGGAACCTAATCCTTCTGCATTAAAAGCTTCCAGAATGGTTGATTCAAAAACCGAATCGATTGCTTTCACATCCTCCATGATTGAACATGCTCAAAATGAAAAACTGAGTGTACAGACATTGGCGGATCACTTCAATGTTTCAGTTACCTATCTTTCAAAAATTTTAACGCAGTTGGTTAAGGCAGATTTAATTGAATCAACTTCAAGTGTGAAAGGCGGCTACGCCTTGCGCAAAGAGATTGAGGACATTTCCTTTATGGATGTTATTAAGGCAACCGAAGGAACCGGATCATTATTTGATTGTAGTTTCCAAACAGAAAGCAAGTGTTTGATACATAAAGCAATGGCAGAAGCAGAAAATATCATGGAGACGTATCTGCAGGATAAAAAGCTTTATGAAGTAGCCCAGAAATGTCAAGGGGACAGCTCCTTCGCATAGTGCCTTTCTTATTTACAGCTGAAAGGGTTAATGTTATTTTGCCCCCCTTCCCCTCCTTACAGAAAAGAATATGTCTTTTATTTTTTCTAACAAAACCGCCCCTACCCTCAACATTCTGAGGATAGGGGCGGTACTCATTTGCCTATTGGCTAAGCACTTTTTCCTGCTTCATAAGCTTTTAATAAAATTTCTTTATTATTTGCTGCGGTGTTAGGATCTCCCCCGCCCGTCACTAAAATAGTGTCAACTACATGTAAGCCAAACATCTTAAGCACAGCTTCATTGGTTTGAAAAGATATCTGAAAAGCCTGAGCGTTTGGATTCCCTTGAGAATATACCATAATTAGTTTTTTGGCGGCATACCTGGGCTTGAAATTTTCATCAAACAAGCCGCAGAGTCTATCCCATAACAGCTTCATTTGAGCTGTTACCTGCCAAACATATACAGGTGAGCCGAAAACCACAACATCAGCATCGATAATATGCTTAAACATGTTATCGAAATCGTCTTCTTGTATGACGCATTGTCCGGTCTTACGACAAACCAGACAGCCTTGGCAAGGTTTGATGTTCATATCATACAGATTAAAAGTAGTTATTTCGGCACCAGCATCTTGAGCTCCGCGAATAACCTCTTTAACGAGGGTAGCCGTATTACCATTTTTTCTTGGGCTCCCCAAAAAAGCGACCACTTTTTTCATGTTTTAATTCCCTCCATTAAAATAGTATTAGGATCATTCTATCACAAGGAAAACTCAAAGAATTGGACACACGGGATATTTCTTTTATAGTACCAAAGAAATGTCCCCTTTGACTTATATTGCTTCGTTTTTTTCCCTTGGATTTTTGCATTCACAGGGTACACGAGTTTGGCAAAGACCACAACCAGATGTCCTTTGACCACCATATTTTTCAGCCAACTGCACTGACTCTTCGCAAAATAAATAATTCCGGCACTTGCTCTTATCATGACCACTCATCGTAATCGCCCCTACGGGACAACGAGAAATACAGGCATTACAATGTAAACAATTGGCTCGGTAATCCTGTTCTTTTCGTAAAGTTGGCAGCAAGTTTAGGTCGGTGATGACTGATCCTAATCGCATAGCCATACCAGCTTCTGAGATGAACGCATCATTCATACTAAAAGTCCCCAAGCCTGCCGCATAGGCTGCATGTCGTTCCGACCAATTGGAGGCAATGCCTACTGGTGTGTCTGAAAAACACTGAAATACGCCTGATAGTGTTGGCGCCACCGCCTGATAGCCAAGTCCAGTAAGATACTCAACCATATGACGACGAAGTTCGCAATTAAATTCTTCACCAAAATATCGAGTTAGAGCCCATTCTCGTCCAGGCCACTGCTCCTGCGAACGATTACTTTGTCTTGCTAGTTCACTGATAGGCAAGACCCAACAGATTACTGTTCCGGCTGCTACCCTGTTATCATCCAAAGTAGCTGCGAAGATTTCGCGTGGCGTAAGATGAAACTCACCAATACTATTCTTGTACTCCTTGAACAAGGGATCATCCCAAGATGCATAACCCACTAGAGGTTCTGAAAAATAGTTCAACCCTGTTTCCTCATGCCGATTTCCCAGACTTGTCGCTACGAACCGACGAATTTCCTCCAAAATTTTTTCTTCCATGCCACCGTCTCCTTTCTGTACTGTTTAGTCCAGAATTATTATATATATAGGCATCAATTCAAAAAAACGATGCCTATAATACCCTCAGTTTAAAACGGTTAGTGCCACCTTTGCCATATCTTCCAAAACACCGCGGTTACAACGCCGTCTGGCGTCTACATTCATGCCAGTAGCTAAAGCCACGAAGAACCTAGCCAAAGACCGAACATCCCGCCCAGCAGCCAGTTCACCACGTTCTTGCCACTGTGCAATGAAAGCAATCAGCTCGTCTTCCATCTTTTCGGCGCTGCCCTGTATTATCTCACGAGTCTCTTGGTTAGCTGTAACCAATGCCGTAGCCGTATTGGTAAAAAAGCAACCCCCTGGATAACCTTCATGTACAGCTAGATCTATTATCTCTTGCAAAAAACAAGCAATACCTTGTCGTAGAGAAGGTGCCGATGCCAGTATCTCCCTACGCCGTTGCCTGACCATTGCAGCGTAATACTCTATGGTCTCACAAAACAGTTGCCTTTTGTCACCAAAAGTATCATACAAACTAGACCGACTTATTGCCATTGCTTCTATTAAGTCGGGAATACTCGTACCATCATAACCCTTTAGCCAAAAGACCTTCATGGCTTGAGCCAAGGCTTCTTTTCTTTCAAATTCTTTGGGTCTCGCCATTTTTTTTCATCCTCCGAATATTAGTATAACAATTCTGGATCAATCAGTCCATATCTTTCTTAAATTTCCTCTTTTTAGAATTCCGCTCTTTTATCCAAAGTTATTTTTAACAAGAATATATCTTTTGATAGAGGTATTAATTTCCAAAATGTTTTATTATACAAGAGGGTCAACGCGTAAACCTTACATAAAAAATAAAACATGAAAAGAGTGGATTTTTATTGAAATTTTCTATTATCCGAACGCTTAAAATATGCATAGTTCTGATAGTGATGATTGTTGCAGGCTTTTTTTCTATTAATCAATACGTTGAACAATTTGCACAAAAATATATTATTACTCCTGATATGCTTACTGTAAAGACGGATGCGATCCTTGTTCTTGGGGCATATGTTTATCCAGATGGTAGGGTATCAGATATGCTCAATGATCGACTAAGTCTTGCGCAAGAGCTTTATGAAAAGAAACTTTCTGATAAAATCATTGTCAGTGGTGATCACGGTCAAGAAGACTACGATGAAGTTAATGCCATGAAGATCTTTCTTAAAGACAAGAATATACTACCTGCAAATATCTTTATGGATCATGCTGGATTCAGTACATATGAAAGCATCTATAGAGCACGAGATATATTTAAAGTAAAAAAGATTATTATAGTAACACAAGGATACCATCTTTCCCGAGCCGTTTTTATTGCTAGAGAACTAGGACTTGAAGCGTATGGGGTTGCATCTGATCCACGCGAATATAACGCTACGCAAATGAGAAATTATAAGCTACGAGAAATTGCTGCTCGAAATAAAGATTTCATTTTGGCAAAATTCATTCAACCGAAACCAACTTTTTTAGGCGATGCAATATCGGTTAGTGGAGACGGTAGTATTACTGATGACCACAATTAGGTACGATAGAGGACACTGAGGACATCAGACCAAAAATTAATAGCATTTAAGCGGTTCTTTTTACAAGCCGACTATACAGAAATTGCATTGTATGCATTTTGACACATAAATTTAGCTAAAAAAATAATTCCTTGTTTGTATGCTTTTAAAGTTTTTTTCATTAAAGATATCAAACTTCATCAAAGTCATTCAAAAATGAGTAAGACATAGACTACTTAAAGCAACCTATGTCTTACTCACTTTTCATATATGCTTATATCCTAAACCTTTGAATAGCACTTTGCAAATCTTGAGCCATTTTTGCAAGGCTCTGACTAGAAGATCCTATTTCTTCCATAGAAGCCGACTGTTCTTCAGTAGATGCCGATACAGTATGGGTTTGTCCCGCTGTTTCTTTACTAATCTTATGAATAATTTCTACAGAAGCAACAACCTGCTCACTTCCACTCGCCAATTGTTGAATTGCAGCCGAAATTTCTTTCACTTGGCTCGATACCTCGTTAACAAGCTTCATTATGTTATTAAAGCCTTCTCCTGTACTGCTTACAACTTCAGTTCCAATCTTAACCTCTTGCGTACCCTCATTCATTGTAGCAACAGCTTTATCTGTGTCATTTTGAATTTCGCCAATAAGACTGGCAATTTGCTTCGTTGCCTCCTGGGATTGTTCGGCAAGCCTACGTACTTCCTCAGCCACTACAGCAAAACCCCGTCCTTGCTCACCTGCACGAGCTGCCTCAATAGCAGCATTTAAGGCGAGGAGATTCGTCTGCCCTGCAATACCGGAGATAACATCTACAATTTGTCCAATCTCCTTAGACCGATTGCCTAGCTGCACCACTACATTTGCTGAATTAGTAACCGCCCTTTCAATATTCACCATCTGGGAGATAGCTGTAGCAATTGACTTCGAGCCGTCCTCAGCTGCCACCGATGTTTTCTCAGATATTACAGATGCGGCGCTAGCGTTTGAAGCCACTTGCTGAATACCTGCTGACATTTTCTCTATGACCACAGTTGCCTCCCTAACAGCATTCACCTGATTTTCTGTTCCCTGTGCAACTTCAGTAATAGCGATAGCAATCTGACTTGTAACCTGGGAGGATTGCTCGGCACCGGCTGTCAGTTCCTCGGAGGAGGCTGCAAGTTGCTCTGCCGATTGAGAGATATTAGATATCAGTTTTTTTAGGTCTTTTACCATCTCATTAAAACTGCTAGCAAGATCACCCATTTCATCTCGCGTTGTTATATTAATTTTATTGACTGCTAAGTTGCCGTTTGCAATTTCTCTAGCATGATCACATACTATTTTTATAGGCCGGACAAATTTATTTGATATGAAGTATCCTAACGTGCCTATGATAAGGATTAACAAGTAAGAACTATAACAAATCGCTTCTGCACAATTTTTATAGGAGCCATTACTACATCTTTTGAGATTTCAGAACAAATAATCCAACCAGTCTTAGCATCATAGGTGTAATAGACAAATTTAGTATTTCCTTGATCATCCGTAATCGTTGTAGTACCATTCTTACCTGTGAACCCGTCTTGTATATAACTTTCCTGGCTTACATCTTTATGCTCGGCTGCAATATTAGAATCAGTATGGGCCAAGATTTTCCCTGAACGATCCACTATAAAAGCTACAGACTGCCGTCCCGCCCTTTCCCGCAAAAAGTCATCTAAGACAGATAGCGGCAGGGCTCCTTGGATGACACCCGTAATCGTTTCTTGGTTTTTAAGTGGCACGGCTAATACCACGATTGGTTTTCCATCTGACATACTAATGATGACATCAGATACCACTTCTTTACCATTTATTGAATCTTGGAAAAACTGCCGATGTGCTGCATTCCCAAGCTTTTGGTTATCATCACGAAAACGTTGGTTCCCCACTTTATCATCTACAACTAACTCCAACTTTGGATAGAGCTTTCTAGCATCTACTAAATATGATTTTCCATTCGGATCCAAACTAATAATGCTAGGATTCTGAGCAAGTACTTTTAGCACCACAAAGTGCATATCAAGATAATGGCTAACATCATTGCGCACCGCAGATAATATTTCCATATTTTTTTCATTATATTCTTGTATCGTTTGATCGTAGATTAGGTTGTAGTAATAAAATGAAGATAATACTAAAGGTAGACAGCTAACAATTAAAAGTATCATAATAATCCGTTTTTTCATGTTTTACCTCCAACTGAATATTATTTTGTACTTTGCTGTACAATAAATGTAAGTACTAGGTTCCCTCTTTTCCCATCGCCTCCCTGTCCCCACCAAGCCTGTCCACGAGAACTAGAAGTCATTCTTCCTCTCACCCTCCAGTGCATATCGGCACATGTAGGAATATAATGTTCTTATATATGAATCTCCTTCATATATAAGAACATTATATTCCATATATTTCTACATAATATATCCTTTTCCTGCATTTTTCCTATTTTATTATATCTACGTTTATTAAAACCCCAAATAATAATTAGGAAGCAAGGGGAAGGTGTAATATCTCCTGTAAACACAAAGAACTCCTGCCTAATTTCAACAGAAATTGGGCAGGAGTTCTTTCGCTATTACAAATGATATAAGAGCCTGTTTCAGGTATTTTCGCTTTCACCTTGTGAAGCTGGAAGGTCTGAAAATCCATTAATGAACCTGGCTTGAAGGGATAGATGGCTTGATCAATGATAGCCGAACCTTCTCCTTTGAAACGTAGATGAATTCCACGCCCGGGTGGGGTGAAATTTATCCCAGCGGTTCTGAACTGGGGTGGTATGATGGCAGATAAATTGATCAATCCCAAATCGCAATATAACAACATTTTGTCACAATATTCAATCAAGACAAAGGGTGAAATTTATATTAAACTGAAAGTATAATTGATAGTAGGAACTGGGGGATGCTGAAATAGAGCTTAGATTCCTACAATAAAAGGAGGCTTTTTCTTGATTATAATCAACAAAGACGTGCAAATTAAAAAAACAGGTGACAAAACATCACAAAAGGTCCTCGTCGCCGGGGATAAAATTATGATGGTAGAATTTTATTTCGATAAAGGTGGAATTGGTGTTTTGCATAAGCATGACGACCATGAGCAAATTGGTTATGTTACTAAAGGAAGTTTTGAAATTACTGTAGGTAACGAAACAAAAGTTGCCAAACAGGGTGATTGTTACTATGCTGCCAAGAATGTCTGGCATGGCGTTGTGGCCTTGGAAGACGATTCAATTCTGGTAGATGCTTTCACACCGTTGCGAGAGGATTTCCTCACAACCAGTGATAAATGAATGAAACCTGACAGTGAGATTCCCTTGTCCCTTGTTTGACAATTTTTTATAAGAGAAACTAATGTGACAAAAGGGATCGTCCCCGCTGTCATTCTTTTTAAAATAAAAAATTCGGAATAAAGAATTTAGCAGGAATTTTCAAACAAATAGCAAATTATCATAATTATATAAACTAACTAAATTAAGTTAATTAAGTTCCGCAACTGGCTGCAGTTTGAAAGGAAGTGATGGAATTAGCGAAACTCTTGGTCTTACAGCAACTTTTTAAATCACCTGATTCAAAGATTCTTGCAGCTGTTGCTCTTTCTGCCGGTAAAACCATGTGAAGTAGTAACAATTGGTATTAAATTATATATGAGGAGATGATATTTTGGCAGATTTAAAAGAACCCGCGCAAATTCAAAATAACGGAGTAAAGTGGATATCAAATTTACTTGTATCTATCGATAAGGCTTTTGAAGAATTATCAAAGATATTGTTGCTAACAATGATCGTAATTGTATGTTTTCAAGTATTTGCGAGAAAATTGTTCAGCTATACACCAACTTGGTCTCTAGATGTCACAATATTTTTACTTATATGGTTTTCATTTTTGGGCATTGCGATGGGCTTCCGGGAAAGAATACACCTTGCTTTTACTTCCATCACATTTAGCAAAAAAACAGATGTTTATATTGAAAAGATCATTTCGATTACTGAAATTATTTTTGCACTAATATTGATTGTTTATGGATCAAAGCTTATGTTAAACGACTTTGGTCAAACGATTCCTACCATGGGTGATTTGCCTATAGCCTACAGAACTCTCGCAATACCGGTATCAGGTGTTCTTATTCTGTTCTATGGCATATTTCAATTTTTTGGTGTTGATTTGAAAAGACATAAAGGATTAGGTGGTGGGCATTGATGG